>NZ_JBEXQJ010000002.1:0-574289 GCF_040612515.1 Streptomyces sp. NPDC006372 | reverse complement strand
AAACGCCCGGTTACATTCCGAACCCGGAAGCTAAGCCTTACAGCGCCGATGGTACTGCAGGGGGGACCCTGTGGGAGAGTAGGACGCCGCCGAACAATTATTGGGAAAACCCCCGCACCTTTCGGTGCGGGGGTTTTCTGCGTTTAGGCTCGAGTTATGCGCCATGACCTCGTGATCTTCGACAATGACGGTGTCCTCGTCGACAGTGAGCCGATCTCCAACCGGCTCCTGGCCGCCTATCTGACCGAGCTCGGGCACCCCACGTCCTACGAGGACTCCCTGCGCGACTACATGGGCGCCGCCATGCACCGCGTACACGATCTGATCGGGGAACGGACCGGGCAGCGGTTGCCGGAGGACTTCGACGACGTGTTCCACGGGCGGGTCTTCGCGGCCTTCGAGGAGGAGTTGAAGCCGGTGGCCGGCGTCGAGGAGGTGCTGCAGAAGCTCACCGCCGACGCCGTGCCGTACTGCGTGGCATCCTCCGGGAGCCATGAGCGGATCCGGGTGGGGCACCGGACGACCGGGCTCGACCGGTGGTTCGACGAGGGGCGGATCTTCAGCTCGCAGGACGTCGGGCGCGGCAAGCCAGCTCCCGACCTGTTTCTGTACGCCGCCGAGCGGATGGGGGTCACGCCCGAACGGTGTGTCGTCGTCGAGGACAGTCCGCTGGGGGTGCGGGCGGCCGTTGCGGCCGGGATGGACGTGTACGGGTTCACCGCGATGACGCCGGCCGACAGGCTCGCGGGTGCCACTCAACTCTTCTCGGGCATGGGGGAGTTGGCTGACCTGCTGCTCTGACATTTGTCATGTCGAGGACCGGATGATCGTTTCTACCGGTGACCTGGTGCCGGCCGCGAAGCTGGGTGCATGACGACGAACACGGGGAACACCAAGGGAAGCGACACCAACAGCCGGAGCGTGCTGCGGAACTTCGCGCCGTTGCTCCTCGACGTAGCGGTGCCCCTCGGGGCGTACTACCTCCTCAAGAACGGCCTCGGGATGAGCACCCTGGTGGCGCTCGGCCTGAGCAGCGTCGTGCCGGCCGTGCGGACCGGGTGGGGTGTGGTGAGGTCCCGTGAGGTCAACGGGCTGGCCGCGCTCATCCTCCTCGTGAACGTCGTCTCGCTGCTGCTCGGCTTCGTGGCCGGCGACCCGCGACTGATGATCGCGAAGGACAGCGCGGTCAGCAGCACGATCGGGATCGGCATCATCGTCTCCGTGGCGCTCGGCAAGCCGTTGATGACCGCGGGGATGAAGCCCTGGGTGGTGAAGGGGGACCCGAGCCGGGAGGCCGCCTGGGCGCGGCTGCATGCCGGGTCGGCGCGGTTTCGGCGGTTCGAGCGGGCGTTCTCGCTGGTGTGGGGCGTCGTGCTGCTCGCGGAGTGTGTGGTGCGGGTCGTGGGGGCGTACACCCTGCCGGTGAACACCATGGTGTGGCTCGGCAATGTGATCATGGTCGTCGCCATGGGGGCGGGCTTCGTGGTCGGCGGCGCGCTGGGCGCTGGTCCGATGGCCGCCATGGTCATCGCGGAGGCGAAGGCGGGGTCGCGGACGGGTGCCGGTCGCCCGGGCGCGCCTCTTGACAAGGGTCTCGTGACCGCCGACCTCGCGACCGCCGATCTCGCGACCGCCAAGTAGAGCTGAGCCAAATTCACCTTTGGCTGGATCTACCCACGGGTAAGCCGGGGCCCTACGCTCGCCGCCATGACTGATGTGCTGCGGCGCGGCAGGGCCTCGTTGGCGTTCGGCTTCGGTGTGCAGGGGGTCGCCTTCGCTCTGCTCGTGACGCGGATTCCGGCCGTCCAGGACCGGTACGGGGTGTCCGACGCGCTGCTGCCGGCCTTCCTGGCCGCTGTGCCGATCCTCGCCGGGGTCGGGAGCGTGAGCACCGAGCGGCTGGTGAAGCGGGTGCCGCCGAGCCGGTTGCTGCGGTGGTCCCAGCCCGTGGTGCTGCTGGCGCTGCTCGGGGTCGGGGCCGGGGGGCGGATGGTCGAACTGGGTGTCGCCCTCGCGGCGTTCGGGCTCGCCGTCGGGGTGCTGGACGCGTCGATGAACATGCTCGGGGTGAGTCTGCAGCGGGCGTACGGGCGCAGCATCATGCTCAGTTTTCATGCCACGTACAGCCTGGGCGGGATCGTGGGGGCGTCGCTGGCGTGGGCGGGGGCGCACTGGGATCTGGCGTTGTGGATGTCGTATCTGCCGGTCGTGCTGGTGCTGCTGCCGGCGGTGCTGGTGGGGAGCCGGTGGTACGTCGACGACCGGGGCGCGGCGGCCGGAGCGGAGGAGAAGGCCGGGGAGCAGGGCGGTGAGGGGCAGGTCGTCGTCTTCAAGTGGCTGTTGCCGCTCTGTCTGGTGATGACCTTCGCGTACATCGGGGACTCGACGGTCTCCAACTGGAGTGCCAAGTACCTCCAGGACGTGCTGGGGAGCTCGGAGCAGCTGGCGACGGTGCCGTACAACGTGTACATGGTCACGACGCTGCTGGGGCGGGCGATCGGGGACCTCGGGGTGCGGCGGTTCGGGGCGGTGGCGGTCGTGCGGGGCGGGGCGCTGGTCTCGGCGGCTGGGTTCGCCGTGGTGGCGGGGGCGCCCGGGGCGTGGGTCGGGATGCTGGGGTTCACGCTGCTGGGGCTGGGGTTGTGTGTGCTGGTTCCGCAGACGTTCGCGGCGGCGGGCAGGCTGTTCCCGGGGGCTTCGGATGCGGCCGTGGCGCGGCTGAACGTCTTCAACTACGTGGGGTTTTTGATCGGTTCGCCGTTGGTCGGTGCGCTGGGCGATCTGTGGAGCTACCGGGGCGCCATGCTCGTGCCGATGGTGTTGGTGCTGGTGACGCTCGTGTACGCCAGGTCGTTCGCCGCTCAACCGGACCGATACGGTGGCGGGCATGAGCGGTCGCGCACAGCTGATGTGGGACGAGGCAGTGACGGGCTATGACTTCGGTCCTGGGCATCCGATGGACCCGGTCCGGCTCGCCCTGACCCGGAGACTGGTCGACGCCTTCGGGCTGGACCGTGAGGTGGACGTGGTCGCCGCGAAGGCGGCCGGGGAGTCGACGCTGCGGCTCGTCCACCGGGAGGACTACATCCGGGCGGTGAAGGCCGCGTCGGTGGATCCGGGGGCGGCGGACCAGTCGTACGGGCTGGGGACGATGGACGATCCGGCGTTCGCGGGGATGCACGAGGTGTCGTCGCTGATCGCCGGGCAGTCGGTGGGGGCGGCGGAGGCGGTGTGGCGGGGTGAGGCGCTGCACGCGGTGAACTTCGCGGGCGGGCTGCACCACGCGATGCCGGGTGGTGCGTCGGGGTTCTGCATCTACAACGACGCGTCGCTGGCGATCGCGCGGCTGCTGGAGCTCGGGGCCGAGCGGGTGGCGTACGTCGACGTCGACGTGCATCACGGGGACGGGGTGCAGGCGGCGTTCTGGGAGGACCCGCGGGTGCTCACGATCTCGCTGCACGAGCATCCCCGGACACTCTTCCCGCAGACCGGGTGGCCGGAGGAGACAGGGGCGGACTCGGCGGAGGGCTCGGCGGTGAACGTGGCGCTGCCGGCCGGGACCGGGGACGCCGGGTGGCTGCGGGCGTTCCACGCGGTGGTGCCGGAGCTGATCGCCGACTTCCGGCCGCAGGTGCTGGTGACGCAGCACGGGGCGGACACGCACTTCGAGGATCCGCTGGCGCATCTGGCGGTGTCGCTGGACGCGCAGCGGGCGGTGCAGGTGGCCTGTCACGACCTGGCGCACGAGTACGCGGACGGGCGGTGGGTGGCCCTGGGCGGGGGTGGCTACGCCGTGGTGGACGTCGTCCCGAGGTCGTGGACGCATCTGGTCGGGATCGCGGCGGGCCGGGCGGTGAAGCCCGAGGCGGTGATCCCGGAGGGCTGGCGGCAGGAAGTGTTCGCCCGGACGCGGCAGTTGGCCCCGGCGCGGATGACGGACGGGCGCTGGCCCGTCGCGTGGTCGGGCTGGGAGGAGGGCTACGACCCGGCGGACCGGCTGGACCAGGCGGTGCTGGCGGCCAGGCGGGCGGTCTTCCCGCTGCGGGGGCTGCTGGCCTGACCGGGTGGGGGGCCTCGGTAGGCCGACCGTGCGGTGTTCCCCGGTTCCCGGGACATGCGGGGACCGGGTCGCGCACGATCTTCTGGTGCTGACCCCCGAATCCCTTTGTGCGCACCTGGTGGGTGCGCGTCTCGCCGGGACCGTGGCCACGTCCCGGGAGGAGAGCCTGCGGAGCTACCGGCTGTTCGCTGCCCGGGACCCGCGGGTGCTGCTCGGGATCGATCCCGAAAGGGTCTGGGAGCAGCGGGATTTGATCGACCTGATGGCGGACCGGTGCGGGGTTTCAGTCGATTTTCGGCGTACTTCCGGCCAGGACGTGATCGATCCGGCGAAGACGCTGAGTGCGCTGGACGCCTTCGCGGAACGGCTCGCCGGGGCCGCCGGGCGTCGCGCGCCCGTGCTGTTCGGCACCGGGCATCCGCACCGGCTGCTCGGTTTCTACGCCGCTCTGGCAGACGCGCTGTCGGCGGCGGGGTGTGAGGTTCTCACCCCCGCGCAGGGTCGCTGTGTCGACATAACGACCCGGTTCGGCCTACGTACCTACAACCTCGACTACGTACGAGGAGTCGCGCTGGTGCGGGCCCCCGGCACGGAACGCCCCGGTTGTGAGCCCGGCGCACATACGCACTCACCTCTCCCGGTTCGTACCGTGCTGGCCGTCGCCGCGGAGGCCGGCGGGCCCCTTCCCGAGCTGGTGATCGGGGACCACGGGTGGGTCTGCGGGGCAGGTCAGCTGGGGTTCGAGGCCATCGGGCCGGCCGATACGGACGATCCCGCCCCGTTCGTCGGTGAGGCCGAGGGGTCCGTGTCCGTCGTCGTTCCACTTGATGACGGCGTGCGGTCTGATTACTACCTGCCGCTTACCCGCTACGTACTCAATCGGGCGTGTCTGTCACAGTAGGCCGCCGATGGGTGCACCTCTTCCCCACTCGCATCACCCGCCCCTACATTGGGGAGTGAGCACGCAGCGACGAAGAGTCACCGGAAGGGGAAGCCGGTGGCCGTCGAGTGCGGAAGGTTCAGGTGTGTCATGGCTGCAGCTGGCGAGAGGCCTCTGAACGAGGTTCAGTTCCTTACCGTGGCGGAAGTCGCCTCGGTGATGCGAGTGTCGAAGATGACCGTGTACCGGCTGGTGCACAGCGGTCATCTGCCCGCGATCCGTGTGGGGCGGTCCTTCCGCGTCCCGGAGCAAGCGGTTCACGAGTACCTCCGCGAGAGTTACGTGGGGGTGGAAACCGCCTGACGGCTGGGCCGGGGCGATCCTCACAGGGCACTTCGGGATCCCCCGGCCTCCTCGATTACGACCTCAGCGCTCGGGCGGGTAGGCTGGCCCCTCGTAGGTCGTATGGGCCCATGGCGCCCAAACACCGAGTGATGAGAAGTGAGCGAGGGTAGTCGTGGGCTCTGTTATCAAGAAGCGGCGCAAGCGGATGGCGAAGAAGAAGCACCGCAAGCTGCTCAAGCGCACGCGCGTCCAGCGTCGCAACAAGAAGTAAGTTCGCGACGCGGACGCCGCGAGAGCGTTGCTGTGGCCCCCCACTTAACGGTGGGGGGCCACACGCGTATCGGCTCGTACGTCCGGCTGCTTTGGTCACTTCACGCATCGGGCGGTCATCACAGCGCAACACCGACCCGCTAAGTTGGCCCCACGGGGGAACGCGGCGGGGGCAAGAGGTTCTGGAAGGAAGGCGCTGATCTTGGGCAAGGTCGTGCTCGTCACCGGAGTGGCCCGCCAGCTGGGGGGCCGGTTCGTCCGGCGGATCCAGCGTGACCCCGACGTGGACCGGGTCGTCGGGGTGGACGCGGTGCCGCCCGAGCACCATCTGGGCGGTGCGGACTTCGTCCAGGCCGACATCCGGCAGCCCGGGATCGCGCGGGTGCTCGCCGAGACGGGCGCCGACACGATCGTCCATCTGGACGTGACGGGCACGCCGCTGGGCAGTGGCAACCGGGCCTCCCTGAAGGAGACCAACGTCATCGGCACCATGCAGTTGCTCGGTGCCTGCCAGAAGTCGCCCGCCGTGCAGCGGCTGGTCGTGAAGTCCAGCACGAACGTCTACGGGTCCGCGCCCCGCGACCCGGCCGTGTTCACCGAGACGACCCCGCCCAAGTCACTGCCCAGCGGCGGCTTCGCCAAGGACACGGTGGAGGTCGAGGGCTACGTCCGCGGCTTCGCGCGCCGGCGGCCCGACGTGGCGGTGGCCGTGCTGCGGTTCGCCAACATCCTGGGCCCGGCCGCCGACACCCCGCTCGCCTCGTACTTCTCGCTGCCGGTGCTGCCGACGGTGTTCGGCTACGACCCGCGGCTGCAGTTCGTGCACGAGGACGACGTGATCGAGGTGCTGCGGATCGCCTCGCACGAGCCGCGGCGGGGCACGCTCAACAGCGGCACCTTCAACATCGCCGGCGACGGCGTCCTGCTGCTCTCCCAGTGCTCCCGGCGCCTGGGCCGTCCCACCGTGCCCCTGCTGCTGCCTGCCGTCACCTGGGCGGGCTCGCTGGTGCGTACGCTGGGCATGACGGACTTCTCGCCCGAGCAGATCCGGCTGCTGACCCACGGCCGGGTCGTCGCCACGGGCCAGATGCGCGAGACGCTGGGATTCCAGCCCAAGTACACGACCGCGGAGACGTTCGCGGACTTCGCACGCAGCCAAGGCCCCGGACTTCTTCCGCCGGAGGCCCTTGCCGGGGCCGTCGACCGGATCGCCGCACTGCCCCTCGCGGGCGGCGGTCACACCCCGACGCAGAGCGCCAACTGAGGAGCGCATCAACGATGGCGGATGCCAAGGTCATTCCGTTCGACGACGACCGGTCCCGCGGGAACGCCGCACAGCGCCCCCAGCGTCGCCGGAGCGCGGGGAGCCGGCGCCCGGGCACGGAGTCCGCGCCGGTACGTGAGGTGCAGCCCCTGCCCACCAGGGCTGTTCCGCAGGATGATGTTCCTGTGACGTCCGATGAACAACCGCCGGAGGGGCCAGAGGGCGGCGACGGCGGCCTGGAACGGCGTATCGCGAGCGGCCTGGCCTTCCTGCGCCGCCGCCTCACCGGGGACTACGAGGTCGACGACTTCGGCTACGACGAGGAGCTCACCGACCAGGTCCTGATGTCCCTGCTGCGGCCGCTGTACGACACGTACTTCCGGGTCGAGGTGAAGGGCGTCGAGAACATTCCGTCCGAGGGCGGTGCGCTGATCGTGGCGAACCACTCCGGGACGCTGCCGATGGACGGCCTGATGATGCAGGTCGCCGTGCACGACAACCACCCGGCGGGCCGGCATCTGCGGCTGCTGGCCGCCGATCTGGTGTTCATGCTGCCGGTGGTCAACGAACTGGCCCGCAAGCTCGGCCACACCCTGGCCTGTGCCGAGGACGCGGCGCGGCTGCTGGAGCAGGGCGAACTGGTCGGGGTGATGCCGGAGGGCTTCAAGGGCCTCGGCAAGCCCTTCGCGGACCGCTACAAGCTGCAGCGCTTCGGCCGCGGCGGTTTCGTCTCCACGGCCCTGCGTGCCGGGACGCCGATCATTCCCTGCTCGATCGTCGGGGCCGAGGAGATCTACCCGATGATCGGCAACGCCAAGACCGTCGCCCGGCTGCTGGGGTTCCCGTACTTCCCGATCACGCCGACCTTCCCGTGGCTCGGACCGCTCGGGGCGATTCCGCTGCCGACCAAGTGGACGATCCAGTTCGGCGAGCCGATCCCCACGGACGGCTATCCGCCGGAGGCGGCCGAGGACCCGATGCTGATGTTCAACCTGACCGACCAGGTCAGGGAGCAGATCCAGCACACGCTGTACAAGCTGCTGGTGCAGCGGCGGTCGGTCTTCTTCTGAGCCGGCAGGACAGCCGGTACGCATGACTGTGGGGCGCCGAGGGGCGCCCCACAGTCGTACCGCCGTCTAGTTCGCGTCGTCGTTGTCGATGTCCAGCCCGGGCAGCAGGCCGGGCAGGAGCGGCGGGAGTGTCACGTCCGGCTTGGGGACGGACGGGGTGCTGACCGCCGACGGGGAGGTGCTGGCCTCGCTGTCCTTCGGAGGGTCGAGCAGACCGCCGGTGTTGCCGCCGAGCAGGCCGTCGCTCTCGCCGCCGGAGCCTGCCGAGCGGCTGGGGCTGCCGCTGCTCGTGCCGCCCTTGTCGCTGCTGCCGCCGCCGCTCTTGCTGGGGCGGGCCGACCGGTCGGTGGCCGAGGAGCCGGTGGAGGCCGACTCGGAGGCGCCCCGATGCCTGCCTCCGCCGCCGCTCCGGGCCGGAGGCTCGGGAGGCAGCAGGGAGCGCAGCGGGGCGACGTCCTCCTCTATGGCGTCGAACACCGAGGACACCTGGTCGCCGACGTCCCCGAGCTGGACGGGGAGCTTCTCGCGCAGCTCGCCCCAGGCCTGGCGGTGGGAGCGGGAGAACGCGGAGAGGGCCTGGATGGGGCCCAGGGAGTCCGGGTCGCGCTGGTACGCCTCGCTCAGCAGCCGGTGGCCTTCCGACGCGTCGTGCCGCATGCCGGACAGGGTGCGGCGGATCTCGCCGAGGGACTCGTGGTCCAGGGGGCCGCTGCGGCCGCGCTCCATCAGGCGTCGGGCTTCGCTGAGCCGGGTGGAGGCGTGGTCGAGATAGACCCGGCCGCGCTCGTCGGCGCCGTCGGCCAGGCCGAGTTTGACGTCCTCGATGCCGCGCTTGAGGCCGTACAGGGAGTCGCCGGGCAGGGCGTCGGAGCTGGCGGCGGAGACTCCGCCGAAGGCGCTCGCGGCCACGCCGACGCTGAGCCCGCCCGCGGTGAGGCCCTTGGCGAGCCGGGAACGCGGCCGGAACTTCTTCAGTGAGTTCGCGCGGTGGGCGCCCCGGCCCCGGGGGGAGCGCTGCTCGGGGACCGCGCGGTCCGTCGCCCCGCCTCCCGCGGTGCCCTCCTGGAGCATGGCCTCGAAGGCGGCCACCAGCTGGGCCCGTTGGACGACCTTGACCTCCGGGTCGAGCTCCGGTCTGGGCAGCGCCTCGAGACCGGAGGCGAGCGCCCGCAGGCGTGCCTGTTCGGTCTGTTCCGCAGCAGCCGGCGCCGGTGCCGGTCCTTCGGACTGCTCGGCCGCCGTGCCCTGCTCGGACTGCTCCTGAAGGGCCTGGGCGAAGGCGTTCGCCCGCCGGTGCGCCGATACGTTCGCGATCACTGGCGGCACCTCCTCTCGTCATGACGGTCGACTCCCCAGGGGGTCCTGAGGGTTGCACACCCTGACCACGACCACACGATCGAGTGGCCGGAGTCGGCCAGGGGGTGACCACAGGGAGTCTGCATCCCGCACAACGAGCGGCGCGGCACTTGGGTTACGGACGCCGGATGATCCGATGCCGAAGCCAACGGACTTTCACTGAACGTGAGTTGACCGTAGCGGAGGGTGTGCCCCGGTCAGCGGGCGTCTTCCGGGAGGAGCCGGGCGAGGGTGCGGACGGCCCGGTACTGGAGGGTCTTGATGGCGCCCTCGTTCTTGCCCATCACCCGGGCGGTCTCCGCGACGGAGAGGCCCTGGAGGAAGCGGAGCGTCACGCACTCCTGCTGCTGAGGGTTGAGCCGCCGTACGGCGTCGAGCAGGGCGGCGTTGGAGAGGGACTCCAGGACGGAGTCCTCGGGGGAGCGCTCGACCTCGTTGGCGTCGAGCATCTCGCCGGTGGTGACCTCGAGGCGGAAGCGGCTGGACTTGAAGTGGTCGGCGACCAGGTTGCGGGCGATGGTGACGAGCCAGGCGCCGAAGTCGCGGCCCTGCCAGGTGAAGGTGCCGATCCTTCTGAGCGCCCGCAGAAAGGTCTCGCTGGTGAGGTCCTCGGCGGTCGCCTTTCCTCCGACCCGGTAGTAGATGTACCGGTAGACGGTGTCGCTGTACTGGTCGTAGAGGCGGCCGAAGGCGTCGGCCTCGCCGGCCTGGGCGCGCTCCACCAGGTCCATCATCCGGGCGCTGTCGCTGTCCGCGGCGGGCCGGCGGGCGGTGGCCGCGCCGGACGGGCGCCCTCGTCTGGCGACCGCGGCGCTGCCGTCGGCCAGTGCGTAGCACGGGCCGACGGGCGCGGCGGTGGCGAATGCGGGGGCGGCGTACGCGGTGGGGACGAAGCCGCGCAACAGGTTAAGGACCGTTGCGCGGAGCGTAGCCAGGCCCGAGGCGTCAACCCCGACGTGTGAGTACACGGGACTCCCAGAGGCAGAGCTTCCATCACGTGCAGTGCGGGACCTTTCACCCGTCGTAGCGACGGAGGGGTACCGGTTTGCGTCTGAGGAGAATAACGCTTCGTATAGGCCCTGCTACACCGAGTTGCTCAAATCATCGGTTACGTCGCTTCCGTAACCGATTGACGCCGGATCAAGCGCCAGAGCGTGAACGGTTGTTGATCGGAAAGGTTCGGGTTGAGGCTCGGTCCAGGGCGTGTTGTGGCCGTGTGCAGCCAAGAGGACTGGACGCGAGGTTGTGGGGGTACGCCAGTTGGATTTACGGGGCCTGTCATCCCGTAAACGATGGTGTCCCGGATTGATCGGTCGTCAGCGGCGGCGGCGGTGCAGGGCGATCGCCGCCGCCGTGCCGCCGGCCACCGCGCCGACGCCGGCCGCGGCGGGGATGCCGACCTTGGCCGCCTTGCGGCCGGTGCGGTAGTCGCGCAGCCGCCAGTCGAGCTCGCGGGCGTGCTTGCGCAGCTTGGAGTCCGGGTTGATGGCGTAGGGGTGGCCGACCAGCGACAGCATCGGGATGTCGTTGTGCGAGTCGCTGTAGGCGGCGCAGCGGCCCAGGTCCAGGCCCTCCGCCGTCGCCAGGGCGCGGACCGCCTCGGCCTTCGCGGGGCCGTGCAGCGGTTCGCCGACCAGCTTGCCGGTGTAGACGCCGTCGACGGACTCGGCGACCGTGCCGAGGGCGCCGGTCAGGCCCAGGCGGCGGGCGATGACCTGGGCGATCTCGACGGGGGCAGCCGTCACGAGCCACACCTTCTGGCCCGCGTCCAGATGGGCCTGGGCCAGGGCCCGGGTGCCGGGCCAGATGCGCTCGGCCATGTACTCGTCGTAGATCTCCTCGCCGATCGACTGGAGCTCGGCGACGCGGTGGCCCTTGACGATGGACAGGGCCGAGTCGCGGGCCTCCTGCATGTGCTCGGGGTCCTCGACCCCGGCCAGCCGGAACCAGGCCTGCTGCCAGGCGAAGCGGGCGAGCTCGCGGGTCTCGAAGAACTTCCGTTTGTACAGGCCACGGCCGAAGTGGAAGAGGGCGGCGCCCTGCATGACGGTGTTGTCCAGGTCGAAGAAGGCGGCGGCCCGGTCGTCGCCGTGGACCGGGAACTGCGGTTCCTCGGTCGTGCCGGCAGCCTCCTGTGAGGACTTGCGTGCTGCCTCCGCCGAGGCCTCGCCTGCCAAAACGCTCCGCGCCGTGGCGGAGCGCCTACGGGGAGTGAGCCATCCGAGAGCGGCCATGGCGTGAGCATAGCCAGTTTGTTCGGGGGTTCCGGAGTCGCGAGGTTCGGAGCGTGTGAACTCTCGGCGTGCGTGTCGTTAATGAGGCCGCGCGGGACGGTTCCGGTCGGCGTGTCCCCTGGTCCTTCGGAGGGGTTTCCCTCGTTCACAGGCGCGCGACAATGGCCGACATGAGTCCCCTCTTTCGTCGCAAGCCCTCCGGGGAACGGCTCGTCACGCTGATCCGGAAGCCCGGCTGTCATCTGTGCGATGACGCGCAGGTCGTTGTGGAGAAGGTGTGCGGTGATCTCGGAGTCCCCTGGGAGCGTAAGGACATCACCGAGGATCGGGAACTGCACGACCAGTACTGGGAGCAGATCCCGGTCGTGCTGGTGGACGGCAGGCAGCACACCTTCTGGCGCGTGAACGAGGACCGCCTGCGCAAGGCGCTCACCGACTGAGACCGGCCGGTGACGCGACTGACCGACCAGTCCAAAGCGGTCGCCAGGTCGCTTAGGATCGACGGTGACTGGTCTCGGGGGCGGGATGCATGGAGGAGAGTGTGCGGTTTTGCCCCCAGGAGTAAAGGAACGGCGGTGCTCGTGCGCCGGTTCCCCACGAATGCGCCGGGGGTGCGTGAGCCCGGTCACGTTGGCCGGGCAAAACGGACACCATCTTTGTGCACGCGTTCACAAAGACATAGCCTGCATTCGACGGGGCGGTCATGTAGGGACGTATGACCGCCTACAGCCCCGCTCTACCCGCAGGAGCACCGTGGCAACTGGCCGAACTCACCGACCGGCGACCCGCAGCCGAGGGATTCCCGAGGCCACCGTCGCCCGGCTCCCGCTGTACCTCCGCGCCCTGACCGCGCTGTCGGAGCGCTCGGTACCCACGGTCTCCTCCGAGGAGCTCGCGGCCGCGGCGGGGGTCAACTCCGCGAAGCTGCGCAAGGACTTCTCCTACCTCGGCTCCTACGGCACCCGGGGTGTCGGCTACGACGTCGAATACCTCGTGTACCAGATCTCCCGTGAGCTGGGTCTCACCCAGGACTGGCCGGTCGTGATCGTCGGTATCGGTAACCTCGGCGCCGCCCTGGCCAACTACGGCGGCTTCGCCTCCCGTGGCTTCCGGGTCGCCGCGCTGATCGACGCGGACCCGGCCATGGCCGGCAAGCCCGTCGCCGGGATCCCCGTGCAGCACTCCGACGACCTGGAGAAGATCATCCAGGACAACGGCGTGTCGATCGGTGTCATCGCCACCCCCGCCGGTGCCGCCCAGGCCGTCTGCGACCGGCTCGTGGCCGCCGGTGTCACCTCCATCCTGAACTTCGCGCCGACCGTGCTGTCCGTCCCGGACGGTGTCGACGTGCGCAAGGTCGACCTCTCCATCGAGCTGCAGATCCTCGCCTTCCACGAGCAGCGCAAGGCCGGGGAAGGGGCCGCCTCCGACGGTGGTGTCCCGACCGCCGCCGCCCGCAGCGAGTCCGCCGACCAGGGGCCCGACGGGGACATGCCCGCCGTGATGCCGGCATGAGCCTCCTCGTCGTCGGACTCAGTCACCGCAGCGCCCCGGTCAGCGTGCTGGAGCGGGCCTCGCTCAACCCGGACGCGCAGGCAAAGCTGCTCCAGGACACGGTCGCCGCCGAACCGGCCGCCGAGGCCGCGGTGCTCGCCACCTGCAACCGCATCGAGCTCTACGCCGACGTGGACAAGTTCCACGCCGGTGTCGCCGAGCTGTCCACGCTGCTCGCCCAGCACAGCGGCGTCGGCCTGGAGGAGCTCACTCCCTATCTCTACGTGCACTACGAGGACCGGGCCGTCCACCACCTGTTCTCGGTGGCGTGCGGGCTGGACTCGATGGTCGTCGGCGAGGGTCAGATCCTCGGCCAGATCAAGGACTCCCTGGCCCGCGCGCAGGACCTGCACTCCGCGGGCCGCCTCCTGAACGACCTGTTCCAGCAGGCCCTGCGGGTCGGCAAGCGCGCCCACTCCGAGACCGGCATCGACCGCGCCGGCCAGTCCCTGGTCACCTTCGGCCTGGAGCAGCTGGCCGCGGGCGGCGACGTGGAGACCTGGGCCCGGGGCAAGAAGGCCCTGGTCATCGGCGCCGGGTCGATGTCCTCCCTGGCCGCCGCCACGCTCGCGCGGGCCGGGGTCGCCGAGGTCGTCGTCGCCAACCGCACCTTCGACCGCGCCGAGCGGCTCGCCCAGATACTCACCGAGGGCGACGACACGGACGTGCTGGCCCGCGCGGTACCGATGGAATCGGTGCCGGTCGAGCTGACACGTGCCGACATCGCCGTCTCCTGTACCGGCGCGACCGGCCTGGTCCTGACGGCCGAGTCGGTCGCCGCCGCGGTGGAGGGACGCACCGGACAGCCCGCCGCCGAGATCGAGGACGACCGGCCGGCGGACTCCCGGCAGGCCGCGCTGCCGCCCACCTCCGTCGGCAACGACGACAACTGCCCGCTCGACCTGGCCGCCGTGCAGCCCGGCTTCTCCGTCATGGGGGAGGCCGCCGTGGCCGGCATGGACGCCGCCACCCTGGAGCAGCACGCCGCATGGGCCGCCGGCGGCACCGTCGACCGCCGGGAGAGCGCCCGCAGCGGCCCCGAGGCCGACGCCGAACTGATCGGCGCGCTCGCGGCGACCGCGGCCACCGTCGGCCGGATCCCCGAGCGGCGCCGGCCCGAGCCGGTCGACGAGCCGCAGCGGCCCGAGCCCGTGCTCTTCCTGCTGGACCTGGCGATGCCGCGCGACATCGACGCGGCCGTGCACCGGCTGGCCGGGGTGCGGCTGGTGGACATCGAATCGCTGGCGGAGGCCTCCGCGGGCGCTCCGATGGCTGCCGATGTGGACCAGGTCCGGCGTATCGTCTCCGACGAGGTCGCGGCCTTCGGGGCAGCCCTGCGGGCCGCGCACATCACACCGACCGTGGTCGCCCTGCGCACCATGGCCGCCGATGTCGTGGCCAGCGAGATCGCCCGCCTGGACGGGCGGCTGCCGGGCCTCGACGACAAGCACCGAGCGGAGATCACCCAGACCGTGCGGCGCGTGGTCGACAAACTGCTCCACGCGCCGACCGTACGGGTCAAGCAGCTCGCGGCCGAGCCCGGCGGCGCCGGGTACGCGGACGCGCTGCGGACCCTGTTCGACCTCGACCCCGAGACGGTGGCCGCCGTCTCCCGGGCCGAGGACAGCACCACCGAGAAGGACCGAGGCCCGGCATGAACGACACAGCGCTGAGGCTCGGTACCCGGCGGAGCAAGCTCGCCATGGCCCAGTCCGGGCAGGTGGCCGAGGCCGTGAGCCGGGTGACCGGGCGGCCCGTCGAACTCGTCGAGATCACCACGTACGGCGACGTCTCGCGTGAGCAGCTCGCACAGATCGGCGGCACCGGCGTGTTCGTCACCGCCCTGCGCGACGCGCTGCTCAAGGGCGAGGTCGACTTCGCGGTGCACTCGCTGAAGGACCTGCCGACCACGCAGCCCGATGAACTGGTCGTGGCCGCCGTGCCGGTGCGCGAGGACCCGCGGGACGTGATCGTCGCCCGGGACGCGCTGAAGTTCACCGACCTGCCCTCGGGGGCCCGCATCGGTACGGGTTCGCCGCGCCGGATGGCGCAGCTCAACGCGTACGCGCGCAGCCACGGCCTGGATATATCCACGGTCCCGATCCGCGGCAACGTCGACACCCGCATCGGGTACGTACGCAGCGGCGAACTCGACGCCGTCGTGCTGGCCGCCGCCGGGCTGAACCGGATCGGCCGGGGTGACGAAGTGACCGACTTCCTGTCGGTCGACACGGTTTTGCCCGCCCCCGGCCAGGGGGCTCTGGCGATCGAGTGCGCCGCAGGCAATGCGGACCTCGTCGCCGCGCTCGCCGAGCTCGACGACCCGTTCACGCGGGTCGCCGTGACGGCCGAGCGGTCACTGCTCGCCGCCCTGGAGGCCGGCTGCAGCGCTCCCGTGGGCGCTTTGGCCGACTTGCTGGCCGACGGGCAGATTGTCAAGGAAATGCGCCTGCGCGCCGTCGTCGGGACGACCGACGGCACGCGCATGGTGCAGCTGTCCACCACCGGTCCCGTGCCCGAGACGCACGACCGGGCAATGGCGCTCGGCCGCGAACTCGCGGACGAGATGCTCGCCCAGGGCGCGGCCGGTCTGATGGGGGAGCGAGCACATTGAGCCCCACCACCCTTTCCGCCGGTCCTGAACACGGGCACGTCACCTTCCTGGGTGCCGGACCCGGAGATCCGGGACTGCTGACTCTGCGCGCCGTGGAGGCGCTGGCGAACGCGGACGTCCTCGTCGCCGAGCACGAGGTGCTCGACGTCGTACGTCAGCACGCCAGGCAGGGCGTCTCCGAAGTGGACACGGACTCGGATCCTTCCCAGGAGCCGACTCCGGGCACAGGAGCGCCCCAGCTCACGGTTGTTGACGGTACGTCAACCGCCGTGGCCGCCCCCGCGGTGCGGGATGCCGCACATCTTGTCATGGAGGCCGCGCGGGGCGGCAGGCGGGTCGTCCGTGCGGTGTCCGGCGACCCGGGCCTCGACACGTACGCCGCCGAGGAGATGCTGGCGTGCGCCGCCGCCGGGGTGCCCTTCGAGGTCGTCCCCGGTATCGCGAGCGCGGTCGGCGTGCCCGCCTACGCCGGTGTGCCGCTGCGCGACGCGCAGGGCGCGGACGTGCGGTTCGTGGACGCGCGGACGGCGTCGGACCGGTGCTGGACGGAGGTCGGCGCGTCGGACGGCACGGTCGTGGTGTCCACCACGCTGGACTCCGTCGCCGCGGCGGCCGGCGAGCTCGTCTCCGCGGGCCGCAAGCCGGACACCCCGATGACGGTCACCGTCGCCGGCACGACCACCCGGCAGCGCACCTGGACCGCCACGCTCGGCACCATCGCGCAGACGCTGAAGCAGGCCAAGGTGCTGCCCTCGCCGGAGGGCGGCCGGCCGGTGATAGCCGTGGTCGGTGAGCGTTCCGCCGCCGCCCAGCGCGACCAGCTCGCGTGGTTCGAGTCCAAGCCGCTGTTCGGCTGGAAGGTGCTCGTGCCGCGGACCAAGGAGCAGGCGGTGTCGCTCTCCGACCAGCTGCGGTCGTACGGGGCCGTGCCGCACGAGGTGCCGACGATCGCCGTCGAGCCGCCGCGCACGCCCCAGCAGATGGAGCGTGCGGTCAAGGGGCTGGTGACGGGCCGCTACGAGTGGATCGCCTTCACCTCGGTGAACGCGGTCAAGGCCGTGCGGGAGAAGTTCGAGGAGTACGGGCTCGACGCCCGTGCCTTCGCGGGCATCAAGGTCGCGGCCGTCGGCGAGCAGACGGCGAAGGCGCTGATCGCCTTCGGTGTGAAGCCGGACCTGGTACCGAGCGGCGAGCAGTCCGCCGCCGGGCTGCTGGAGGACTGGCCGCCCTACGACCCGGTCTTCGACCCGATCGACCGGGTGTTCCTGCCGCGTGCCGACATCGCCACGGAGACGCTGGTCGCCGGGCTGATCGAGCTCGGCTGGGAGGTCGACGACGTCACCGCCTACCGGACCGTGCGGGCCTCGCCGCCGCCGGCGGAGACGCGCGAGGCGATCAAGGGCGGCGGCTTCGACGCGGTTCTCTTCACCTCGTCGTCGACCGTGCGGAACCTGGTCGGCATCGCCGGCAAGCCGCACAACGTCACCGTGATCGCCTGTATCGGCCCGGCCACGGCCAAGACCGCCGAGGAGCACGGTCTGCGGGTGGACGTCATGGCTCCGGAGCCGTCCGTGCTGAAGCTCGCGGAGGCGCTGGCGGACTTCGGCGCGAAGCGGAGAGCTGCCGCTGTGGAGGCCGGGGACCCCGTGACGCGGCCGAGCGAGCGGCGGCCGGGGGCGCGACGGCGGCGTTCCACCACGTGAGGCGCGCGGTGGGGCGGGGTGTTCCGGGTTGCGGGGCGCTCCGAGCCACGGTCGCGCACTGACAGCGCGTTTCGCGGCCCGCACCCGGAATCGGGGTGCGGGCCGCGCCTGTTTCCCTCTCCCGGCCCGGGACGGCGTGCGGTTACGCGGGAGTCACCGCGTGGCCGTAGCGGAGCAGGTTGGACGGGTCGTAGATGGCCTTGTCGTGGCGCAGGCGGGCGTAGACCTCGGGGGTCCAGGCGCGGGCGCGGTCCTGTTCGTCGCCCGGGGTGCCGTGGATGTTGACCATGGTGCGGCCCGTGCCGTACGGGGCCATGGCGGTGTAGAGGCGGCGCGTCGCCTGTTCGACGGCCTCGGCGACGGGTGGGGCCGGCATGATGCCGACCGACTCCATGAAGTAGCGGGCGTCGCGGGCGCAGACGGCGTCCTCGACGGCGGACGGGCGGGCCAGCGCTCCGCCCATGTGGCGCAGTGAGGCGACCAGCAGGGGATGGTCCGGGCCGGCCGCGGGGCCGACCTGCTCCAGGAACGTGCCGATGGCGTCGGGGGGCAGGTCGCGCAGGAGCAGGCAGCACTCCCGGGCCGGGAGCGGGTCCTGGGGTTCCATGTGGATGCGGTCCATGGCCGCGAAGTCCATGTCCTCGACCGTGTCGACGGCTATGGGGGCGGCTCGGCGGAGCGGGGCGATGAGGTCCTCGCCCGCGGCCGGGTCGCCGGGCCAGGCGATCGCGACCCGGCCCCAGAAGCCGCCGCGCAGGGGTTCCGGGATCTGCGGGATGGGGGGCAGGCGGAGGACCGAGAACATGCTGCACATCTCGTCCGGGACGGTGCGGGTCCAGTCCGTCCAGGCCCGGAGCAGGGCCTCCGCGTGCTCGCCCGGGCAGTGGAGGCCGCCGCCGTAGAGGCGGGGGAGGGGGAGCAGTTCGGTGACGAGGGAGGTGACGACGCCCACGTTGCCCTTGCCGCCGCGCAGGGCCCAGAAGAGTTCCGGTTCGGATTGCGGGTCTGTTTCCCGCAGCCGGCCGTCCGGGGTGACGACCTGGAAGGAACGGACCAGGTCGGCGGCGTAGCCGTAGGTGCGGCCGAGGACGGGGAGGCCGCCGCCGAGGATGTAGCCGACGACGCCCGCGTCGGTGGAGGTGCCGCAGAGGCCCGCGAGGCCGTGCGGGGCGGCCGTGGCCAGGACGTCGCTCCACTTGGCGCCCGCCGCGACGGTGGCTGTGCGGGTGGTGGGGTCCGTCCGTACGTCCGTCATGCGGGACGTGTTGATCAGGAGGCCGTGCTCGATGGGGAAGTTGGCGCCGTGGCCGGTGGCCTGGACGGCGACGGGAGTGGCGGTGGCTTTCGCCCAGCGCATGGCGGTGACGACGTCGTCCGGGCCGGTGGCTCCTACGACCACGTCCGGTGTGTGGAGGGCGGCCAGGTTGAAGCCGGTGACCTCGTCGGCGTAGGCGGGGTCGCCGGGGCGCAGGACCGGGCCGTTGATCTCCGAGAGGGCGAAGAGGTCGGGAGTGTGGGGGTGGGCTGTCATCGCGTCCTCCGTGGGGGGCGTGCGTACGGAGGGACGGCGGCGGCGGGGAGGGGGGGTGGCCGTCGGGGTCCTTCTTGTGGAGGGGTGTTTTCAGGATGGACCTGGGTGGGTGGGCGCGCATCGTGGGGCCGGAGGGTCACTGCTGGGTCGCCCCGCGTTCGCCGGCGCTGACCAGGCCCGTCTCGTAGGCGACGATGACAGCCTGGACACGGTCACGGAGGCCGAGTTTGCCGAGGATGCGGGCGACGTGCGTCTTGACGGTCGTCTCGGCCAGGTGGAGGCGGGTGGCGAGTTCGGCGTTGCTCAGTCCCCTCGCGAGCAGGCCGAGGACCTCCAGTTCGCGCGGGGTGAGCGACGCGAGATCGCGGTGGAGGGCGGCGGTGTCGCCGCCGTGGTGGGCGAACCGCTGCACGAGGCGACGGGTGATCGCGGGCGCGAGGAGTGCGTCACCGGTACGGACCGTGCGGACGGCCGCGGTCAGGTGCTCGGGGGTGACGTCCTTGAGGAGGAAGCCGCTGGCGCCGGCGGACAGGGCCGCGTAGACGTACCGGTCGAGGTCGAAGGTGGTCAGGATGATGACGCGGGGTTCGCCGGGGCCTCCGGCGAGGATGCGGCGGGTGGCCTCCAGGCCGTCCATCTCCGGCATCCGGATGTCCATCAGGACCACGTCGGGGCGGGTGCGGCGGACCGCCTCGACCGCTTCGGCTCCGTTGGTCGCCTCGGCGACGACGTCGATGCCGTCAGCGCCGAGGATCATGCGGAATCCGGTGCGGACCAGGGTCTGGTCGTCGGCCAGGAGCACCCGCGGTGTCTGCTGCTGTGTCACGGTGCCTCCAGCGGGATCAGCGCCTCGACACAGTAGCCACCGGTCAGGCGCCGGCCGGTGCTCAGGGTTCCGTCGTAGACGGCGAGGCGCTCGCGCAGGCCGAGCAGGCCCCGGCCGTTTCCGGTGGCCGCGCCCGCGCTCGGAGCGCCACCGGTGTCGGTGACCTTCACCCGGAGCCGTTCCGGGCCGTACTCGACCGTCACGGAGGCGCTGGCGCCGGACGCGTGCTTCACGGTGTTCGTCAGGGCCTCCTGGATCACGCGGTACACGGCGAGTTCGATGCCGGACGGGATCTCGCGGTGGGGGCCGGTCACCGTGAGGTCGACCGGCAGCCCAGCGGCCCTTACTCGTCCCACGAGCGTGTCCAGCTGGTCCAGTCCGGGCTGCGGGGCCAGCTCCGCGCCGGTGCCGGTCAGGTCCCCGGCCTCGTCCGCCGGCTCGTCGTCACCGGCCATGGTCAGCAGGCCCATGACGTGCCGCAGTTCGGTCATGGCCGCCCGACCGCCCGCCTCGACGGCGAGCAGGGCCTCGCCGGCCTGCTCGGGGGCGGTCTTCATGATCTTGCGGGCGGCGCCAGCCTGAATGACCATCACGCTGACGTTGTGCGTGACGACGTCGTGCAGTTCCCGGGCGATTCTGGCGCGCTCGTGCTCGACCGCCCGGCGCAGTGCCTCGGCCTGTTCGCGTTCCAGAGCGGAGAGCCGGCTCCGGCCTTCGTCGGTCCGGAGTTTCCAGGTGCGCAGCCCGAGGGCGGCCCCGGCCATCGGGACCAGGATCAGCAGGGCGACGTACTCATTGGGGACGATCGGTGTCACCGGGTTCCCCGAGGTGCCGACCAGGACGACCGACGCCGGCAGCGCCGCCAGGGTCGCCACCCGGTACGGGCTGTACACGGCCGCGCTGTAGACGGCGATGACGAACGCGTAGAAGGTCAGCCGCAGAACGCTCTGCGGTGTCGCCAGTGTCGCGGCCGTCACGATGCACAGCACGGCGAGCGGGTGGCGGCGGCGCAGCGCCAGCGCGCCCGAGGCGATGACCGCGAGGGTCACCATGAAGGCCATTCCGCCGGGCCCGGACGGGCGCGGTACGGCGTACTCCACGCCGGGCGCGATCTCACGCACCACGACGTTGCCCGTGTTGTCGATGCCGTAATAGACCGTGGTGATGCCGAGCGCCAGCGCCACCAGCACGTCGAACTGCCAGGAGCGTCGGCTGAGCCGTAAGGGCGGGCCCGTCGGAAGCCCGGCTTCGCGGACCGTCCGGCGGGCGGCCTCCCCCAGCCGCTCCAGCGTCTTGCGTACCTCCGTCACCGGTTCATTGTCGCCACCGCGGTCCCTCACGGAGTCCGTCCCGGTGGTCATTCCCGTCGCGTCGGATACATCAGCCGCCTACATCGCAGGGATGACGTTCCAGCGGCTCGTCCCCGTGCGGTACCGCGAAGGGTCCGGGCGGCCGACGCGTGCGGTCCGGGACCGCTCCTAGCGTTCACGCAGCAGACCGCCCGTATCCGAGGAGCCCTTCCATGACCCTGCCGGTGATCGAACTGAGCGGGGTGAGCCGCCGGTACGACGACGGCCCGCCCGCCCTGCACGAGGCGTCGCTGACCGTGCGGCCCGGCGAGGCCGTCGCGATCCTCGGCCCCTCCGGCAGTGGCAAGTCCACGCTGCTCAACCTGATCGCGGGCCTGGACCGGCCGGACACGGGGACCGTCACCGTGGACGGAGTGCGAGTGGACCGGCTCGGCGAAGCCGCGTCGGCGCTCTACCGGCGGTCGAAGATCGGCATGGTCCACCAGTTCTTCAACCTGCTCGACGATCTGACCGTCACCGACAACGTCGTCCTGCCGGCGCGGCTCGCCGGTACGGCACGGGCCGAGGCCGACCGCCGGGCTGCGGAACTCCTGGAGAACCTCGGCCTCGGCCGGCACGCCCGCGCCTACCCCGGACGGCTGTCCGGCGGCGAGCGGCAACGCGTCGCGGTGGCCCGGGCGTTGATGAACCGGCCGGCGCTGCTCCTGGCCGACGAGCCGACCGGAGCCCTGGACACGGCCGCCGGACACGAGGTCAGCAAGCTGCTCACCGGCCTCAACGCCGAGGGACAGACCATCGTCGTGGTCACCCACGACCTGGCTTTGGCCCGGTCCTGCACGAACCGTACGGTCCGGATCGCCGACGGCCGGATCACCGAGGACGTCCGGTCGCGGGCCGTCGTCCCGGGGACCGTCCGATGAGCGCGCTCGGCAGGGTGGTGCGCTCCGGGGTGGGACGACGCCGGGTGCAGACGCTGGTGATCGGGCTCGCCACGATGATGGCCGTGGCCGCCTCGGTCCTCGGCGGAACGCTGCTGGCCGTGTCCGGCGCGCCCTTCGACGACGCCTTCGCCAGGCAGCACGGCGCGCATCTGTCCGTCCAGTTCGACGCGGAGAAGGCGAGCGCCGGGCAACTGGCGGAGACCAAGGACGCCGAAGGGGTGAGCCGTGCGGCCGGGCCCTACCGCACTGCGACGGTCACCCCGCGGCCGGACGGGGCGAGCCCCGGGTGGCCGATGACCGTGGTCGGCCGGGACGATCCCGGGCCGGACGTCGATGAGGTCGCGCTGCTCGACGGGCGGTGGCCCACTCGCTCCGGTGAGATCGCGCTGTCCGCCGGCTCCCCGCTCATCCCGGCCCTCGGCATGAAGGTCGCCTTCCCCGGTCTGCCCGGCGGTCCGACGCTGACGGTGGTCGGTGTGGCCCGCTCGGTCACGCAGACCGCTGACGCCTGGGTGGCCCCGTCCCAGATGCCGGCGCTCACCGTGCCCGGCAGCGGCGGCTATCAGATGCTCTACCGCTTCACCGCCGCGGACACCGCCGCGCAGATCGCCGTGGGCGGCAAGGCCGTGACGGAGTCCCTGCCCCAGGGAGCGGCCGCCGGCCGGCAGTCATGGCTCACCGTCAAGCGGACCTCCGAGCGCGACACCGCCGTCTACGTGCCGTTCCTCATCGCCTTCGGCGCCCTGGGGCTGGTCATGTCGGTGTTCATCGTCGGCAACGTCGTCGCGTCGGCCGTCGGCACCGGAACGCACCGCATCGGCATCCTCAAGGCCGTCGGCTTCACGCCGGTCCAGGTCGTGCGGGCCTACGTGGGGCAGGCACTGATCCCGGCCGCGGTCGGCACGGTCCTCGGTGTCCTCGCCGGGCACCTGCTCGCCGTGCCCGTACTGGCCGAGACCGAAGAGGTGTACGGCACCTCGTCCCTGGCCGTCACCCCCTGGGTCGACCTGACGGTGATCGCCGGGGTGCTCGGCCTGGTGGCGGTGACCGCGTGGGCGAGTGCCTGGCGGGCCGGCCGGCTGCGCACGGTCGACGCGCTCGCCGTCGGGCGTACCGCCCCGGCGAGACACGGCCGGTGGGCGGCCCGCCTGGCCGGACGGCTGCCGTTGCCGCGGCCGATCGCCCTCGGTCTGGCCCGGCCCTTCGCGCAGCCGGCCCGAGCGCTGGCCATGGGCACGGCGATCCTGTTCGGCACCGTCGCCGTCACGTTCACCGTGGGCATGGGCGCCTCGCTCGGCCAGGTGATGAAGGCCAAGGCCCATGACGCCGCCGATGTCACCGTGCCCGCGCCCCTGCCTGACGTCGGGCCCCAGGGCCCTGGTCCCGGGAAGCAGCCCGAGGCCGATCCCGCCGCGGTCGCCGGGGCCATCGAGGCGGCCGACGCAACCGCGAAGCACTACAGCGCCGCGCGGGTACGGGCGACCGTGTCCGGTCTGACCGGCACCGTCGACGTGATCGCCTTCACCGGTGACGCCGCCTGGGGCGGCTACACGATGGTCTCGGGCCGCTGGATCGACAGGCCCGGCGAGGCTGTGGTCCCCACGGCCTTCCTGGCCGCCGCCGGCGCCGGCATCGGCGACACCGTCACCCTGAACGGCATGGCGGAACCGGTCACGGTCCGGATCGTCGGCGAGGTCCTCGACCCCCGCAACGACGGCATGCAGGTCTTCACCGACGCCTCGACCCTCACCGCGGCACACCCCGACCTGAAGGAGACGAGCCATCACATCGCCGTGCGGGCAGGCACCGACGTGGCCGGCTACGTCTACGCGCTGAACAAGGACCTGGCACCACTGGGCGTCACCGCCCGGGCCGGCGGGCTCGGCGCCGGCGGCGACATGGTCCTCACGCTCAACACACTGTCCGCGCTCCTCACGCTGATGCTCGTCGCCGTCGCCGCGCTCGGCGTGCTCAACGGCGTGCTGCTCGACACCCGCGAGCGCGTCCGGGAACTCGGCATCCACAAGGCGCTCGGCATGACCCCCGCGCAGACCGTCGCGATGGTCATCACCTCGGTCGCCGTGACGGGACTGGTCGCGGGCACCCTGGGAGTGCCGCTGGGCGTGACCCTGCACGGCTGGGTCCTCCCCGCGATGGGCGACCGTGCGGGGCTCCGCCTCCCGGAATCCAGCCTCGCCGTCTACCACGCGGCCGAACTGCTCCCGCTCGCACTCGGCGGCCTGCTCATCGCCGCCCTGGGCGCCCTCCTGCCCGCCGGCTGGGCCGCCCGGGCGCGAACCGCCACGGCCCTGCGCACCGAGTAGTCACCGCGCCGACATGGCGTCGGCATCGGGGCGTTTGGGGCGGGCGTAGCGTAGAGGGCATGACGACGTACGGATCTTTTCCCGGTACTCGGCCGCGGCGTTTGCGGAGTAACCCCGTCATGCGTCGGATGGTCGCCGAGACCAGGCTGCACCCTGCCGATCTGATTCTTCCGGCCTTCGTGCGCGAGGGCGTCGACGAGCCCGTGCCGATCGCGGCCATGCCGGGGGTCGTGCAGCACACCCGGGACAGTCTGAAGAAGGCCGCCGCCGAGGCGGTGGCGGCCGGGGTCTCCGGGATCATGCTGTTCGGTGTGCCGGAGGAGTCGAAGAAGGACGCGCTCGGCACGCCGGGGACCGATCCGGACGGGATCCTCCAGGTCGCCCTGCGGGACGTGCGGGCCGAGGTCGGTGACGAGCTGCTCGTCATGTCCGACCTGTGTCTCGACGAGACCACCGACCACGGGCACTGCGGTGTGCTGGACGACCAGGGGCGGGTCGACAACGACGCGACCCTGGAGCGGTACGCCGAGATGGCCCAGGTGCAGGCCGATGCCGGAGCCCATGTCGTCGGGCCCAGCGGGATGATGGACGGGCAGGTCGGGGTCATCCGTGACGCCCTCGACCAGATCGGGCGGGAGGACGTCGCGATCCTCGCCTACACCGTCAAGTACGCCTCCGCGTTCTACGGGCCCTTCCGGGAGGCCGTCGGCTCGTCCCTGAAGGGGGACCGGAAGACGTACCAGCAGGATCCCGCGAACGTGGGTGACTCGCTGCGGGAACTCGCCCTCGATCTCGAGGAGGGCGCCGACATGGTGATGGTCAAGCCCGCCGGGCCCTACCTGGACATCATCGCCCGGGTCGCGGACGCCGTGGACGTGCCCGTCGCCGCCTACCAGATCTCCGGCGAGTACTCGATGATCGAGGCCGCCGCCGAGAAGGGCTGGATCGACCGCGACCGGGCGATCCTGGAGTCCCTCACCGGCATTCGCCGGGCGGGCGCCCGGAACATCCTCACCTACTGGGCCACCGAGGTGGCCCAGAAGCTGAACCGTCAGTAGGACAGATCCATAGGACTGATCCATAGGACAGGTCAGTAGGACAGGTCAGTAGGACAGGGCCTCGTCCATGTCCCGCAGCCAGTAGGTGACCGTCAGCGAGCTGTCGTAGTACACGCCCTTCGCGGGCAGCGTGGGGAGCGCCGAGGGGCCGCCGCTGCTGTTCGGCGTGCGGCCCTGGAAGCCGACCGTGAGCTTGTGACTGGTCGTGCCGTGCTCGCCACTGCCGTCGGCCGCCGACAGCACCACGCCCGCGTAGCCGGTCTCGCCGGGGGCCAGCGTCGTCACCGCCTGCGGATGCGAGTCCTCGATCGGCCGCGGGACCCACTGCATCTCGTCGAAGCGGAGCACCGGGTAGTAGGTCAGGTCGCAGTACTTCGAGCCGGTGTTCCTGACACTGATCAGCATGTGGTTGAGGGGGCGGGCGACCGGCTTGGCCGTGACGGTGGTGTTGGAGCCGTTGCAGGAGACGCGGTTGGCCGGGTCGGCGGGGTCGGTGGGCTTGGCCGTGCCGGACGTCCCGCCCTTCGCGCCGGTGGCCGTCTCGGCCTTCTGGCCCTTCGTGTTGGTGGCCTCGGTGGTCGTCCCGGCCGTCGCCGTGTCCGACGACACCACCTGGGGATGCGCGGCACCCTCGTCCTTGGTGCCCGTGCCGTCCTGGCACGCCGTGAGGGCGAGGGCGGCCAGGAGGGCCACGGGGAGAGCGCGGTACTTGCGCATGAGCGGGTTTCCTTTCGGACAAAGGTCGTTGGCATGCGGACCCGGCGAGCCGCGCCACCGGCGTGGCGGGAGCGGCGTGCTTGGATGACCAGAGCGTGCGCGGTGATCCGTCCCCGGCGCCACAGCCGGCGGACGATCAGGGACGCTGGAACGACCGCACACGCATTGACCAGGGGAAACGACCCTCCCCTGGAACGGGGAAACGGGACACGGGGGGATGGAGGAACGGTGTCGGAAGGCACGGCCGCGGCTGACTTCGCCGCGCTGCTGGGGGAGTTGAAGGAGCGCTCCGGGCTGAGCTACGGGGTGCTCGCCAGACGGCTCCACATGAGTACGTCGACGCTGCACCGGTACTGCAACGGGGATGCCGTGCCGGCCGACTACGCGCCCGTGGAGCGGCTCGCCCGGCTCTGCAAGGCGTCGCCGCGGGAGCTCGTCGAGCTGCACCGGCGGTGGGTGCTCGCGGACGCCGGGCGAGGGCGCAAGGGCCCCGCCGTGCCGGTGTCGGAGGCGGGGTCCGGGGTGGCCGCGGCTGCGGTGCCTGTGGTGCCTTTGGCGGCCGCTTCGGAAGAGGGCGCTCCGGATGGGGCGGGAGCGGATCGGCCCGCCGCGCCGGAAGACGGGGCGCCTGAAGCAGGGGCGCTGGAAGAAGCCGCGCCTGAAGCAGGCGTCCCGGGCATGCCGGAAGAGGAAGTTCCGGGCGAAGTCGCGCGGAGCCGTCCGCGGCGTCCGCGGCGTGCGCTGCTCGCCGGTGTCGCCGTGGCCGTGGTGCTGGGCGGGGTCGGACTCGCCGTGGCCGTTCCCTCCGGCCGTGGCGACGAGGACGGGCGTGGCGGTTCGACGGCGGTGTCCGACGCGGGGCGGCGACGGGACGGCGGCGCGGCGGGCTCCGTGTCGCCCTCCAGCGGTTCCTCCTCCGGCCCTGGCAAGGACAAGAAGGACGAGAAGAAGGACGCCCCCTCCAAGGCTCCCGCCTCATCCGCCCCTGCCACCGGTAACGGCACCGGCACCGGCACAGGCACCGGCAGCGACACCGATCGCCCGGGCCGTGACAAGACCGAGGCCTCCGGGCCCGCCCCCCTCACCGTGAACACCACCCCGCACGCCTGGGAGGACCCCTGTTCCCAGCGCTACCTGGTGAACCGGCCGCCCGGGCAGGTCGGGCCGCCGCCGCTGGAGCAGGACGCGCCCGCCTGGGTGGCGGCGATGGGGGCCGTGCCGTCCGGGGAGCAGTTCCTGAAGGTCACCGTGCAGGGGACCGGCAAGGAGACGGTGGTGGTCGACGGGCTGACGGTCCGTATGGCGGGCAAGCGGGCGCCGCTCGCCTGGAACGACTTCGCCATGGGCTACCCGGGCGTCGGCTGCGGCGGCGGGGTCCCGACGCGCTTCTTCACGATCGCCCTCGACGCCGCGCGTCCCGCCGTGGTCCCCGAGGCGGGGCATCGCGACTTCCCGTTCTCGGTGAGCGAGTCCGATCCGGAGGTCTACTACATCCGGGCCGACGCCTCCGCCTACGACGTCAGCTGGTACCTGGAGCTGAGCTGGTCCAGCGGCGGCCGGAAGGGCACGCTGACGGTGGACGACCGGGGCCGGCCCTTCCGTACCAGCGGGAACAACGGCCGCCCGGCGTACGAGTTCCCGCTCGGCGGCGACAAGTGGGTCGAGGCCGGGACGACCGAACAGTCCTGAGACTCAGCGGAACTCGTGCACCAGCTCGATGCGGCCGACGATGTGGGCGTTGAACGCGTGGGGCGCCACAGGGTCGTCGTCGCGCGCTCGCTGGTCTGCACGGGCACCATCAAATCAGTTGAGCCGTTAGGTTGTTGACCGTCGGTGTGGTTGTGGATTGAACCACCTACTTTTCAGGAGACGTCGGATGACCGGTGACGCCCTCAGCCAGGATCCCGCCGAGCTGCAGAGGAGGATCGACAGCAGCAAGGCGCACCCGGCCCGGGTCTACGACGTGTTCCTCGGCGGCAAGGACCACTACCCCGCCGACCGGGACGCGGCCGCCGCCGCGCTCGCCGCCAACCCGCGGGGGTACCTCGACGTACGGCACAACCGTGACTTCCTGCGCCGCGCGGTGACCACGCTGGTGGAGCAGGACGGCATCCGGCAGTTCCTCGACATCGGGACCGGGCTTCCCACCGCCGAGAACGTGCACCAGATCGCACAGCGGACCGTGCCCGGGTCGCGGGTCGTGTACGTCGACAACGACCCCGTGGTACTGGCGCACGCGCGGGCCCTGCTGACGAGCGGGCCCGAGGGGCGTACGGACTACATCGACGCCGACCTGCGCGAACCGGCCCGCATCCTCGAACAGGCAGCGAAGACCCTGGACTTCGACCAGCCGGTCGCGCTGTGCCTGGTCGCGGTCCTGCACTTCGTGGCGGACGAGGAGGCGTACCCGCTGGTGCGCGAGCTGCTCGACGCACTGCCGGCCGGCAGCCGGCTGGTGCTCAGCCACCTCACCGAGGACCTCAACCCGGAGAACATCCGCGCGGTCCAGCGGACGTACACCGAGCGAGGGTTCACCTTCGTGCTGCGTTCCCGGGCCGAGGTCGAGCGGTTCTTCACGGAGAACGGGCTGGAGACCGCCGACCCGGGCGTGGTCCCCGCGCACCGCTGGCGGCCCGACGGCGCGGCACCCGTCCCGGAGCAGCCGGAGGAGTCCTTCCTCGCCGGGCTCGACGACATCGAGAAGGTGCGCTACCGCGACATCAACGACGTGACGGACGCGGACATCAACGTGTACGCCGCGATCGGCGCGAAGGGCTGAACAGCGCGCTCGGCGGGCTCACCGGGCTCAGCGGGCTCCGTGTCCTGCGTGTCCTGCGTGTCCTGCGTGTCCGCATCCCGGAAATCTTCTTGTAGGCGGCACGTATTTTCCTAGGCTGCGGGGCAACCAGGCCTCACCGCAGCCGAAGGAGCCGTGTCATGACCGTCACCGAGCCAGCGCCCACCCAAGTTCCCGTGCCGTCGCTCGCCGCCCGTGCCCGGTCCGTCGGCGGCTCGCCCGTGCGGGACATCCTCGCCGTCACCGCCCGCCCCGAGGTGATCAACTTCGCGGGCGGGCTGCCGGCACCGGAGCTGTTCGACGCGGAGGGCATCGCGGCCGCCTACCGCGCGGTGCTCGCCGAGGCACCCGCGCGGGCCCTGCAGTACTCCACGACCGAGGGCGAGCCCGCCCTGCGGGCCGCACTGGCCGCACGTACCACCGCCCGCGGCCTGCCGACCGACCCGGACGACCTGCTCATCACCACCGGCTCCCAGCAGGCCCTCTCCCTCCTGGCCACCGCGCTCCTCGAACCCGGGGACACCGTCCTCGTCGAGAGCCCCTGCTATCTGGCGGCACTTCAGGCCTTCGGCTTCGCCGGAGCGCGGGTCGTGGCCGTGCCCGGCGACGAGCACGGCGTCGATCCCGGGGCGCTGGAGGAGCTCGTGGTGAGCGAACGCCCCAAACTGCTCTACACCGTGCCCACCTTCCAGAACCCCACCGGCCGCACCCTGCCCGCCACCCGGCGCGCCGCGGTGGCCGCCGTCGCCGCCCGGCGCGGGCTGTGGATCATCGAGGACGACCCCTACGGGGAGCTGCGCTACGAGGGCGAACGCGTGCCGTGGATCGCCACCCACCCGGGCGCCGAGGACCGTACGGTGCTGCTCGGCAGCTTCTCCAAGGTCATGGCGCCCGGACTGCGGCTGGGCTGGCTGCGCGCCCCCGGGGAGCTGCGCCGCGCCTGTGCCGTCGCCAAGCAGGCCGCCGACCTGCACACCCCGACCGTCAACCAGCTCGCCGCGGCCCGCTACCTGGCGGACAACGACCTGGACGCGCACGTCACCCGGGTCGCCGGGGTGTACCGCGAGCGCCGGGACGCCATGCTGGAGGGCCTCGCCGGGGCACTGCCCGAGGGGTCGGTCTGGGACCGGCCCGAGGGCGGCATGTTCCTCTGGGCCCGGCTGCCGGACCCGTACGACACGACGGCCCTGCTGCCGAGGGTGGTGCGGCAGGACGTGGCGTACGTCCCCGGCGCCCCCTTCTACGCCGGCACGCCCGACCGTTCGACCCTGCGGTTGTGCTTCGTCACGCAGACGCCGGAGGAGATCGGGGAGGGGCTGCGCAGGCTGGGGGCGGGCCTGCGGGGCGGGCCGGTGTGACCGTTTCCACCGGCCGCGTGGTGCCGGTTCTACCGGCCACGTGATGCCGGCGACGGCTGTCGGACGCGGGCCTCGAAGCACTCGCGGGCGCCTCCCGTCACCGGGCGGAAGCAGGCCCGGACGGTCGTGCCGGGGCGGGCCTCGGTCATCGGGGTGAAGACGTACGACTGCGCGGCGATGCCGTCGGTGATCTCGACGGAGTGCGGGCGGCCTCCGTCGACCCCGGACAGCTCCAGGCGGTCGCCTATCCGGGTGCTCCACATCCGGGCCCAGCCGGCTTCGCACTGGTCGCTGTAGCGCAGTTCGAGGTCGGCTCCGGAGGAGGTGCGGTGCGAGGCGAGGGTGAGCGGGGTCGTGCCGCACTTCATGGTCATGGGGCTCTTGCCCTCGCACGTGGCTCCGCGGCAGCGGGGTGCGAGAGCGGCGGACGGGGGCGGGGACGGCCGGGAGTCGGTGGACTGGCCCGCCAGGAGCACCAGGGCGACGGACAGGCCACCCGCCGCGACCGCGCAGACCGAGGCGAGGAGCGCCAGGAGTCGGCCCCGGCCGACCGCGGCGGGCCTCACCTCCATGTCTGCGTCATCCGCATCGTTCGCAGCATCCGCATCGTCCGTACCGCTCGTACGATCGGCACGGTCCGGTCGCGGCGGGGCCGCCCTGCCGCTCCACTCCGACTCCGCCAGTTCCCACAGCGCGAGACACCGGTCCTCCCGCTCGCCCGCCAGGCGGCACAGCTCCTGTACCGCCTGGCGTGGCGGCAGCGTCCTGCCGTTGAGGTAGCGCTCCCAGGAGGACTTGCTGAACGTGGTCTTCGTCGCCAGGGCCGCCAGGCTCAGGCCCGTGCTCGCCCTCAGCTCCCGCAGTGCGCAGACGAGCCGGGCGCGTTCCGGTGGCAGCTCGCCCGGCGGGTTCCGCGTCATTCCCGCAGGGCCTTCCAGGTGTGCGGGCCGATGATGCCGTCCACCACCAGGCCGGACCGCTTCTGCAGCTCCTTGACCGCCTGTTCCGTGTGCGGGCCGAAGATGCCGTCCACGGCGCCCGGCGAGAGACCCGCCTCGCGCAGCAGGCACTGTGCCTCGGCCACCTCCGGTCCGGCGTTGCCCGTCGCCAGGACGGCCTTCCGCGTACGGCTGTTGCCGGCGTACCAACGGCCCTCGATCCGCTCGGCCTTGCAGGTGTACCTGGGCGGCTGCGACTCCTTCGTCGCTCCCGGCCTCGTCGAGGCGGACGAGGTCAGAGGGGCCGCCGCCGCCTCGCTCTCGCCGTCCGTGAGCCGTACCGCCAGCAGGACCGCGGCGGCCACGGCCAGCACCAGGGCCACCGATCCGGCGACGAGCGTGACGCGCAGCGCCCGGCCGTGCGAGCGGGGCGGGTCGGTCGAGGCCGGTGGGCCCGGCTGCTCCGGCGCCTTCCCCCATGCCTCGGTGGCGACCTCGTGCAGCGCGAGCAGCCGGACGGGGTCGTCACCGCCGAGCCGGGCCATCGCCTCGACGGCCTCCCTGGGCGGGAGCGACCTGCCGGACAGATAGCGCTCCCAGGACGACGTGCTGTAGCCCGTCTTCGCGGCCAGCTGACGCAGGCTCAGTCCGCTGTGGTCCTTGACCCGGCGTAATCGCACCACCAACCGGCGTACGCGCGGGTCCAGTTGTTCGGGCAGCCCTTTCCAACGCGACATGTTCCCCCCACTCGCGTTCGTGGACGGTGGACTGTGGTCAGCGGTCCCCGTCTCTGCTGCATTCTGCATCAGCTTCCACGACGTGCCCCATACATCGGTTCCCGCCTCCGCGCCGAATCAGCCAACCGGCCATCACGGCCGTCCCGCCACACCGTCCCGGCGGACGGTGTCCCCGCAGGTCAGCGCGTGGGGCGTCCCGCGAGGACGTCACTTGAGCGGCAACCGTGGCGGCCCTTGCCGCCCGTCCCGCAGTCTCGTTGCCGAGCCGGCCGGAGCGGTCGGCGCCGTCCAACCGAAGGGCAGAGAACCTCATGATCGCGACCCGCAAGCGTGTCTCGCTCCTGATCGCCACGGCGGCCCTCGGCACGGCCCTCGCCGTGCCCGCCACGGCGTCCGCCGTAACGCCGCAGGCTGCCGACACAGGGGTTTCCGCACAGGCGTACTCCTGCACCATCAAGAACGTCAACGGGCACAAGGAGGCCGGCTACTACAGCGGCAACACGGTGGTTCCGTCGAAGACCAGCGTCACGAAGGCCGGCATCGAGGCCCAGTGCATCCTCAAGGTGATGAACTACCCGACCGGCACCGTCGACGGCATCTTCGGCTCGAACTCCCAGAAGGCCATGAAGCAGTTCCAGACCGCCGTCAACAACCACTACGGCCGCAAGGTCCTCGACGTGGACGGCATGCCCGGCCCGAAGTCGTGGCCGTACCTGCGCATGTACTGGTAAACACCGAACGGCCGCGGCCCGTCCTCCCCGCGGGGGAGAGGACGGGCCGCGGCACTTTTTGCTCAGGCGCTCAGAGCCGCTCGGGCGTCCTGATGCCCAGCAGGGCCATGCCCCGGTGGAGCGTGCGGGCCGTGACGTCGCAGAGGAACAGGCGGTTCTCGACCTGCTCGGGCGTCTCGGCCTTCAGCACTGGGCACTTGTCGTAGAACGTCGTGTACAGCGAGGCCAGCTGGTAGAGGTACGCCGCCAGCTTGTGCGGGGCGTGCTCCGTCGCCGCCTCCGCCACCGTCGCCGCGAACGAGTCCACGTGCAGGCCCAGGGCGCGCTCCGCCGCGTGCAGCTCCAGCTCGGGGTGCGCGGCCGGGCGGGCCTCGCCGGCCTTGCGCAGGATCGACCGGATACGGGCGTAGGCGTACTGGAGGTAGACGGAGGTGTCGCCGTTCAGCGAGACCATCTGGTCCAGGTCGAACTTGTAGTCGCGGTTCGCCGACGTCGACAGGTCCGCGTACTTCACCGCGCCGACGCCCACCTGGGCGCCCCGCTCGGCGATCTCCTCCTCGGAGAGGTCCTGGGCCTTCTCCCGGACCACCGCCGACGCGCGGTCGATCGCCTCGTCGAGGAGGTCGACCAGGCGGACCGTCTCGCCCTCACGGGTCTTGAACGGCTTGCCGTCCTTGCCGAGGACCGTGCCGAAGGCGAGCTGGACCGCGTGCACGTCCTCGTTCAGCCAGCCGGCGCGGCGGGCCGTCTCGAACACCATCTTGAAGTGCAGCGACTGGCGGGCGTCGACGACGTAGAGGAGCGTGTTCGCCTTCAGGTTGAAGACGCGGTCGCGGATCGCCGACAGGTCGGTCGCCGCGTAGCCGTAGCCGCCGTCCGACTTCTGCACGATCAGCGGGACCGGGTTGCCGTCCGGGCCCTTGATGTCGTCGAAGAAGACGCAGAGCGCGCCCTCGGAGCGGACCGCGACGCCCGACTCCTCCAGCAGGCGGCAGGTCTCCGCGAGCATGTCGTTGTAGCCGGACTCGCCGACGATGTCGGGGTCCCGGACCTCCATGTCCAGCTTCTCGAAGACGGAGAAGAAGTAGATCTTCGACTCGTCCACGAACTTCTGCCACATGGCGAGGGTCTTCGGGTCGCCCGCCTGCAGGTCGACCACCCGGCGCCGGGCGCGCGTCTTGAACTCCTCGTCGGAGTCGAAGACCTTACGCGCGGCCTTGTAGAGGCGGTCCAGGTTCGACATCGCCTGCTCGCCGGAGGCCTGGAGGTTCTCGCCCTCCGTGTGGTCCAGCTCGTGCGGGTGCTCCTCCAGGTACTGGATGAGCATGCCGAACTGGGTGCCCCAGTCGCCGATGTGGTGCCGCCGGACCACGTTCTCGCCGGTGAACTCCAGCAGCTGCGTCACCGAGTCGCCGATCACGGCGGAGCGCAGGTGGCCGACGTGCATCTCCTTCGCCACGTTCGGCTGGGCGTAGTCGATGACCGTGGTGCCCGGCTGCTCGGCGTGCGGCACACCGAGGCGGCCCGAGTCGTCCGCGTAGCGCGCGGCGAGGTTCGCGGTGATCGCGCGGTCGGTGATCGTGATGTTCAGGAAGCCGGGGCCGGAGACCTCGACGTCCTTGATCACGTCACCCGACTCGACCTGGGCGACGACCTGCGTCGCCAGCTCCCGCGGGTTCGCCTTCTCCTTCTTCGCGAGGGCCAGGATCCCGTTGGCCTGGAAGTCGGCCCGGTCGCTTCGTCGCAGCAGCGGGTCCGCGGAGCCGGCCTGCGGCAGAGCCGCCGACAGGGCCGCCGCGAGGCGCTGGTGGACGGAGTCGCTGAGGGACGTGACCGAGGCCATAGGTAAGGGTGCCGTTCTCCTCGAGGGAATCGATAGACACGGCCAGTATTCCATGTGGGTAAAGCCGTTTTTCCGGGCGCGCGGGGGTCTGGGACAATGAGGCGGTCAGCCGTGCGACCGTACCGGCTGCCCGATGGAGAAAGAAGGACGTGCCGATCGTGGCTCAGAGCACCGAGACCACCGACTGGGTCTCCCGTTTCGCGGATGAGGTCATCGAGGAGTCGGAGCGTCGGGCCCCGGGCAAACCCGTCGTCGTCGCGTCCGGGCTCTCACCGTCCGGGCCCATCCACCTCGGGAACCTGCGCGAGGTCATGACCCCGCACCTCGTCGCGGACGAGATCCGCCGCCGGGGTCACCAGGTGCGGCACCTGATCTCCTGGGACGACTACGACCGGTACCGCAAGGTGCCCAAGGGCATCGCCGGGGTCGACGAAGAGGCCTGGCAGGAGCACATCGGCAAGCCGCTGACGTCCGTCCCGGCCCCGAAGGGCTCCGCCTACGCGAACTGGGCCGAGCACTTCAAGGCCGCGATGATCGAGTCGCTGGCCGAGCTGGGCGTGGAGTTCGACGGAATCAGCCAGACCGCGCAGTACACCTCCGGCGTGTACCGCGAGCAGATCCTGCACGCGATCAGGCACCGCGGCGACATCGACGCGATCCTCGACCAGTACCGGACGAAGAAGGCCCCGGCGAAGAAGCAGCAGGGGCAGAAGCCGGTCGACGAGGCCGAGCTGGAGGCCGCCGAGGGCTCCGGCGCGGCCGGCGAGGACGACGGCAGCTCCGGCACGGCCGGGTACTTCCCGTACAAGCCGTACTGCGGCAACTGCGAGAAGGACCTCACCACCGTCACCTCCTACGACGACGACTCCACGGAGCTGACGTACGCCTGCACCGCGTGCGGCTTCTCCGAGACGGTCCGGCTGAGCGAGTTCAACCGCGGCAAGCTGGTCTGGAAGGTCGACTGGCCGATGCGGTGGGCGTTCGAAGGCGTCGTCTTCGAGCCGAGCGGCGTGGACCACTCGTCTCCCGGGTCGTCGTTCCAGGTCGGCGGGCAGATCGTCGGGATCTTCGGCGGGAAGCAGCCGATCGGGCCGATGTACGCGTTCGTCGGCATCAGCGGCATGGCGAAGATGTCGTCCTCGCGGGGTGGCGTGCCGACCCCGGCGGACGCCCTGAAGATCATGGAGCCGCAGCTGCTGCGCTGGCTGTACGCGCGGCGCAGGCCCAACCAGTCCTTCAAGGTCGCCTTCGACCAGGAGATCCAGCGGCTGTACGACGAGTGGGACCGGCTGGACGCCAAGGTCGCCGACGGCAGCGCGCTGCCGGCCGACGCCGCCGCGCACGCGCGTGCGGTGGGCACGGCCGCCGGTGAGCTGCCGCGGACGGCCCGGCCGCTGCCGTACCGGACGCTGGCGTCCGTCGCGGACATCACCGCCGGGCACGAGGACCAGGCGCTGCGGATCCTGAGCGAGCTGGACCCGGAGCAGCCGCTGACCTCGCTGGAGGAGGCGCGGCCGCGGTACGACAGGGCCGAGGCCTGGATCAACACGCACGTGCCCGCCGACCAGCGGACGATCGTGCGGGACGAGCCCGACGCCGAGCTGCTGAAGTCGCTCGACGAGGCCTCCCGGCAGTCGCTGCGGCTGCTGCTCGACGGGCTGGCCGAGCACTGGTCGCTCGACGGGCTGACGCACCTGGTGTACGGCGTGCCGAAGGTGCAGGCCGGTTTCTCCGCCGACGCCACGCCGAAGGAACTGCCGCCGGAGATCAAGACCGCGCAGCGGTCGTTCTTCGCGCTGCTGTACCACCTGCTGGTGGGGCGTGACACCGGGCCGCGGCTGCCCACGCTGCTGCTGGCGGTGGGGCAGGAGCGGGTCCGGGCGCTGCTCGGGGAGTAGTCGCCGCCACGCAGGAAGGGGGCCCTTGTCGGAGGGCCCCCTTCCTCGTGCCGAACGACGTCGGACGACGTCACGCGCGCGGCCTCGCCGTTCCTCGCGTCACCGCGGCAACTCAGTGTCCTCGGACACGGCCTTGTCCTCCGGTGCGGACTTCTTCGATTCGTCCACCGACCACACGCCGAGGACGGTCGACAGCACGGCGAAGCCGGCCATCACCGGCCACACGGAGTGGCCGATCTTCCCGAGCAGGATTCCGCCGATGACCGGACCGACCGCCGCGCCCAGCGCCCACATGAACTGGAAGCTGCCGATGTACTGGCCGCGCAGGCGCGGCGGGCTCGCCACCGCGGGGTACGAGAACACCGCGGGGCCACCGATGATCTCTCCCATGGTCCAGACGACAGTGCCACAGATGATCACTGCCGGCCCCAGCGGCAGACCGTACAGCGCGATGCCCGTCGCGATCAGGCCGTAGGACAGCCCCACGGTGACCCGGTAGCGCCAGTACTGGGAGATCTTCGTCAACGGCAGTTCGCAGGCGATCACGATGAGGCCGTTGACCGAAACGGCAAGCGTGTACCAGAAGATGTTGATGCCCTCGGCACTGACTTCGAGCGGCAGGGTGGACTGCGTCTGGGCGTACACGATGGACCCGAACAGCGCGGCGAACAGGTACACGCCGAACCTGTAGTCCCGCAACAGGGCGGTGCGCTGGGGTGTGGACTCGCCGGACGGTCTCTCCTCGGGCTTCGTGCCGGATGCCCGTGCCTCCGCGGTCGACAGGGCCATGCGGGCGAAGGCGGCGTAGCCCAACGCGATCAAGGCCTCGCCCCAGAAGAGCAGGGTGTAGCTGCCCCCGTTGACTCGGTAGAGCCCGAATCCGACCAAAGGTGCGGCGATGGCTCCCACATTGAGAGCGAAGCGGTACATGGCGAAAACCATGATCTGCTGGTCGTCGGGCGTCAGGTTCGCCATCAGAGCGGCCGAGGCCGGCCGGTAGATCTGGCTCGCCAGCCCGCACAGCGCGACGGCGGCCAATACCGTCTCATACGTGGGCAGATAGAGCACCGAGACCACCAGAACCGCGGTGCTGGTCATGCTCAGCACCGTCGCGTTCCGCGCCCCGAGGCGGTCGGCGAGCAGCCCGCCGATCAGCACGCCGACCACCGCCCCCGCCCCGTACACGCCGAGGGCCAGTGCGGCGTCTTTGGACGAGTACCCCTCCGCCGTCAGATACAGCACGAGGAAGATCTGAAGAAAACCGCCGACCCGGTTGATGAACACCCCGGCCAGCACCGCCTTGACCGCCAGCGAGGATTCACGGAAGGCCGTCCAGACGCCTGGCGATTCTCGCTGGTCGCCGGCGTCCTCCTCATGCGCACCGGTCTTTTCAGTCACCGCGATTCCTCTTTCCTCACCGTCGCTTGGGGCAGTTGACGGTCCGGCCGCACCGTTGGGTCAGCTCAACGGCTCGGACTGGATGGTGTCGGCCACCTTGACCTCCAGCCGGTCGAGCAGAGCCCGGCAGGACTGGCGGTCGGCGGCTTTCGCGATGAGGAACCCGTAGCGGGCGGTGTATTGCGCGGGCGGCGTCCGCAGTGTGTCACCCGGCTTCACCACCACTTTGGCTTCGACCAGTCCGGGATGATCGCCCGGGTCCGGGACAGGGAACTCGACGAGCCGCGAATCCCGCTCCGGCCGCAGGAAGCGGAGGCCGACCGTGCCGGGACGCCGGACGGGGGGATCCGGAGCCAGGCCCGCGGCCATGCCCGCCGCGATCCAGCCCAGGTCCGTGCCCGTACTGAGCAGTGCGAGCCGGGGAATGTTGTCACCGCCGGGACGGCCGTTGATCTCGATGACGACCGGCCCGATCCGGGTGAACTTGATTTCGCTGTGCGTCAGTCCATGGTCGAAGCCCAGCGCCTTGTGGGCACGCTCCAGGATGTTGTGCAGTTCCGTGTCATCGAGCAGCGGGTCGTCACCGGTCACCACATGGCCGGTCTCCACGAAGTAGGGCGGCTCGCCCAGCTCCTTGTGCGCGATCGTGTAGGCCTGGTACTTGCCCTCGAACACAGAGCCGTCGACGCTGATCTCGGGACCGTCGAGGTACTGCTCCACCACGATGTTCGCCGAATGCTCGATCCCGGGGTAGCTCGCCGCGGTGGCCACCGCGTAGGCATTCGCCACCTCGTCCGGGTGCGACACCTTGATGACTCCGGCGCTGCCGCCGAGTGCACGAGGCTTGAGCACCACCGGATAGCCCAAGTCAGCAGCCACTTCCGCCAGTTCTTCGGCCGACGACGCCGTGGAATGGCGAGGCTGGGGCAGTCCCGCCGCGGTGAGCCGCTCGCGGGACAGCTTCTTGTCGCGACACGCCGCCACCGCGTCTCCGCCGGCACCCGGCAGCCCCAAGGCCTCGACGGCGATGGCTGCGGGCAGCAGCAGCCCCTCGTCAGGACAGGAGGCGCCGATCACGTTGCACTGCGCGGCCGCCTCACGTACCGCCTGGTGCATGTGCGTGGTTCCCCGGCCCGTCAGCAGCGTCGAGCCGATCGCGTACGGGAGCTGCCACGTGGGCTCCTCCGTGTCGATCAGCCACAACGGGTACCTGCGAGCCATCCCCGCGAGCAGAGTCTCTCGGTAGGGGCTGCTGTCGCGGTCCCCCAGGCTGCCCATGCCGATGACGAGCAGGACCCCCGGCGATGAGGGGTCGCCGGTCGACCGGTCGGCGTTTTCCAAGGTTCGTCCTCCTTCATTGAGGGCGTTCGAGAGCGACAGGTGCGGTCACTCACGGGTGAGGGGGGTACGCGGCAGGAGTCGACTCCGGCAGAGCTCAGCGGAGACTGACGAGCACGGATTCCATGTCGTGCGTGGCCCGCAGGACAAGCGGCTCTCCCGACCGGCAGTCCCTTGGCTCCCGGAAGGTCTGAACGGCCTGCTTCCAGTGCAAGCCGGAGGTCTCCGGGTTGTTCGTCAGCGTGATGCCGGGCGCCAGATCGAGCTCGAACCACATCACCACCGCGTGAGCCTTGCCGCTCTCCTGCGGCACTACCTCTACGATCTGCTGCTCCGGCTGGATATCGGCCCCGAAATCGAACCGGAACAGCTCCACCGGCGGTGTGAGCACACGGTGCTGGTAGTTGCCCAAGTTCGTCGAGAAGTACTCGAGCGAGGCCAGTGATGTGAACGAGCTGAAGTCAAAGCCCTCGATCTCACCGATGTGGTTCATCGACCGCAGATCAGTGCTCTCCACCAGTTGTGCGAACAGCGTGCCCGATCTGGGCAGGACCACCGCCTCCGGACTGAGCAGCTCCTGGCGCGCATGGCGCAGAGCCGGCAGCGCGAACTCTCCGAGCAGCGCACAGTCGAAGATCTCGGTGACCAGAACATCCGCTTTGCGCGGCAGGTCGGATCCCACGCGCAGGCCGGTGGACGGACTGGAGACGACCGTGATCCGGTCGCTGTATCCATTCGCCTTGACGACGTCCCGCGCCCCCGCGGCGACCATGTCCACAGCCTCACAGGCGACGACCTGGTCGGCCCCCGCCCGCGCCGCGAGCATGGAGAGCAGCCCTGCCCCGCTGCCGATGTCGAGCACCAGTTGGCCCGGTCCCACGACCTGTTCGATCGCCTGGGCATAAGCCCGGCTCCGCTCGGCGTCATGCATCATCCTGAAGTGCCACCGAGGCACCACGGCCCGCATGGCCCGGTTGATCTTCCTGGTGAAGCGGCCGCTGCCGGCGTCGGCACGCGCGGCGGCGGCGAACATCTCGTACGCGCGCTCGTACTGGCGCTGCGCCATGGCTTCTTCGCCGAGCTTCATCAGCATGTAGCAAGGGTGTGAGGGTTCCAGCGGGAAGTGATCGTCCACGCCGGCCCCCGGTTCACGCGCTGACAAAGGTTCGGCAACGTCCTCGATTGCAGTGATCATGTTCACGCGGGCGCCATTCCTGCTCGGACGATCGTCTTGACCGGGACTGGTTCGGACTTACCCGTCGGCAGATACACCGTGACGGTGTCTCCGACTCGTACGGCCGGATGCGATTGGTCGCACAAACGCGCCATCGGGAACATGCCGCCGTGCCAGGGGCAGCGCAGCTTCCCTCCCTCCACGTCACCGAGGTGCAGTGGACCACCGCGGTGCGGGCACCGGCTGCTCAGGACATGGACCGCGTGGTCGCGTTCCACGGCGAAATACACCTCGCCGTCGATGACGACCGCGTTGTGCTCGGCCCGGTGGAACTCCGTCCGGGTGCGTGGCACGGGCGCGGCCTTGCCTCTCTTCATATGACCGGTTCCTTCGTGATCTGTGTGCGACGGTCGGCACGGATTCCGTAGAGCCGGCCGGCCGGTACGATCACGGCTTTCCCCTGTGGCACGCGCAGAGGGTCCCCGGTGGCCGAGTTGTAGAGCAGCGCTTCCCCGCCGAGCACCTGTATCCGGGTGTCGGCCGATGCGACCTCGGTGTCGAACGCCGTGTCGCTGTCGATCTCCGTGACAGGGCCGGTTCGTTCGGTTGTCGCCACCTGATCGGTGAGCGCCGGGTACCAGGCCAGCTGGGCAAGCAGATCGGCATCGCCCAGGCGGGCGAGCAACTGGATCTCTTCGACTCCCTGCAACAGCCCCTTCGCTGCGACGGGGCCGTGCTTACGCGCCAGGGGAATCAGCAGATCCTCGACCGCCATCCGGCCGTGGTGCTGATCGATATGCGCGTGCTCGTTGCAGTACCGCGTATCGACGGTTTCACCGTATGCCTCACGGAGCACCTTGTTGAGCTCCACGAAGAAGGAGGCGAAACTGGCTTCGAGGAAGGCCATGGCGCCGATGTAGCGGAAGAACCCGGTTCTGTTCCTGGTGGCCCAGTAGAAGTAGTTGTTGATCGCGATGGAAGTGGGCAGGTAGAAGAACCAGTAGTGGTGCGGCGTCGTGGACATACCCACACTGCGGCACATATCCATGAAAAGGGTGCTGTGCTTCGCGGAGAATACGCCGTAACCGAACTCGTCCACGAATATCTTGAACAACTCGCTCTGCTCGGGTCCGAAAGCGCCGCCGAGGTTCTGCGCCATCGCGGTCGCCTCGGTCAGACCGTCGAGCGCCATCTGCACGATCTGGGTACTCGCGGCGACCTTCAGGTCGCGGGCCGACAGGATCGCATCGAACACTGGACGCCCGCCGTGTTCGGCCTGGTGGACCGCGTGCCGCAGATGGGTGCGGAGGCTGTCCTCGTCCCATTTTCCGGAGACTCCGACGGAGTCGTCCAGGAAACCGAAGGAAAAGTTCTCGGCGTCGGGGCGTATGCGGTCCCCCAGCACCTTGCTGTCCTGGTGGTAGAAGTCGACGAATTCACTCTCGAACTTTTTCAGCCCAGCTTCCGGCAGGAACAGTGCATCGCTCTCGTAGATGTTCATCAGGAGGCGGTTCACGATGAGGCTGTCGTTCGATGCGAAGGTGTCCTCGGTAAGAGGGCTCCTCCAGTCCAGCTCCAGCAGCGCACCGGGATTCATGGGCCGGTGATAGGGATTGTCCACGATGAATGGTCTATTGGTCGAGCGGAACTGGGGCAGCCTGCTGAACCGTTCGCTCAGTGCGGCGATATCACTCGGGGAATCGCGCAAAGGTGTCTGGTTAGTCATCTCCTAAGTCCTCCGTTGGTTCCTCGATTGATGCACCGGTTCGAGAGGTACGGTGCGCAAGTATGACCAGGGCGTCTGGATGAAACCTGTACGGAATCTATGTGCCTGAGGACCGAGCCCTAGCTGGCTCGCCAAAACTCCCCGTAGGCGCGATGTTCGGGAACCTGATCCGCATGAGCGAAGGTGTGAGCCGGCGCTCGGCCCATTGCCTCGGCAAGGGTCCCCACGCCCTCGACGAAGATCTCGTACACCTCGTCGCTCGTCGCGTACTTCGTGTCCACCACTGGAGGGAGTTCCTCGTTGTACAGGTCGTATTGACGATGCAGCAACTTCATCCCGTAGCGTTCCGGGTGGTCGAACATGGGCGTACCCGGGTAAGGGACGAACAGTGATATGTAGGACGCATAAAGCAATCCGCGGTCGATGAGGGATGCCGCCCACTCGACGGTGTGCCTCATGGCGTCGGGCTTTTCGTTGGGCAGGCCCACTATGAGATAGGAACAAGTGGGGAGGCCGGCATCCCGGAGCCGAGCCAGAGTATCCTCGAGCGGGTCGAGTTTCGTGTGTTGCTTGAAGGCGTGCTGGGTTTCGGGGCTCGAGGACTCCAGGCCGATCTCCAGCCAACGGCAGCCGCTCCGGTACAACGCGTCAGGAAGGCGCTCGTCCCTGAGGCAGTTGAGGCGCGTCTGGCAGTCGTAGGTGATATTCCCCTGCTCTTCCAGTGCGCTGCAGATTTCCAAGGTGCGCTGTGTGTTCGCAGTGAACGTCTCATCACCGAAGTAGACGTGGTGATGTTCACCGAACTGTGCGCGATAGGCGGCAACTTCTGAGACGACCCGCTCCGGCGAGAAATACTCCGGCTTCCTGCCGATGGTCTGAATCGTGCAGAAGTCGCAGGTGAACGGGCATCCCAGCGCGTAGTTCTGCCGGATGTACCGGAGGTCGAGCCCGGTGTCTTCAGGGAATATGTCGACCTTGGGGAAAGGAATCCTCTCCACCGGCATGTAGGGGTTGAGCTTCGCGACGGCCAACTCACCGTCGGGGCGCTCGAATACGATGTTGCGGATCCCGTCGAGGTCTTTGCCGTCACGCAGAGCGATCAGCAACTCAGGCAGGGCGTACTCACCGCGATCACGGACTACGTAGTCCACGCTGCGATTCCTGGCCACTTCCTCGTACAGAGGCGTCACCACCACACCGCCGAAGATGGTTGTCGCCCGCGGGTACAACCCCTTTACTATCTCGGCGATGCGCAGTGCTTGCGGCAGGTTGATGGTCATCGGCGAGAAGAGATAGACGTCAGCGGGATGGCTCATCAGGCGCTCGGTGATCTTCGCCTCGTCCATTCCGTCGATAACCGCGCAGTCTCCGTAGAAGTCCAAGGCTTCCATCGAGTCGAAACCGGCGTCCTCGAGAACACCGGCCAACCAGGGAACCCAGTGGGGGAGCTCCCAGAGGATTTTGCGCATGGGCTGAACGTTGGGATGTGAGGCGATGTACCGCGTGTCGAAGCTCCGCCAGTAGTCGCCCCGATTCTTTACCTCGCGAAGCGGGATCGGGGTGTGGATGAATGCGATATGCAAGGCTACTCCCGTACGGTCAGGAACCGGGTGCATTGGATTCGTTCGAAGTCAGAGATGGGGCTGAATTCGGAAGTGCATGCAGCCGGTCAACAAGAAGCTGACCTGCCGTCGGGCGGCTGAGCGCGGCCTCGAAGCTGCGCCGGGGCCTCGGAGAGGCGCATCGCCGGGACTACGTCACCAGTGGACCGGACGGTCACCCGGACCACGCCCTTCACCGTCTCAGTCGAGGTTTCGACCAACACAGGTGGCTCCTTGTTGATCGCTCTAGAAGGACGGAGCAGTGGGTCGGCCCCCAGCCTGGGCGCTGTCGGGGGGCTGAGCCACTCGAGGGCAGATGCCAGTCTGCGGGGGGTTGTCTGGACGAGATCTGGATTTTTACTGGGCAGCCGTTGCCCCAGTGGCTCGCGCTGAGCCTGACGTCTGCCCTCGCGCAGCTCCTGAGCTGCGGTACGGCGTTCTCCGCCGCCCGCCGTCGACCCTCCGTCGCCACCGCGATCTCGCGGCCTGTGGTCCGCCGGCCCTACAAGGGGCGGTGTGCAGGTAGGCGACGTCGATGTGGACCAGTTCGCCGGGAGCGTTCGTATCGGTGTACGGGTTCGCTTGTGGCCCGGTCGGTGGCGGCCAGAGCAGGCAGGCCGTGACGGTGCAGGATCCGGTGGTCGGTGGAGGCGGCGATGCCGGTGCGGGCGGCCGGCCGGACGGGGCCGATGCGGTGCTCGCGCCGCAGCCGTACGACCTGGCGTTCGACCGTGGACGGTGTCTTGCGAGGGCTGTGGCGTGGACAGCTGAAGCAATGGTGCATTCCTGCTGCCCCGTGCCGGCGGTAGCGGGCTGCCCAGCGGGCGGCACCAACGTCCCCGAACAGCACAACTAGGGCCTGCCGATGCAAGATCGCCTGGTCGCTACGCGCTGACGCGACGCAAGCGATGACTGGTTACGCACAGGAATTTACGGTGGCGCAAGACTGTCTTGTTGCCGATGATGTCATATGCTCGAATATCAGTGCAGTGAAGTCGGAATATGACCAAGGCATGCTGCCACGTGGGCGGGGGAGTGATGGATGCTTGTGTCACCGCTGGGCTTTCGCAAAAGCCCCTCTGACCTCGTGTGTGGATCGGTCGCGCCCCAGGACGCATCCACGTCGGGGGTCTCAAGGGGGAATTCATGTCGGCTGCAGCAAATTCGCTGTCTGTTCAGCTTCTCGGCCCACTCCGAGTCTGGCGAGGTGACAAGGAATTAGCCGTCGGGCCGCCCAAGCAGCGGGCACTGCTTGCGCTGCTCAGCACTCATCGGGGAACAGTCGTAGGCCCCGCCCAGATCATCGACGGCTTGTGGGGCCCCATGGCGCCCAACACGGCCCTGAACGGTGTGCACACCTACATCGCGGGCCTGCGCAGGGTCCTGGACCCCACACGCCGCGGACGTGATTCGGGAGGAGTTCTGCTCTCTGCGGCGGGTGGCTACGAACTGCGTCTCCCTTTGGAGTCGGTGGATGCCACCCAGTTCGTGCAGCAGTTCGCGGAGGCCCGGCGTCTGACCACGGAGGGGCGGTCGGACGCCGCGTTCGACACGCTCGGCAAGGCGCTGGGGCTGTGGCGCGGGGAGGCGCTTGCCGGAGTGCCCGGTCCTTTCGCGGCCATGGAGCGAAGCCGGCTGCGCGAGATGCGCTTCTCCGCCGCGGAGGACTGGATCGCCGGAATGATCGCCGCCGGGCGCAGCGAAGAGGCGATCGTGGTGACGAGTGAGGCCATCGCGCAGGAACCCCTGCGCGAAAAGTTACGCTGCCTGCTGATGCTGGCCCTCTACCGGTGCGGCCGGCAGGCTCACGCCCTCCAGGCGTACGGTGAGGCCCGTTCCCACCTGCGCGACGAACTCGGCATAGAGCCCGGGTCCGAACTGCAGGAGTTGCACGCCCGAATCCTGGCGGGCAGGGTGGACGACGGCGTCTTGCGGCAGCTGGCACCGCCGAGCGGCCCGGTCCTCGTGCAGGCGCCCTCCCCGGCGGAGAGCGAAGGCGTCGTAGTGACCCGGACGGGACTGAGTCCACGTCAGCTGCCGTCACGCGCCCATATGTTCATCGGACGCGACACGGAGTTGGAGCAGGTGGGCACTCTGCTCGGCCTGGCGCACTCCGTGCGGGGCCGGGCCACCCCCATCTTCGCCATCGACGGCCCGCCCGGGGTGGGCAAGAGCGCCCTGGCTCTGGAACTGGCACATGAGTCGTCGGCCTGCTTCCCGGACGGGCAGCTCTACGCGGACCTCGGTGGGACCGGTGACCGTCCGCACCCCCCCTTCCGCGTCCTGGGAAGGTTGCTGGAGAGCCTGGGGGTCAGCCGGACGGCCCTGCCCGTCGATCTCGACAGCCGGGCCATGCTGTACCGCAGCCTGCTGCACGAGAAGCGGATGCTGATCCTGCTGGACGACGCGGTGGACATGGAGCAGATCCGGCCGTTGATCCCCCAGGGGTCGGCGTGCGTGATCGTCACCAGTCGCCGACCGCAGCGCGGGCTGGTCGCGCGGTACGGTGCGCACCGCATCGGACTCAAGCCGCTCGCTCCCGGTCCCGCCACCGAACTCCTCGGCAAGCTCCTCGGCGATGCGGGCGAAAGGAGCAAAGGGGCGGCCGTCCAGCGGCTGGTCGAGCTGTGCGGATATCTCCCTCTGGGCATACGGATCACCGCCGCGGCATTGCTGGAGGACCCCTATGCGAGCCCCGAGCGGCTGGCGGCTCTCTATGAGGACCCGGTCGCCCGGCTCGATCTGCTGGCGGTCGCGGGCGACGACGGGATGAGCGTGCGTGCCTCGCTGACCGGCAGTTATCGCAGTCTGCCGAGCGAGACGGCCCATCTGTTCCGGCTGCTCAGCATGGTGGGCCTGGAGATGATCGGTGTGCCCGAATCCAGTCAGTTGCTGGGCGTGCACCGCTCCGAGGTCGCTGCCCAACTCGAATTGCTGGCCGACCTGGGCCTCTTGGAGCGGATAGGGGCCGGCAGCTACCGGTTCGACGACCTGACGCGCACCTTCGCGACCGAATGCGCGGAGGAGGAGTGGGCGTCGGGGCGGCACTCCGTTCTGCGTCGATCGGCGCATGCCGTTCCGGAGGAGGGTGAGTTGCGCACAGGCTGACCGCGCCTCCGCGGGGCATCTTCACACGACCAGATGCAACCGGCATTTCGGGGCCTACCTCGCCGTCGCAGCCTGCCGCAGCCCCGACCTCGGCTGAGTCCTCCTCGTCCGTAACTGAGCACGTAGGATGATTGGTTCGGAGCGTGCACGGTCTACGGCAGTGGTCATATCGAGAGGCTGACGGGATAGATGTACGAGGCGCGTGAAGATCGACATGCCGCATCCAGCCCCATCGGGCGTCCCCGCAACCACCGCGCGGACCCAGCGATCCCGCGGGCCGCAGTGACAGTGCTGGGCGAGTCCGGGTTCCAGGGGCTGACCGTGGAACAGGTCGCCCGCCGGGCAGGAGCGGGAAGAGCCACCGTCTACCGACGCCGGCATACGAAAGAAGAAATGATCATCGGCGCCCTGGACGCGCTGATGGCGGACTTCGACGTCGAGCCCAGCGGCGACCTTCACGAGGATCTGTTCGCCATGACGCGCTGGCTTCGGGACGCGCTGCTCAACGCGCCCGAGGGGCGGCTCCTGCCGCACCTCGCGGCTCAGGCGGCCGGCGATCCCAACTTCCCGTCCAGCCACATGGACACGTGGGTCTGCCCCTGGCACGACGCCGTCGAGGCGGTGTTCGTCCGTGGCCGGACCGACGGGCTGGTCCGCCAGGACGTCAACCTCTCCGCCGTCGTGGACCTGCTCGCGGGTGTGGTGATCCTGCGTCTGTACCTGGGCCATGGCAAGCCGCTTACCGACGAGCAGATCCAGGAGATGATCGAAGCGGTTCTCGGCGGCGTTCTTCTGTGACGCCCTCCCGCGCCTGAGACAGTCCCCCGCATGGCAATGACCACTCCCCCCCCCCCCGCGGACTGCTCGTCCCCAACATCAAGGATGCCCAGACGCTGTCGCTGGCCGCCCTCGCGGGCGCGCCGGACGATCTGGTCGAGGAGAACTGGCTCCAAGGTGCTCGCGGACATCGCCGCGATACTGGAGCGCCCCAGCCGCCTGATCGCCTGGAGCTGAGCGCGACCGTCCTCCAGGCGACGTCCAGAGGTTTTGCAGACGGCTTCCACAGACTGTGAATCACCCCGTGACAGGGTCGGTCGTCAGCCATCCCCCGCCTGGCGATCGGCCCGCCCCTTCGCGTTCCTGCCAGTCCTTCCGGAGTCCGAGCATCTGAGGAGCCCCGCGGTGCCTGCCCATTCCTCGGCGAAGGCGGTGAAGCCCGTCGACCGCGTGGTCATCCGGTAAGGATCGCCGGTCGGCCCAGGAGGCGGTGATCCGGCTGGAACACGGGTAACCCACCACGGCCTTCGCCCTCTCCCGCCTCGGCGCACTGCTCGCGGGCGGAGACACCTGGACGGTCGCCGGCTGACCACAGACGCGCCGCTTCGCTAAGCGATGTGCTCCTCCAGCAGCTCACTGTTGAGACGTCCCGCGAACTGGTCCATGTACTGGTTCAGCTCCCGGGACTGCAGACGCAGCCCGTACGTGGCCTCGACGTTCGCGGCGAAAGCGCCGGGTGTGGGCATGCCCTCGCCGTCTATCGAGTACCGGAAGACCTGGTACAGGTCCTCGTCCGAGGGCACCGCGTCCGCTACGCCTTCGCCCAGGGGGCGCATGCCGCCCGCGCCGTTCGGCACCTGGACGTGCGGCCCCGGCCCCGGCTCCTGCACCTGCTCCTGCTCCTGCTCCTGGCGAGGCTCGGGCGTCGGCTGCGGAGCAGGCTCCTGCCGAGCAGGCTGCTGCGGAGGCGTATACCTGGGCGGCTCGTAGTTCGGGTCGTATCCGCCCTTGTACTGCGCGGTCTGAGGAGTGGCGAACCACTGGCTCGGCCCTTCCTCGACAGCCGCGATCGGCATCGACGCCTCGGTGGGCGTCTTGGCCTGGCCGACCCCGGACTCCAGTTCCGGTGCCGGCGCGGCAGGAGCTGCGGGCTGCGGTGGGAGCAGCTGCGGTTCGATCCCCGCGGCAGCGAGGCCGGCCGGTGCGGTCTCCGCCAGCGGCACGCCGTACCGGGCCAGTCGGAGCGGCATCAGGGACTCCACCGGTGCCTTCCTGCGCCAGTTCCGGCCGAAGCGGCTGCGCAGGCGGGCCTGGTAGACGAGACGTTCCTGCTCCAGCTTGATGACCTGGTCGTAGGAGCGGAGCTCCCAGAGCTTCATCCGGCGCCACAGGAGGAACGTCGGCACGGGGGAGAGCAGCCAGCGGGTGAGGCGGACGCCCTCCATGTGCTTGTCGGCCGTGATGTCGGCGATCCGGCCGATCGCGTGGCGGGCCGCCTCGACCGCGACCACGAACAGGATCGGGATCACCGCGTGCATGCCGACACCGAGCGGATCCGGCCAGGCCGCGGCGCCGTTGAAGGCGATCGTCGCCGCCGTCAGGAGCCAGGCCGTCTGACGGAGCAGGGGGAACGGGATCCTGATCCAGGTGAGGAGCAGGTCCAGGGCCAGCAGGACGCAGATGCCCGCGTCGATGCCGATCGGGAAGACGTAGGAGAAGTTCCCGAAGCCCTTCTTGAGGGCCAGCTCACGGACCGCCGCGTACGAACCGGCGAAGCCGATACCGGCGATGATCACGGCGCCGGCCACGACCACACCGATGAGAACGCGGTGCATCCGAGTCAGTTGCAGTGGCGCGGCCACCCGTTACTCCCCTCCCCTTGCGTGCTGTTGCGCGCAACAGGGTGACACATGTGTGCGGAGGACGGGTGGCCGGTTCCGGTCGGCGGTGTTCAGCTCTTCGAGGCGGGCTTCTCGGACGACGACTTCGACGGGGACGAAGAGGCCTCCTTCGAGGGGGACTTCGACGCCTCCTTCGAGGGGGCGCCGCCCGCCTTGCCGCCCGCGCCGTTCGCCTCGGACACGGCCTTGACCGCCTCCTCGGCGGCCTTCTTCGCGTCCTTCGTCAGGTCGTCGGCGCTCGGCGCCTTGTCACCGGCCAGGCCCGCGCCGTTGTAGTCGAGCGTGACGACGACGTTCTCGACGCGTGCCACGACCGTCTGCTGCTTGAAGGTGCCTTCCTTCTTCTTCAGCTCGTAGCGCACGGCCGTCGCCTGGTCGCCGATGTCGGTCACCGGCTCCGACTTGGTGCTCTTGGCGCCGTCCACGCCCTGGGCGTCCTGGACCTGCTTGGCGTAGTACTCCTGGGCCAGCTTGTCGGCCGGGCCGCGCGTGGCGTCGGACTCGAAGCGGAGCATCGACACGTTGAGCCAGCGGAACTGCGAGCCCTTCACGCCGTTGTTGTCGAGGCTGTTCCAGGAGCAGCCGGCGCGCGTCGAGATGTCGTCCGACTTGCCCTCCTTGCCCGACTTGCTCTTCGGGACGAGGTCCTTCAGCGTCTTCTTCGACAGCACCTTGCACGGCTCCGGGAGCTTGCCGTACGCCGCCGCCGCCACGGTCGGCGACGGGCTCGCGGACGCCGAGGCGGCGGCGTTCGCGGCCTTGTCCGTGCTGTCGCCGGAGCCGGAGTCCGAGGAGCAGCCGGCGGCGACCAGCATCACGGGGACGGCGGCCGCGCAGACAAGGACGCGGTTCATTCGCTTCGCTCGCTGATCTCGCTGGTCACGCTGTACTCGTCGCTGCATGGTTCCTTCACTCATGACGCTCGTGGTTCCTGCGGTCGGAACGGGTCCGAGTGGTCACCGTACGCGCTGAGGCCGTGGTGTGTTTTTCCTTCGGGTGCTTTGCGGGTGTGGGTGAAGGGTGCGTGAAGGGGACTCAGTCGCCCAGCGAATCGGCCAGCTGGGAGGCCAGTTTCTGGGCCCTGTCCTGCAATTCCTTGCTGTCCGGGACGACGCCGACGGTGGCCGGCTGCTCGATGTACTCGATGGTCACTATGACGTTGGACGTGCGGAACGCCACAGTCACCGTCCGCTGCTTGGCCGTCGAACCGGAGCTGCTCAGCTGGTCGTCGATGAAGGCTTCCTCGCCGAGATCCTCGAGGACGCGCGGCTGGAGCTCGTCCGGGGCGACGGACGTGGACGGCGAGGGCGAAGCGGTGCCGGAGGGGGAGGAACCTGCAGCGGGGGAGCCGCTCGGGGCGGCCGAGGAACCGCCGGCCGGGGTGCTGCCCGCGTCCGTGGGCTGCGCGGCGGACTCCGTCGCGGTGGGCTCGGGGAGGTGGGCCGCCGCCTGCTTCTCCGCGTAGAGCTGCTCGGCCTGGCTGTCGTCGCTGACCGCACTGTCGTAGGAGACGACCCGTTCGAAGTCGACGAGCAGATGGTCGGTGGCCTGCGGGCCGTCGACCTTCCACTGGCAGCCGACCTTGCGGTCGGTGTCGAACGTGACGGTCGCCTCGCCCTCGTACGCCTTCTCGCGCTGTTCCTCGTCGGTGATCTGCCGGATGCCGGGCAGGAGTTCGTCGAGCGTGCCGTGACCGACCGCGGTGCAGGGCTCGGGCAGCGTGCGGTAGCGGCCCGGCTCGGCGGCGGCCGTCGCGGTGCCCGTGTCGCCAGGGTTGGAGTCGTCCGTCGCGCCGCCGTCGTCCGAGCTGCCGGTGCAGCCGGCCAGCAGGACGGCGAGGAGCGCGGCGATACCGGGTGCGTACGCCTTCCGTTGCACGTGGAGGCTCCTCTCGGCACGGATATTGGCTTGCCGCCGTGGGGCGGCCGATGGACACAATGTGTATCGCACGCACTGCCGTGGACGCCGGTCCGGATTCCCTTTCGTCGACCTTGGCGCCGGTATTTGCGGTTGAGGACTTCTGTTCGTTTTACGGGGGATTGAGGACGCTATGTCGTATGTAGAGGTGCCTGGTGCGAAGGTGCCGATCCGGATGTGGGCCGACCCGGCCACGGTCGAGGGCTCGGCGCTGCAGCAGCTCCAGAACGTCGCCACACTGCCCTGGATCAAGGGTCTGGCGGTCATGCCCGACGTGCACTACGGAAAGGGTGCGACGGTCGGCTCGGTCATCGCCATGCAGGGCGCGGTGTGCCCGGCGGCGGTGGGCGTCGACATCGGCTGCGGCATGTCGGCGGTGAAGACGTCCCTGACGGCGAACGACCTGCCGGGGGATCTGTCGCGGCTGCGGTCGAGGATCGAGCAGGCGATTCCGGTGGGGCGGGGGATGCATGACGATCCCGTCGACCCGGGGCGGCTGCACGGGTTCGGTACGGCGGGCTGGGAGGGGTTCTGGGGGCGGTTCGACGGGATCGCCGAAGCGGTCAAGTTCCGTCAGGAACGTGCCACGAAGCAGATGGGGACGCTCGGATCCGGAAATCACTTCGTCGAAGTTTGCACGGATACGACCGGTTCTGTCTGGCTCATGCTCCACTCCGGTTCCCGCAACATCGGCAAGGAACTGGCCGAGCACCACATCGGCATCGCCCAGAAGCTCCCGCACAACCAGGGTCTGGTCGACCGTGACCTCGCGGTCTTCGTGGCGGACACCCCGCAGATGGCGGCGTACCGCAACGACTTGTTCTGGGCGCAGGAGTACGCGAAGTACAACCGCACGATCATGATGGCGCTCCTGAAGGACGTGGTCCGCAAGGAGTTCAAGAAGGCCAAGCCGGCCTTCGAGCCGGAGATCAGCGCGCACCACAACTACGTGGCCGAGGAGCGCTACGACGGGATGGACCTGCTCGTGACCCGCAAGGGCGCGATCCGGGCCGGCTCCGGCGACTACGGAATCATCCCCGGCTCCATGGGCACGGGTTCGTACATCGTGAAGGGCCTCGGCAACGAGAAGGCCTTCAACTCCGCGTCGCACGGCGCGGGCCGGCGCATGAGCCGCAACGCGGCCAAGCGCCGGTTCTCGACGAAGGACCTGGAGGAGCAGACCCGGGGCGTGGAGTGCCGCAAGGACTCCGGTGTCGTGGACGAGATCCCGGGTGCCTACAAGCCGATCGAGCAGGTCATCGACCAGCAGCGGGACCTGGTCGAGGTCGTGGCGAAGCTGAAGCAGGTCGTCTGCGTCAAGGGCTGACCGGCCGGCTCTGCAGCTCCCGGGGAACGGCCGGCTCTACAGCTCCCGGTGCACCTTCGTGTTCGACGCCTGGGCGCGGGGGCGGAGGACCAGCAGGTCGACGTTGACGTGGGCGGGGCGGGTGACCGCCCAGGTGATGGTGTCGGCGACGTCGTCGGCGGTGAGGGGCTCGGCGACGCCCTGGTAGACCTTCTCCGCCTTCTCCGTGTCACCGGCGAAGCGGGTCAGGGCGAACTCGTCGGTCTTGACCATGCCGGGGGCGATCTCGATGACGCGGACCGGCTGCCCGATGATCTCCAGGCGGAGGGTCTCGGCCAGGACGTGGGCGCCGTGCTTGGCGGCGACGTAGCCCGCCCCGCCCTCGTAGGTGCCGTGGCCGGCGGTGGAGGAGACGACCACGACCGTGCCGTCGCCGCTCGCGACCAGCTTGGGCAGCAGGGCCTGGGTGAGGTTGAGGGTGCCGATGACGTTCGTCTCGTACATCTGGCGCCAGTCGGCGGGGTCGCCGGTCGCGACCGGGTCGGCGCCGAGCGCGCCGCCCGCGTTGTTGACCAGGACCCCGATCGTCTGGAAGGCCGTGGCGAACTCGTCGACCGCGGCGCGGTCCGTCACGTCGAGGGCGTAGGCCGTGGCCTGGTGGCCCGCCTTGTTGATCTCCTCCGCCAGCGCCTCGATCCGGTCCTTGCGCCGGGCCGTGAGGACGACGCGGTAGCCGGCCGCGGCGAGCTGCCGTGCCGTGGCGGCGCCGATTCCGCTGCTCGCACCGGTGACGACGGCGATGCGGGAGGCTGCGGACGGGGCGGCGGTGGCCATGGGAGCTCCTCGGGCGTGGGGTGCGGGCCGGATACGGCCTCAGGACTTCCGGCCAGGATAGGTCGGGCCCGCGGTGGGAGAATGAGGGCGGGTGATCCCCTGGTTTCCTGGGCCTTCCTGGAGGTGGATCATGGGCGAGGCACGTGAGGTCATGGACCGGCTCACCGACGCGCTCACCTCGCACGCCGATCTGAAGACCATCGGCGAGCTGTACGCCGAGGACGCGGTCGCTTTCACGCCCGACGAGGGCGAGTTGCACGGGCGCGACGACATCGTCGAGTACTGGCGGGGGATGACGGAGGCGGTTCCCGAGGCGACGTTCCAGTCGCTGCACTCCTACGAGGTCGGTGACACGGCCATCGACGAGGGGATCTTCAGCGGCCGCAACACCGGGCCGCTGGAGCTGCCGAACGGGGAGACGCTGCCGCCGACGCAGAAGGAGATCCGGATCCGCGGGGTGGACATCGCCACGGTGAAGGACGGGCGGATCGTCGACTACCGGCTGTACTTCGACGAGATGGACTTCCTGGGGCAGCTGGGGTTGCTGCCGCCTGACGAGCCGTTCTGAGCCCCCAGGGGCCCGTTCAGTCTCCTCGCGGGGCGTACATGATGACCGCCATGCCCGCGAGGCAGATCAGTGCGCCCGTGATGTCCCAGCGGTCCGGGCGGTAGCCGTCCGCGACCACGCCCCAGAGGATCGAACCGGCGACGAAGATCCCGCCGTAGGCGGCGAGGACCCGGCCGAAGTGGGCGTCGGGCTGGAACGTCGCGACGAAGCCGTAGGCGCCGAGCGCGAGGACACCGCCGGCCGCCCACAGCCAGCCCCGGCTCTCGCGCACGCCCTGCCAGACCAGCCATGCGCCGCCGATCTCGAAGAGGGCGGCGACGACGAACAGGGCGGCGGAGCGGAGCACGAACATGACGGTCAGCTTCGCATGAGGGAGAGGAGGCCTCCGGGTACGGTTGAAGAGTAAACAAACTGGAAGGTGAGCGACCATGCAGTTCGGGATCTTCAGCGTCGGTGACGTCACGCCCGACCCGACCACCGGCCGGACGTCGACCGAGCGCGAGCGGATCAAGGCCATGGTCGCCATCGCGCTGAAGGCCGAGGAGGCCGGGCTCGACGTCTTCGCGACCGGCGAGCACCACAACCCGCCGTTCGTGCCGTCGTCCCCGACGACCATGCTCGGCTACGTCGCGGCTCGCACCGAGCGCCTGGTCCTCTCCACGGCCACCACCCTCATCACCACCAACGACCCGGTGAAGATCGCCGAGGACTTCGCGATGCTCCAGCACCTGGCCGACGGCCGGGTCGACCTGATGCTGGGCCGCGGTAACACCGCCCCCGTCTACCCCTGGTTCGGGCAGGACATCCGGCAGGGCATCCCGCTCGCCGTGGAGAACTACGCCCTGCTGCACCGCCTGTGGCGCGAGGAGGGCGTCGACTGGGAGGGCCGGTTCCGCACGCCCCTCCAGGGCTTCACCGCGACGCCCCGCCCGCTGGACGGCGTACCGCCGTTCGTCTGGCACGGGTCGATCCGCTCGCCGGAGATCGCCGAGCAGGCCGCGTTCCACGGCGACGGCTTCTTCCACAACAACATTTTCTGGCCGGCCGACCACACCAAGCGCATGGTCGAGCTGTACCGGGCGCGGTACGCGCACCACGGGCACGGCACGCCCGAGCAGGCGATCGTCGGGCTCGGCGGGCACGTGTTCATGCGGCGGAACTCGCAGGACGCCGTCCGGGAGTTCCGGCCCTACTTCGACGTCGCCCCCGTGTACGGGCACGGGCCGTCGCTGGAGGACTTCACGGACCAGACGCCGCTGACCGTCGGCTCCCCGCAGCAGGTCATCGAGAAGACCCTGTCCTTCCGCGAGTACGCCGGCGACTACCAGCGCCAGCTGTTCCTGATCGACCACGCGGGACTGCCGCTGAAGACCGTGCTGGAGCAGATCGACCTGCTGGGCGAGGAGGTCGTACCGGTGCTGCGCAAGGAGTTCGCCGTCGGCCGCCCGGCGGACGTGCCGGACGCGCCCACGCACGCGGCCCGGCTCGCGGCGGCCCGAGCCCGCGGGTGAGAGGCCGGTAGGACCCGGCCCGGCGGCCCCGCGCACGGGGTGAGAGAGGAGTAAGAAGGCCGCTCCGGCGCAGCTCATCCGGTCCCGGGGGCCGGGCGGCTTGGCACACTGGACGCGTGCCCCAAACAGTGCTGCTCGCCGAAGACGACCGCGCCATCCGCAACGCCCTGGAGCGCGCCCTGACCCTGGAGGGCTACGAGGTCGTGGCGGTCGCCGACGGTGTCGAGGCACTGGCGCAGGCCCACCGCAACCGCCCGGACGTCCTCGTCCTGGACGTGATGATGCCCGGCATCGACGGGCTCCAGGTGTGCCGCGTGCTGCGCGCCGAGGGCGACCGGACGCCGGTCCTGATGCTGACGGCCCTGGTGGAGACCGCCGACCGGATCGCCGGCCTGGACGCGGGCGCCGACGACTACGTCGTGAAGCCCTTCGACGTCGAGGAGGTCTTCGCCCGGCTGCGTGCCCTGCTGCGCCGCACCAGCCCGGTGGCCGCCGGCAGCGCCCCGGCGGCCGAGGAGGCGCCGAAGGCGGTCCCCGGGCGGTTCCTGGAGGCCGCCGGCATCCGTATGGACCCGCAGGCCCGCCGGGCCTGGCGGGGTGAGCGCGAGCTGGAGCTGACCCGCACCGAGTTCGAGCTGCTGGAGCTGCTGGTCCGCAACGCCGGCATCGTCCTCGACCACTCGACGATCTACGACCGCATCTGGGGCTACGACTTCGGGCCCGGCTCGAAGAACCTCGCCGTCTACGTCGGCTACCTGCGCCGCAAGCTCGACGAGCCGGGCGCGCCGCTGCTGATCCACACGGTGCGCGGCGTGGGTTACGTGCTGCGGGAGGACTGAGTGGGCCGCCTCCGCCGGTTGCTGAGCGGGCGGCGGCCGAAGCTGGTCTCGCTGCGGACCACGTTCGCCGTGTCGTTCGCGGCGGTGACGGCGGCCGTGACGATCCTGGTCGGCATCCTCTCCTACAGCGCGGCGGCCCGGCTGGTGCGGGTGGACCAGCAGACGGTGTTCGACGAGGTCGTGCAGGACCTGCGGGACGAGGTGCGCGGGAACCGGATGTCACCCGGCGACTTCTCGTCCGCCGCGCCCGGCCACGACCTGGTCCGGCCCGCCCGCACCGATGTGCAGGTGCTCGGCCCGGACGGGCACGTCGTCGACCCGGGCAGCCCGGGGCTGCCGGTCACCGGTGCCGACGTGCGGATCGCCGCCGCACCGGCGTCCGGGCGGGTCGCCGAGCACAAGGACGTCGACGTCGGCAACGACGTCTACCGGGTCGCGACCGTCTCCCTCGGCGGCGGCCGGGGCGCGGTGCAGATCGCGCAGGAGTTCAGCGACGTCGAGGATCTGCTGCGGGCGCTCCAGCAGCGGACGCTGGTGCTGATGGCGGCCGTGGTGGTCGGCGCAGGCCTGTTCGGCTGGTGGCTGGCCCGGCGGATCACGCGCCGTCTGGTCGTCCTCACCGACGCCGCCGAGGATGTCGCCCGCACCCGGCGGCTCGGCATCCAGGTGCCCGTCGCCGGGCACGACGAGGTGGGGCGGCTGGGCCGGGCCTTCGACCGGATGCTGGGCCGGCTCGCCCAGTCCGAGGAGGACCAGCGCCGGCTGGTCCAGGACGCGGGCCACGAGCTGCGGACGCCGCTGACCTCCCTGCGGACGAACATCTCCCTGCTCCGCCGGATCGACGAGCTCCCGCCCGGGGCCCGCGAGGAACTGGTAGCCGACCTCGGGCAGGAGGCCCGGGAGCTGACCGATCTGGTCAACGAGCTCGTCGACCTCGCGGCCGGGCAGTCCGACACCGAGCCGCCGCGGCGGGTGGACGTCGCCGACATCGCGGAGGAGGTGGCGGGTCTCGCCCGGCGCCGCAGCGGGCGGCGGATCGTGCTGCGCGCGAGCGGCGACACCACGACCGACGGGCGGCCCGGGATGCTCACCCGGGCGCTGTCCAACCTCGTGGAGAACGCGGTGAAGTTCGACCAGGGCGGCACGGCCCCCATCGAGCTGGTCGTCGCCGGGCCCGCGCGGCCCGGCACGATCCGCGTCGAGGTCCTCGACCGCGGCCCCGGAATCACCGACAACGACCTCGCCCGCGTCTTCGACCGCTTCTACCGCGCCGCCGACGCCCGCTCCCTGCCCGGTTCCGGGCTGGGCCTGTCCATCGTCCGCGAGGTGGCGCTCGCGCACGGGGGAGCGCCGTTCGCGTTCCGCCGGGAGGGGGGCGGCACGGTGATCGGCTTCACGGTGGGCGGGGGAGCGTGACCGGGGGCCGGAAATGCTCCGCATCGGCATCCTGCATTGGCGGTAGAGGCGCTCGCCGGACCGGACGAGGGCGCCCTGGAACGACTGCGCGTGTTCTTGCTCCGCGCCGTCGACGGGGTGCCATTGCGGAGAGCGCGTTCGCATTGTTGCCTCGCCGGCACGGTCGTCGGGGAAGCCCGAGGCGTAGTTTCCGGCGTAGTCCTGGCAGGTGATCGCGGCCCGGACCGCATCGTTCACGGCATCGTCGACAGCGCGGCCGGAGCCGGCAGTGAGCGTGTCCGCCTTCACGGTCCACCGCTGCCGTCTTTCGGATCCGGTGGTGACGAACACAGCGGTCACGCGGTGGGCCGGGGCCCCGCGGCGCGGCGCAGCCGGTTGGCGATCGCCAGTCCCAGCCCCTCCTCCACCGGCATGGAGGCGACGATGAGATCGCACCCCCGCTGGTCGAGTTCGCGCAGGAACCCGTACAGCTCGCGCGCGTAGTCGGCCAGGGACGCCGGGACATCCGCCACGGCGTGCGCCTTCACCGGGATGCCGGCGAGGGACGGGGGAAGAAGGACGCCAACCTGGTGCCCCTGCTCCTGCGCGAGCCGCGCCTCGTCGACGACCTTCTCCGGCTCGACCAGGACGACCCGAGCAGACGGCGCGTAGTGCGACGGGTGCTGACCCGGCACCCGGACATGGCTCGTGGACGGGACGTCGATCGGATACCCCAGCACCGCTTCGAGGTCCTCGCGGGTCACTCCACCGGGCCGGAGGATGGCCGGGGTCTCACCCATGACGTCGACGATGGTCGACTCGACGCCGACCCCGCAGGGACCGCCGTCCAGGACGAAGTCGACGGCATCGCCGAGCTCCGCCCGCACGTGACCGGCCGTGGTGGGGCTCACCGAGCCGAAGCGATTGGCGGACGGAGCTGTGACACCGCCGCCGAAGGCCGACAGCAGCGCGAGGGCAACGGGGTGGTCGGGCACACGCACGGCCACGGTCTCCAGACCACCCGTGGCTTCCAGGGGCACTCGCCGACCACGCCGCAGGACCAGCGTGAGCGGCCCCGGCCAGAAGTGCTCGGCCAGCAGGCGCGCCGTCGCGGGAACGTCCTGGACCCAGTCGTCCAGGTGCTGCGCGCCGCCGATGTGGACGATCAGCGGATGGGAGGGTGGGCGTCCCTTGACCTGGAAGATGCGCGAGACGGCAGCGGGGTCTTCGGCGTTGGCGCCCAGTCCGTAGACGGTTTCGGTCGGGAGGGCCACCAGGCCGCCGGCGCGCAGCACGCCGGCCGCCTTCTCGATGTCACTGGTTCTTGCCATCACCCTCGAAATCCTCTCACCGTTCCGCTCTCCCATGTTCCGCGGTCTGGTCGGCGCACAACGACCAGACCACGGCTCTCGGCACCTCGTGAGAGAAGCTCGGCAGAACGCTGCGGCCAGAGTTGAGGGCGACCCGCCACCGTGTGCGGCGCCCTGAGGCCCGGTGTCCCTGAGGGCCGGTGTCACACCTCCAGCCACACCGCCCGGTCCGGCCCGAGCAGGCCGTTCTCGAGCAACCCGCTCGCCAGCAGCAGCGCGGAGTGCGCCGGCAGTTCGTACGGCTCGGCCGAGAGGTTCACCACGCAGACGAAACCCGGCTCGCGGCTGAAGGCGAGGACCCCCTCCGGGGCGTCCAGCCAGGTCATGGTGCCGTCGCCGAGGGCGGGGTGGTCGCGGCGCAGCCGCAGGGCCGCGCGGTAGAGCTCCAGCATGGAGTCGGGGTCGCCGGCCTGCGACTCGACGGTGTGGTCGGCCCACCGGGCGGGCTGCGGCAGCCACGGCTCGGCCGTGCTGCCCTCGGGGCTGAAGCCGTAGGGGGCCGCCCGGCCGGACCAGGGGATCGGGACGCGGCAGCCGTCGCGGCCCCGGTCGGTGTGGCCGGAGCGTTCCCAGGTCGGGTCCTGGAGGACGTCCTCGGGCAGGTCCTCGACCTCGGGGAGGCCTAGTTCCTCGCCCTGGTAGACATAGGCGCCGCCGGGGAGAGCGAGCATCAGCAGGGCGGCGGCCCGGGCGCGCCGGGTGCCGAGTTCCAGGTCGAGGGGGCCCTCCGGGCGGTAGGGCTCGTTGGCCACCCAGCGCCTGACGGTCCGGCGGCCGTAGCGGCTGGGGTGGCGCGTCACGTCGTGGTTGGAGAGGACCCAGGTGGCCGGCGCACCCACCGCGCCCAGCATGGCGAGGGAGCCGTCGATGACGGCGCGCAGGTCCTTCGGGTCCCAACTCGACATCAGGAAATCGAAGTTGAAGGCCGTGTGCAGACCGTCCCGGCGGACGTACGCCGCCAGCCGTTCGGGTGTGTCCGCCCAGGCCTCGGCGACGAAGGAGCGGTCGCCGGGGAACTCGTCGGCGACCTTGCGCCAGGACCGGTAGATCTCGTGCACCTCGTCGCGGTCCCAGTGCGGGTGGTCGACGTGTCCCAGGGGCCGCCCGGCGTCCGGGTCCCGGCGGGGCGGCAGGTCCGGCAGCTCCGGGTGCTTGATCAGGCCGTGGGCCACGTCGATGCGGAACCCGTCCACGCCCCGGCCGAACCAGAACCGCAGCACCGACTCGAACTCGGCCCGCACCTGCGGGTGCTGCCAGTTCAGGTCGGGCTGCTGGGGCGCGAACAGGTGCAGGTACCACTCCCCGTCGGGCAGCCGGGTCCAGGCCGGCCCGCCGAAGCAGGAGACCCAGTCGTTCGGCGGCTGCGCACCGTCGGCGCCCCGGCCGGGGCGGAAGACGTAGCGTTCGCGTTCCGCGCTGCCCGGGCCGGCGGCGAGGGCCTTTTGGAACCAGGCGTGCTGGTCGGAGGTGTGGTTCGGCACGATGTCGGGGATCACGCGGATCCCGTGCTCGTGCGCCTCCTCGATGAGCTGCTCGGCCTCGGCGAGGGTGCCGAACCGCGGGTCGATCTCGCGGAAGTCGGCGACGTCGTAACCGTGGTCGGCCATCGGCGACTTGTACCAGGGGTTGATCCAGATCGCGTCCACGCCGAGGGACCTGAGGTACGGCAGCCGGGAGCGGATGCCGGCGATGTCGCCGACGCCGTCGCCGTTGCCGTCGGCGAAGCTGCGGATGTAGACCTGGTAGATGACGGCACTGCGCCACCAGGGTGCGGTGGGGGACACGTGGCTCCTTCGGATGCGGGACGGGTCTACTTCGCGGCGCCGGCGGTGAGCCCGGCGACGATGCGGCGCTGGAAGAGCAGCACCATGACCACCAGCGGGACGGTGACCAGGACACCCGCGGCCATCTGGCTGCCGAAGGGGGTCTCGTAGGTCGTGGCGCCGGTGAACTTGGAGATGGCGACCGTGGCGGTCTGCATGCCGGGCTTGTTGGTCATCGACAGGGCGATGAGGAACTCGTTCCAGGCGGCGATGAAGGTGATGATCGCGGTGGTGAAGATGCCGGGCGCGGCCAGCGGCACGATGACCTTGCGGAAGGCCTGGCCGCGGGTGCAGCCGTCGACCATCGCGGCGTGCTCCAGCTCGTCCGGCATCTGCCGGAAGAACGTGGTCAGGTTCCACACCGCCAGCGGCAGCGCGAAGGACATGCTCGGCACGATCATCGACTGGTAGGTGTTGATCCAGCCGATGTCGGTGAACAGCTTCAGCAGCGGCACCACGATCGACACCACCGGGAACATCGAGGTGGCGATGATCAGCGTGAGGATCAGCCGCTTGAAACGGAACTCCAGCCGGGCCATCGCGTACGCGGTGAACGTGGCCAGCAGCAGCGCCAGCACGGTCGTGATCCCGGCGACGACCAGGCTGTTGAGCAGTGCCCGCCCGAAGCCCTGCGCGGGATCGAACACGGCCCGGTAGTTCTCGAAGGACAGCGGTGACGGGAGAAGCGTGGTGTCGAAGATGTCGCCGGTGCGGCGGAGGCTGGAGACCAGCATCCAGTAGAACGGGGCCAGACAGTAGGCCACGACCACGACGACACCCGCGTACACGAGCCCGCCGCGCCACTTCGCCGTGAGGGTCGTCATGCCGTCACCTCCGTACGACGGCGCCTCCTGCCGCCCCCGCCCCCGACGAGGTCGGTGCCGAGCAGCCGCACGAAGGCCAGCGCGATCAGGAAGACGTAGAGGAACAGGATCACCGCGTACGCGGAGGCCGGTCCGAACCGGACGTTGGACGCCTCGTTCTGCGCGAGCATCGACAGCGTCTCCACCGAGTGCTTCTGCGCGCCGACGAGGATGTAGGGCAGGTCGAACATGCGCAGCGCGTCCATGCAGCGGAACAGCACGGCCACCAGCAGCGCCGGCTTCACCAGCGGCAGCGTGATGTGCCAGAACTGGCGCACCGGGCGGGCCCCGTCCATCCGGGCCGCCTCGTAGACCTCCTTCGGGATCACCTGGAGGCCGGCCAGCACCAGCAGTCCGATGAAGGGCGCGGTCTTCCACACCTCGGCGACGATGACGGCGACCTTGGCGTGGAAGCCCTCCGTGGTCCACAGGATCTGCTGTCCGAGCAGCGCGTTGGCGACACCGTCGCTGTTGAAGATCCACCGCCACAGCAGCCCGGAGATCGCCGTCGGCACCGCCCAGGGCACCAGGATCCCGGCCCGCACCAGCGCCCGGCCCCGGAACGCCCGGTGCATGATCAGCGCCATGGCCACCCCGATCACGGTCTCCAGCGAGACCGTGACGACGGTGAAGAAGGTGGTGTTCCAGAAGGCGTTGAAGAACCGCGCCCCGGTCTCGCCGAAGATGTCGGCGTAGATCCGCAGGCCGACGAACGGCTCGGTGTCGCTGATGAACCCCGTGCTCGGATCCAGGCCCTTCGGCCCGTACAGCGACTCCTTCAGCGCCATGAGCGTCGGGTAGAGCACGACGACCGTCAGCACCAGCAGCGTGGGGGAGACCAGCAGCGCGGCCAGCCGCCCGGCACCGGCGGTGGCCCGGCCCCGCGTCGCCGGCCGCTGGGGCCGGGTCCGGACGCCGGTCCCCGCCGGGGTCTCGGTCAGGGTGCCGGCCCTCACCGCGCCACGGCCTTCCGCAGCGCCTTCTGCAGGTCCTTCAGTGCCCGCGCGCTGCTCTTCTCCCCGTTCAGGGCGGCGTACGTCTCCTGCTGGACGGCCGAGGTGACATCGCCGTACGGGACCACCCGGGGCCGCGGCACGGCCCGCAGGATGGACTCCTTCAGCACAGGCAGATACGGGTACTGCCCGACGAGCGCCTTGTCGTCGTACAGCGACGCGTACGGCGGGGCGAGGGAGGCGTCCCTCAGGAACGTCCCCGTGTTCTCCTCGCTGGTCATGAACTCGATGAAGTCCAGGGCCGTCGCCTTGTTCCGGGCGGAGGTGGACACGGCCATGTTGTGCCCGCCCAGGCTGGAGGAGCCGGGCCCGTTCAGGCCGGGCAGGGGCGCGACCGCGAACTTGCCCTCGACGCCGCTCTTCTGGGCCAGGGAGTACATGTAGGGCCAGTTGCGCAGGAAGACGAGCTTGCCGGCCTGGAAGGCCTGGCGGCCGTCCTCCTCCTGGTAGGTGACGGCCTCCTTGGGGATCGTCCCGTCCTCGAAGGAGCCGACGAGGAAGTCCAGGCCCTTCTTCGCCTCCGGTGTGTCGACGTCCGGCGTGCCGTTCGCGTCGGTGACCCGGCCGCCCGCGGAGTGAACGGCCTCGGCGAAGTTCACCGTCAGCCCCTCGTACTTCTGGAACTGCCCGGCGTAGCAGGACATGCCCTTCGCCTCGGGCAGCCTCTTCACCTTGGCACAGGCGGCGGTCATCTCGCCCCAGGTGGCCGGAGGCCGGGTCACGCCGGCCTTCCTCAGCAGGTCGGTGCGGTAGTAGAGCATGCCGCCGTCCGAACTGCTCGGCACCGCGTACAGACCGCCGCGGTAGCGCGAGGTCTCCACCACCGGCTTCAGCATCTTCCCCAGCGGGAACCGCTTCTGGGGCAGCTGCTCGATCCATCGGTGGGCGGCGAACTCCGAGGTCCACACGACGTCGAGGGACAGCACCGTGTAGGCGTCGGACTTCGTCTCCGCGTTCTGGATCATCTGCTGACGCTGCGCGTCCGCGTCCGTCGGCAGCTGGATGAAGGTGACCTTCTCCTTCGGGTGCGCCTTGTTCCAGCGGTCGAGCATCGGCTGGACGGTGCCGGTGGTGTCCTTGCCGGCCACGTACGTGATGGGGCCGCGCCCTTCGAACGACGGCTTCGCGGGCTCTCCGGTGCCGCTGCCACAGGCGGTGAGGAGGAGCCCGGTGGCAGCGAGCGCGGTCGCTCTGGCGGTGGTTCTGGTGGTCACTGTCTCTCCTGGTCGTGCGGAACCGGGTCACGGCTTGTGAGACTGCGTTGTCATGAAATCGAGAAGGCGAAACCGCAGGTCAGGGATGAGATAGGGGTTTTGACTGCAAGAGCTTCGCGGCCGTCGGGACAACGCTTGCAAGCTAGGGGCGTGCTGTGCCGAAGTCAATGCGTTACCTGGCGGTAATCGGCTGACCACTTGGCTCTCCACTCCGTGAAAGCGCTGTCACAAGAGCCCGGATCCGGCGTGGTCGCTGTGCTACCGTCCGCTCATGCCACCAGCTCAGCGGCACCCCACCATGGCCGACGTGGCCGAACGGGCCGGGGTCTCCACCTCCACCGTCTCGCGCACCCTGCGCGGCCTGTCGACCGTGTCCCCGGAGGTCCGGGCCCGCGTCGAGAAGGCCGCGCGCGAGCTGAACTTCGCCGTGTCGCGGCAGGCCGCCAGCCTGGTCACGGGCAGGACCGGCACGGTCGCCGTGATGGTCCCGACGCTCAACTCGTGGTTCATGGGATCCGCCCTGTCCAGCCTGGCCCCGCTGCTGCGGGCCGCGGGCATGCAGCTGAACGTCTACGAGATCCCCGACCTGACCGAGCGCACCGCGTTCTTCGAACACCTCCCGGCGCGCCGCAACGCCGACGCGCTCCTGGTGTTCTCCTTCGACCTCACCGACGAGGAGACCGCCCGGCTGGACGACCTCGGCATGCCGGTGATCTACGTCAGCCAGCACGTCGACGGACGCCCGAGCGTCTACGTCGACGACGTGGCCGGCGCCCTGCACGGCACCCGGCACCTGCTCAACCTCGGCCACCGCCGGATCGCCTTCGTCCAGACCGTGGGCGCGAGCGGCTTCTCCTTCAGCTCCAACGAGCGGCTGCTCGGCTACCAGCAGGCGCTCACCGAAGCGGGTGTGCCGCTCGACGACGACCTGGTGGTGTCCACCCTGGTCGGCAGCAAGCGCGCCGCCACCGAGTCCCTCGGTACCCTGCTGAGCCTGCGCGAGCCCCCCACCGCGATCTTCGCCGAACAGGACGAGGTCGCCGTGGCCCTCATCTGGAACCTGCGCAAGACCCAGATCCCCGTCCCCGAACGCATCTCCGTCCTCGGCTTCGACGACCAGCCGCTGGCCGACTGGTTCGACCTGTCGACGGTCGCCCAGTCACCGTCGGACATGGGGCGGCAGGCCGGGGAACTGGCACTGAAACTCATCGACTCCGCCGCCGACCACGAGCGGCACATCGTCCTGCCGACCCACGTGATCCCCCGGGAGACGACCGCACCGGTGGCACAGGCACGGGACGCGGAGGACAACACGTAGGGGGGTTGGCTACGTTGGACCGATGCCGCTGGTCGAGATCACGTACGCCCCCCACGTCCCCGAGGCGAAGCTCCGCGAACTCGGTTCGGTCCTCCCGCACTTGGTGTCCCTTGCGGTCGAGTGCCCCGAGGAGCCCTACGACGGAGATCTCCGGCCCGGGGACGTGGAGCTGCGCTTCCGGCGACTCGGACCCCTGGACCGCGGCGGCCTCGACCTCGTCGTCGAGGTGCGCTCGAAGTGGTTCGAGAGCAGGGCGGCGAACCGCCAGGAGCGAGTCGACGAGCTGTACGACGGCATCGCGACGGCGACGGGCCTGCGCGACTTCGGCGTGTATCTCTCGCTCCCGGTGGCCGCCTGGTCGCAGGGAGACTGACCCGGCGGCCGGCCTGCTTCAGCCCTTGAGGGCGAAGAAGCGCATCGGGGAGTTCGGCCGGAAGCCGATGCGCGGATACACGGGCGCTCCGGCGGCGGTCGCGTGCAGCGTCGCCCGGGTCAGTCCGGTGGCGCGAGCGCCCTCGTACAGGGCCTTCCGTGTCACCGCCTCCCCGTATCCCCGCCGCTCCCACTCCGGGTGGGTGGCGACGAGCAGGACGAAGAGCCGCCCCTCGGCCTCGACGGTGGCGGCGCAGCTCACGGGTGTGCCGTCGTCGCGCACGCCCAGATAGGCGTGCACCCGCTCCTTCCACAGCACGGACCGGCCGAGCCCGTCCCGCCCGTCCTCCAAGGGGAATCCGTACGCCCGCGCGTTGATGTCCGCGTAGTCGCGCAGCTGTTCGTCGGTGGTCACGCGCACGAATGTGAGATCCGGGTGGGCGGGCTCGGGGAGGGGGAGGAAATCCCCCGCCATACCCGTCCCCGGAAAGGCGAACTCGAGCCCTGCCTGCTCGGCCGCGTCCCCCAACCCGATCCGCGCCTCGTCGTCGAGGAGATCCTCGAAGACCCAGAGGAATCCGGGCCGCTCCTTGGACCGCATGATCTCCGCGGCCTCACCCAGCCGCTGCTTCAGCAGCCCGGCACCCGTGCCGTGCTCGGTCAGCGTGACACAGTTCCAGAAGGCGAACCGGCAGTCGGCCCAGCGGACGGCGACACCCGGCAGATCGGACACGTCCGCGTGCGAATCCCGGTCGAGCACCATCACGCGCCAGACGGCGGCGAGCTGCTCCATGGATTCGATCGAGTCCGCGAGATCAGGCATGATGCCCCTTCAGATAGGTTGTGGAGAACGGGTGTTGACGATGCCGTGGATGTACTGCCCACGACGGAGGTCCTTCACCCTCCACCCTGAGATCCTTGATCGCGACTGCGAAGTGCTCGCCTAGACTGTGCCCGGTTTTTCCAAATGATCGGAGCATGACATGCGTCGCCTCGCTGCCGCTTTGGCAGTCAGCGTCCTCGCACTCGCCGGATGTGCGCAGGACTTCGACAAGGGACCCGAGGGGAAGGTCGCCGAGAAGGTCAAGGACGGGAAGAAGTTCTACCTCGTCGTCGACCCCGCCAAGGGGGGCGAGCAGACCAAGTTCCGGGTCAGCAAGTACGACTACCACGACTGCAACCGGGGGTCGAAGTACCCCAAGTGTGTGGAGGACTGAGGACGGTCCGCCACACCGGCTCAGGACGTCACGCGGGCCGGCGCGAGTGAGGCCAGCGTGGCGGGCCGCACCGCGCCGGCCGCGGCCGAGCCGCGCAGCAGCTCGGTCAGGTCGTGGGGGTGTGCCGGCTCGGTGGTCGGCGCCGCTGCTGTGATGCGGTCCAGCCGGAAGCCCCGGCCGGCCTGTCGCGTGTGGCACCAGGCGATGAGGTACCACCGGCCATCGGCGGTGAGCAGTCCGGCCGGTTCCACCACGCGGTCGCTTTCGCGTCCTGCCGCGTCCGTGTAGGACAGCCGGAGGGCCGTGCTGGTGGTGAGAGCTTGTTCCACCGCGGTGCGGACCGTGGCGTCGGACGGCGCGGGCAGCGCGACGATCCGGGTCGCCAGTTCCTGTGCTGCCACCGACGCGGCTCCCGTCATGGAGGCCGCGATCTTCTGGGCTGCCGTACGGGCCGCACCGGCGTACGGTGCGGTGGCGCCGGTCGCGGCGAGGGCGACGGCCAGCGCCGAGGCTTCCTCAGGGGTGAAGCGGACCGGGGGCAGGGTCATTTCCGGGTCGATCGACCATCCCCCGCCACGTCCGGGCGCGGTGCGCACCGGCACGCCGGTCGCCATCAGCGCCTGGAGATCGCGCTGCACCGTGCGGGTACTCACCTCGAAGCGCGCGGCGAGCGCCGCGACCGTCACAGGCCGCGGTGCCACCGCGCGCAGCTCCTCCACCAGTGCGTAGAGCCGGGCAGTGCGGTTCATGCCGGCGACGCTACCGCCCCGTGCCGGACAGGAAGTCCCGCTGGCGTCGCGCCTCCCGCTCGGTGATGGTCAGCGGGAAGAGGGTGAAGCCGTGCATGGCGCCGGCGACGACGCCGAGCTGCACGGGCGCGCCTGCCGCCTGCCACCGTTGGGCAAGGAACAGCGAGTCGTCCCGCAGCGGATCATGGGTGCCGACGACGATCCGTGCGGGCGGCAGACCGGCAAGGCCGGCGAACAGTGGCGAGACCTCGGGATCGCGGCGTTGTTCCGCCTCCATGCCGGGTGTGAACAGCCCATAGGTTCGCCGCAGTGTGTCGGTGTTGCTCAGCAGTCGCTTGGAGCCGAACGACCGCTGGCTCGGCGTCATCGACAGGTCGTAGGGACCGAAGAGCAGGTGGGCTCCCCGGAACGCGCCCGTGATGCCGTGCCGGTCACGAAGGCGCAGCAGCGTCGTGACGCTCAGGTGTGCACCGGCCGATTCACCGCCGATCAGCAGCCGTTGGGTGCCGAACTCGGCTGCGGCGTGGTCCACCAGCCACCGGGCGGCCGCTTCGCAGTCGTCGGGCCCGGCGGGGAAGGGGTGTTCCGGCGCAAGGCGATACTCCACGCTGACCACGGCGAGCCGAGTCTGCTCGGCGAGTCGCCACAGCCTTTCATCCTGCCCGTCCGCGGAGCCGAACACCCAGCCGCCGCCGTGGAAGTGCAGATACACGCCGTCGACGCGGTGGGGCAGGAACGCCCGGACCCTCACCCCACCGGCGATGACGCGGTCCTGGCCCTGCGGCAGTCGCACCGGAGGCGTGTCGCCACCGAGCCGGTTGCGCCGAAGGGCCGCCAGGGTGGCAGCGTCCGGCGTCTCGTCGCCCGCCGGGCTGCTCGCGGCAGCGGCCTCGAATTCCTTGTTGAATGCCAGAGTCTCGGCGAGGCAGTCCTCATCGGTGATGACCATGCCCTCCACAGTCCCAGCCTTCCGCGACAACCCCCTGTCACCTTTTCCTGGTGAGCTGCACCACAATTCCCGTGGCGCGCGTTCGGCACCCCGCCCACGTGCGCGGCGGGCCCTGTTCGGCCTCGGCGTGGTGACAAGGGCTTCGCTGCTTGTCCTGCCTGGGCATGATGTATGGGTGGCGGACTTACCTTCGGACGCGCAGAACCGGGACGAGTTGGTGATCCTTGTGCACGGCACTTTCGCCGGTGACAAGGACGGCAGCGATTCGGGGAACCGATGGTGGCAGCGCGGCAGCGATACGTGGAGATGGCTGGAACGCAATCTCCCTGCCGGAACCAGCTTGCCGCAGGACGGCAGGCTCTTTCACTGGAGTGGCGCGAACACACAGTCGGCGCGACTGGCCGCCGCCATGGACCTGTTGGCGCTCCTTGTCGAGTTGGAGCGACAGGGCCGCGGGTACCATCTGGTCGGCCACAGCCATGGCGGTTCGGTCATCTGGGAAGCCCTTCTGACGTGCCACGTTCTTCAGCGCAGGGGCATGCTGGTTGATCACTTGTACTACGCGCTGGTACGTCGGGGGGTTCTCCCGGACGAGGGCCTCAATCCCACTGTGGAGGGGAGTCGATTCAGCACTCGCCTGTATCAGGATCTGAGCCGAGAGCTGGAGCTCGACCACCTGCGGAGCTGGACGACGGTCGGAACGCCGTTCCTGTGTCACCTGCCTGAAGGTGGTGGGGTCTTCAGGGGATGGCGCCACCACGCATTCTCGTTGGCAGGCGCTGTGAGCGCCGAGGACGCCAAAGCTCCACGCTGGACTACATGGCTCTTCTCCATCGTTTTCGCGGTGAACATGCTGGTGGGTGTGGCGCTGGCAGTCTTTGCGATGGCCGGCCCGCTGTGGATTTTCGTCTGGTTGGCATCGGCCATGACGGCTCTCCGGATAACGATCTCGTTCATCGTGAGGGGCGAGGCCACTCGCGCGGTGACCATCCGCGCGAAGCTCGCCCGGTCGGCGTTCGAACGCTTCTCCGCGCGGTGGCTGGGCCTGTACGCGACGACGGACGAGGCCATCACGGGACTTCGATCGCTGTGTCCGCCCCACGCCCCCGACTACTCGAGCCTGTACCTGGCGCCCACGCAGCGCACACGCCCGCGGAAAACGGCCGCGACGTGGCCTGAACCACCCACCCTGCTGCGCCTGAACGCCCCGATCAAGCACGTTGCCCTGGCCCCCGAGGTCTCGTTCGGCTATGGGTACTACCACCCCCGCACCACGCTGATCGACGACATCTACGGCGGTGTCAACAGGTGGATCATGCCGAGGATCAACAGATTCCTGGCTCATCGTCTGCTGCGCAGCGCCCAGGGGTGCGACATTCCGTACGTCGACCTCGTCTACGTCTCGCCCTGGCCGGTGCCCATCGATGCGGGGGCCGCCGGCTTGCCGGACCGCGTCGACAAGGCACTGGAAAAGGGCGCGGCGTCGCACGCCGGGCTGCTCGGCCTCGAAGTGCGCCAACTGATCACTCGCGCAGCCATGAACGGCAAGGGGCTGTCAGCAGTCCTCGCAGACCATCAGCTAGATACCGCCGGGAAGTTCATGGTCCACACCTCATACTTCGCCGATCCCGAAATCCTGCAGATGATTTGCTGCCACATTGCTGATTCGTGCCAGTCCCTCCAGGCAGTCGACACCACCGGGGCCGGCATCTCCTCGGACAGCCGACAGTGGATGATCGACGCTCGCGCCCACGCGGCCAGGAAGGCGGCGCCGCACGGTTGCTGAACCCGAAGCCGAGCGCGGCGGTGGCCTCAGCGCCAGTCGTCGATCACATAGGCGTCCGGGTGGCTGTAGCCGGGTTCGTTGGGCTTGTGCATGGTCACGCCCTGCAGCCAGGTACGGAAACCGCGGCCGACCATGCGCCGGTAGGCATCCTGGCGGGCCAGGCTCATGCCGGCGTCCAGTTGCCCCAGTCCCTTCTCGGTGGCCAGTTGCTCGCACGCGTTCAGCAGTCGTTCGAACCGGTCCGCGGCGTCCGGGCCAGGGCGTACGGCGCCGAATTTGACGAAGCACACGTCCTCACCGGCCTCCGACCCCGCTCCGCAGTGGCAGACAGCAAGACCGTCGAGGCCGGAGCCGGCGCCCTCGAGCAGGATGGTGTCACCGAGCCCCTGCGCCTGTACGGCCGTGATCTCGCGATCCAGGCTCAGGCCCTCGTACACGGCCCCCGTCAGTGCCCGACCGAGGCTCAGTGCCTCGGGCCGCTCAGCGGCGGTCAGCTCGCTGTACAGCACTCGGCCGTGAACCGCGGCACTGACGGCGACCTGTTTCTTCATGATGGCCGTGAGGAAACGGGGCCAGAAGCCGTACCGGCGGTAGAGCTCGAGATGCTTGGGACTGTGCGAGAAGGTGAACAGGCCGAGGTGCCGGTTCTCCCAGGTGTCGAAGCAGGCCATGACCGGTTCCATGAGGCGCCTGCCGATGCCCTGGTCCCACAGATCCGGACGTATGGTCAGCGGGCCGAAGAACCCGACGCTGCCCCAGTCGGCGGCGAAGTTCGATCCGACGACCTCGCCCTCGACGGTCGCTGCGAAGGCCGCGTGCGGAGCTGCCGCCCAGCGGGTGCGGACATAGTCGGCGGCCCCGAAGAACGTCTCCGGCTCAGGGGCCCCGAGGAAGGTCCCGAAGGCGACCCTGAAGATCGCGTCGGCCCTGTCCAGGTCCGGCTCGACCAGCGGGCGGACCGACACCGAGGCGGCGACACCCGTTCGCTTCGCTGCGGGCATGATCGCTCTCCTTCCGCCCCCCGATTCCATCGCACCACGAATGCCCGCCGCGGGCGAAGCGAGAGGTCCGGCGGCACCTGAGGTTCCTCACCGTGCCGGAGGGCGTCGACATGCCCCCGGAACATGACGAAGGCGGGACTCGAAAGCCCCGCCCCAGATCACCGAAACCGCAACAGGCTCAGGGCCACACCAAGCAGTACGGCTGATGCCCCGCCTCATGAAGCCGGTGGCTGAAGTCCTGCCACTCGTGCAGCAGTTGGTACACGTTGAACGCGTCCCGTGGCCCGCCGCGGTCCGGGACCGTCGACCAGATGAAGGCCGCCGCGCCCACCGCCTCCTCGCCGATGCCCCGCAGGGGGTCGACGACCGTCATCGGGAGTTTGACGACCGCGTAGTCGGGGTGCAGGACGACCAGTTCCAGAGGCGGCACCTTGTTCAGGGGGACACCCTCGATGCCCGTCAGGACCATCGCCGCCATGGTCTCCGGCTTTATCTTCGTGAACATGCCGTTCATACCGAGCTCGTCGCCGCCGAGCTCCTCCGGACGCATCGAAATCGGGACGCGGGCCGCGGTCGCGCCGTCCGGCGCGCCGAAGTACTTGTACGTCACCCCCACCCGACCACCATTCCTGCTCCCGGACCGAAGATCGTCCACCTGATGTTCAGGACTTTCATTACGGCCGTGGAGCCGCTCCGGTTCACTCGGGGGGCCCTGCGTCCGACGTTCCTGCGTGTCCTCCGCCTCGCGCCGGTGCCTTCCCCGCCGGGCACGTCGAGGACCCAGGTCATCAGTCCCCTCGCCCAGTCCGCCACCGCGATGCATATCTCCACCCGACTGCTTTTTCTAGGACGCGTCGCCCCCGCCGCGCAACCCGATCATCGTGTCAGTGACCTCCCCCACGGCCGCCCGCCGAAACGTGCGCTGAATCAACTGCCCGCAGGATCTTCGCAGCCTCCGACCACCGTGGGCCGTTTGAGCTGTGTGTATCAGGTCCAGTCTCGCAGACGCCCGGGAAACGCGGACGTGATCCCGGACCAGTCCCCTCGCCCGTGCCTTCTCTCATCTCCGCTGTCCTACCCTGAACAGGTCCCTCGTCCCCCGGAGCCGACAACGTCGGAGAAGGTCGGAGAAGTCGCAGGTCATGAGCGAACTGGCATATCCGTACGAAGCACCGGCCTCGCAGGCTCTGTTCGACCGCGCGGCGGCGGTCACGCCCGGTGGCGTGAACTCGCCGGTGCGGGCCTTCCGCGCGGTCGGCGGCACACCGCGGTTCATGGTGTCCGGAACCGGGCCGTACCTGACGGACGCCGACGGTCGGGAGTACGTCGACCTCGTGTGCTCCTGGGGGCCCATGATCCTCGGGCACTCGCACCCCGAGGTGATCGCCGCCGTGCAGGACGCCGTCGCCCGCGGTACGTCCTTCGGCACGCCCGGTGAGGGCGAGGTCGCTCTCGCGGAGGAGATGGTCGCGCGGGTCGCGCCGCTGGAGCAGGTGCGGCTCGTCTCCAGCGGGACCGAGGCGACCATGTCCGCCATCCGGCTCGCCCGCGGGTTCACCCGGCGGACCAAGGTGATCAAGTTCGCGGGGTGCTACCACGGCCACGTGGACTCGCTGCTCGCCGCGGCCGGCAGTGGCGTCGCGACCTTCGCGCTGCCCGACACCCCGGGCGTCACCGGCGCGCAGGCAGGCGACACCGTCGTCCTGCCCTACAACGACCTCGACGCCGTGCGGGCCGCCTTCGCCGCCCACCCGGGCGAGATCGCCTGCGTGATCACCGAGGCCTCCCCGGGCAACATGGGCGTCGTACCGCCCGCGGACGGCTTCAACCAGGGGCTCAAGGACCTCTGCTCCGAGAACGGCGCCCTCTACATCTCCGACGAGGTCATGACCGGCTTCCGCACCAGCCGCGCAGGCTGGTTCGGCGTCGACGGCGTCGTCCCCGACCTCATGACCTTCGGCAAGGTCATGGGCGGCGGCTTCCCGGCCGCGGCCTTCGGCGGACGGGCCGACGTGATGGCGCACCTCGCTCCGGCCGGGCCCGTCTACCAGGCAGGCACCCTCTCCGGTAACCCGGTCGCCACCGCCGCCGGGCTCGCCCAGCTGCGGCTGCTGGACGACGCCGCGTACGAGAAGGTCGACGCCGTCTCGAAGCAGATCCAGGGCCTCGTCACCGGCGCCCTGACCAAGGAGGGCGTCGCGCACACGCTGCAGAACGCCTCCAACATGTTCTCGGTGTTCTTCACCGACCGTCCCGTGCGGAACTACGAGGACGCCAAGGCGCAGGAGTCGTTCCGCTTCACCGCCTTCTTCCACTCCCTGCTCGCGAGCGGCGTCTACCTGCCGCCGTCCTCCTTCGAGTCCTGGTTCGTGTCCACCGCGCACGACGAGCGGGCCGTGCAGCGGATCGCCGACGCCCTCCCGGCGGCGGCCCGAGCGGCCGCGGAGGCCACGGCATGAGCGACCTGAGCAACAAGAGCAGCAGCGCCGGCGGCGAAGACGACATCACCGTCGTCCACGTCATGCGGCACGGCGAGGTGGCCAACCCGGACGGCATCCTCTACGGGCGGCTGCCCGGCTACCACCTGTCCGAGCTGGGCCGGCGCATGGCCGACCGGGTCGCCGAGCACCTGGCGGCCCGCGACGTGACGTACGTCGTCGCCTCCCCGCTGGAGCGGGCCCAGGAGACGGCGGAGCCGATCGCCAAGGCGCACGGGCTGGACCTCGCCACCGACGTGCGGCTGATCGAGGCCGACAACATCTTCCAGGGGAAGACGTTCGGTGTGGGGGACGGGGCGCTGCGCAATCCCGGCAACTGGAAGCACCTGGTCAACCCGTTCCGGCCGTCCTGGGGCGAGCCGTACGTCGACCAGGTGGTCCGGATGACGAGCGCACTGAGCGCGGCGAAGGACCGTGCCCGGGGGCACGAGGCGGTCGTGGTCAGCCATCAGCTGCCGATCTGGATCGTGCGGTCGTACGTCGAGCGGCGGCGGCTGTGGCACGACCCGCGCAAGCGGCAGTGCACGCTCGCCTCGCTGACGACGTTCACGTACCAGGGCGACCGGATCGTCTCCGTCGGCTACACCGAGCCGGCCCGCGACCTCGTCCCGGCCCATCTCCTCGCCGGTGCCAAGCCGGTGAAGGGGCAGGCCAAGGCGTTCGGCGCGTAAGCCACCCACGGCGCGTAAACCCTTTCTGTTCGCTTCTGATCCCTTCGTTGCGAAATTTGCAGGTTTCGAAGGAACCTCCCCGTCCGTCACGTCCTCTGACTGGGTGACCACCAGAGAACGTGACGAACGGGGATGCCATGCGCCCTTACTCCCGCAGGGGAATGCTCGGAATCGGCGCGGGAGCCGCGGCCGCCGTCTCGCTCGCCGGCTGCGGCGGCCTCACCGGGTCGGATGACTCCAGTCACGCCGATGGTTCCAAGGACTCTCCCCAGGGCGGCTCCAAGCCCAAGCCCGCCGCCCGGCCCATCGGCGACGGCTCCACCGCCTACACCGGCAAGCAGCCCCACCAGCCCGCGAAGCCCGAGCCGCTGGAGCCGGGTCAGACACCGCCGCAGTTCGTCGTGTTCTCCTGGGACGGCGCCGGCGAGGTCGGCAACGGTCTCTTCCCGCGCTTCCTGGACCTGGCCAAGGAGCACGGCGCGAGCATGACCTTCTTCCTGTCCGGGCTGTACCTGCTGCCCGAGTCGAAGAAGCGCCTCTACGACCCGCCGAACAACCCGCGCGGCGCCTCCGACATCGGCTACCTCACGGACGACCACGTCAAGGCGACCCTGAAGTACGTCCGCCGGGCGTGGCTGGAGGGCCACGAGATAGGCACCCATTTCAACGGGCACTTCTGCGGCGAGACCCACGGCTCGGTCAAGAACTGGACGCCCCAGCAGTGGCGCAGCGAGATAGACCAGGCGAAGTCCTTCGTCAAGGAGTGGCGCACCAACTCCGGCTGGACCGACCTGCCGTCGCTGCCGTTCGACTACGACAAGGAGCTCGTCGGCGGCCGTACGCCCTGCCTGCTCGGCCAGGACAACCTGCTGCCCACCGCCCGCGAGCTCGGCTGGCGCTACGACGCCTCCTCGCCCGGCGGCCGCCAGGTGTGGCCCGTGAAGCGGCAGGGCATCTGGGATCTTCCGCTCCAGCAGATACCTTTCCCCGGCCGCGGCTTCGAGGTCCTCTCGATGGACTACAACATGCTGGCCAACCAGTCCCTGAACAGCACGAAGGCGCCGGCGCACAACTACCCGGGCTGGCGGGAGCAGTCGGCCCAGGCGTACATCCAGGGATTCAAGCGGGCATACGAGACAAACCGGGCGCCTCTCTTCATAGGCAACCACTTCGAGCAGTGGAACGGCGGCATCTACATGGACGCCGTCGAGGAGGCCTTCAAGCACATCGCGCGGGAGAAGGAGAAGGGTGCGGATGTGCGTCTCGTCTCCTTCCGGCAGTTCACCGACTGGCTGGACGTGCAGAAGCCCGAGGTCCTCGCGAAGCTCCGGACGCTCGAGGTCGGGCAGCAACCGGCCGGGGGCTGGAAGGGGTTCGTCGAGAAGACCCCGCAGGGGGCCGGGACGCCCTCGCGGAACGCCGCCTGAAATGCGGTTTTCCACCCGCAAGGGGGGTGGGCGAGAGCCTCAGAACGGGCATGCGAAACTTTTCACATGAGTGCCGCCAGCCGCGCCCCCCTGCGCTCGAACCGCACCCGCCGCTTCCGCCGCCGTGCCGCCCTGACCGCCGGCGCGGCCGTGGCCGCGCTGCTCGCCTCCGCGTGCGGCTCCGGCGGCACCTCCGGCGGGGGCGGCAACACCAACTTCGTCACCGGCACCGACGGCATCTCCACCGTCGCCAAGGGCGAGCGCACCCCGGCCCCCGACCTGTCCGGCAAGACCATCGCCGGCAAGACGCTCGACGTCGCCGACTACAAGGGCAAGGTCGTCGTCCTCAACGTGTGGGGCTCCTGGTGCAACCCCTGCCGCGCCGAGGCCAAGTACTTCGCGAAGGTCTCCAAGGAGTACGCCGGCAAGGGCGTGCAGTTCGTCGGCATCAACACCCGGGACACCTCCACCGGCGCCGCGCTCGCCTTCGAGAAGGACTGGGACATCACCTACCCCAGCCTCTACGACCCGACCGGCAAGCTGCTGCTGCGCTTCGACAAGGGCACCCTCAACCCGCAGGCGATCCCCTCCACCCTCATCCTCGACCGCAACGGCAAGATCGCGGCCCGCTCGCTCTCCGCGCTCAGCGAGGAACGGCTGCTGAAGATGCTCAAGCCGGTCGTCGCGGAGAAGTGACGTGACCGACGTCACCCTCCTCGCCGCGGCCACCGACCCCAACCAGACCGTGCTCAACGGCGCCCTGCTGGCGGCGCTGCCCCTGGCGCTGCTGGGCGGGCTGGTCTCCTTCTTCTCGCCGTGCGTACTGCCGCTGGTCCCCGGCTACCTCTCCTACGTGACCGGCGTCACCGGCACCGACCTCGCCGAGGCCCGGCGCGGCCGGATGGTCGCGGGCGCCTCCCTGTTCGTCGTGGGCTTCACCGTCGTGTTCGTGTCCGGCGGCGCCCTTTTCGGCTACTTCGGGGCGACGCTCCAGCAGGAGCAGGGCGTCCTGTCCAAGGTGCTGGGCGCGCTCATGATCCTCATGGGCGTGTTCTTCATGGGGCTGATGCCCTGGATGAGCCAGCGCGAGTTCCGCTTCCACCGCAGGCCCGTGACGGGACTGGTCGGCGCGCCCCTGCTCGGTGCGCTCTTCGGCATCGGCTGGACCCCCTGCATCGGCCCGACCCTCGCCTCCGTGCTCGCCCTGTCCTCGCAGCAGTCCAGCGCGGGCCGCGGTGCCATACTGACCGTCGCGTACTGCCTGGGCCTCGGTGTGCCGTTCGTGCTCGCCGCGGTCGCCCTCCGCAAGGCGCTCGGCGCCTTCGGCTGGGTCAAGCGTCACTACGTCTGGGTGATGCGGCTCGGCGGCACCATGATGATCATCACCGGTCTGCTCCTGCTGACGGGCGTCTGGAACACCCTCGTGCAGCACATGCAGTCCTGGTCCGCCGGATTCACTGTGGGGATCTGATCCATGAGCAAGACCACCGCCTCCGGCCCGGCCCCGTCCGCCGCCGAGAACCAGGACCTGGGCGAAGCCGGCGCCCAGCTCTCCACCGCCCCCACGGAGGAGCCGCCCCACCTGCCCTCCCTGGGCGTCATCGGCTGGGCCCGCTGGTTCTGGCGGCAGCTGACCTCCATGCGGGTCGCTCTCCTGCTGCTCCTGCTGCTCTCCCTCGGCGCGATCCCCGGCTCCCTCATCCCGCAGTCCGGCCAGGACGAGACGAAGGTCGCCGACTTCCGCACGAACAACCCCACCCTCGGCGACGTCTACGACAAGCTCGGGCTGTTCCACGTCTACAGCTCGGTGTGGTTCTCCGCGATCTACATCTTGCTGTTCATCTCCCTCATCGGCTGCATCGTGCCCCGCACCTGGCAGTTCGTGGGCCAGCTGCGCGGCCTGCCGCCGGGCGCCCCCAAGCGGCTGACCCGGCTGCCCGCCCACACCACCTGGCGCACCACGGCCGAACCCGAGCAGGTCCACACGGCCGCCCTCGCCCTGCTGAAGAAGCGCCGCTTCCGCGCCCACCTCACCGGTGACTCCGTCGCCGGCGAGAAGGGCTACCTGCGCGAACTGGGCAACCTCCTCTTCCACGTCGCCCTCATCGTGATGCTGGTCGCCTTCGCCTGGGGCCAGCTGTACAAGTCCGAGGGCAACAAGCTGGTCGTGGAGGGCGACGGCTTCTCCAACACCCTCACCCAGTACGACGACTTCAAGTCCGGCAACCTCTTCACCGCCGACGACCTGGTGCCGTTCAGCTTCAACCTGAAGAAGTTCACCGGCACCTACGAGCGCACCGGCCCCAACAAGGGCACCCCGCGCACCTACCAGGCCGCCCTCGACTACAGCACGGGCCCCTACGGCAAGGACCAGAAGGACACCGTCAAGGTCAACCACCCGCTGGAGATCGGCGACTCCAAGGTCTACCTGGTCAGCCACGGCTACGCCCCCGTCATCACCGTCCGGGACGGCAAGGGCGAGGTCGTCTACGACAGCGCCGTACCACTGCTGCCGCTCGACGCCAACGTCACCTCCTCCGGCGCCGTCAAGGTCCTCGACGGCTACCGCAACCCCCAGGGCAAGAAGGAACAGCTCGGCTTCAACGCGTTCTTCGTGCCCACCTTCGGCGGCGCCGCCAGCGGCACGATGCTGTCGCAGTTCCCCGCCCTGGACCATCCGGTGCTCGCGCTGTCCGCCTACCACGGCGACCTCGGGGCCGACTCCGGCATCCCGCAGAGCGTGTACCAGATGGACAAGACCAACATGAAGGAGTTCAAGGACTCCAAGGGCAAGCTGTTCAAGAAGCTGCTGCGGCCCGGCGAGACCATGAAGCTCCCGAACGGCGCCGGTTCGGTCACCTTCGGCAAGGACATCAAGGAGTGGGCCGGCTTCCAGGTCGTCCAGGCGCCCGGCAGCGGCTGGGCCCTCGGCGGCGCCATCGCCGCCATCGGCGGCCTCGCCGCCTCCCTGTTCATCCAGCGCCGCCGCGTCTGGGTGCGCGCGGTCCAAGGCGCCGACGGTGTCACCGTCGTCGAGATGGCCGGCCTCGGCCGCAGCGAGTCCGCCAAGGTCCCCGAGGAGCTCGGGGACCTCGCCGGGAGCCTCTACGACGAGACACCCGCCGCGCCCGAGGCCGACGACCCCGCAGATTCCCCCGACCCCGATCCGGAGCCGGGTACCGACACCTCTGTACCTGCCGAAGGGGCTGAGAAGCAGTGACCCTCGCCGCCGCCACCAACGAAAACCTCGCGAACATCAGCAATGTGCTGATCTACTCAGCGATGGCCGTCTACACCCTGGCCTTCTTCGCGTACATCGCCGAATGGCTCTTCGGCAGCCGCAGCAAGGTCGCCAAGACCGCCGCCGCGCTCACCGCCGACCCTGCGGAGGCGAAGAAGGGGCCCGCCGTCACCGTCAACCAGGCCGGCGGCACCGCCGTCCTGGAGCGGCCGAAGGTCACCGTGCGCGCGTCGGCCGGTCAGCGGGACGTCCCGGACGGCCCCGGAGCACACGGCGGCGACGAGCAGGGCGACCTGTACGGCCGCATCGCCGTCTCCCTCACGGTGCTCGGCTTCCTGGTCGAGCTGGGCGGGGTCATCGCCCGCGCGGCCTCGGTGGAGCGGGCGCCGTGGGGCAACATGTACGAGTTCAACATCACCTTCTCCACGGTCGCCGTCGGCGTGTACGTGACGCTGCTGGCCCTGCGGAAGAACGTCCGCTGGCTCGGCCTGTTCCTCATCACCACGGTCCTGCTCGACCTCGGTCTCGCGGTCACCGTCCTCTACACCGCCAGCGACCAGCTGGTCCCCGCCCTGCACTCGTACTGGCTGTACATCCACGTCTCGACCGCGATCCTGTGCGGCGCGGTCTTCTACGTCGGCGCGGTCTCCACGATCCTGTACCTCTTCAAGGACTCCCACGAGACCAAGCTCGCGGGCGGCGGCACCCCCGGCACCTTCGCGACCTCCGTCCTGGAGCGGCTGCCCTCCTCCGCCTCCCTCGACAAGTTCGCCTACCGCGTCAACGCCGCCGTCTTCCCGCTGTGGACGTTCACGATCATCGCGGGCGCCATCTGGGCCGGTGACGCCTGGGGTCGCTACTGGGGCTGGGACCCCAAGGAGACCTGGGCCTTCATCACCTGGGTCGCCTACGCCTGCTACCTGCACGCCCGCGCCACCGCCGGCTGGAAGGGCCGCAAGGCCGCCTACCTGGCCCTGATCGCCTTCGGCTGCTGGCTCTTCAACTACTACGGCGTGAACATCTTCGTCTCCGGCAAGCACTCGTACGCGGGAGTCTGAGCCCCCGGCACACCGAAGGCCGGTTCCGCTGACCCGAGTCGGCGGAACCGGCCTTCGCCCGTCTCCTAGACCTGCCCGACCGTGCCCGTCACGATGTCCCGCAGCCGCTCGACGTACAGCCGCAGGTTCTTCTGCGCGATGTCCGTGTCCGGGTAGCGGCCCGCGAACCACAGGCCCTCGTGGAGGCGGGAGATCCAGGCACAGACCTGGTCGCCGTAGGAGACCCTGAGCAGGCCGTACGCCTTCTGGTCCGTCCACGCCTCGGAGCCGGGGATACCGCGGGTGTCGACGAACGAGACGATCGAGTACAGGTCGGGGGAGGTGGGGCGGAAGTCGGCCCCGAGGAGGTGCAGCACGCGAGCCAGCGGGATACGGGCCAGCCGGCGGTTGGCCTGGAGGGCGGCACGCACGGTGCGCAGCGCGCTCGGGAAGTCGGAGGCCTCCGACATGGGGATCTCGATCGGGGCGCCGCCCACGTACCAGCCGACCGACTCCGACCACTGGGACTTCACCCGGGTGTGGAACGGCACGACCGTGCGGTAGACCGGCTCGCCGCCGATCTCCTGGACGATCAGGGCGGTGGCCGCGAGGACACCCACCAGGCTCCCGCCGTACGGGCGGCAGTACGCCTCGAACGCGGCGGCGGCCTCCGCGTCCGCCATCATCTCCCGCATGAACTTCTGCGTGGGCAGCCCGCCCTCGGGGTCCAGACCCAGGTCGACCGGGAAGCTCGGCAGACGTCCGTCGCAGCGCTGGATGAACTCCCGCCAGCGGGCGACGATGTCGTGGTCCGCGTCGATCCGGTCGGCGTCCGCCCGCTCCGCCTCGCAGAAGTCGACGTAACTGCTCACCGGCTCCGGCCCCACCGCCTTGCCCGCGAGCCCGGCCTCGTACAGCTCGTGGATCTCGGCGGGGATGCGGTGGATGGAGTAGGCGTCGACATTGCTGTGGTCGAAGGCCATGTACACGCTGGTGCAGTCGTCCCGGACGACGGCCGTGTAGATGAGGTTGGGCCAGCGCAGGGCGTCCGCCGTGGTGTCGAAGCGGTCCTGGAGGTGCTGGGCCAGGGCCGCCGCGTCGGTGAAGTCGCCGACCTCCTCGCGGTGCAGGGACACCGAGGACGCGTCGAGCGTGAAGCGGCGGATCGAATCGCCGGGCCCGCCCGCCCAGCGGAAGCCGCTGCGCAGCGTCTCGTGCCGCAGCGTCCAGCCGCGCAGCGCCTCACCCAGCGCGTCGAGATCGGCCCGCCCCGGGATGTCGAACGCCGCACCCAGCCAGGTCGGCACGAACAGGCCGTCCTCGCGCACGGACCGCGCCGTCCGGATGTGCGACTCCTGGATGTACGCCGGCGGTCTGGAATCCTCCGGCAGTGCCTTCGCCGTCGCGACGGTCGCCGGACTGAGTGTCCATTCGATGAGGCGCCCAGGTCGGACCTCGCAGCGCTGGATATCAGTGATTCGCACAGGACGTCTCCGTTCGCAGGTGGGATAGACCCGACCAAACGAATGCCGAGCCCGCCACCGGCGACAGCGGGTGTCGTCACAATTCAATGGAACGGATGGCATCTCGAACGGCGATACGAACCCTGACCGGTGCGCTCAGTTGACGCCGCTGTCCTCGATCCCGGCTCCGGTCAGCAGGTCGAGGTAGGAGTGGAGGGCGCCCGCACCCTCGATCATCACCCTGCTACGAGCCGTCAGGGCCTGCCCCCGCGCCGCGATCGCCGCCCGCAGGGCATCGCTGCTGCCCTCCTTCCTCAGCCCCTCCAGCACCGGCCTGATCTGGTCGAACAGGTAGTGACTGCGGCGCAGGGTCTGCACGAGCCGCGCGTCGCGCACATCCGCGGGCTCGTAGACCCGGTACCCCGTGCCGCGCTCACGCCGGGGCGCCAGCAGCCCGGCCCCCTCCCACACCCGCAGCGCCGACGTCCGTACCCCCAGCAGCGCCGCCACCTCGCCGATGCGCAGCCCGCCGGACCGGGGCAGCGGAGCGGGCGGCTCCACCGCCAGCAGCTCAAGGGCCTCGCTCGCCGCCCGCAGCGACACCCGCTCCTCGTGCAGGGCGGCATGCGCGGCGTCCACCAGCGCGAGCGCGCCCGGGACGTCCCCGGCGTGCAGGGCCTGCATCACCGGCGCCGCCGTGACCGGCCCGTACCCCCTCAGCAGCGTCCGGTACGCCAGCAACGCACGGCGGTGCAGCCCGGTGAAGGCGCGGTAGCCGGACGCGGTCCGGGCCGCCGGCGGGAGCACCCCGGCGTCCTCGTAGTTGCGGATCTGCTGCGTCGAGACCCCGGCCAGCCGGGCCAGGTCGACGGGCCGGAGACGGCGTTCGTCACTCATCGATTTGAAGGTTACGCCAGGCTCTGTGCCGCTCACAGCTCAAAAGTCTCAACACGGCACTTAAATGGAAGACTTGAAGGAATGGACAACAGCATTCGTGTCACCGGTGCCCGCCTCCACAACCTCCGGAACGTCTCCCTCTCCCTGCCGAAGAACAAGCTGGTCGTCCTGACCGGCCTGTCCGGCTCCGGCAAGTCCACCCTCGCCTTCGACACCCTCCACCAGGAGGGCCAGCGGCAGTACCTGGAGTCGCTGGGCATGGTCACCGGCTGGGTCAGCAAGCCCGCCGTCGACTCGATCTCCGGTTTGTCCCCGTCCATCAGCGTCGACCAGCACCTCACCAACCGCAGCCCGCGCTCCACGGTCGGCACGGTCACCGAGGTCTTCACGTACCTGCGCCTGCTGTGGTCCCGTATCGGCAGCCGCCCCTGCCCCGACTGCGGCAAGAGCATCCCGCCCTCGTACGCCGACGCCGCCGAGACGGAGACGGTGGCCGACGACGACGTTGAGGGCGAGCAGCGGCCCTGCCCGCACTGCGGCACCCTCGTCCCCGAACTGGTGATGGGCTCCTTCTCCTTCAACAAGCCCGCGGGCGCCTGCCCGGACTGCACCGGCCTCGGCGAGGTGATCCGCCCCGACGTCCGGCGCCTGGTCGACGGCGCGAAGTCGGTCGCCGGGGGCGCGGTACGCGGCTGGAACACGAAGTTCACCGAGTGGAGCATCCCCAGGCTGCGGGCCGCCGCCGAGCACTACGGCTTCGTCTTCGAGGCGGACCGTCCGGTCGATGAACTGGACGAACATCAACGGGACTTGCTGCTCCACGGAGCGGAAAGCCCCGAGTTCCGCCGCCACTTCCCGGACACCGATCCACCCGCGACCGTGTCGGCGGGCCGCTTCGAAGGGGTCGCGACGGCGCTGCTGCGCCGCTACAGCGACCGCGCCGACGACCCCGAGTACCGCGAAAAGGCAGAACGGCAGGGGCTGGTGAGGCAGCTCTGCCCTGGATGCGAGGGCGTGCGGCTCCGCCCGGAGAGCCGGGCGGTGACCGTGCACGGCCTCACCATCGTGGACGCGGCCCGGCTTCCGCTGACCGAACTCGGCGACTGGCTGACCGGCCTCAGGGAGCGGTCGGCCGGGGAGGAGTGGCTGCTCGTGGAGCCGGTCGTCGTGGACCTCGATGAGCGGGTACGGCGCCTGCTGGAGGTGGGGGTCGGCTACCTCACCCTCGGGCAGTCCACGCCCAGCCTCTCCGCCGGAGAGACCCAGCGGCTGCGGCTGGCCGCGCTGCTCGGCTCCGGCCTGACGGGCGTGCTCTACGTACTCGACGAGCCGACCATCGGCCTGCACCCCTCCGACACCGCCCGCCTGATCGGCGTCCTGCGCCGCCTGCGTGACCTGGGCAACACCGTGCTGGTCGTCGAGCACGACCTGGACGTACTGCGGGCGGCGGACCACGTGGTGGACGTCGGCCCGGGGGCGGGCCGGGACGGCGGCCGCATCGTCGCCACGGGCACACCGCAGGAGGTGGCCCGGACCGAGGGTTCCCTGACCGGCGCCTACCTCTCCGGCCTCGTCTCCGTGCCGACCTCCCGCGGGCGGGGCGACAGCGATACGGCCGTGGTGATCCGAGGAGCCAGGGCCCACAACCTCAAGAACCTCACCGTACGGATCCCTTTGAGCCGCCTGGTGACGGTCACGGGCCCGTCCGGCTCGGGCAAGTCGACACTGCTGCTGGACATCCTGGGCAGGGCCGCCCGCCGCCACTTCCACGGAGCGGGCGAACCACCCGCCGAGCACGACGGAATCGACGGCTGGGAGCACCTCTCCAAGGCCGTCCTCATCGACCAGGAGCCGATCAGCCGCGTCCCACGCTCCAACGCGGCGACGTACTCGGACGTCTTCACCCCCATCCGTGAGGCCTTCGCCACGAGCAGCGCGGGACGCCTGACGGCGAGCCACTTCTCCTTCAACGTGCCGGGCGGCCGCTGCGAACGCTGCGAGGGAGCGGGCGTGCTCACGGTACGGATGCACTTCCTCCCGGCGGTACAGGTCCGCTGCCCCGGGTGTCGTGGCCGCCGCTTCCGCCCCGAGGTGCTGGCGGTCCGGTACCAGGGGTACGACATCGCCGAGGTACTGGAGGCGACGGTGGACGAGGCACTGGGGGTGTTCCGCGACCTGCCCACCGTGGCCGGCCGGTTGCGGCGCATGGCGGACGTCGGCCTCGGCTACCTCCCGCTGGGGCAGCCCGCGCCCACCCTGTCCGGGGGTGAGGCCCAGCGCCTCAAACTCGCGAAGGAGCTCGGCCGCAGGACAACCGGCCGCACCCTCTACGTCCTCGACGAGCCGACGACCGGACTGCACGCGGCGGACACGGCACGGCTGCTGGACGTGCTCCAGCGGCTGGTGGACGCGGGGCACTCCGTCATCACCATCGAGCACAACGTGGACGTGATGCGCGCGTCGGACTGGCTGATCGACCTCGGGCCCGTGGGAGGGGCCGGTGGGGGGCGGTTGGTGGGGGAGGGGACCCCGCAGGAGCTGTCGAGGGTGAGGGCGTCCCGGACGGGTGGGTTTCTGGCAGGGTGACTTGAGACGAGCTCTCGGGGCCACTCGCTTCTTGCCAGTGTCGTGCTTCCACGACCTGCCTCAAGGGCGCTCCGCGTCGGCTCCGCCGATCGGCCTACGGCCGACCCTTGACCCAGCCCGCTCCAGCACGGGAGAGAAGCGAGCGAGCGGCCCGGAGAGGAGCGGGTGGCCACACCCTGTCCGCCCTCACGCCCCTCAAGAAACCACCCGGCGAGAGGGAGCGCGCCCGCGCCTCGCCTGCACGCCGGGTGGGCTCAGCGGCGAGCGGTGGATTGGGGAGGCGCCTCCGCGAGGGTGGGGCACGCCGGGTGGGCTTAGCGGCGAGCGGTGGGTGGGTGTGCGCGGTGGCGGGGCCCGCTGGGTGGGCTCAGCGGCGGGTGGCCGGTTCGGGCTGCGGTGGCGCGAGGGTCCCTCGGTAACGGGTGTTCTGCAGGCAGTTGGAGCATTTCGGCCGCCATGGACCCCGCCTACCTGGGCTGATGTGAGGCTGAAGTGGCCCAATCGCTCCACTCACTGCTTTCCGCCTCCGCCGAAGCAGCCGGCCGGGCATGCCCCCGCCCTGCTGCCGCGCACGACCCACCAACCCAGCCACCCACCCGCCGCTCGCCGCTGAGCGCACCCGGCGTGCTGGCGAGGCGCGGGTGCGTCCGCCCGATGCCGAGCGGCAAGGCAACGGGCTGATGACCGCAGGCATGGTTGGCCACCCACTCCTCCTGGGCCGCTCGCTCGCTTCTCTCACGTGCTGGAGCGGGCTGGGTCAAGGGTCGGCCGCAGGCCGATCGGCGGAGCCGACGCGAAGCGCCCTTGAGGCAGGCCGCGGAAGCACGACACTGGCAAGAAGCGAGTGGCCCCGACAGTTGTGTCAGCCCTGCCTCTCCAGCACCGCGTAGTCGGCGAAGCTGCGGCGGTAGCGCAGGTGCCTCGTCTCCTGGGTGTGCCTGCGCTGCCACTCCTCCACCTCGGCCGGGGCCGAGCAGGGCCCGGAACCGGCCCCGCAGTCCGCGTCCTCGCCCGAGACGCAGCGTGCCTCGTACTCGGGCAGGGCCGACGCGTCCTGCACGATCGAGTACGGCACGTACCTGAAGATCCTGCGGCCGCCCGACTCCTCGCACGCCGCGCACCCCGGCACCGGAACCGGAGGGCGGTTCGGATCCGCCGGCAGTCCCTCCCTGGAACGGTCATTGGCCGCGCGTACGCCCGCACGGAGTCGCTCTTCCCGGGTCGCCTCACGGATCCTCGCCGGGTCCGCCTGCCACTCCCGGCCGCCGCCGACCGGGCGCAGCATCACATACGGGCCGGTTCTGTCCTGGTACTCGCCGACCTTGCGCGACTCCAGGTCGTAGACGAGCGTTCCCGGTTCCATTCCCTGCACCTCCGTAACTCTGGGTACATCGAGAGTTGCGCAGGGGAACCGTCCGGTTCAATGCTTGGCGTGTGACACCGGTGCACTGTCACGGAGGGGGGGGAGCCGTGAGCCGACGGAACGGTGGGGCGGAGTCGGGGGCCAGTACGGCCGCCGTGTTCGGAGAGGTGCTGCGGCACTTCCGAGAGGCGGCTCTGCTCACGCAGGAGGGCCTGGCCAGGCAGATCCCGTGCGACCGTTCGCACGTGGCGCGAGTGGAGGCGGGGACGCGTGTGCCCCAGGACTCGTTCGCCAAGGTGTGCGATGAACTCCTGGGCACGGGTGGGGTGTTGACTCGGCTGTGGGGGCGGATCGACTGGTACCCCCAGGTGGAGCATCCCGATTGGTTCCGGCGCAGGGCTGAGATGGATGAGGTGGCCATCGCCCTCCGCGAGTACCAGGAGCGTGTCATTCCGGGCCTGTTGCAGACGGCGGACTACGCCCGAGCGCTGTTCTCCCGACTCGTGAGTGGTGAGGAGTTGGAGGAGCGGGTGCGAGCCAGGCTGAGCCGCCAGCAACGCTTCCTGGCGGAGGGCGGCCCGCTGTACATCGTCGTCCTGGACGAAAGCTGCCTACGGAACGTGGTCGGCAGCCCGGCCCTGATGAGGGACCAGTGCGCGCACCTGCTCAGCGTCGGTCAGCGACCCAACATCCGTATCCAGGTCGCGCCTGCCGGTCGCCTCGGCTTGTTCCGTCCCAGCGGCTCCATGTCGCTGATCAAGCTGCCCGACGGGCATGAGTGGGTCTACTCGGAGTCCCTGGATCGCGGCCATTTCAACGACGATCCGGCCCTCTATGCACGCCACAGCCACTCCTATGATGTGCTCAGGGCGGACGCTCCGTCAGCCCCCGAGTCCGCCGCTCTGATCAGCGTCGTGATGGAGAGGTACGAGCAGTATGAAGAAGCCCGAACTCAGCGCCGCAAAGTGGATCAAGAGCTCCTACAGCGACGCCAACGGCGGCAACTGCATCGAAGCAGCCCCCGATTTCCCCGAAACCGTCCCCGTCCGCGACAGCAAAACCCCTGACGGACCGGTCCTGGTCGTAGGCCGGTCCGCCTGGGCGGCATTCATCGGCTCCGTGCGCTGACTACTGCCCGCTCACCATCTGCAGGATCCTGTTGGCCGCCTCCGCGACCGGCTGGCCCACGGCCCCGACGGCCGCGGCGATCGCGGCGACAGCCATCAGCGCACGGTGCCGCTCCTGCGCGGGTGCCGCGTCCGCGGCCAGCACCGGCAGGGACTCGTCGATGAGCTGCGCGCTCGGCTGCGGCAGCTGGTCGCGCAAGTCCCGGACTTCGCGGATCAGTTCGGCCAGGGCCAGCCGCAGGGCGGGGTCGGTGTCGCCCGTGGCGCCGTTCTTCACGATGCCCGTGTTGCCGCTGCCGCCGTGCATGCTGACGTTGTCGCCGTAGTAGTAGTTGTTGCCGCTCATGCCGCGATCCCCGTGTTCCCGCTGCCGCCGTACATGTTCACGCTGTCGCCGAAGTGGTAGTTCGTGGGTGAGTTGATCGTCAGGCGCTCCACCGTCACCTGGAACTCGGTGTCAGGGTTCTCCAGCGCCCCCGAGACGTAGCCCACGAGCCGGTCCAGGTGCTGCGGGTCGGGGCTGGTCACCATCGCGGTGGAGGGGCCGGCCGTCTCGACGGCCAGGACGTAGTGCGACGGGGCCGTGACGACGGAGAGCATCTCCACGAAGAAGTAGATCAGCGCCGCACCGGAGCAGATCCACACGAGGACGATCAGTCCGCCGCCGCCGCTGGACTGCTCACTCTCGTACGGGCCGCTGGAACTGCTCGCGAAGGAGATCAGGCCGCCGATGATCGACAGGCCGATGGCCACGGCCACGATGATCCCGGTCCGGGACAGGAAGCGGAAGACCGCCTCCTTGCGCTTGGGGCGGAGGGTGAACGTGTACACCCGGGCGATGTTGCGCAGGGGATAGGCCGCGCCGCCGACCCATAACAGGCGCTTGTGGACGCGGAGTTCGACGTCGGTCATGGCGCGCGGTGGAGTGGAGGGCGGGGGCGGCACGTCCCACTGCCCCGGTGGCTGCTGGATCTCCATGGCGTCCTTCTGAAGGCCGGTGGTCACAGTGTGAACACCATTGACGACCATGCGTGTCTCCGAGGGCAACCCGTTTCCCGAAAGCCCCGCAGAACCCCCTCAGGACTCGTCGCGCCTCGGGTCGTCGTCCTTGTCCCTGTCGTCGTCGAGGGACTTCAGGAAGTCGGGGTTGTCGTCGGGCGCCACCCACTGCCGGGAGCGGTTGCCCCGGACCCCTGACCAGCCGTCGGCGGCGGGGCTGCGCTTCTTTCCGGCGATGAGCCAGGAGATCGAGCCGACGAGGGGGAACACCAGGACGAGCAGCGCCCAAAGCGGCTTGGGCATGTGGCGGATGTCGTCGTCCTTCGTGCTGATGCAGTCGATGAACGCGTACACGCTCAGCGCCAGCGGCACGAGGAACATCAGTACCCGGAGCATGCGGCCTCTCAGCGAAAAGCGGTGGGCGGTTCAGGGCCAGGGTAGCCGCTCGGGGATACTGGACCGCATGGCTTACGACGATCTTCGCTCCCTGCTCAGGGCGCTGGAGCGCGAGGGTGACCTCAAGCGCATCAAGGCCGAGGTCGACCCGTATCTGGAGGTCGGGGAGATCGTCGACCGGGTGCAGAAGGCCGGCGGGCCCGCGCTGCTCTTCGAGAACGTGCGCGGGGCGAGCATGCCGCTCGCGATGAACGTGTTCGGCACGGACCGGCGCCTGCTGAAGGCGCTGGGGCTGAAGTCGTACGGCGAGATCTCCGAGAAGATCGGCGGGCTGCTGAAGCCCGAGCTGCCGCACGGGTTCGTCGGCGTGCGCGAGGCCTTCGGGAAGCTCGGCTCGATGACGCACGTACCGCCGAAGAAGGTGAAGGACGGGCCGGTCCAGGAGGTGGTGCTGACCGGGGACGATGTCGACCTCGACCAGCTTCCGGCCCTGTTCACCTGGCCGAAGGACGGCGGGTCGTTCTTCAACCTGGGGCTGACCCACACCAAGGACCCGGAGACGGGCATCCGCAACCTCGGGCTGTACCGGCTCCAGCGGCACGACAAGCGCACCATCGGCATGCACTGGCAGATCCACAAGGACAGCCGGAACCACTACCAGGTGGCCGCCCGCCGGGGCGAGCGGCTGCCCGTCGCGATCGCCTTCGGCTGTCCGCCCGCCGTGACGTACGCCTCCACCGCGCCGCTGCCCGGGGACATCGACGAGTACCTGTTCGCGGGGTTCCTCGCGGGCAAGCGGATCGAGATGGTCGACTGCAAGACCGTCCCGCTCCAGGTGCCTGCGCAGGCCGAGGTCGTGATCGAGGGCTGGCTGGAGCCGGGCGAGATGCTGCCCGAGGGGCCGTTCGGCGACCACACCGGCTTCTACACGCCGCAGGAGCCGTTCCCGGCGCTGAAGATCGACTGTGTGACGATGCGGAAGCGGCCGCTGCTCCAGTCGATCGTCGTGGGCAGGCCTCCGACGGAGGACGGGCCCCTCGGCCGCGCGACGGAACGCTTCTTCCTGCCGCTGCTGAAGATCATCGTGCCGGACATCGTGGACTACCACCTGCCGGAGGCGGGCGGCTTCCACAACTGCGCGATCGTCTCGATCGACAAGAAGTACCCGAAGCACGCGCAGAAGGTCATGCACGCCGTCTGGGGCGCGCACATGATGTCGCTGACCAAGCTGATCGTGGTCGTCGACTCCGACTGCGACGTGCACGATCTGCACGAGGTCGCCTGGCGGGCGCTGGGCAACACGGACTACGCCCGCGACCTGAGCATCGTCGAGGGACCCGTCGACCACCTCGACCACGCCTCCTACCAGCAGTTCTGGGGCGGCAAGGCCGGCATCGACGCGACGAAGAAGTGGCCCGAGGAGGGCTACACGCGCGACGGCGGCTGGCCCGACATGGTCGAGTCCGATCCCGAGACGGCGGCGAAGGTCGACCGCCGCTGGAAGGAGTACGGGTTGTGACCAGCGCCTCTGCCGCCATTCCCCAGCCGGGACGCACCAAGGCGTTCCTGCGCCTGGTGATGATCGAGCACTCGGTCTTCGCGCTGCCCTTCGCGTACATCGCCGCACTCACGGCCATGTTCCAGCTGGACAAGAACATCCACTGGGGGCGGCTGCTGCTCGTCACCGTCTGCATGGTGGGTCTGCGGACCTTCGCCATGGCGGTCAACCGGATCATCGACCGGGAGATCGACGCCCGCAACCCGCGGACGGCGCACCGCGAGTTGGTGACGGGCGCGATGTCGGTGAAGCACGCCTGGACGGGCGCGCTCATCGCTCTCGCCGTCTTCCTCGGCGCGGCGGCTCTGCTGAACCCCCTGTGCCTGGCCCTGGCCCCCATCGCGGTGATTCCGATGGTGGTCTACCCGTACGGCAAGCGGTTCACGAACTTCCCGCAGGCGATCCTGGGTCTGGCCCAGGCGATGGGCCCGGTGGGCGGCTGGCTTGCGGTCACGGGTGAGTGGTCCTGGGACGCGGTCGTCCTCGGTCTCGCGGTGGGCATCTGGATCGGCGGCTTCGACCTGATCTACGCCTGCCAGGACGTCGAGACCGACCGAGAGATCGGCGTCCTGTCCGTCCCGGCCCGCTTCGGGATCCCGGCGGCCGTCTGGGGCGCCCGCGTCTGCCACGCCCTCACGACGGCCCTGTTCGTCTGGTACGCCCTGGCCACCGGCGCCGGTGTGTTCTTCTGGCTGGGCCTGCTGGTCGTGGCGGGTGCCTTCCTCTACGAGCACACGATCGTCCGGCCGCACGACCTGTCCCGCGTCAACAGGGCGTTCTTCAGCGTCAACGGCTTCATCGGCATCGCCCTGTTCGTGTGCGCGCTGCTCGACCTGCTGGTGCGGGGGCTGACCGTCTGACCGCCCCGTCCACCGGTACGCTCAAGATGTGAACGCAGGGGAAACGCAGCGCACGCCTTGGATCGTGGGGGTTTCGGGGGCCTCCGGTACGCCGTACGCGGCTGCGGTGCTGCGTGCGCTGCTGGAGGCGGGGGAGAGCGTCGACCTGGTCGTGAGCCGGGCCTCCCGGCTCACCCTGCTCGACGAGACCGGCATCTCCTTCCGCGACGCCCACTGGCGGAACGACCTGCGGGAATGGCTGTCCCGGGGCGCGGACGGGAAGCCGGGCACCTTCGCCGTGGACGTCGACGCCGTGCGCCACTGGAGCGCCGGCGACCTGGCCGCCGGGCCCTCCTCGGGGTCGTACCCGGCCAAGGGCATGCTGATCGTGCCCGCCTCGACCGCGAGCGTGGCCGGAGTCGCGCTCGGGCTGTCGAAGGACCTGCTGCAACGGGCGGCGAGCGTGACCCTGAAGGAGGGCCGCATGCTGGTCGTGGCCGTACGCGAGACCCCGCTGAACGGCCAAACCCTCCGGCACCTGGTCACCCTCGACGACGCGGGCGCGATCGTCGTGCCCGCCTCACCCGCCTTCTACGCGGGGGCGACGCACATCCAGGACCTGGTGGACTTCGTAGCCGGACGCGTACTCGACGCGGCGGGCGTGCCGCACCGGCTCTACCGGCGTTGGCAAGGTGAGCTCGGCGGTGGATCGGACCGCGCCGGCTGAGCCACACCCTCCAGACCTCCTCACCACAATCACAGACCTACTTCAGCGGAAGGCTTCGATCGCAATGGACGCGGTGGACAGGCAGCTCATCCAGGCCCTGAGGGAGAACGGCCGGGCCTCCTACGCGGAGCTGGGACGCCTCGTCGGACTGTCGGGACCCAGTGTCACCGACCGCATCAACCGGCTGGAGGCGGCCGGGGTCATCACGGGTTACCGGGCCACCGTCGACGCCGCCTCGCTCGGCCTCGGCGTCATCGCCCTGATCGGCATCTCGCTCTCCGACGCCGCCGACCACGAGGACGTGGCGCAGCGGCTGAGGGACCTCTCGGAGATCGAGGACTGCTGGTTCATCGCGGGAGACGACTCGTACATGCTCAAGGTGCGGGCGACCGACGTGGACGGCCTGGAGAAGATCATCCGTCGGCTCAGCGGCACCAAGGGCGTCTCCCGGACGCGTACGACCGTCGTGCTCTCCACCAAGTGGGAGAACCGGGTCGGGGAGCTGCCCGAAGAGGAGTAGTCGAGTAGTCGTACGGTGGGGACGTCTTCGTAGAAAGGTGTGGGCATGGATCTCGGGCTCAAGCGCGAGCTGGAGGAGAAGGTCAGGGCGGGTGTCCGTCTGACCCGTGAGGACGGCATCGCGCTGTACGAGTCGGACGACCTGGCCTGGCTCGGCGGCCTGGCGCACGAGGTGCGGACGCGCAAGAACGGCGACGTCGTGCACTTCAACGTCAACCGTCACCTCAACATGACGAACGTGTGCACGGCCTCCTGCGCGTACTGTTCCTTCCAGCGCAAGCCGGGGGAGAAGGACGCGTACACGATGCGCATCGAGGAGGCCGTCAAGCTCGCCAAGGCGATGGAGTCGGAGAACCTCACCGAGCTGCACATCGTCAACGGGCTGCACCCGAACCTGCCGTGGCGGTACTACCCGCGTTCGCTGCGGGAGTTGAAGGCCGCGCTGCCGCACGTCTCGCTGAAGGCCTTCACGGCGACCGAGATCCACCACTTCGAGACCATCTCCGGGATGAGCGCGTCCGAGATCCTGGACGAGCTGATCGACGCCGGTCTCGAGTCCCTCACCGGTGGTGGGGCGGAGATCTTCGACTGGGAGGTCCGGCAGCACATCGTCGACCACAAGACCCACTGGGAGGACTGGTCCCGGATCCACCGGCTCGCGCACGAGAAGGGTCTGAAGACCCCGTGCACGATGCTGTACGGGCACATCGAGGAGCCTCGTCACCGGGTGGACCATGTGCTGCGGCTGCGGGAGCTGCAGGACGAGACCGGGGGGTTCCAGGTCTTCATTCCGCTGCGGTACCAGCACGACTTCGTCGACATGCAGGACGGGAAGGTGCGGAATCGCCTTCAGGCGCGGACGCAGATGGCGACGGGGGCGGAGGCGTTGAAGACCTTCGCGGTGTCGCGGCTGCTGTTCGACAACGTGCCGCATGTGAAGGTCTTCTGGGTGATGCACGGGGTGCAGACGGCGCAGCTCGCGCTGCAGCACGGTGCGGATGACATGGACGGGTCTGTCGTCGAGTACAAGATCACGCATGATGCGGACAATTACGGGACGCCGAACAAGCTGACGCGTGAGGATCTGCTGGATCTGATTCGGGATGCCGGGTTTCGGCCGGTTGAGCGGAACACGCGGTACGAGATCATTCGGGAGTATGACGGGCCTGATCCGGAGCTTCGGGAGTCGCCGCAGCCGATGCGGGTTTGAGTTTTTGCGTGCGGGTGCGTGGGGGCTGGTCGCGCAGTTCCCCGCGCCCCTGAGGTGGGTACTCGGCCGGCATGGTTGCCACCGAGGCGCCTGAGGACGCCTATACCGCTGAACCCTTTGTTCCTGGTCGGGGTGGGCTGACTGCTCTACGGCGGGCCGCTGCCGACTGCCGGGGCTGCCCCCTGCACCGGGACGCCACGCAGACCGTTTTCGGTGCGGGGGACAAGGATGCCCGGGTGATGCTCGTCGGGGAGCAGCCCGGGGATCAGGAGGACCGGCAGGGGAAGCCGTTCGTCGGGCCTGCCGGGCGGTTGCTGGACCGGGCGTTGGAGGAGGCGGGGATCGACCCCGCCGAGGCCTACGTCACCAATGCCGTGAAGCACTTCAAGTTCACGCAGGCCGAGCCGCGTAAGCGGCGGATCCACAAGGCGCCCAACCTGCGTGAGATGACCGCGTGCGGGCCCTGGCTGGCCGCGGAGCTGGCCGTCGTGGAGCCGGAACTGATCGTCGTACTGGGGGCCACCGCCGGGAAGGCGCTGCTCGGGTCCTCGTTCCGGGTCACGCAGGTGCGCGGGACCGTGCTGGAGGAGGAGATCCACGGGCGACCGGAGCGGCTGGTGCCGACGGTGCATCCCTCCTCGGTGCTGCGGGCGGACGACCGGGAGGCGGCGTACCGGGGGTTGCTGTCTGATCTGACAGTGGCGGCGCGAGCGCTGGGGTAATAGCTACAATCCGCGTATGCCCCTTACCTTCACGCTCGATCCCGCTGTCACCCCCGAGCTGCGCGACGGCATCCTCGATCTGTGGGCCGACGTCTCCAACGCCGGCGGAGCCGTCGGGTTCGTGCCGCCCGTGACGCGGGAGGACATCCGGCCGTCGCTGCTGAAGCACTTCGCGTCGACGTCGGAGGGGAGGGTGCGGCTGCTCGTCGGTCATGACGAGGACGGGCGGGTCGCGGCGACCACGTTCCTCACCCTCAACACGCACCAGCTGATGGCGCACTGGCTGTGGCTGTACACGGTGATGGTGCACCCGCGTCACCAGGGCAAGGGGTACGGGCGTGATCTGCTGGCCGCCGCGGCGGACGCGGCCCGGGGGCTCGACGGCATCGAGGCGATCCGGCTGACCTGCCGGGGCGGGCTCGGGCTCGAGCGGTTCTACGGGTCCTGCGGCTACAAGGAGGTCGGGCGGATTCCCGACGCCATCCGGGTCGCTCCGGGCGACGACCGGGACGACGTGATCATGCTCCTTCCGCTGAACTGACCCTCTGTCCGGCTGAACCGACCCCCCTGCAAGATCGGCCTCCGGGCGTGCTTCACTGAACAGTGGCCCTTTTTGGAATCGGAAGAGTGGATTGAGATGCTCCGCTACACACTGATGCGCCTCGGGATCTTCGTGGGCTGCCTCGTGGTCGTCTGGGGTCTCGTCTACTCCGGCCTCGCCCCGCGTGGCCTCGGCGACAGCAACGGTCTGTGGGTCGTGCTGCTCGCGCTGCTGCTCTCCGCGCCGATCAGCTTCATCGTGCTGCGCAAGGAGCGGGACCGGGCGTCCGTGCAGATCGTGCAGCGGGTCGACCGGATGAAGGCCACCATGGAGGCCAACCGCAGCCAGGAGGATGTGGACGACGTGGCCGACGACACGTCCCGCGCCCAGACCTCGTAACGCCCCTCACAGGCGTCCAGCGCCCCGTTTCCGGACATGCTCGGAAACGGGGCGCTTTGCCTTGTATGGGTGCATCCGCGTTTTCGCCTGTCAAAGCCAGGCTTTGGGGTCCTCAAAGTTCAGGTGTTAAGGTGATTGTCATGAAGTCAGCAGTCGCGCCCCACACGCCCCAGAGCGTCTCGCTCGTGGCGCGCCTGCACGTGGATCTCTGTCGGTGCGCGTCCGCTACCTGATCGTCCCTGACGTAACGCCAACCCCGTCGTCTCCCACGTCAGCTCCCCTACGCGTCCCCTAACGGAGTCGGTCCGTGTCCTCACACACGAAATCCTTCAAGGTGCCCTTCTGGGCCCAGATCATCGCCGGTCTCGTCCTCGGCGTGCTGCTCGGCTGGCTCGCCCGCAGCCAGGACCTGTCCTGGCTGGTCACGACCCTGGAGAAGGTCGGCGACACGTTCATCGGGCTGCTGAAGCTCGCCGTCGCGCCGCTCGTCTTCTTCGCGATCCTGGTCTCGATCACCAACCTGCGGAAGGTCAACAACGCGGCCCGTCTGGCCTCGCGCACCCTCCTCTGGTTCATGGCCACGTCGCTGATCGCGGTGAGCATCGGTCTCGTCATCGGCCTTCTCACCAACCCGGGCGCCGGTACCGGCCTCACACCCAAGGACGGTGCGAAGCCCGAGGACACCGGCTCCTGGATCGACTTCCTCACCGGCATCGTGCCGACCGACGTGATCACGCCGTTCACCCAGTTGAACGTCCTGCAGATCGTCTTCATGGCCGCCGTCGCCGGTATCGCCGCCCTTCAGCTCGGCGAGAAGGCCCAGCCGATCCTCACCCTGAGCGAGTCCGTCCTGAGCCTGCTCCAGAAGGCGCTGTGGTGGGTCATCCGGCTCGCCCCCATCGGCACCGTCGGCCTCATCGGCAATGCCATCGCCACGTACGGCTGGGACCTGATCGGCAAGTACGCCACCTTCACCGTCGACATCTACGTCGGCTGCGCGATCGTCCTGTTCGTGGTCTACCCGGTCCTTCTCGCCACCGTCGCCAAGGCCAACCCGATCCAGTTCTTCAAGGGCGCCTGGCCCGCGATCCAGCTGGCCTTCGTCTCCCGCTCGTCCGTGGGCACCATGCCGCTGACGCAGAAGGTCACCGAGCGGCTCGGCGTGCCGAAGGAGTACGCGTCCTTCGCGGTGCCGTTCGGCGCGACGACCAAGATGGACGGCTGCGCCGCGATCTACCCGGCGATCGCCGCGATCTTCGTCGCCCAGATCTTCGGCATCCAGCTCGGTGTCGGCGACTACCTGCTGATCGCGTTCGTCTCGGTGGTCGGCTCGGCCGCCACGGCCGGCCTGACCGGCGCGACGGTCATGCTGACCCTCACCCTCTCCACCCTCGGCCTGCCGATGGAGGGCGTCGGTCTGCTGCTCGCGATCGACCCGATCCTCGACATGATGCGCACCGCGACCAACGTCGCCGGGCAGGCCCTGATCCCGGTCCTGGTCTCCGCCCGGGAGAACCTGCTCGACCGTGACGCCTACGCCACGGCCGACGGTTCCTCCCTGGACGAGCCGCGCGACGAGCGGCCCGAGCAGGTGCCCGCGGCGGCCTGACGGCCGACTTCCCGGCCAACGCTTCTCCGGTCCCCCTGGCCGGTCCCTTCGGTTCCCGGCCGAGGGCCGGCCAGGGGGACCGTACGCTAAGCGCCATGGGTGCCGTGAAGACCAAGCGCATGCCGCGTGCGGTCCGTGAACAGCAGATGCTGGACGCCGCCGTGCAGATCTTCGGCCGGCGCGGCTACCGGGCCGCGTCGATGGACGAGATAGCCGAACTGGCGGGCGTGTCCAAGCCGTTGGTCTACCTGTACCTGAACTCCAAGGAAGACCTCTTCACCGCCTGCATCCGCCGTGAGGCCGCGGCTCTCGTCGACGCGGTACGGGCGGGGGTCCGGCGCGATCTGCCCGCCGACCGGCAACTCTGGGAAGGGCTGGGCGCGTTCTTCACGCACACGGGGCGCAACCCGGAGGCCTGGGCCGTGCTGCACCTCCAGGCGCGTACCCACGGCGAGCCCTTCGCCGCCGAGGTCACCGCGATGCGCGAGGAGATCGTCGCGTTCGTGACCCAGCTGATCCTCGCCGCCGCCCGTGAAGCCCACCATGATCCGGATCTGCCGGAGCGCGAGGTCGGGGGCCTCGCCGAGGCGCTCGTCGGCGCCGCCGAGTCGCTCGCCGCATGGGCCAACACCACCCCCGGCGTCACGGCCCGGCAGGCCGCGGCCACCCTGATGAACTTCGCGTGGGCGGGCTTGGGGGACCTCATGGTGGGGCGTCGTTGGTCACCTCCGGAGGAGCCTGCGGAAACCCCCTAGCCCCGCCTCAGGCCCGGCGGACCTCCCCGGACACATGCAACCGCTCGTCCCGGCCGCGCAGTTCGAACCGGCCGTCCTCCGCCCCGTACGTCACCGTCCCGGGCAGCAGGACCGGTGCCCGGAAGTCGGCGCGGAGCCGGCAGGAGTCCGGTGTGCCGTGGGCGGCGAGGCAGCGGGCGACCGTCCACATGCCGTGGGCGATGGCCCGGGGGAAGCCGAACAGGCGGGCCGTGAGCGGGTGGAGGTGGATCGGATTGCGGTCGCCGGACGCCGCCGCGTACCGCCGCCCGACGTCCTCGGCGATCCGCCACTCGGCGACGGCGGGCAGCGGCTTGGGCACCTCCTCGCCAGGAGTCCCGGCGGGAGCCCCGGCGGGGCGGCGGGTGCGGTGCCGGGCGAGATACGTGCTGCTCGACTCCCACACCACGTCCCCGCCCTCGCGCACCTCGGTGACGACGGTCGCCTCGGTGCCGCGCCGGTGCGGCGCCAGCCCCGCGACCCGCACCGTGAGGTCGTACGCGCCGGTGGCCGGCATGCCCCGGTGCCGGGTGACGGTGATGGACGTGTGGACGAGGCCCAGCAGTGGCAGCGGAAAGTCCCGGCCGCTCATCAGCCGCATGGCCAGGGGGAAGCCCAGGACGTGCGGATAGGTCGGCGGCAGCGCGTCGTCCCCGGTGGGGAATCCGCACACCCGCTCGTACGCCGCCAGGCGCGCGAGGTCGACGCGCAGGCCGGGCAGGACGAGCCGGGTGCGGGGGAACTCCGCTTCGGGGGAGGGCCGTTTGAAGGGCGACAGCAGGGCGCCGCGGGCGAGGAGCGGCGGGAGGGAGGGGGGCTGGGTGAGGACGAGAGCGGCGCCGGCCATCACGCCCCCAGCAGGCTCTGGCCGCAGACGCGGACGACCTGGCCGTTGACCGCGCCCGAGCCCGGGTGGGCGAGCCAGGCGGTGGTCTCGGCGACGTCGACGGGGAGGCCGCCCTGGGCGAGGGAGTTCATCCGGCGGCCCGCCTCGCGGATGAACAGCGGGACGGCCGCCGTCATCTTCGTCTCGATGAAACCGGGCGCGACCGCGTTGACCGTCACCCCGTGTTCCGCGAGCGCGCGGGGCGCGAGGGAGCGGACCAGGCCGACGACGCCCGCCTTGCTCGCGCCGTAGTTGGTCTGCCCGGCGTTGCCGGCGAGGCCCGCGATCGAGGCCGTCGCCACGATCCGGCCGCCGCGGTTCAGCGTCCCGGCCTTGAGCAGTGCGTCCGTGGTGCGCAGCACACTCGCCAGGTTCACCTCCAGCACCGGGATCCAGCGCTCGGCCGGCATGTTCACCAGCCGGCGGTCCCGGGTGATGCCCGCGTTGTGGACCAGCAGATCCAGGCCGTCGGGCAGGGCCTCGGCGATCCGGGCGCCCGCGTCCGCGGCCGTGATGTCGAGGAGCAGGGCGGTGCCGCCGAGCCGGCCGGCGACGCGCCGGGCGTCCTGCTCGGCCTGCGGCACGTCGAGGACGACGACCCGGGCGCCGTCTCTCGCGAGTGTCTCGGCGACCGCCTCGCCGATGCCGCGGGCGGCGCCGGTGACCAGGGCGGTGCGGCCGGTCAGGGGGCGGTCCGGGTCGGGAGAGGCGGTGGGCTCTTCACCGGGCCCGACCTCGATCACCTGCCCGCTCACGTACGCCGACTTCGGGGACAGCAGGAAACGGAGGGTGGATTCCGCGGCGGGCGCGTCCGTGAGCCGGACCAGGTTCACGGTCCTGCCGCGGCCGATCTCCTTGCCGAGTGAGCGGGTGAAGCCCTCCAGGGCCTGCTGGGCGGCGGCCTGATGGTGGTCGGCGGGGTCGAGCGGCGCGCCCAGCACCACCACGCGCCCGCTCGCGGCGACCGACCTCACGGCGGGGTGCAGAGCCGCGTGGACGTCGGCCAGTTCCTCGACGGTCCGCACTCCGGTCGCGTCCAGCACGACGGCGGCGGCCCGGTCGGAGCCGGCCGGGGCGATCCCCGTACGGGCGAGGACCGGCGCCAGGTCGAGGCCGGAGCCGCCGGCGGTGAGGTGGAGCAGCCCGCCGTCCAGGGCGGGCCGCTCGGCGGACCAGCGGGTCAGCGGCGCGGGCTGGGGGAGACCGAGCCGGCGGGTGAGGAAGCGGCCGGGCGCGGTACCGGTGAAGCGCAGATAGCGGTCGGCCATTCCAACTCCCAGTTCCCGACGACGGCTCACTGAAGGCGCACTGCGGAGAGGCGCACTCTTGCTTACTCTGGAGTAAGGTTACCGAAGGTAAGGCTACGTCACAGGCGAGGAGCGGTCGAGATGAGCCCCCAGGAAACGCGGGTGCGGCGCGTGGCGGTCGTCGGCGGAACGCGCATTCCGTTCGCGCGTTCCGACGGCCCGTACGCCACCGCCTCCAACCAGCAGATGCTCACCGCCGCCCTCGACGGCCTCGTCGAGCGGTACGACCTCCAGGAGCCGGGTGCGGTGGGCGAGTTCGTCGCCGGCGCGGTCCTCAAGCACAGCCGCGACTTCAACCTGGCCCGCGAGACGGTCCTCGGCTCGAAACTGGACCCCCGCACCCCCGCCTACGACATCCAGCAGGCCTGCGGCACCGGCCTCCAGGCCGTCATCGCCGCCGCCAACAAGATCGCCCTCGGCCAGACGGAGTCGGCCGTCGCGGGCGGCGCCGACACGGCCAGCGACGCGCCCCTCGGCGTCAACGACACCCTGCGCCGCATCCTCCTTCAGGCCCGGCGGGCGAAGTCGGCGGGCGGCCGGCTGAAGGCCCTGGCGAAGGTGCGCCCCTCGCACCTCGTCCCCGACATCCCGCGCAACGCCGAGCTGCGCACCGGCCTGTCCATGGGCGAACACGCCGCCGTCACCGCCTGCGCCTGGGACATCGGCCGCGAGGCTCAGGACGAACTGGCGGCGGCCAGCCACCAGCGACTGGCGGCCGCGTACGAACGCGGCTTCTTCCAGGACCTGGTGATCCCCTTCCGCGGCCTGGCCCGCGACCAGAACCTGCGCCCCGGATCGACGGTGGAGAAACTGGCCGCCCTGAAGCCGGTGTTCGGCCTCGACCAACCCAACCCCACCATGACGGCCGGGAACTCGACCCCGCTGACCGACGGCGCGGCCACCGTACTGCTGGCGAGCGAGGAGTGGACCCGCGAGCGCGGGCTGGAGCCGCTGGCGTACCTGACGGCGTACGAGACGGCGGCCGTCGACTTCGTCGGCGGTGACGTGGCCGACGGCGAGGACGGCCTGCTCATGGCACCCGCGTACGCCGTCCCGCGCATGCTGGAGCGGGCCGGACTGGAGCTGTCCGACTTCGAACTGGTCGAAATCCACGAGGCGTTCGCCTCTCAGGTGCTGGCGACGCTCGCCGCCTGGGAGAAGCGGGGCCTGGGCACCGTGGACCGCGACCGGCTGAACGTCGCCGGCTCCTCCCTCGCGACCGGACACCCCTTCGCCGCCACCGGCGCCCGGATCGTGGCCACCCTGGCCCGGCTCCTCGCCGAACGGGACGCGCCCGCGCGCGGACTGATCTCCGTGTGCGCGGCGGGCGGGCAGGGGGTGACGGCGATCCTGGAGCGGGCCTGAGCGCGGCGCACGTACCAGACCTGAAAGTCCCTCACGTAACCTCCGAGAATGCACAGGCCCGGCTCCGGACCATTCCCGAACCCGCACAAACCCGCCACGTGAGGGCCGTACGATCCGGTTCCTACCGCCAGTAACCCCTTTCTGGGGGTTCAGCCGGTTGAGCGCCTCGGCGTGCGAGGCACGTACGTCATGCAGCAAGCAGTTCATCGCTGCACGCCCCAGGAGCCGCCCGTGTCCACTGCGTATCCCTCCTCCGCCTACGGCGACGTGTACGGCGGACCGGTCCTGGTCGAGCCCGAGACGCGGCGCCTGGACGGGGCGGTGCGGGAGGCGTCCGTACCGCCGCTGGCGCCGCCGTGGACGCACGGGTCGCTCGCCGACCTGCCGTTCGACAACGCGAGCGCGGGCCCGGACACCGTGGCGCTCAGCCGCAAGGACTCCGACGGACAGTGGAGCGACGTCACGGCGGCCGAGTTCGCCGGACAGGTGCTGGCCGTGGCGAAGGGGCTCATCGCCGAGGGGCTGATGCCGGGCGACCGCATCGCGGTGATGGCCCGCACCATCTACGAGTGGACGGTCCTGGACTTCGCGGCCTGGTCGGCCGGACTGGTCACGGTCCCCATCTATCCCACCTCCTCCGTCTACCAGGCCCGCTGGATCCTCCAGGACTCCGGCGCGGTCGCCCTGGTCACCGAGACCGGGGGACAGGCCGCCGCCCTCGGCCCGGAGCGGGAACGCCTGCCCGACCTCCAGCACGTGTGGGTCGTGGAGAAGGGACACCTGGACCGGCTCGTGGAGGCCGGGGCGCACCTGACCGACCAGGAGGTCGAGGTGCGGCGCGGCATGCTGGGCCCCGACACGCTCGCCACCCTCATCTACACCTCGGGCACCACCGGCCGCCCCAAGGGCTGCGTGCTCACCCACGGCAACTTCTTCGCCGAGGTGGACAACGCCATCGAGCTGCTCTACCCCGTCTTCAAGGCGAAGACCAGCGAAGAGGCCTCGGTCCTGCTGTTCCTGCCCATGTCCCACGTCTTCGGCCGCATGGTGGCCATCGCGTGCATCCGCGCCCGCGTCCGGCTGGGCCACGCGCCCAGCATCAAGGCGGACCACCTCCTGCCGGACCTCGCCAGCTTCCGCCCGACCTGTCTGCTGGCCATCCCGTACATGCTGGAGAAGGTCTTCAACTCGGCCCGCGCCAAGGCCGAGGCGGGCGGCCGGTTGTCGTCGTTCGACCGTGCGGTGTCCGTCGCGCAGCGCTACGGCGAGGCGATGGAGGCCCGGCAGACGGGCACCGGCCCCGGCCCCAACCGCGCGCTCAAGGCGGCCCGGGTCTTCTACGACCCGCTGGTCTACCGCCGTATCCGCAACGCCATGGGCGGCAGGGTCCGCTACGCCATCTGCGGCGGCTCACCGCTGGGCCGGCGCCTGGCCGCGTTCTACGCCGGAGCCGGCATCGAGATCTTCGAGGGCTACGGCCTCACGGAGACGACCGGCGCGTCCACCGTCACCCCGCCCCTGAAACCCCGCCTCGGCACGGTCGGCTGGCCCCTGCCCGGCACCCGCGTCCGCATCGCCGCCGACGGCGAGATCCTCCTCGCCGGCGACCACGTGCTGCGCGGCTACTGGGACCCCCAGGCCGGGGGCGTCGTCCCCGCCGCCCCCGACGGCTGGCTCGCCACCGGCGACATCGGCGAACTGGACGACGAGGGCTACCTGACGATCACCGGCCGCAAGAAGGAACTCCTGATCACCGCGGGCGGCAAGAGCGTCGCCCCGGCACCCCTGGAGAACTGGCTGCGCTCCCACCCCCTGATCTCCCAGTGCATGGTCATCGGCGACGGCCGCCCCTTCGTCTCCGCCCTCATCACGCTCGACCCCGACGGCATCACCCACTGGCGCCAGATGAACGGCAAACACCCCGTACCGGCCACCCTCCTCGTCGACGACGAGGAACTCCGCGCCGTCCTCCAGCGCGCCGTCGACGAGGCCAACAAACTGGTCTCCCGCCCCGAGTCCATCCGCCGCTTCGCCATCCTCCCCGCCGACTTCACGGAGGAAGCGGGGCACCTGACCCCCTCCATGAAACTCCGCCGCGAGGCGGTGATGCGCACGTTCGCGACGGAGGTGGAGGAGCTGTACGCGAGGTGAGACAGGGCGCGGCCTTCAGCGCCCCGAGCGGGAAGGGCTTGCCGTGGAGCGGGTCCGTCGCGCGGCCTTTGCGAGGTCTTCACACGGATTCCTTGACGCCGCACGCCGTCTCCCCTTGGCTTTCGAGCAATCTCGTCGCGATGCTCCCCCCATCGGAAGGCACCACCAGTGAAAGCGCGTAACACCCGTCGGACCGCTCTGCGTCCCCTCACCGTAGGCCTGGCGGTATCCGTGTCGGCCCTGTCCCTCGCCGCGTGCGGTGACGGTGGGAGCGACGACTCCGCCGGTGCGAAGACGAGCAACGACATCACGGTGGGGCTGCTGCTGCCCGACCGGGACACGGCACGCTTCGAGAAGTTCGACTACCCGCTGATCAAGGAGGAGGTCGCCTCCCTCACCGAGAACAAGGGCACGGTCCGCTACGCCAACGCCGAGGCGAGCGTGTCCAGACAGAGCGAGCAGTTCCAGAAGATGATCGACGACAAGGTCGACGTCATCCTGGTGGACGCGCTGGACTCGAAGAAGATCGCCTCGGACGTGCGCAAGGCCAAGGACGCCGGCATCCCGGTCGTCGCCTACGACCGGCTCGCCGAGGGCCCCATCGACGCGTACGTGTCCCACGACAACGAACTCGTCGGGCAGGTGCAGGGCCGCGCCATCATGGGCGAACTCGGTGACAAGGCCGAGAAGAGCAAGGTCGTCATGATGAACGGCGACCCGGCCGACCCGAACACCGCACGGTTCAAGGAGGGCGCCCTGAGCGAGCTCCAGGGCCAGGTCGACATCGTCAAGCAGTACGACACCAAGGAGTGGAAGCCCTCCATCGCCAAGGCGAACATGGAGAAGGCGATCCAGGCCGTCGGGCTGAACAACATCGCCGCCGTCTACTCCGCCAACGACGGGATGGCGGGCGCCGTCATCGAGGCGCTCGAGGACGCCGGCGCCACCAAGATGCCGCCCGTGACCGGGCAGGACGCCAACCTCGACGCGGTGCAGCGGGTGGTGTCGGGGGAGCAGTACATGACCGTCTACAAGTCCTTCCTGCTGGAGGCGACGAACGCAGCGAAGATCGCGGTGGCCAAGGTGCAGGGCCGCGCGATCGAGTTCGCCGCGCTGACCCGGGAGACGGTCGACAGCCCGACGGCGAAGAACATCCCCGCGATGCTGGTGCCGGTGGTCGCCCTCACCAAGGACAACATCAAGGAGACGGTGATCACGGACGGCGTGTACACCGTGAAGGACATCTGCACCCCGAAGTACAAGGCGGACTGCGCGGCGATCGGCCTGGAGTAGCGGGGGCGCCGGGCCTCGGGGGTGCCGGGCGGGGGCGCCCGGGCCGCAGCGGACCAGGTCTGAACTCGCCCTCTCCGCACGCCTCTTGACTTCGCAAGGCCCACGCGCGACATTCCCCACCCCTTCGCGTTCCTCTCGGGCTGGAGCGGACATGACCACGAGCACGAACTCCGCGGGTACATCCGGAGCACCGTCCCGAAGACGAGTGCTGGCCGGTGCCGCCGGTGCCGGGCTGGCGGTCGCCGCCGGGGTGGCCCAGGACGCCCACGCCGCCGACCTCCCCCCGCTCGGCACGTACGACGTCGTCGTCATCGGGTCCGGCGCGGCCGGGATGACGGCCGCGCTGACCGCCGCCGGGCAGGGACTGAGCTGCGTGGTGGTGGAGAAGGCCCCGACCTTCGGCGGCTCCACCGCCCGCTCCGGCGCCGGGATCTGGATCCCCAACAACGAGGTGATCCTTACGGCCGGCGTCCCCGACACCCCGGCCAAGGCCGCCGCCTACCTCGCCGCCGTCGTCGGCCCCGACGTCCCCGCCGACCGGCAGCGCGCCTTCCTCACCCACGGCCCGGCGATGATCTCCCACGTCATGGCCCACAGCCCCCTGCGGTTCCGCTGGATGGAGGGCTACAGCGACTACTACCCGGAGCTGCCCGGCGGCCTCCCGAACGGCCGCTCCATCGAACCCGACCAGCTCGACGGCCGCCTCCTCGGCCCCGAACTGGCCCGCCTGAACCCGCCGTACCTGGACGTCCCCGCCGGCATGGTCGTCTTCGGCGCCGACTACAAGTGGATCGCCCTGGCCGCGGTGCACGCCAAGGGCGCCGCCGTGGCCGCACAGGCACTGGCGCGGGGCACTGCGGCGGCCCTGCGGGGGGAGAAACCCCTCACCATGGGCCAGGCCCTGGCGGCCGGTCTGCGCGCGGGGCTGCGGTCCGCCGGGGTGCCGGTGTGGCTCAAGACGCCCCTGACCGACCTGCACGTCGAGAACGGCACCGTCACCGGAGCCGTCGTCACCCGCGACGGCACCCCCGGCCTGATCAGGGCCCGCCGGGGCGTGATCGTCGGCTCGGGCGGCTTCGAGCACAACGCGGCGATGCGCGACCGCTACCAGCGGCAGCCGATCGGCACGGACTGGACGGTCGGCGCGAAGGAGAACACCGGCGACGGCATCCGGGCGGGCGAGCGGCTCGGCGCGGCCCTCGACCTCATGGAGGACGCCTGGTGGGGACCGGCGATCCCGCTCCCCGGCGATCCGTACTTCTGCCTCGCCGAACGCACCCTGCCCGGCGGGCTGCTGGTGAACGGGGCGGGCAGACGCTTCGTCAACGAGGCCGCGCCCTACAGCGACGTCGTCCACACCATGTACGACGTCCACGACACGGACCCGGCCATCCCCTGCTGGCTGATCACCGACCAGAACTACCGCAACCGGTACCTCTTCAAGGACGTCCTGCCGGTCCTGCCCCTCGCCGACGACTGGTACGACTCGGGCGCCGCGCACAAGGCCTGGAGCCTGGACGCGCTGGCGGCCTCGATCGGCGTCCCCCCGGCGGCCCTGCGCACCACCATCGACCGCTTCAACGCCCAGGCACGGCAGGGCAAGGACCCCGACTTCCACCGCGGCGACAGCGCCTACGACCACTACTACACGGACCCGAACGTCCTCCCGAACTCCTGCCTCGCCCCGCTCTGGCTGCCGCCCTACTACGCCTTCCGCATCGTCCCCGGAGACCTCGGCACGAAGGGCGGCATGCGGACGGACGCCCGCGCCCGCGTGCTGCGGGAGGACGGCTCGGTGATCCGCGGCCTGTACGCCGCCGGCAACGCGAGCGCCGCCGTCATGGGCCACAGCTACGCGGGCGCGGGCTCGACCATCGGCCCGGCGATGACGTTCGGGTACATCGCCGCGAGGGACATAGGGGGAACGTTGTAGGTGCGGCGAGCGGGCGGACTTCCGGGGCTCGCCGGGTTACGGGGCCTCGGGGCACGCGGGGCTTCCGGGACCTCGGGCCACGCGGCGTTGCGGCGGCTCCGGCGCCCCAGAAGCCCCTGCAGCCGCGCTGTGGGTAGCTGTGGGTATCGGCCGCGGGCGCGGCACCGGACCTCCCTACGCCTCTGCCCCCTACCCCGCCCCCGCCCCCACCTCCGGCACCGCCCGCTTGCGGGCCACCAGGAGTGCCTGTGGGGTCGGCTCCCCGAGTTCCTCGTCGGCTTCCCTCATGGTGCGCGAGCGCACGGAGAATCCGGCGGCCTCCAGAAGCGGGGCGATCCGCTCCGGCCTGCGCCGCCGGAAGTCCAGCGCCACCCGGTGCCCCCAGGCCTCCTCGTAGCGGCGTGGCTCGTCACCGGCCTGGAAGGCGAGGAGCAGGTGGCCGCCGGGCCGCAGCACGCGGGCGAACTCGGCGAAGACCTCCGGCAGCCGGTTCTGCGGGGTGTGAATGATCGAGTAGTAGGACACGACCCCGGCGAGCGAGCCGTCGGGCAGGTCCAGGTCCAGCATCGAGCCCTGCTCGAACCGCAGGTCCGGATTCTCGCGGCGGGCGATCGCGAGCATCGACTCCGACAGGTCCAGGCCGAACACGGAAAGTCCCCGCGACGCCAGGTACGCCGTCACCCGCCCGGGCCCGCACCCCAGGTCGGCGACCTCACCGCCCACGCCCACGAGCTCCGCGAAGGCGTCCAGCAGCCCCCGGTCCAGCGGCCGGGCCCCGAGCGGGTCGCTGAACTGGACGGCGTAGTCCTCGGCCACGGTGTCGTAGAAGGTGCGGGTCTCGATCAGGAAGTCGGCGTCGGTCATGGGCCGACCCTATGGGGGCGCCGGGGCCTCCGGGGTGGCGTGACGGCGTTCCGGCCATTCCCGTGCGGGCGGCGTCGCTCGGGCGCGGGCGGTGTGGTGCGCGCCTCGGGGCTCCGTGAACGGCGCCTGCGGCTACTCCGCCGCCCCGTCGCCCCCGCCGCCGCGCGCCCGCCCTGCCCCGACTCCGATCGCTGTGCCCAGGCCCAGGCCCAGGGCCAGCCCCAGGGCGATGTTGTCGAAGACGGTCATTCCGAGCGCGATCCCCCCGGCCGTGCCGAGGGACAGCCCCAGGGACAGACCCGTGGCCATGCGCTTGTCAGCGGGCGTCCCGCTGTCTTCTCCACCGTTCTCGGCGTCTCTCTGCATCCGGACATCCTTCCACGGTCCGGCCGGCGCAGAATTCGCCCGGAATTCACCAGGGAGAAAGGGAAGGAAAGGCAGGAGCCCCCCGCCTGGACGGCGGGGGGCTCCTTGGGTACTACTGATCAGACCGGCGTGACGTTCTCAGCCTGCGGGCCCTTCGGGCCCTGCGTGACGTCGAAAGACACCTGCTGGTTCTCCTCGAGGGAGCGGAAGCCGCTCGCGTTGATCGCGGAGTAGTGGACGAAGACGTCGGGGCCGCCGCCCTCCTGGGCGATGAAACCAAAGCCCTTTTCGGCGTTGAACCACTTCACGGTTCCGGTAGCCATAAGCCCTCCTTGGGCCCAAAAGGGTTGCCCTGCTCCAGAACCAGCAAGTGTGAAGATGAATTCTGCACAACTGCATACGTCTGAGAATGACGAGAGCCCGCGGTCACATGCTCCGCAGGCTCTGTACTGCAAGGGAAACCAAACTGCAACTTGCGATGAGCCTAGCACGCAGGCCCCGGAATGCAATAGGGGTCAAGATCACGTCACCCGAATGTTTGAACAGTGTCCGCCGAGTGGCGGTGAAGGCCTCCGTCGCCCATCCCGGACCGACCGCGGGGCCGGTCACAGCCCGCTAGGCCGTGAGGGCTAGCCTCACGATGTGGACAATCCTCGCAACCGGCCGCGCGTCGGCCACATCCAGTTCCTGAACTGCCTGCCCCTGTACTGGGGGCTCGCCAGAACGGGCACGCTCCTCGACTTCGAGCTGACGAAGGACACCCCGGAGAAGCTCAGCGAGAAGCTGGTGCAGGGCGAACTCGACATCGCACCGATCACCCTGGTCGAGTTCCTCAAGCACGCGGACCAACTGGTCGCCTTCCCCGACATCGCCGTCGGCTGCGACGGCCCGGTGATGTCCTGCGTGATCGTCTCGCAGGTCCCGCTGGACCGGCTGGACGGCGCCCGCGTCGCCCTCGGGTCGACCTCCCGCACCTCCGTCCGCCTCGCCCAGCTGCTCCTCGCCGAGCGCTACGGCGTACGGCCCGACTACTACACCTGCCCGCCCGACCTCAGCCTGATGATGCAGGAGGCCGACGCGGCCGTCCTCATCGGCGACGCGGCGCTGCGCGCGAACATGCTCGACGGGCCGCGCTTCGGCCTGGACGTGCACGACCTGGGACGGCTGTGGAAGGAGTGGACGGGACTGCCGTTCGTCTTCGCGGTCTGGGCGGCGCGCCGCGACTACCTGGAGCGGGAGCCGGTCCTCACGCGCAAGGTGCACGAGGCCTTCCTCGCCTCCCGCAACCTCTCCCTGGAAGAGGTCGGCAAGGTCGCCGAGCAGGCCGCCCGCTGGGAGGACTTCGACGAGGAGACCCTCGCCCAGTACTTCACGACGCTCGACTTCCGCTTCGGCGGCCCGCAGCTGGAGGCGGTCGCCGAGTTCGCACGGCGCGTCGGCCCGACGACCGGCTTCCCGGCGGACGTGAAGGTGGACCTGCTCCAGCCCTGAGCGGGGCGTGGTCGCGGCACTACTCTTCTGGGGAGTGCGGGCGCACGGGGGATGCCCCCGTGCGCCCACGGGGGAGGGGTGACGCCATGCGGCCGCTCGAAGCCGACGAACCCACGGTCGTGGGGCCCTACCGGCTGCTCGGCCGGCTGGGCTCCGGCGGGATGGGCCGGGTCTATCTGGGGCGCAGTGCCGGCGGCCGTACCGTCGCGGTGAAGATCGTGCACCCGCACTTCGCGCTGGACGAGGAGTTCCGGGCGAGATTCCGGCGCGAGGTCGAGGCCGCGCGCCGGGTGGGCGGTGCCTGGACGGCGCCCGTCCTGGACGCGGACCCGGATGCGCGGGTGCCGTGGGTGGCGACGGCGTACGCGGCCGGCCCGTCGCTGTCGGCCGCGATCGCCGAGGGCGGGCCCCTGCCGGCCCACACCGTACGGGCGCTGGGCGCGGGACTCGCCGAGGCGCTGGCGGCGGTGCACGAGCTGGGTCTGGTGCACCGGGACGTGAAGCCGTCGAACGTACTGCTGACCCTGGACGGCCCGCTCCTGATCGACTTCGGGATCGCCCGGGCCACGGACGGCACGGCGTCCCTCACCTCCACGGGCGTCTCGATCGGCTCACCCGGCTACATGTCGCCCGAGCAGATCCTGGGCAAGGGGATCACGGGCGCCGCAGACGTCTTCTCGCTCGGAGCGGTCCTCGCGTACGCGGCGACCGGCGAACCGCCCTTCCCCGGGGACTCCTCGGCGGCCCTCCTCTACAAGGTCGTCCACGAGGAACCGGAGCTCGGCCCGCTGGACGGGGAACTGCGTGACCTGACGGCGGCCTGTCTGACGAAGGACCCGGGCGCGCGCCCCGCCCCGGGGGATGTGGCCCGGTGGCTGGCTCCGGAGGGCGCGGCCCGGCTGGTGTCGGGCGGCTGGCTGCCGGGAGCGCTGGTGGAGCAGGTGAGCCGGAGCGCCGTGCGATTGCTGAACCTGGAGGCGACAGGGACCGGGGCAGGGGGCCCGTCCGGGCCGGTCGGGTTCAGCAGCCTGTCGGTGGGGGCGCCGGAACCCGCCGACGCCGGGGTCTTCGGCCCGCCGCCGGTCATGCCCACGCCCCTTCCGGCCGTCCCCGACCCCCGTGACGGCGACGGCACACAGCCCTCCGATCGCCGCCCCCCGGGCAAGGTCTCCGTCTCCGTGGCGGCGACGTCCACGCCGGAGGGCGGCGGGCGGGTGCGGAAGCTGAGCTGCACGGTGGCCCTGGCCGTCGCGGGGGCGATGGCGGCCGTGACGATCGGGTCGGTGTTCGTCTTCGACCTGCTGCCGGACCGGGGCGGCCACGACGACGCGGACTCGGGCAGCGGCTCCGACTCGCCCCCGGCGGCGACCGCGAGCACCGCCCCCTCCGGCACGGTGCCCGCCGCCTACCTCGGCACCTGGGAGGGCCAGGGCACCGCCCTGGACGGCAACCTGCCCCTCGGCACGTTCCGCATCACCGTCGAACGGGCCGCGGTGGGCGAGGAACTGGGCCGCCTCCGCCAGACCGACCAGATCGGCGGCGTCTGCGTCGACGTACTGACCCTGAAGCAGGTCACGAAGAAGGAGCTCGTCGCCACGTCGGCCGGCGCGAAGACCAACCACAGCGGCTGCAACCCGGCGGAGACGACCGTCCATCTCAAGCCGGTGGGCGACGATCTCCAGTACCGCTCGGAGAGCGCGGAGTCGGGCCGGCCGCAGGCTCGGATGTCGAGGGTGGGGTAGCGGGGGCCTGCCGTCGTCGTACCCGACGAGCAGCCGAACCCCCGCTCACCACCTCACCGACTCACCCGGGGACGACGACCGTCCGCAGCTCCCCGTCGCCGAGGTGGAGCATGCCCTTGCCCGGGGCGACCTGGCCGCCGACCATGCCGCGGTTCAGGCGGACGCCGACGAGGTCGCCGCTGGAGGACTCCTGGGGGGAGAGGAGGATGCCGCGGCGGGCCTTCTTCGCGTCGACCTGCCAGCCGGAGAAGCCGCTGCAGACGTCCTCCTCGTCACCGGCGATGACGAGGGCGAGGCCGCGCTCGGCGCCACGCGAGCAGACTTTCTTCAGCTGGCTCTCGGCGTCGCAGTCCTCCAGGAGCTCACCGTCGTCGACGAGGACCGCGATCGGCTCCTCCTGGGACGCCTGGTCGACGAGCTCCTCGAACTCGTCCTCGTCGATGTCGTCGCCGGTGAAGACCTTCAGGACGCCCTCCGTACCGTCGAGTTGGCGGAGCGGGGACTGACGCGGGGCCGCGATCACCAGGCGGGTGCCCTGGGCCAGGAAGGAGTGGGCGAAGTTCATCAGCACCGTCGAGCGGCCCGACTTGGCCGGGCCCGCGACGACGAACGCCGGTACGCCCTCCGCCAGGTCGGGACCGAAGCCGATGATCTCGTCGCCGCCGATGCCGACCAGACCCCACAGGCGCGAGCGCGACGCGTCCGGGTCCCGCATCTCCCAGGCCTCCGGGAAGGAGATCCGGCTGGGCAGGCTGTCGACGCGGAACGGGCGGCGCGAGCGCGGCACTTCCGCGTCCCGGGCGGCCGCCGCCTCACCGATCGCCGCCAGCGCCGCGGCCTGTCCCTGACCACTGGTGTCCTCGGAGAGCAGCGCGAACTGCGTCTCCGTACCGAACTCGTTGCGGAAGGCCCGGCCCGGCGGGATCTCCTCGGGCACCTTGCGGGCCGGGATGCCGAGCGCCGAGAAGTCGCTGCGGTCGGCCAGCCGCAGACCGTACTTGTCCTCGGTGAGGGTCGCGATCCGGCCGACCAGGAGGGTGCGGTCACCGGTCAGGACCAGGTGGATGCCGACGCTCGCGCCCTCGCGCATCATTGTCTGCAGCTCGTCCGTCAGCGAACCGTGGTCGATCTCGCCGAGCGTGGGCACCCAGCCCTCCCAGCGGTCCAGCAGCACCACGATGTGCGGCAGCCGCTCGTCCTCGGCGACCGAGGCCCGCTGCTCGCCGATGTCCGCGAAGCCCTTGTCCGCCAGCAGGTCCTGACGGCGGCCCATCTCGCCCTTGAGCCGGTTGACCAGCCGCACGACCCGCTCCGTCTGGTTACGGCCGACCACCGCGCCGCAGTGCGGCAGCCGCGTCAGCGCGTTCAGCGCGCCGTTGCCGCAGTCGATGCCGTAGAGGTGCACGTCGGAGACGGCGTGGGTGCGGGCGATCGAACCCGCGAGGGTGCGCAGCACCTGGGAGCGGCCGCTGCGCGGGGCACCGCCGATCATCAGGTGGCCGAACGTGGCGAAGTCCACGACCACCGGACGGCGGGCCTGGCTGGCCGGCAGGTCCTCGATGCCGTACGGCGCCGGCGGCAGCTTGCCGGCTCCACCGGCGAACGCGGGCAGCTCCACGTCGTCCAGCAGCAGCGTCTCGTCCAGCGCGGGCAGCCACGGGCTGTGCTGCGGCGGGATGCCGAGCGAGCTGTTGGCGTCACGGATGGTGTCGACGAGGACCTTGAGGTCGGTGATCTCCTCTTCCTCGCGCGCCTCGGCCTTCGGCTTGACCAGCGCCGCCCGTCCGAGGTCCTCCCAGCCCAGCGGCCCCACCCAGGGCATGAGCACGGCCGGATCGGCCGCCCCGGGCCTGCGGCCACCCACGCGCCCGGACTGGAACGGCACCAGGGAGGCGTGCCCAAGCCGGGCGTAGGCGCGACCCGGGGTGTTCTTGGAGATGTGCCCGGCCTCCGGCGAGTCGATGACGTCGCTCGACTCACCGCCGTCCGTCACGCGCAGCGCGATCCGGAGGTTGGTGTTGGCACGGATCTCGGGAGACACGACACCGGACGGCCGCTGCGTCGCCAGCAGCAGGTGAATACCGAGGGAACGGCCACGCTGGGCGATGTTCACCAGGCCCGTGACGAAGTCGGGCAGGTCACGCACCATCGACGCGAACTCGTCGATGACGATGAGCAGTCGGGGTACAGGCTGGTGCGACGGATCCCGGCGTACGAGATCCTGATAGTCCTCGATGTCCTTGGCGTCGGCGGCGGCCAGGATGTGCTCGCGCCGGTGCAGCTCGGCACCCAGCGACTCCAGGGCCCGCTCCACCAGGTGGGCGTCGAGGTCGGTCACCATGCCGACGGTGTGCGGCAGATGCACACAGTCCTTGAAGGCCGCGCCACCCTTGTAGTCGACGAGCACGAACGTCATGTTCTCGGGCGTGTTCGCCACCGCCAGCGCCGCCACGATGGTCTGCAGCAGCTCCGACTTACCCGAACCGGTCGTACCGGCGATGAGACCGTGCGGTCCGTCCTTGCGGATGTCGATCCCGAACGCCCCGTCGTACGACTCACCGATGACGGCCAGCGTCGACTGCCCGCCCATCCGCCACCGCGCCTCGATCGCCTCGCTCGTCGGCGGCTCCAGCTGGAGCACGTCCAGCAGCCGGCTCGACCCCGGGAGCGCCGAGTCCTCGGTCTCACCGCTGATGTCCCGCAGCGCCGACAGCGACCGGGCGAGCCGCAGACACCAGGCCGCGGAGACGAAGTCGGGCCGTACGTCCTTCAGCCGCTCCGCTCCGGCCTCCTCGACGCGCAGCCGCAACTGCTCGCTGCGCCCGGCCTGTTCGGGCTGCTGTGCGGTGGTGTGCCAGGCCTGGAAGGAGGGGAAACCACCGGCGGCCTGCTGCTGGGACTGCTGCTGGACCTGCTGGGCCGGGTCGTACTCCTGCGCCTTCGGCTCGGCGACGACGTACGCCTGGCACTCGCCGGGCAGGAACCGCTCCTCGGCGTCCAGGCAGATGGCGAACATGGACACGGCCGGCCCCTCGCGCAGCAGCCGCACCACGCCGGGAAGGGACCTGAGGCGCCGGGACCCGTCCCACACGACGACGATGTCGGGGTCGCCGAAGGACGACGGACCCTGCGACTTGTTCTGCTCGGCGGCCTTCTTGCGCGCGTCGAGGATCTGCGTCAGCTCGCCGATCCGGGCGCCGACGGTCTCGGCGTCGGTCCCGATCAGCACGTTGACGTCCTGACCGCCGGACGGCCGGGCGTGCGGCAGCCAGCGCGTCCAGTCCCAGGACTCCTGCGCGGCGTTCTCGCTCAGCACGTAGAACTGCACGTCCATCGGGCTGTGCAGCGTCGCGGTCTGCGCGACGGCCCACCGCCCGAGGGCACGGGCGGAATCCCCGGGCCCGGCCATGCCGATGACCCCGAGGGTGCGCAGATGCAGGGCGACCGGGGCGTCCTCGATCTTCCAGGTCACCTGTCGGCGGTGGTCGTCCTGCTCGGGGTCGTCGAGCACCACCTCGGAGGGCAACTGCCCGGTCCCGACGCGCAGCAGGAGGTGATCGCGGTCGGTGCGCCGCCGCTCCCAGAGCCGGGTACGGGGCCCGGTCCCGAGGGCCAGCACGGTCGCCGGGTCCGGGATCGCGTGCCGCCGGTCGTTCCGCTCGGCGACCAGCGCGTCCTGCGCGTCCTTCTCGATCCGCTCCTTCTGCTCCTCGTACTCCTGGACCTGCTTGGCGTGCGACTTACGCCCGTGCTTCTTGTCGTTGTAGTAGTTCGCGAAGAGCAGGATCGGGCTCAGCCCGGCCATGATCAGGTAGTACCACTTCTGGAAGATCATCACCGACACGAGGGCACCGACCAGCGGCGTCAGCGCCATCAGCCAGGGCAGCGGCCGCGCCTCGTACTCGCGGGGCGGTGCCGGCAGCCGGAAGCTGGTCTGCCGCTCGGGCGGACGCAGCCGCGGGGGCCGGTTGTAGTCGAGGCCGATGCCGTCTTCGGACCACTTCAGGGCGGCGTTCGGGGGCGTGTAGCGGGTGAGTTCGAGAAGGGTGTTGCCGAGGGCGATCTGTCCCCCGAGGGGCCACTCGAGAGGCCCGTCCTTCTTCTCTTCCTTCTTCTCCTGGCCCTTCTTCCTGCCGCTCTTCTTCTCCTGCTCTCGCTTCTCTTCCTTGTCGTTCCCGTCGAGGGACGCGCCGTCGAGGGTGACGGTCTCCTTGTCCATGTGCACGGCGACCTGGCAGGTGCCGTCGGTGGCGACGGAGAGCGTGAGGGCCCGGGCGTCGACCTCGGGGTCGTCGATACGGACGTACGACGCCGCCCCGCTGCCGATGTCGTACCGCCCGACACCGAGCCGGTGCACGAACCCGGCGGCGGGCCCGCCGACGACGCGCAGCTCCACGAGCCCGGTCGGCTCACCCGGCAGACACCCGGACGGATCCTGAAGACTGACGACGGCGCCCTCGCGCAGGGGCGACCCCACGACGTTGGCACCGGGGTCGACGGGGTATCCGTCCACGTACACGAGGGGCGCGTTGTTCGCCGGCGCGTGCCGGTGCTGCCCGAGCGGGATGACCTGCGCCCCGCTGAGCCCGACGTGCTTGGCCAGCTCCTGGGCGATGTCCCCCACGGTGGACTCAGGATCGGCATCGAGCACGACGTCGGCGGTGCCACCGCCGTACGGGTCGACGACGGTCAGAGTCAGGCGCACGACTTGTCCTCCCCGTTGCCACTCGGCCGGTATGGCCGCTGTGGTTTTCGTTGCTGCGTCCGCTGTGCTGCTCGCTGTGCTGCTCGCTGTGCTGTCGTTGTGCTTTCGCTTCAGCCACGCGGGTCACAGTCGTAGGGGACGATATCCGTTCGGCACGGCGATGGGGCAATGGGGAGGCGTCGTGACGTTCCCGATGGCAACGTTGTGCACGACTTCATGACGGCTCGTTCACAAGGCGGGTATGGGGCATCACAGGCCACCCCCGTAAGCTGCAACCGCAAGAGCGGACGATCACACCGGTTGCCACGTGCGATCAGTAACTCGGCCTGGGGGCCGATGAGTCCGCAAACAGGGAGCCACGGGGGTTGGCCCTGCGGCGTTGTGAGAGGGAGCGGCTTCATGGCCAAGGACCTTGATGTCACATATCAGGACATGCGGGATGCTGCCAAGCATGTCGTGAAGGAGAAGGAGAAGCTCCAGGAGAAGCTGGAGGGCCTCCGCAAGTACATCAACAACCTCGTGCAGGGCGGCTACGTCACGAAGAGCTCGTCGAAGGCGTTCGACGAGAACTTCGACGAGTTCGTGCGCGGCACGAAGGACACGCTCGACGGTCTGGACGGCATGGGGGACTACCTGACCATGGCCGCGGACAAGTTCGAGCAGATCGACGACGAGCTGGCGAAGCAGGCTCGTAAGTAGCCGATTGCCGCCTGCCCGGTGCGGCGGCGGATGCCGCATGCACCGGGCAGGCGGCCGGCGGGCCGGGTCCCGTCAGCTGTCGGGCAGGGGCTGCCGGAGTACGTACATGTGGAGGTCGCTGCGGAGCTCTTCCGTGTCGACGCGCAGCCAGGATCCGTCCGGGAAGCGTATGAGCAGCAGTCTCGTCTCGAACTCGCCGGAGAACGGGTCGACGAGGGTCGCCTCGGAGGCGGTCAGGCGGGCAACGACCTCCAGGCGCTTCTCCCGCCCCACGCTGACGCGCCGCGGCGGAGCGGCCAGGACGATTCCGTCCTGGGTCGCAAGGAGCAGTCGCTGGTGGTGGGTGGAGTGGCTGTACCAACGCAGCAGGAACTGCCCGGCGTTGCCGTGCCAGTCGCCGTCGAAGACCTTGTCGAGGCCTTGCTGGGCGATGGTGGCGTCCCGGCGCTTGTCCTCCTCCTTCTTGGCCCGCCACCGCGCCTTCTCCTCCTTCGTCCCGAGGGATCGCTTGACGGCTTCTTCCGCGTCGGCCAGAAGGCTCAACAGCATGAGGAGAGGCATGAACGGCGCACCGAGCACCGCGCCGATCATGCCCAGTGGAGGCAGTCTGGCGGGGCGGAGACGGGGGTTGCCCGCGGCCTGCAGTACGTCTGCGGGAGGCTGCGGGATCTTGTCGATCCAGCACCAGTCGGCGGCTTCGGCTTGGATGCCGAGGCGGGCCGCCTTCAGGCGCTGCTTACGCGCATGTGTCACGTCTGGATGCTCCAAATGACGAGGGCTGTGTGAGGGGAGACCAACGGGTGGGGAGACCGGCCGGAAGGGCAGCGGAAAGAGGCGCAGGGCTTCTTAGATTCCGGGCGCGGCACGGCTTTGGCATCGCCGGGACGATTCTCTTCCTGGGCGCCGTCCTGGCCGTGATCCTCCTGGCCATGGGCCTCTGGAAGCGCTTCGCGCGCGAGGCCTTGCCCGTACTGGTGAACCTGCCCGGCTCCTGGGCTACTGGTGGTGTCCTTGGGCTGATCTCTGTCCTGGGGGCACTCGGAGCGCTGAGGTGCGCCGCTCCCGTGTCGGGAGGCACGCGGCCGGCACGTGTGCTGCGGGGGATCGGTCTGGCGTCATGCTACGCAGCGACATTCGGCCCGCTCTTCTTTCTCCTGGGTGGGCTCCCCAGCAAGAACTGCCGTTCATCCAGTTGTGCCTATGTTCCCGGCACCGGTGGCGCGTTGCTGGCGTACGTCGCTGCCGTCGGTGTGGCTGGCTGGCTCCTCCGGCGCTGGATCAACGCGCGGACGGAAGAGCGGGCGGCGCGCGAGCGGGAGAGATTGCGGAGGTTGCGCAAAAAGGGGAAGAGCCGAGCGGCCAGGCGGCGCTAGGTCGGGCCGACAGGTGGGTGAGCGGTGGCGCGGGCCTTGGCCGGCACCACCGCCTCGCAGGCGAGAGTGACTGCTAGGCAGTCGTCACGGCCACGCCCGCCCCTGCCAAAGCGTCCGTGATGCTCTTGGCGTCCGGGGATCGGAACTCGATCGCCTCTCCCGAGCGAAGCAGCACGTCGACCGAGGCGGGGAGCCACGCCACGCCACTGGCGCCGAGGACCGCGCCCTGCACTTCGGTGAGCGGCAGGTCGAGCGTGGCTCCGTCTGTCCCACGAACCTGCAGGGCACTTGCGCCAACTGCGAGGGCTCCCGTGCGCGAAGGGCCGAGATCCCAGGCTGAGAAGGCTGACACAGTGGACTGGCTGTCCGGTTCGCCGAGTCCGTAACGCACAGGGTGCACGGCGGCTCCGCCCGGAAAAGCAGAGGCGAGAGAATCAGCCGCGGCATTGAGCTCGGCATGCTCGCGGCGGCGCATGCGTAGGACCTTGGGGAGTCCCAATACGAGGACCAGCAACGCCAGAAGGCCTGCTACCGCCATGCCGGAGGCATCGTGCGGGCGTGCGACGACGAAGACCAGGGTGACGACGACAGCCGGGCTGAAGAGGGCCGCGTAGAGCAGAGCCGGGTGAATGCGAACGCCGGACAGAGAGACCATCGGAGAATCGGCGCGGGGTGATGCCGCCTGTGCCAGCTGTGCGCGGTACAGCTCTCGCCTGCGCGCACGTGTACGGATCACCTGCTCACGTTCGGACCAGCCGTACCGAGCCGCGTACTTTCTGATCGTGCTCCAAGCGAAGAGTCCCGCGACGATCAGGCAGGGCAGCAGGCCGAGGACGGTGGGGTCGGACAAGCCGGCGAGGACGGCCACCACCGACAAGAGGACCAGGACAAGCACCAGCGCGGCGTAGAAGAAACGGCCGTGTGGGTAACCTTCCGCACCGTAGCGACGGGGGAAGTCCGCGTCGTGTCCACGGTCTACTGCCGCCCACTGGCGTAGCAGTTCGAAGCGTCGAGCCGACCGCTTGCCCAGTGCGCGGAGGATGAACAGCGCGGGCACAGCGACGATGGCGAGCAGCACAATGCCCAGCACGACCGCTACCGCGACATCGGTGGTGTCACTCGTCTCTGAGCCGGAGGCATCGATCACCATGGGTGGGACCAGGCCGGCGACAAGTGTCACGACCCCTGCACAGAGGAGAAACGCAAGGGCACGACCGCGTGCGAGATCCTCGCGGATCAGTACATCGAGTGCCTCTGCCTGATCCTGCAACCGGGCGGCACGATCCGGCCAGCTGCCCGGTGTACCGGGCGGCTCCGGGAGAGGCGCCGCGCGGAAGAACGAGGTGCGGGCGGGGACTGTTTGACCATTGCGGGCGTTCGTCGTCATGTCCGTTCCTGTGTCGTCCGCTCATTCACTCGATGCTTGGGAGACGAAGACCGAGTGGCTTGCGATGACCGCGACCAGGCCGGCCAGTTCTCGCACCTGGTCGGGGTCCAGGCTCGTTCCGATGACCAGGAGACCCTTGCCACCGTCATGGGGGCAGGAAAGCACTCCAGCGAGACCTGTTCGCGTTTCTGTGCCAGCATCGCCTTCCCAGTCGTGGGGGACCAGCACTGCGGGCTGTGAGATGAATCCGAAACCCAGCCCCGCGTCAGTGGGGAACGTTTCGACGTAAGCCATCTCCTCGGAGAACTGCTGGTCGAACACCTGCGCCAGCAGTTCTCCGAGGTCCATTTCTTCGGGACGTTCGGGTACGGCGACAACACCGCCGTAGACCTGCCAGACGGCTTGTGCTCCCGTACTGGGCAGGGGAGCTGTGATGACTCCGTACATCAGCACGCCGTCGACGAGGTACCGGTCGTAGCAGTAGAGGAGGCCGTTGGTGAACTCCTCCCTGCGCTCTGCAGGGGTGTTCGGATACGTGGCCCGGACGAGTTCGGCGCACCGCGCCCGCGTTGCCTCCCTGTCCGTGCCGTCGGCCATGAGATCGAACCAGTCGGGCGGAACGAACAGGTTGATTTCCCCGGGCTTGATACCTGTGGTTCGGATGGTGGTGCTCAATTGGTGACCTTTGGCTTGTCCGTCAGAGGACCGAAGTCCCAGGAAAAGATCTTGCCCAGCGTCTCGATGCTGTCACCGCTGCCTTCGGCCGTCATGACGTTGCCGGTCCACGTGGAGAAGTACTGACCAGTCCGCCACATGAATTCGCTCTGGCCCATTGCATAGCTACTCGACGCCAACTGGAAGTAGCCCATGGGCAGTTCCTGCGCGGGACCGATGAGCTGAGGCACCATGCGCGTGGGGGCGCCAGACGCCTTGGCCGCTGCGAGAATGCCTTCGCCGAGCTTCGCGCCGACCTTGCCCAGACCGAAGCCAACGGCATCCATGATGACGTCCTTGGTCAGCAACGCCTTGCCGAAACTTCCGGTCGTGCCCACTGCGGACAGGTAGTGAGCGCCCAGAGCGACGCCGGCGAGGATCAGCGAAGCGGCTCCGAGGAATTGCAGCCCCGGGACGAGTGCGAGGAGTCCGGTGACCGCACTGAGGAGTCCGGCGACGTCACCGATCAAGTCCAGCAGAGGAGCGAGCTTCCCCAGGAGTTCGATCGCCTGGTCGTGTAGCCAGGCAGCCGCATCAGCGACAGCGTCAAGCGCGTTGCTGATACTTTCCCCGAGCTTCTCCCAGAAACCCGGCTCATCGGGTGCGATGTCAATGGCCTTCTGGAGCTGCTTGGCAGCGTTGCGGCCTTCTTCCTCGTACTCTGAGTGAAGTGTGCGGGCACGTTTACGGACATCTTCGACGGGGTCGGTCTCGTCGCCACTCCCGCTCGAGGTCTTCTTCTTGTCGGACCCGGAACCGTTTTTGTCCTTGCTCTTGTCAGCCTCTCCCTTGGCCTCGGCGGCTTCTCGCTCAAGGCTGCGAGCCTTCTTCTGCTTGTCCTCCATATAGTCGGACCAGCCCTGAATTACCCGTTTCGCCTTGTCGAAGGAGTCGTAGGCGTCCTCGACCTTCGGGCGGAAGTCTTCATCGAGGAGCTCTCGAAAAGCGATGGCGGCTTTGCCTCGCCAGTCGCCGTCCGCCGCACCCTTGAGAACCCGCTTGATCTCACCGAGGGCATCCGCGGTGTGACGGATCGAATCGGAAACCTTGTCAACGGCTGCGTGGTCTCCAGGGCACGGGACGAAGCCAAGCGCCGGAAAGTCGTCGGCAGTTGGTGCAGTCACTTTTTCTTGGCCGCCTTCGAAAGCTCGTTCGCGAGGTCCAGATCAAGCTGACTGAAGGTCTTCTCGATCGTGTCGAGAGTCTTCGCGGCGCCCTTGGAAAACTTGCGCAGTTGCTTTATCCCGTATGCCCACTCGTCGCCGAAATCTTCCATGCGGCGCTCGAGGTCGGATGCACCCATGGCTTTGGCGTCGATGTTCTTCATTGCACTGATGGGCTTGGCGAAGAGATCGTCGATGTCTCTGAGGTTGTGGCGCACCCGGTTCAGCATTTCGCCATCGATGTACAAGTCGCTCATGAGGTCCCCGTTGGAATGAAATCTGTTCTCTTTGTGGCTGCGGACATGAACCTCATGGGGCACCAAGTCTGATCAGCGGGCCAAGGGTGGCGCACTCAAGTCAGCCCCCGTGAGGCCAAGCGTCAGGCGAGGACACAGACGGTATCGGTGACGTTCATGGTTTCGCCAGAGCGAACTTCCCTGCAAACATGGGCAAATGAGGAGATGCCTGGCAGATTTGATCCGTGTCGTGTCTGTATCGTTCCCAAGTTTGATCGGACAGCGCGGAACGTTGCCTTCGCTACTGGTCGTTTGGGAGTGACTTTGCTATCGCGGCGCAGGGCGGAGACCGGCAACCGGTCGGGGCCGGGGATGAAGAGGAAGGGTCACCTCGCAGTGCTGGCGGGGCGCCCGACCGACCGGACCCCTTCTTGATGCCTGGGTGTCATCCAGCATCAGCGGGGCCTGCGCATGCCCGAGATGGCCGGCGAAGTAACCGTGCTCGCGACCCGGCCCGGCAGCAGGCTGCCGAACCGGTCAGCGAACACCTCGAACACAGACCCCAACCCTCAGGTGAGTCGGGCCGGTTCCTCTGCCCCACCCCTCCACCTGCTCCGGCGCCACATCAACCAGCATGACCAGACGAAGACATCACCGATGAGCAGTCACAAGGCCTGAGGCTGTACTAGCTGGCGCCTCGACGGGCATGCGGAATGCCGCTCATCAATGCTCGCCGCTTGACCCTCCCCAGGCGGCGCCGGTCAGTGGGCCGTTTCGGGAAGTCGGAGCGTCCGCGCGAAGTCGTCCAGTGGCTCCATTGCCGCGGCGATCACTTCCGGATCGTCGTGGTGCCCGCGGAGGCACACGTCGGGGATGCCGGGCGGGGTGTGCCAGTGATAGGTCACCGAGGTCATCATGATGGTGCTGTCCGCCGGGTAGGAGCGGGTGACCCGGACACCGTCCTCGCCCAGATGGGGGGAGGCGAAAGCAATGCTGCCGGTCCGTTGCTGCCACTCGGGGATGTCCGGGTGCGGCACGGTCGGCGCGCTGAACCCCTCACAGGAGGCCGCGTCAGGGGCTTCGCAGTGGATGCGGGTGGCGTGCATTACCAAGGGCATGTAGGTGAGCGGAACAGGGTGGTAGATGAACGCCTCGTCGGCCTGGAGTTTGTCCCGCAGGATGACAAGCGTCTGCTCGTAGAAGTTCTTGTGGAAGCGGCGGAGCTTACGGGTGAGTTCGATGTTGTGGATGGCGGCCAAGCCGGTCAGGTGCTGGTCCAGCCATTCCTTGAAGGTCCGTTTGTCGATCTGGAGATGGAGATAGCCCCATAGGTATGGGTCGGCATCCGTATCGATGTGGAGCGGGGCGCCGAGGTCAGCGCTCCAGAGGGTGCCGTCTGACATGAGCGGTCTCTTTCGTCGGGGCGTGGGCAGTGGAGGGGGAGATCCTCAGGAGTAGCTCCAGCGGAAGGTGCTCATGACGGCGTCGAACAGCTCCACGAGGGTGTCGTAGAAGGCGGGATCCGAGCCGGGCGCGATCAGCGCGCTGAAGGAGAAGGTGAGGTACCGATCAGGCGTGCTGTCCGGGATCGGTACGAGGTACTCGACCCTGCGGTGAGCGACGTCGACGCCCTGGGCCGGGTCGGCGGGTACATCTCGCTCCGAGCGCAGAGCCGCGGTGTCGTCCAGTTCCCGCACCTCGGCTCCAGGGGTCTCTGAAGCCAGCGCGGCCAGGACCGCTTCCGGGCCGCTGTTGGGGCTGACCCGCGGAATCTCGATCGGCTCGGAGGCCACGATCGAGACGGGCAGCGCGATGCCATGGAGGCGTTCGGTGGGGAGGTAGAGGGTCATCCCCTGTTCGTGCCGGCTGTCGGGCTTGGCGAAGGTCAGGTCGCCGCCGTGTCGACGCGGCAGTCCGCCCTTCGGCCCGGAGCGGGCAGGGTCGGGGCCACGGAGCTATGACGCAGTCCAAGCGCAGACGTCCGACCAGGACGGCGGACAGGTCTGCCAGGGCGTGGGAGAGGTAAGCGACGTTGTAGCCGGAGTCCATGACGATATCCAGACGCTCACTACGATGCCAGGGCAAACGCCCGGATTAGGTGGGAGCCTGTACACCACTTCTCAGGACGCAACCACGGCTTCCGGAGATCGGAGCATGCCCGACGCGGCCCATTTGAGCCGTTGAAGCAGTTCACTCTGGGTTTGCGTTGAGCCAGATACTCCTGGCGAATTCGTCGAAAATGTCGATGTTGGTTGCCAGCCATCCGATTTCCGCCGTCACTGTGCGCAGCGAAACGTACACTTGGTGCTCCTCAGACCACCAACCATAGTTGAGGGATACGCCCAGCTCCCCTTCGTCGCCGAAATAGCGAAGGCAGCGTAGCCCTGGTCCCACGCGGTCGGAGTTGAAAGGCTCGATGTCGGGTGGACGGACGGTGTTCTTGTCTGTTGCCTGGACGACGGTACGCAGGTCTGCATCCCGATCCTCCCCTTCTGGCTGCACCACGAGAGCGTAGAACGGCTGCGGAAGCCTGCGCGGATCGGCGCCGTAGAGAAAGGCCTGATGTGCTGGAACGTCCGGGATCGGGTGGGCCTCGATCAGACGCCGGAAACGATTAGCCAATGCGTCCCGGTTCGGACTCCGCCACCACTTTTTGTGACGCCGGTACATGATCTCCGCACAGGTGGCGGACCAATCCGCAATTTCGTGCTCGTTTTCGGACGTCCAATGCAGTGGCATGAGAAACCACTCGGTTGGATCAGCCTCGGTCTCGAAGAAGATCACGCGTAGCTCCAGCGGAAAGTCGTCATTACAGCATCAAAAAGGTCGACGAGGGCAGAAGTAAATTCGCTGTCAGGGTCTCCGTCTCCCACGGTGCTGAAGGTCACTGTCAGCCAGCGTGGAAGTGAACTGGCGGGAAGGGGAAGTACATATTCGATTCGCCGCGAAGAAAAGCTACCTTCTGAGTCGTCGGAGGGTGGAACGACTCGCTCAATGCGAGTCCCTTGTGAGCCGTCAACATCAACAGGTTCACTACTCCCGCGGCCTGCTGCCAGTGCTCCAAGTACGTCGTTTGGCTGGATTCCCACACCTGCACCGGATACCTGGGAAACGACAAAGGACGCTGGTGCCAGAGTGCTTCTTACGCGCTGCACGGGCAGGTAGAGCAGCAGACCATTCGCTTTTGCTGCTTTTCTGACAGCCTTCTTGAGCCGCTTAAAGAGCTCCATCCGTAGCTTACTGACATCGTCTTTGGGGAGATCGCCAGGAAGCTGGTTGATGGAATTGTCAACGATTCTCAGAATTGAATCATTCATTGAGTCGTCGCGGAGGTCGATTCTATCCCACCCGGGTGGGGCAATGAGATTGAATCCGACAGGAACGATGGGATCCATCGGGCTGTGCTCAGCCACGTCGCAGCCTCTCCACGCACCATGAACCAACAACAAGAAGCGGAAGTAGAGGCGCTACGAAGACACCGGGCCATATACCTGTGACCCAAGCAGCGAGAAAGAGCCCGGCAGAAGCGATCAATACGCCTGTGAGGCCTTCGGGACGTTGCGAGGGGAGCGGATACTTGAAGAAGATGGCCAGAAGTATGACGATGGCTACACTTACGATCGCGCGCTGAACCCAATAAATGACGTCCTTGGCAGGGTCGGGCGCTGCAGACCCCAGGGCTGCAATGAAAATCGAGCACATTCCCACGATGAGACACAGTTTGGCTAGGCCGGTCGGCCCTGCACCCAAACTTCCGAAAGTATGATTTTGTCGATTTGATTGCATGGCTTTCTCCCCTGACCGAGACTCTACCAGTGTGTATCTTCCGGCACTTTGATAAAGTCTCCCTTGAAGTCGTCGTAAGCCTCGCTGTATGGCTTATCCGAAAAGACATCGCTGTTGCCGAACACCTTGTCAACGGCGTCTGCCGTCGCGCCTGTGGCTGCGGCTGCGACTGCGCCCTTGTAGTAGTTCTCTGACTTGCCGACAGCGGACGCAGCGTCAGGAAACAAGTCGCTATTCCGGCGAATATTTTCGATGGCGGAGCGAGCTCCGTCGTCTCCGAAGCCCAAACGCTCCAAGCGAGTTGGTGTGACGGATGCTTCGTCAGTTACGCGTCCGGCATTCTGTGACATCTCTTTTCTCATGCGGTTGAGGCTCTGACGCGCAAAGTTCTTGAGGCCGTCGTCTGTTGTCGTGGCGATGACACGGGTGAGCTCGTCTCGGGCGGCTCTGTTGACTCGCAACGCTACCTTGAGCCGCGCGGTGCGCTGCACCTGTGAAGCAGCCTTGACGGCCTTATCGGCCAGCTTGAGCTTGGTCAACATCTTGGCACCCACGCCGAACGCCACCAAGCCGACGGCGTCCATGGCCACATCGGCGAGGCTTGCCTCTCCTGCGGTGAACAGGACCATTCTCGTTAGCAAGACGGCCACGGATAGCGCGATGGCTATCTGGCCAATAATGGGAATGAAGGCGACGAAGGGTGCCAGAAGCGCCAAAGCTGTGGCGGCCCAACCAGCAAAATCAAGCACCCACTTGATGCTGTCGATGTTTTCATGAATCCAACCCTTGATGTCGTCCCAAAAGCTGTCTTCGATGATATCTTCGATCTCGTTGCGAATCTTTTTTGCGTAGTATCCGGCTCGATCGTCTCGGTCGCCCACGATGCCATCGAGCTTATTCCGATACTCCCGCAAGGGATCCCCTTCGGTGCCACTCTCCGAGGGGTTTGGGGTCTTTCCGTCTCCTGCGTTCTTTTTGGCCTTGTCCGCGTCGAGTTGCTCTTGCTCTTTCTTCGCGTTCGCCAGGACCTTGTCGGCTTCACCCTGATAGTGCTCAAGATCGTTGGCCCAGTTCGACAGGTGAACGTGAACTCGTTCGTAGCGACTGGCGACCTCTCGTAGATGCTTTTCCAGTACCTCAGAATCGTCGCGCAGCTTGCCTGCGTACTTGCCTTTGAGTTCGTCGTCGTCCTTGATTTTGCGAAGTCGTTCGGATTGTTCCCGGAGAGAGGAAGCAACGGCCTTCATGTGCTTTACTTCATCGCGGATCTCTTCCGCATCTCCGGGAACGGGATCGGAATCGGCAAGCGGGTGCCAGTCTCGTGGGCGGGGCTTGGATGACGCGCTCACTTGCCCTTCCTCGCCTTCTTGAGCTCTTTCGCCAGTGCGGCATCTGCTCCGGTGAATCCGTTGATCGTGTTCGTTACGAGTTTGCCAACACCTTCGAGACTCTCAAGCATTTTGGCGCGATAGTCGTCCCAATTGTCGACAAAATCGCCCATCACGTCACTGATTTCCCCGCTCCCCCAGTAGGGGCGCATATCATCTTTTCTGTTGCCGATATCCTTGAGTTCTTTTTGAATCTTTCCCAAATTAGACTCTGACTCAACAAGGAGATCGATATTCACGATGAGATCTGCGTCGCCTGCCATGGCTGCTGCTTGAGCTCCTGTGGGAAGTATTTCTGGTTTGAAAATTTACCTGTTGACGGACTGGATTTCCTGGACGGTAATGTCCTGCTCGTTGCCGAACGTGCCGTTCGGGAGGTCCCCGCCCGCGCCGCCCGTACCGGTCCAGGCGATGTCCCAGGTGATGGTGGCCCGGAGCTTGTACGTGCCGTCGCCGGAGGAGCGGAGGTACTTGAGCCCGCACGGCGGTGTCTCGTCAGCCTTGCCCCTGGCGTAGGGCTCGCCGATGGAGTCGTCTCCGTTGATGGCGCACTCGCCTGAGGCCGGGTAGGTCTCGGCGTCCTTGGTGCCCGGGTCCAGCTTGAGGGACACCGGCTTGGCGGTGGTGGTGGCCTGGATGTTGAAGCCGGGGACGTTGATGGCCGCCGTGGCCTGGACCTCGTCGAACACGGCCTTGTCGAGCCAAGCCCAGGTCGGCAGGTTCACTTTCGTGTCGGCCTCGGGGGCGAGGGTGACCTTGGTGTCGGGAAGCTCCATGTGCTGGTAGGCGAGGGCGGCGAGGATCTTCGGGGTGATGGCTTCCTCGTACTGGGGCGGCGGGGCGTCGCCGTTCTCGACCCAGAAGGGGAGGTCCGTGCAGGAGGAACGCTTGAGGTAGTCCGGCTCGTTGGGGTTCTCGACGCCGGCCCAGAACATTCCCTTGCCGTCGTTCTTGACGTTGTAGTCCTTGTAGCCCGGTGTTCCGGGCCAGCTGTATCCGTCCTCGTAGTGGCGCTTCGTCTCACCGATCGCCGCACCCGCGGTCCCGCCCATACCGGGTGTGTTCAGCTGGCTCTCGATGTGCTTGGACATCTCCTTCTTGAAGTCCTTGGCGCCGAGGTAGGGGGCGTACCAGCAAGGAGGTGGCGTCCAGTTGACGTCGGAGGACGTGACGTTTCCGGTGCCGCCGTTCTTGGCTACGGATCCGGAGTATTGGATGCGGGCGGCGGCGTAGATGCCGTTGCCGTCGTCGCCGCCCGACTGTTCTGTGTTGGCACCCTGGGTGTTGGCCGGCTCTTCTCCGGCGTAGGCCGGTTCCGTGAGGGCGAGGACGGCCAAGGCCAGCGCCAGGGCAGCCACGCCGGTGCTGCGGGATGTGTGGCGTGCTCTGGTCACTGGCACTTCGCCGCCTTCGCTTCCACGTACACCTTGGACGCCTGCCACGGACCATCTCCGGTGGGGAGCTTGACCATGACGATCTTGAAGTAGTCGAAGTCCGTGATGTTGGGGGCGCCCTTCAGGACCTTCCCGGTCTTGACCTCTCGGGAGTAGAACTTGGTTGAATCCACGCAGAACGCAACCTCCACCGAGTTGCCGTTCGGTGCGGACCGGGTGGTGGCCTGGTAGTGGCGCCGCGTGCCGGTTGCCGTCCAGCCACCCTTCAGCCTGGCGTCGATCTGCGTCTTGGCGTACCTCATCCCATCGCCTGTCGAGTATGCGACCATGGCGGCGTCCTTGGTCGTGCGCTTGTCGACGCCTCGGTAGATGGCTCGGACGAAGTTCGCGGCATCATCCATCGCAGCCGCCTCGTTCTTGTCCTTCGGCCTGTCCCAGTCGAAGACCAGATCCATGTCCTCGGGCAGGGATACATCCACGCCGTCCGGCTTGTCCCCTGCCGGTGCTCCCGAGGGCGATGCCGACCCCTTCGGTGACTCCGCTGCCTGGTCCGCGCCGGCGATCTTGTCGTTGTCGCTGGACTTGTCGTCCCCGTTACCGCAGGCCGTCAACAACAGTGCTGCCGTCGCCGTCAGTGCGACAGCAACGGGCAATGGGCGGCGCTTCACAGTGACTCCCCGTGAGACAGAACTTCAGTCGGAGTGCTGACGCTACCGGTGAGGTTTCCGGTTTCACCAGAGCGAACTTGCGCGATTTCAGGGGCAATCCAGGATGTAAGGGGCCCTCGAGGGGCTGGTTGTGTCCTGATCGTGCCCAAACGGGTGACCGTGCTTGGTGCTGCCGTATACGGCGTCGGACGCCGCGCCTGCCGGGGATCCCGATTCGCTACTGCGCTGCCTTGCACGCACAGGCAGATCTCCCTGTGAAGCTCACAGTTCCACCCCTACGACCACACCTCCGAAACTACACTCGCGCCCCATGCACACCCCCACCCCCACCCCCACCAAGCACCGCAACCCAAGAAGAGGCACCGCCTCCCGAGGAGGCCGTGAAGAAGTGGCCGGGGGCGGTGACGCCCCCTGACCTCCGCCGAATCCCCCCGCGCCCCGCACACCCCCGCAACCCCCACCCGCCGCACCAAAGCCCGTCACAAACAGTCCCGTGACCCCCGTGCCCACTGGCTGCTCCTGGCCCTCACCCTCCCCCTCGTCTTCGCCCTGCTGATCTTCGAGGGCTGGACCCAGCACGAGGTGGACGCCGCGAAGGCGCGGTCGCCCTGTGTCTCGCCCGTGCCGGATGCCGTGGCGAAGGGCGGGCCCGTGATCGGGATCAACCGGGACGGGATCCGGACCGGGGAGATGCCCGCCCGGACCGTCGCGCTCACCTTCGACGGCGGGCCCGACCCCGTCTGGACGCCGCGGTTGCTGGATCTGCTCCGCAGGAACAACGCGCGGGCCACCTTCTTCGTGCACGGCGCCCAGGCCGCCCGCCACCCGGAGCTGATGCGGCGGATTCGTGCCGAGGGGCACGAGATCGGGTCCAACACGTACACCGGGGCCGTGCTGGGGGAGTCGTCCGCGCCCCGCTTCCAGGCCGAGCTCGAGTTGACCCAGAGCGTTCTCGCCGGAACCACCGGGCAGCGGACGAACCTGCTGCGGATGCCGCGCACCACCAGCCCGGACACGCTCTGCGGGCGCGAGTGGCAGGCGGCGCGCAAGGCCACCGGGTACGGGTACGTGCTGGTCGCCGCCGACAAGGGAGCGCGGAAGCCGGCGCAGGGGATCGTCCGGCAGCTCAGTCAGACGGAGAGCGCGTATCAGGAGGCGCGCAGGCTTCTGAACGACCGGAGCGTGGAGCGGTTCACCACCGTGTCCGACGGGCTCGAGCTCGTCCCGTACACCTCGCCCTCCCTCACCGAGCGCTGGCTGGGGCAGGGGCTGATCTGGGTGACGAGCCTCGGGCAGGTCTTCTCCACCGCCATGATCTGGATCCTGGGCGTCGCCGGTGGGCTGGGCGTGCTGCGGCTGCTGCTGCTCGCGCTGTTCGCCCGGGCCCATGTGCGCCGGCTGGAGCGGTTCTCGACCGGGGCGCCCTGGATGCGGGAGGCGTCCGGGCCGGTGACCGTGCTCGTCCCGGCGTACAACGAGGAGGCCGGGATCGGGTCGACCCTGCGGTCGCTGCTCGACTCCAGCCATCGGGAGTTGCAGGTCATCGTGATCGATGACGGGTCGACCGACCGGACCGCCGACATCGCCGAGAACATGGGGGATGCGAGAGTGGAGGTGGTGCGGCAGGTCAATTCCGGGAAGGCCGCCGCTCTCAACACCGGGCTGGCCCACGCCCGTTACGACATCGTCGTGATGGTCGACGCCGACACCGTCTTCGAACCCGACGCCATCGAGCGGATCGTGCAGCCGCTCGCGCACCCGGCCGTCGGGGCCGTCAGCGGCAACACCAAGGTTGGCAACCGGCGCAGCCTGCTGGCCCGTTGGCAGCACCTTGAGTACGTCTTCGGCTTCAACCTCGACCGGCGCATGTTCGAGGTGCTGGAGTGCATGCCGACCGTGCCGGGCGCCATCGGGGCGTTCCGCCGGGGTGCGGTGATCGGCGTCGGCGGGGTCAGCGAGGACACCCTCGCCGAGGACACCGATCTGACGATGGCGCTGTGGCGGGCCGGCTGGCGGGTGCTGTACGAGGAGTCCGCCGTCGCCTGGACCGAAGTGCCCACCAGCATCCGGCAGTTGTGGCGGCAGCGGTACCGGTGGTGCTACGGCACGCTGCAGGCGATGTGGAAGCACCGCGGGGCCGTGTTCGGCATCGGGCCCGCCGGGCGGTTCGGGCGGCGCGGGCTGACGTACCTCGCGCTCTTCCAGGTCGCCCTGCCGCTGCTGGCGCCCGTCATCGACGTCTACGCCCTGTACGGGGTGCTGTTCCGGGACCCGTGGGAGTCGGCGGCGGTGTGGTTCGCGTTCCTCGGGGTGCAGATCGTCTGCTCCGGCTACGCGCTGAGACTCGACGGCGAGCCGGTCCGGGCCCTGTGGTCGATGCCGTTCCAGATCGTCGTCTACCGGCAGTTGATGTATCTCGTCGTCATTCAGTCGCTCGTCGCGCTGCTGCTCGGCAGCCGGTTGCGGTGGCAGCGGATGCAGCGGTCCGGGACTGCCGCTGAACAGATCGGTGGGCCCGTTCCGTATAGGGGTGTGCCTATGCGTTGACCACACGACACCCCCCACAGCATCTGCCGAGGTGAAGCAGCGGGATGGGCCGATGAGCGACTGGACCGACCCTGCGGGAGGCGCCCGCGCGGGGCAGGACCCCGGGAGGGTCCCGCCCCCGGTCTTCCGGGCACCCCCGCCCTCGACCCGCACCGCCCCCCTGCCCGGGATGCCCTCGCCCGCCGCGCCCGGCCGCTACGACGGCAGCGGCCCAGGGCACGGCGGACGCGGTGGCAGCAGGAACCGGCGGCGTCCCACGCGGCGCCGCCGGTTCCTGCGTACCGCGGCCGTCCTGACGTCCGTGCTGCTGATCGGCGGCGTCGGTACCTACGTCTGGGCCGACACCCGGCTCAACCAGCAGGTCGACCTCGGCGCGCTCGACGGCCGGGTGACGAGCGGCGAGGGCACCAACTACCTGGTCGTGGGCTCCGACAGCCGCGAGGGACTGTCCCAGCAGGACCGGAAGCAGCTGAACACCGGGTCGGCCGAGGGCCGCCGCACCGACTCGGTGATCCTGCTGCACACCGGGGCGAACGGCACCACCATGCTCAGCCTGCCCCGCGACTCCTGGGTGACCCTGCCGCCCTACGTCGACCCCGACACCGGCCGGAGCTACCGCGCCGCGCCGAACAAACTCAACGCGGCGTTCTCGCTGGGCGGTCCCGACCTGCTCGTGCGGACCGTGGAACGCAACACCGGTGTGCGCATCGACCACTACACGGAGATCGGCTTCGCCGGATTCGTGGGGGTGGTGGACGCCGTCGGCGGTGTGGACCTGTGCCTGGAGAAGGCCGTACGGGACAAGGACTCCGGCGCGAACCTGCCCGCCGGCTGCCAGACCCTCGACGGCGCCGAGGCCCTCGCCTTCGTACGGCAGCGCAAGCAGGAGGCCAAGGGGGACCTGGGCCGTACCCGGAACCAGCAGAGATTCCTCGCCGCCCTCGCCCGCAAGGCCGTCACCCCGAGGACCCTCGCCGACCCGTCCAAGTCCTTCCCGACCCTGCGCGCCGGCCTCGACACGCTCATCGTCGACGACGGCACGGAGCTGCCCGACCTCATGTCGCTCTTCGAGGCTCTGCGCAAGGCCGCCTCGGGCGGTGGCCGGCAGCTCAACGTGCCCGTGGCCGATCCCAACCTGCGCACCTCCAAGGGCAGCGCGGTGAAGTGGGACGACCGGCGGGCCCGCGCCCTGTTCACCGCGCTGCGCGAGGACCGGACACCGCCGAGCACTGGGGGCGGCTAGAGGAACGGCGTCCCCGGGTCCAGCCCCGCCAGCACCCTGCCGTACAGCTCCAGATTGGTCGCCGGGTGGACGAACGCGTGCAGGTTCAGCGCCCGCAGGTCGCGCACGGTCCGCTGGATCGGCACCTCCTCGTGCAGGGAGGACGCTCCCGAGGCGGAGCCGATCAGCTCGGCGGCCTCCAGGCACAGCCGCGCCACATAGCCGCTCCGCGCCCGGACCCCGGCCCGTTCCTCGGCCGTGTACGGCTCCCCGCTCGCCGCCCGTGACTGAAGCAGCGCGATGATCTCGTCGGTCAGATGCTCGGCGCAGGAGATCTTCAACGCCGCCTCCGCCGCCTGGAGATGTGTGACGGGCGCCTCGCTCTGCCGCTCGTAGAAGGTGTACGTGATGCCCCGCCGGTGGATCCGCTCCCGGAACTCCGCCAGCGCCGAACGGGCCAGTCCGAGGGCGTTGGGGGTCGCCCAGGCGCAGAACATCAGCAGGACCGGCACCCGGTAGAACGGGTCGTCGGCGTTGTCCTTCGACGCGAACGAGCCGCCGAGCAGCGGCCCGACCGGCAGCACGCGGTGGGGCGGTACGACGACGTCGTGCGCCACGACGGTGTTGCTGCCGCTGCCCGCGAGACCCGTCACCCGCCAGTCGTCGAGGATCTCCAGCTCGGTCACGGGCACCGCGGTCCACACCGCGTCCGGCCGGCCCTCTACCCGGGCCGTCAGCAGGTGCCAGTCGGCGTCGCGGCAGCCGGTGGCGAAGGGGGAGGTCCCGTTCACCACGTAGCCGCCGTCACCGGTCGGGACCGCCGTCGCGCCCGGGATCAGGGTGCCGCCGACCCGGACGTCGGGGCTGGTGAAGATCTCGTCCTGCGCCTCGTCGGGGAAGAGTGCGGCGACGAACGAGCAGCCCGCCTGGATCAGCGTCATGAAGCCGGCCGAACCGCACGCGGCGGAGACCTCGGCCAGCGCGTCGACCTGGGTGCGCAGGGAGCTCTGGTAACCGCCGTACCGGCGAGGCACGTTCATCCGCTGGAGTCCGGTGGCCGTCAGCGCGTCCACGACCTCCCGTGTCACCCGCCGTTCCCGCTCGGCGCGCAGGGCGTGCTCGCGGACGAGGGGCCCGAGCGCGCGCACGCGTTCGACCAGGTCCGTGTCGGTTCGAGAAGTGGTGGCAGGTGCGGTGCCCGAAGTCATGGCTGCACCGTGAACCCCCGCACGTCCGGTGTCAACGGGCCCTTGCGCGGGATGAGTTGAACCCGGCCAACGGGGACATCAGTGAGCCGTACCCCGTCGCGGCCCATACGCTCCGCTCGCCCGGCAGCTCGAAGTAGGGGACCGCGCGGCCGTCCCGCCCCGTGTCGGTCAGCGCCTCGGGCGCGCGGCGCTCCCGCAGCGCGTCCGCGCACTCCTGGCACACCGCCACGTCGAGCCGCTCCCGCCGGCCCAGCGGGCGCCAGCCGGTGCGGCGGGCGGCACGGCCGTGCAGCGGGTTGAAGAAGCAGAGGGGCAGGCCGGGGGAGCCGGTCAGGGCGTCGCGGCCCTCCTGGGCCAGGGCCAGTGCGCCCGCCAGGTCCGGCAGGCCCCGGGCCTCGTCGAGGACCGTGCCGGCGGCGGCGTAGGCGTCGAGGGCGTGCTGGAGGCCGGGTGTCGTGGCGACGTCGGCGGCCTGCGTCGTCTCGCCGAGGGCCAGGACCTCCGCCTGCGCCCGGTGCCGCAGCTCCGCCTCGTCGGCCGCGCGGGCGGTCGCGAACACCAGCTGGGGTACGGCCGGAGCGGCCCCGCGGGAACGGAGCACGGTCCGGGTCGCGAGGACGGTCAGGGCCAGGGCCGGAACGGCGACCAGGGACCACAGCAGCCAACCGGAGTCGCCGGATTCCGGCTTGGCGGACTGCGACCCGGCGGGCGTGGGCGTGGGGCCGTCCAGGTCCGCCGTCGCCTCCTCGTACCGCTGCCTGCCCTTGCCCTCCGCCACCAGGTCCACCGCCTTGGCGGCCACATCGGCCAGCCCGGCGTCCCGCATCTCGTCGAGGAGACCGGCGGCGGACACGGCGTCGCGGGTCTGGTGGGTGTCGGACGGCCACTCGTATCCGTTGAGGGAGTCCGAGAAGTCGCTGTCCGTGGTGATGAGAATGAGCTCCCGCCGCCCCGGAAGCCGGTCCCGGACGGTCCCCGCCAGGACGTCGGAGTCGCCGTCGAACGCGTCGCCCTTGGTGAGCGGCCTGAGCACCACCTTGATGGGCAGGCCCGTCCGGCGGATCCGGTCCGCCAACTGCCGCTGCCGGGCGGGCGGTACGGCGTCGGCGTAGGCCTCGTCGACGTAGACGGGCGAGGTGCGCAGGGCGTTCGCGATGCGCTGCCCGGCGCTCGGGCCGTCGCCGTCCGCCGCCCGGGCGGGCGCGACGGTGAGCACCGTCAGCAGCAGCGCCGCGAGGGCGGTGATCACGCGCTTGACGTCAGTGGACACCTGCGGTCTCCCTCACCTTGTCGATGAGCCGGGCGATGCCGTCCGGTACGGCCGACAGCGGGCCGTCGGTCGCCTCGTAGTACGGGAGGCGGCTGCCACCGGACTCGAGGCCGGGCAGCTTCAGCAGTCTGTCCGGGATGCCGCCCGGTTCGGCGACGGCCGTGTCACGGCAGGGATCGCAGACGGGCAGCATGCGGCGGCGGTTTCCTTCCCTGGACACGCGCACGTGGCGGCGGCCGACGGCGGGGCCGTGCAGCGGGTTGACGCCGCAGCACTGCTCCGTCGCCTCACCGGCGAGCGCGGCCCGGCCCGCTCGCGCGAGCACGATGACGGTGACCAGGGTCGCCGGGTCCGTGTCCCGCTCCCGGGTGCGGCCGGGGTCGCCTTCGACGAGGAGCATCGCCGCGTCGAGGCAGTCCCAGGCCCGGCCGTGCTCGCCGTGGTCGTCCGGCTCGTCATTGGACGGCTCGGTGAACTCACCGATCAGCGACGTCAGTTCAGCGTGCGCGGTACGCCGGAGGTTCGACGCCGACACGGACGCGGACGCCGATGCAGGCGCTGACGCCGGCGACTGGGGCGTGGCGGATCGCCGCCGTAGCAGGGCGCCGACGATCCACGTCAGTCCGGCCGCGATCCCGGACAGCAGGAGCGCCAGGAAGGCGCCCACGAACAGGCCGGGCCAGAAGTCGGTGGCGAAGAGCGGCGGGAGGGTGTGCTCGTCGGCGGCCCTCGGAGCGGGGGCCGGGGCGGACTCGGAACCGGGACGGTCCGTGCGCGGGGTCTCGTCGAGGAAGGTCATCAGCGCGTCGAGGCGCTCGCCGAGGAGGTGGTCGTCGGCCCGGTCCGCCTTGCTGTCGCCGTACGCGACGGAGTCCGGCAGGTCCAGGAAGAGGTGGTTGGAGTCCAGGCGCAGGCCGTGGTTGTAGACGTCGATCGTGCCGTCGGCCGGATCGGCGACCACGTACACCCCGTCCACGCCCACCTTGGCGTGCACGGCCGCGGCGAAGAGGTCCGGGTCACCGGCCGACTCGCTCTCGGGTGTCTGCGGCACGAGCGAGACGTACACCGGGCCGCCGCCGTCGGAACGCCGGAAGTCCCGGATCCGGTCGTGCAGCCGGTCCACTTGCCGGGCGTCGAGGACGCGCGGGCTCTCCGGGTCCGCGTACACGGGGTCCTGCTTCAGGCCCGCCGCGACCCGTTCGACACGGGCGGAGAGGTCGGCGGGGGAGGGGGTGCGCGCCGCGCTGGACCTGGTCTGGTCGAAGACGACAGGGGCGGTGAGGGCGATCGCGGTGGCGGTGAGGGCGGCCGTGCCGGGCACCACCCACCGGGGCAGTCGCCGCTCGGCCCCGGAACGTCGGCGGCGGCGCCGTACATACCCGGCCGACAGCATGATCAGCAGCGGTACGCCGGTCAGCAGCGTCCCCGTGAGGAGCGACTGGTTGCTCCGGTCGGACGGGCCGATGTACATCTCGGCGGGCTCGTCGTCCTCGCTCTTCGCGCGAGCCGCCTCGGCACGGTCCGCGGCCTTCTCCCCGCCCTGCGCGATGACTTCGGCGAAACGCTCGAAGCTCCGCAACGGTCCCGCGTCGTAGGGGAGTTCGTACAGCGCGACGGTGGCGGCGGCGTCGGCCGGGGCGCGGACGCCGTAGGCCGTGGCCTGGGCGACATCCGTGCCCTCGATCAGGACGTACAGCCCGTCGCGCCCGAGCCGGTCGTGCACCGCGCCGAGCAGCTCCTTGCCGCCCGTGCTGCTCTGCATGGGCAGGACCAGGACGTAGGTCGGGACGCCGGTCTTCTTCGCGATCCTGGCGAAGTCGGGGGCGGTGGCCCGGGGCACTTCGCGGGGGAGCTGGTCGGTGACGTAGACCGGGTTCTCGCGGAGGCGGTCGGCGAAGTAGGCGGCCTGGGAGGGCGGGGCGGTGTCCGCTGCCTGGGCGGGGGTGGTGTCCGCTGCCCGGGCCGGGGTGGCGGGTGCGAAGAGGGCCGTCAGCGCGCAGAGGGTGAGCAGCAGGCGGAGGACACGGGTCCGGCCGCCGCTACCTGGCCGCGTCTGTCCTGCGCAAAGCGCGTTCGCCGTGACTGCTCTCACCGTTGTGCCCCCCGCGGTCCGATCGCTGTCCGCGCCGCACTCTACTCGGGGCTTCGCAACTGCTACAGATCGCCCGGTCGCGTACGGCCGGTTCCCCGGCGGGGACTGATCCGGTGGCCGAGGACTGTTACCGGCAGTCTCAGCCCAGCTTCGCGTTCTGCGCCTTCACCACCGCCGCCGGGAGCTTCGCGTCTCCTGGCCGGTCCTGGACCATGGCCATACCGTCGACCGAGAAGTAGACGGCGACGACGTCACCGCTGCGGACTGCCTGCCCATGCATGGTGTGGGTGATGCCTTGGAAGGTCGTCGTGGCGCGGAACGCGATCGACTGGTCACCGGCCTCTGCCACGGGCTTCTCGGTGGCGACGGAGTCATACCTGCTCGTGCCGTTCGCCTTCGCCGTGAAGCCACCGCCGCACGCGGCAACTCCCTTGGACAGCCCGGCGAACGCCGCCTCCGCCTTGCCCTGAGCGTACGTCGCGAGCGTGATGTACGTGAACTTGCTCCCGTCCGGAACGTGGCGGGTCAGGGCGGCCTGCGGCTCGCCGACAGCCAGTTGGTTCATCGCGAGGGCCAGCTGGGCACAGGCCGGCTTGTCGACCGTTACGTCGTCCGCGGACTTGGCGAAGACGTACTCGTCGTCCTTCTTCGAAGGGGCCTTCACATCGAGGCCGGGCACATCGGCCTTCGTGATCATCAACTTCGCGAGCCGCTCGGCCGGAGTCACCTGCTTCGCCTGGGCGGCGGTGGGCTCGGGCTTGTCGGCCGCCGCGTCCGAGCCGGTGCTCCCGCCGCACGCGGTGAGCGTGGTGAGGGACAGCAGGGAAAGGGCGGAGACGGCGAGCACGGCTCGCTTCATGAGGGACTCCTCGTGGGGGGGATGACGACCTGGATGAGGACGCCGCCGCACTCTACTGAACCCACCGTCCGCTTCCGACGGTCCATCGCTCATGGTGTTCACCCTCGCGAGGCAAGAGCGCGTAACAACGCGGCCTCGACTTCGTGAGTGAACCGTGCAGGCATGATGGCCGGGAGGTGTCGAACGCCCCGGGGTGGGGGTGCCTGCGTGGTCGGGGTCGATTCGCTTCAGCACAGCCGGTCTGTCGTTTCAGCCCTTTGCCCAACGGGTCCGCGAACGCCCGAAGTTGCAGATGAGTAACGGCACGTGGTGTGCGTTCCCTGAGTTCGGACGCGTCTTGAGGGGCTTATGTGCGGCTGATACGGTGCCATGGCTTGACACTCACTTCGGCGCTGGCTATCCGGCCAGCTCAGGCGCTGCTCCAGAGGGCCGAGAAGTGTGAAGTGTCCTATTTGGTAAATAACTTCTTGGGTGTACGGGGAGCGGTTGCGTGAAGATCCAAGAGCGTACGGGGGCGGGCGCCGGTCGTTCCGCCGCTCCGGCTCAGGCGTCGGTCGGTGACCGGCTTCCCACACCACCTCGCGAGCGCAAACCGGCCCTGGCCGCGCTCGCGGTGCTGCTCATCCTGGTGGGCGCACTGGGCGCGACGATGCTCGTGCTGCAGGCCGGTGACCGGGTCGAGGTCGTCAAGGTGACGAAGGAGATCCAGGCCGGACAGTCCGTCGGCGACAACGTGACCTCCGTGATGGTCGCCGCCGACGACAGCATCAACTACATCAAGTGGGAGCAGCTGAGCAGCCTCAAGTCGCTCAAGGCCAAGTCCACGATCTACAAGGACACGGTTGTGATGGGGCAGATGTTCGCCGAGAAGGCGAGTCTCCCCGTCGGCAAGGCCTCCGTGGGCCTCGCCCTCAAGGAGGGCACGTACCCCTCGGACATCAAGGCCGGCGACGTCGTCTCCGCCTACCGCGTCAGCACCACCGGCTCCGGCTCGAACAACTCCGACAGCGACACCGGCTCGGGCGGCACCTCGACCTCCGGCGGCGGCGCCATCGTCGAGAACGCGCGCGTGAACAGCGTGGACGAGGGCGACGACGCCACCGTGAGCACGGGCAACCTCTCGCTCACCCTCCTCGTGGACCAGGCCGACGCGGCCGCGCTCGCCTCCGCGGCGGCCGCGAACGAGGTCGCCATCGTGCACGTCCCCGGCAACTAGAAGGCGGCACCCAACCCATGGCGCTCATCGCTCTCGCCGCCGACAAGGGTTCCCCCGGCGTCACCACCGCGGCCGTCGCTCTCTCGGCGGTCTGGCCGCGGCGTGTCCTGCTCGCCGAGGCGGACCCGGCGGGCGGTGACCTCGTCTACCGCAGTGCCGCGGCGCACGGCGGACCGCTCGACCCCAACACCGGCATGCTGTCCATCGCCGCGACCGCGCGCCGCGGACTCGCGCCGGACCAGCTCTGGGACCACGTACAGCCGCTCAGCGGCGGGCTCGAGGTGCTCGTCGGGCTCGGTATCTCCGAGCAGGCGGCCGGGCTCGCGGGGCTGTGGCCGACCCTCGGCCACGCCTTCTCCTCCCTCGCCGACTCCCCGCACGCCGCCGCCGACGTCATCGCCGACTGCGGACGCATCAGCGGGGACACCCCGGCCGTCGAACTGTTCCCGCACGCCTCGCTCGTGCTGCTCGTCTCGCGCACCGAGCCGGAGGCCCTGGCCCGTGTCCGCGACCGTGCCGCCGCCCTGGCCGGCAAGCTGCACGGCGGCCCGCGCGGCGCCGCGACCCTCGCCAACCCGGTGATCGGCGTCGTGCTGATCGCCGACACGGGCACCGCGGGCAAGCTCGCCTCGCAGGTCAACGACATGCTCGTGCACGCCCAGACCGGCGCCCGCGTGGTCGGCACCATCGCCGACGACCCGGCCGGCGCCGACCAGCTGGCCGGCCGCAGGCGCGGGCGTCTCGACAAGTCGCTGCTGATCCGCTCGGCCCGCAAGGTCGCCGCCGATCTGTACCAGCAGTACGGCGCCGCCTGGGCCGCCTCCGCCCAGGCGAACCAGGCCCACCAGGCGCAGCAGGCCCAGCACGTCCAGCACCAGCACCAGCACCCGGGCCAGATGCAGGGCCACGCGGGGGCCGGCACATGACCGCTGTCGACCACCAGTTGGTCAAGCGGTTCCGCCAGGACGCCGGCGACCGCATCGCCGAACAGCGCCGACAGGACCAGATCAACAACGTCACTCCGATGTCCACGGAGGACGAACGACAGTACGCCCGTGCCGTCATAGCCCAGATCCTGGAGGAGTACGCCCGCGCCGAGATCAACGCGGGCCGTACGCCGCTGGACGCCGAGACCGAGGAGCAGTACGCGGCCGCCGTGCACGCCGCGCTGTTCGGCGTCGGCCGGCTCCAGCCGCTGCTGGACAACCCCGAGGTCGAGAACATCGACATCAACGGGTGCGACCAGGTCTTCGTCGGATACGCCGACGGGCGCGAGGTGAAGGGCGACCCGGTCGCCGAGACCGACGAGGAGCTCGTCGAGCTCATCCAGGTCCTCGGCGCCTACTCGGGTCTGTCCTCCCGGCCCTTCGACTCGGCCAACCCGCAGCTCGACCTCCGCCTGCCCGACGGTTCGCGTCTGTCGGCCGTCATGGACGTGGCGAGGCGCCCGGCGCTCTCCATCCGCCGTGCGCGCATGGGCAAGGTGTTCATCTCCGACCTCGTCGGCAACGGCACACTGTCGCCCGAGGTCGCCCACTTCCTCGCCTGCGCGGTCCGCGCCCGCAAGAACATCATGATCGCCGGGGCCACCAACGCCGGCAAGACCACGCTCCTGCGCGCCCTCGCCAACGAGATCCCGCCGCACGAGCGCCTCATCACCGTCGAACGGGCCCTGGAGCTCGGCCTCGACACCTTCCCCGACCTGCACCCCAACGTCGTCGCCTTCGAGGAACGGCTGCCCAACTCCGAGGGGCAGGGCTCCATTCCCATGGCGGAACTGGTGCGACGCTCGCTGCGTATGAACCCCTCCCGCGTCATCGTCGGTGAGGTCCTCGGCGACGAGATCGTCACGATGCTCAACGCCATGTCGCAGGGCAACGACGGCTCGCTGTCCACGATCCACGCCAACAGCTCCCACGAGGTCTTCAACCGTATTTCCACCTACGCGTTGCAGGCCTCCGAACGGCTGCCCATCGAGGCCAGCCAGATGCTGATCGCGGGCGCGGTCAACTTCGTCGTCTTCATCCAGCGGCGCAACAACTTCGGCAACGGCGGCCGCCTCCAGCGCATGGTCACCTCCGTCCGTGAGGTCAACGGCGTCGACGGACGCGTCCTGTCCAGCGAGGTGTTCGCCGAGGCTCCCGACGGCCGCATCGTGCCGCACGCCCCCATAGCCTGCCTGGAGGAACTGATGGCACACGGGTACCGGCCGACCGGGACCTGGGGGTGAGCCGGGGGTGAACACGACTCTCGCAGCACTCGGCTCGCTCGGCTCCATGGGCGGCCTGTTCTCCACCACCGTCCTGTACTCGATCGGCAGCGGCGTCGCCGTCGGCGGCGGCCTCGCCCTGCTCCTCGTCGCCGTACGCGGACTGCCCGCCAAGCCCGACCACGAGAAGCAGAAGGCCGCCCAGCGGGCGAGTGAACTCATCCGCTTCGCCGGGCAGCGCGGCTCGCTCGCCGCGATCGTCGGCCTGGTCGTCCTCGTCCTCACCCGCTGGGCCGTCGCGGGCCTCGCGGCCGGCGTCCTCGTCTTCTTCTGGGACCGCCTGTTCGGCGGCGCCGGTGAGGAACGGGCCGCCATGCGCCGTGTGGAGGCCCTGGCCTCCTGGACGGAGTCCCTGCGCGACACCATCGCCGGCGCGGTGGGCCTGGAGCAGGCCATCCCGGCCTCCGCCCGCGCCGCCGCCCCGGTCCTGCGTCCCCACCTCGACGCCCTCGTCGACCGGCTGCGCGCCCGCACCCCGCTGCCCGAGGCGCTCCAGCACCTCGCCGACGAGATCGACGACGCCTCCGCCGACATCATCGTCGCGGCGCTCATCCTCAACGCCCGGCTGCGCGGCCCGGGTCTGCGCCAAGTCCTCGGCGCCCTGGCCAAGTCCGCCCGCGAGGAGGTCGACATGCGCCAGCGCGTGATGGCGCAGCGCGCCTCGACCCGGCGCTCGGTGCAGATCGTCGTGGCGGTCTCGATCGCCTTCGTCCTCGGCCTGTCCATCTTCAACCGAGACTTCGTGGAGCCGTACGGCACTCCCGCCGGCCAGCTCGTCCTGGCCTGTGTCTGCGGCCTGTTCGCGCTCGGCTTCTGGTGGCTGCGCAAGCTGTCCACCATCGAGACGCCGGAGCGCTTCCTGGTACGTGACGAGGCGTCCGTCCAGTTCGTCCGTCCCAGGACGCCGTCGCAGTCGTCCCAGCAGTTGCCGCAGGAAGAGGGGGTACGGCGATGAACCTGACGATGCCGCTCGTCGTCGGCGCCATCATCGGCCTGGGCATCTACGCCCTGGTCCGCGCCCTCATGCCGAGCAAGCGGAGCGCGGTCTCACAGGTCGCGCGGATCGACGCGATGCGGGCCCGCAGTTCCGCCGCCTACGAGTCGGCGCGCGCCGAGCGGGAGAAGGGCCGCCTCGGGGCGATGCGGGCCGAAGTCGGTCTGAAGGTCTCGGAGTTCTACCTCCAGCAGGGCTGGGAGCAGCGCTCGCTGCGCGCGGACCTGGCGGTCCTGGAGCGCAGCTGGGAGAAGTTCCTGGCGACGAAGGTGCTGCTGGGTGTCGCGGGCCTGTTCTTCGGCCCGTTCCTGTTCGCCATCGTCTGGACGCTGGGTGTGGGCAGGAGCCCGATCATCCCGGTGTGGCTGGCGCTGCTCTTCGCGCTGATCTTCTTCTTCCTGCCGGACCTGGAGGTACGGCGGGACGCGGCCGAGAAGCGGCGCGACCTCCGGCGGGTGATCGGCGCGTACCTCGACCTGGTGTCGATGAGCCTGGCCGGTGGACGCGGTCTGCCGGAGGCCCTGATGGCGGCGGCGGAGGTGTCGGACGGCTGGGCCAACCAGCGCATCCGCAACGCCCTGTCCGACGCCCGTATCACCGGCGTCAGCCAGTGGCAGGCGCTCGGCGCGCTCGGCGAGGAGATCGGCGTGGAGGAGCTCAAGGACCTCTCCGCCTCCCTGGCCCTGGTCGCGGACGACGGTGCGAAGGTCCGCGAGTCCCTCGCCTCCCGCGCCGAGACCATGCGGCACCGCGAACTCGCCGAGATCGAGGGCAGCGCGGGTGAGAAGTCCCAGTCGATGCTCGTCGCGCAGCTGCTGCTGTGCGCCGGGTTCCTGGTGTTCCTGATCTTTCCGGCGGCGATGCGGGTGTTCCAGGTGCAGTGAACCGTGCGTGAGCCTTGCAGCGACCTTCACAACTCCAGAACCTCCGTGAACCGATTTCGAAAGGACAAGACGTCATGAACGGACGTAACTTCCACACCGGCATCCCTGCCGTGGACTTCCTGGTCACCTTCCTCCAGGCGCGTACGGAGCGGGCCCGCTCCGGCGAGCTCGACCGCGGTGCCTCCGCGGTCGAGTGGGTCATCATCTCGGCGGTCGTCGTGGCGATCGTCGGTGTGGTCGCCGCGATCATCAACGCCGCGCTGAGCGAGGGCGCCAACAAGGTCGGCGACTGCATCAAGGGTGCGGACGCGGGCAAGACCTGCTGATCTTCTCAGGGACAACGGAGGGACAACGGGGTTCACGGGGATGCCGGCAGACGTGAGCAGACGGATACGCCGCAGGGTGCGGGCCGCGCGGAGAGCCGCGGCCGCCCGCGGTGACTCCGGCATGACCGCGATCGAGTTCGTGCTGCTCACCCCGGTCCTGTTCTTCATGATCTTCGCGACGGTGCAGTTCGCGCTGTACTTCTTCGCCGACCACGTCGCCCAGGCGGCGGCCCAGGCCGGAGCCCGCAAGGCCCGCGCCACCGCCGACGAACACCCGGGCGGGTGGCGGGGCGAGGCCCAGGACGTGGTGGACAGCTACATCCAGCAGCTGGGTCCGCAGCTGGTGCTGTCGCCGGACGTGACGATGGTGCAGCCGGAGCCGAACACGGTGGGTGTGGAGATCGCGGCGCGGGTGCCGACGGTGTTTCCGGGGCTTGATCTGACGGTGCACGCGCAGTCGGCCGGGCCTGTGGAGCGGTTCGTTCGGGAGGAGAACTGATGGATCCGTCTCCTTCCTGGAACCGCAGGCTGACGGACGACCGAGGCCTGTCCACCGTCGAAGTGGTGATCCTCGCGCCGGTGATGATCCTGTTCATCCTGGTGCTGGTGGCCTTCGGGCAACTCGTGGACGGCCGTGGGGCACTGGACGGTGCGGCCCGGGACGCGGCCCGCGCCGGCTCCATCCAGAAGAACCACGGGACGGCCATGGCCGAGGCCAAGAAGGCCGCGGAGGCCAACCTGGCTGACGTCTGCTCGGGCCCGGTGTCCGTCGTCCAGACGAGCAAGGGCTTCGAGCCGGACACCATCTTCACGGTCGAGGTGAGCTGCCAGGTGCGGGGCCTCGCCATGCTCGGCCTCGATGTCCCGACGACACTGACGGCGAGCTTCAGCTCCCCGCTCGACCCGTTCCGGAGGTCGGCGTGAGGTACTGCCAGTCGTGGTGGGCGGCCCGCCGCGCGTACCTGGACGACCGAGGCTCCGGCGCCGGCGCGGTCATCATCTTCACCCTGGTCTTCCTCTCCCTCTCGGCGTTCGTCATCGACGGCGGCCTGTCCATCTCCAAGCGTGAACGCGCCGCCGACATCGCCGAACAGGCCGCCCGCTACGCCGCCCAGGACATCGACCTGGACGCCCTCTACGAGAACGACGGCGGCCCGGCGCCGATCAACTTCGGGAACTGCAATGCCCGCGTGAAGACCTTCGCCCGCGAGATGGACATGACGGGCGCGGACATCGCGGCGACCCACTGCGTGGCGGCCGACGCCCAGCAGGTGGAGGTCGAGGTGCAGCTGACGTACTCCCCGGTCTTCACGGGGATGTTCTACGGCGGCGACGTGGTCGTCCACGGGCAGGCGGTGGCACAGAACGAGGTCCAGTGAGGCCCTCCCGGCTTCACTGAGCACCGATCCCCCCACAGGAGGTACAACCCCATGCGCACACGCACGACCACGGCGGCCGCGACCGCCCTGACCGCGGTGGTGGCGCTGCTGCTGACGGGCTGTGGTGGCTCGGACGACACTTCGAACTCGAAGGACGGCGACAAGATCGCGGGCGCGGACTCGGGGTCGGGTTCGGCGAACCCGTCGGCATCGGCCTCGGCCGACAACATCGACCGGCCGGAGATCAAGCTGCCATCCGATGTGGAGAACGTCTTCGAGGGCGGCACGACCGGTGACGCGGCCAAGGACGCCGTGCTCGCCGACAACGAGCGGCGTATCAACTCCATCGACGAGGCGATCACCGTCGACGCGAAGAAGTACCCGGCCCTGCGGTTCTACTCCAAGGGTGACGCCCTGGCGTCGGCGGCCTCGTACATCCAGTCCTTCCGCGACGAGGCCCGGAGCTTCACCGGCAAGACCCGCTACTACGACCGCGAGGTCACGTTCCTCAAGGGCGGCGCGGCCTCGGTCACGTATTGCATGGACGCGACCCAGACGTACCCGAAGGACCGGAGTACCGACAAGGTCGACCGATCGGTCAAGGCGTCCCCGAGCGACTACGTCTTCTACAACACGCGTCTGGAGAAGAACGCGAAGGGGGTGTGGCAGACCGCCACCGTCTCGTCCACCGAGGCCGCGAAGAGGTGCATGTGATGAGCCGTACGACTGTGCTGCGCGCCGTCGCGGCGTCGACCCTGGCCGTCGCCGTGGCTGCCGTGCCGTCCACGGCCACAGCCGGTGGCGGAAAGGGCGGCGGCGAGAAGGGCAGCTACGAAGGCGACGCCGAGGGCTCTTCGAAGGACGGGGTCATCAGGGCCAAGACCAAAGTCACGGTCACCACCGGCGGCGGTTCCCGATCCTCCACGGGAACCCTGACCCCTTCGAACAGCAACTGGACACCGCCGGCCTGCTGGTACGAGCCCGCGTTCTCGCCCAAGGAGATCCAGGCCACGGTGAAGTCCTGGCGGGACTTCGACATGCCGTTCCTCTACGGCGTCGGGGACTTCATCGGTGACTCCCTCGACACCCGGTACAAGGACGGCCACCCATACAAGAACTACAACCTGGACAAGCAGGGCGAGGGCATGTTCTGGGCGGCGGCGGTGAACCCCAACCGCAAGGACGATCCCGAAGCCATGTCCTGTGACAAGCCGCCCTTCTGGGTCGACGAGGGCGACCCCCCGAAGGAGCCCCTGGCCGTTTCCCCGAAGGTCCTCGCCGAGTACGCCTACGACGAACTCCCCGTCCCCGACACCGAGATCCAGATGGCGCCGGCGGGCAAGTCCACCGTCAACCTGCCCACCTGGATCTGGCTCGACAAGGCCAAGTTCAAGAAGCAGTCGGTGACGGCGAGCCTCCCCGGCACGGGCCTGTCGGCGACCACCACCGCCGAACCCGTCTCCCTGCACATCGAGCCGGGCACGGCCGACGCCCAGACGTACCCCGCATCCGGCGCATGCGCGATCAACGAGGACGGCAGCATCGGCGAACCGTACGCGAAGGGCAAGGCCGACCAGACCCCGCCCTGCGGCGTGAGCTACCTGCGCGCCACCGGCGACGACGGCCCCTACCCACTGCGGGCCACGGTCACCTGGAAGATCAGCTGGACGAGCACGAACGGCCAGGGCGGCGACCTGCCCGACGGCACATTCGGTACGACACAGGACGTGACGGTGCGGGAGATCCAGTCGGTGAACCGCTGATCCGGAACATTCGACGGATCTGCACACCGTTCACCGTGAGGCCGTGAGAAAGCAGGGCACGGGCAGGGCGCGGCTCCCTCACCGCGTCGCGCATTGCACTGCTGTACCGCGCAACGGCGGGAAATGTGAAGGCGTCGGGTCATTCGGTGCCGGAATGGTCACACTCATGAATTGAGTAACCGAATCCTGCCACTCGCCCATAACCGCTGACTGGCCGACCCTTCTTCCGACGTGCTTTGATCGGTCACGCTCGAGCACTTCGAATTATTGAAACGAAGGGAACCGCCTCCCATGGCCTTCACCCCGCAGATCGTGACCGCCCAGATGTCCGACGCCGATCTGGACACCATCGCCGGCGGCCAGGCGGGCGGCGTCGCCGCGGGTGCCGGTGCCGCGGCCGGCCTCTACGTCGAGACGACGGCCGCCGGCGTCACCGCCGGGGTCGGCGGCGGCCTGGGTCTCGCCGTCTCGCCCGAGGGCGTCGCGACGGACCTGCACCTCAACGCCGGCGTCGCTTCCTGACGACAGGCGTGCGAAGGGCCCCGGATCTACGGATCCGGGGCCCTTTCATTTCGTCCGCGCAGTGGGCTACTTGCCCCCGCCCTTCCCCTTGTCGCCCTTCCCGCCCCGCTTGTCCTCGGTCTTCATGGCGTCGTTCACCTTCTTGGTGAGTTCGTCATCAAGCTTCTTGAACTCACGAACAACGGCATCCGACATACTCGCCAGCGCATCGAGCTGCTGCGTGATGTCCTCACGCCCGTCCTCCCAGTTGGACTCGAAATCATCGAGCGCGTCATTGACACTGCCGTCGCCGATGTCGTCCTTGTAGGACTCGAAGAGCTTCTTGGTGTGATTCAGGCGGGTCTTGATGGAACGCAGCCGGCGCCCGTAGCCCTCCAACTCCGTGAGTGGGAGCGCGAGGTCGCTCTTGCCCTTGCTCATGTGGAATCCCTCAGTCGGTCGGACGACTCAGACGAAACGGAACGTACTCGTCACAGCGTCGAAGATGTCATGGAACGCCTCGGCAAGGTCGAGCACGGGACTGGCTCCCGAGACGAGAACGACCTGGTCGGTGGTTCCCGGTACGGGTACGTACGTCTGGGTCAGCACCATACGCAGCGTGCGACTGTCCCCTTCGGCGACCGGCACGTCCTCGACGCCGTAGGTGCGCGCCGCCGGACCCACCTCCGGAATCTCGACGGTCGTGACCTTGCGCCAGGCGTCACCCTCGCGGCGCGGCGTGATGGTGCGCAGGCTGTCGGCGATGGCCCGGGGGTCTGTGGACAGGGTCGCACCCTGTTTGTTCTTCGCTCCCAGGACGGAGACCGTGACGGTCGCGGACAACGGGATGCCGTCGAAGTTCTCCGCCATACAGCCCATGTAGAGGGCGCCCGAGTCATGAGCGTCCTTGGCCATCTTGCGCAGCATGCTGGTCACATCGGCGCGGTAGGGCGCCAGCTCCGGAGACTCCCGTACCCGTTCGTCGACGAGAGCCCGGACGGTTGCCTCGCGGCCTTCGGGGCGGATGTCGAACTCCCACCACGATTCCGGGACGGAGAGGGAAAGGCCGGTCGGCATGCCACTTTGTGTCGTCACGGGTTCTCCTCGTCCTCGAAGGTGACGGGCGTGTAGCTCGTGACGTATTCGGCGAGAAACGAGTGTGCCTCCCGCGGAATGGAAAGGGGCGCTCGGACGACGTAGTCGAGGAGCTGCTTCGGGGGGTAATAGTCCACGTACTCATAGTCGATGCCCGTCAGCTCGCTCTCTGGAGCGTAGCGATCCGCGACTCCGAGCATGGCCAGCACTGCGGGAAGGCCGTACTCGCCGATCTCGTTCCCCAGATCCACAGGAAGCCGGTACGTGATGACCTCTGCGGGGGACCGGGGTACTTCTCCGCGCCCGATACTCAAAAGGTCTTCATAACTCAGCCGGAACCAGAGGCCTGTGTGCTTGACCACCATCCACCGGTCGGACACGCCGCTTTGGAAGACGGAGCACTCAGTCCCGGAAAAGATCCGGTTCATGGCGAGACCCATACGCGTGAGAGGAGGTAGCGAACCGTCAAGGCTGTCGATTTCCTCGTGGCCGGCTTGGATCATTCGCGTGAACTCGGTGGAGAATTCGGCGCTCTTGTCCGACTCCTCGAGGCAGGAGAAGTGCAGATTGCCGTCGAGGAAGGAAGGGGACGTGGACCATGGGTCCCGAATCAGGCGGTATCCGGCCACTCCGTCGCACTGTCCAGGGATCGGCGGGGCCGGGGCTCCGCAGATCTGGCATTCGTTGATATCCGGCATGTTCGTGCGCCTGTCGGGTCGGTTCGGATGGGTGGAGACGTTCATCGTAGGCCTGAAACAGGGACGATCCCGCCCCGATCACTGATCGGCCCGCCCGGCGGGTAGGTGCCTTGGGGCAGCTCGAGCACGCCGTTGTTGTCGAAGAAGCGCACGTTCCCGTCTCGGCTGATCACAGCTTCCATGTGTGGAGTGCGCTTGTTGTCCAGGTCGCGACTCATGCTGTTCTTCATTCCGCGTGCGGCTTCCATCTCGTCGGGCGGTCCGGGGATCCGGTCTTCAGGGTGGGTGTGCACCGTGAATTTGTAACCCTCGTCCCGGAGTTCCTTGGGGATGATCGTGGTCACCTCGTCTCCCTGGAAGAGGCGCATCTCTCCGGCCGCATTCTGCACAACGGCGTGCTCGACACCATGGAACTTCTGGAGTTCGGCCATATGCGAGACGTTCACCTCGTTGGGGGTGATGTGCACCGGGCCTCTAGTAAGGTCTCGAGCCAGTTGGCGAGACTTCGGAGAGAGGGCACGGTACGGGATCGTCCCGCCGAACAGTCGGCTGGATCCCTTGAAGGGGCGGTAGATGGAGCGAAGGCCCTCTCCCGACCGGAGTTGCTGAACCTTCTTGAGGAGCCCCCCGCCGATGCCCTTCATGAAGCCGGCACCGAGTGCCTTGAGGCCCCCGGCCTTCCACAGTTTTCCGAGCTTCGCGATACTCGTGAAGCCCTTCGTGGCCGGTATGCAGTCGAGTGCTGCCCATAGGAGATCCCCCCACCCGGCTTGCCCCTTGATGACTTTTCTCATGGTGTCGGCGAGTACGACCAAGGCCGCTGCGAAGACCAGCCAGCCGAGCGGGCCGCCGATGATCATCACGATGATGCCGACGACGGTCACGACCCACTTGCAGACGGTGACGATCTCGTCCCAGTGGTCGGACACCCAGTCACCGATCTCCTCCCACCAGTGACGGTTGGGGATCCCGGCGTCGGAGGCCTCCTGCAGCTTCGTGACCGTGCGGCGGGCGGCCTCCTCACGCATCCGCTGCGCCTGGCCTGCGAGCTTCTTGGCCGCGTCGAGGGCGTTCTGCGCGGTCTGGACGTTCTGCTCGGCCGCGGTCTGACGGGCCTTGGCGTGCTGCGCGTTGCGTGTGGCGCGGCGGACGTCGGCCTCGTCCGGCTTGGGGACGTCCTTGCCGCCGTTCTTCGACGGGTCGTACGAGTCGGCCTTCTCGGTCGCCGTCCGTACCCAGTCGTTGGCGCCGGACAGTGCCGTCTGAGCGGTGGTGAGATCCGCACGAGCCTTTCGCCCGTCACGCAGTGCCTTGTCGGCCTTGTCCTGGGCGGTCTCCAGGTCCGGCCAGAAGGAAGCGAGGGCGTCACCGGCCAGGTCGTACGACTTCTTCAGCTTCCGCAGCTTCTTGGGTGCGTCGGCGAACTCCTCCGCGAACACGTCCGCCGTCTTGCCCGCCCACGAGAGGATCTCGTCCTCTTTGGCGATGCCCTTGAGATCACGCAGAGCGTCGGCGACATCGTCGGCGAAGTCGTGCAGCTCGCCGGCGAGTTTGCGGATACGTTGCGGGTCGCCCGGGGTGGGGTCGTGGTCCAGGTCGAGTATGTGCCAGTCGGTTGGCCTGTGTGTCACGCGTACTCCCCCGTAGCGCCTGCAACTTCCGCCCCAGAACGTGCTTGGAACCTACCGCACGGTCCAGTTGCGGCCTGACCCCGCCGAACGGCGTTGCCCCGCTGGGGATGAGGATGCCGTTCGAGGAAACCGCGGACGACTGCGATCTCGCCCTTACTTGGAGCACTTCCCTCGCTCGGAGTGCACCGACGAGTTCTTCCAGACGCCGTGCTCGTTCTTTGTCAGGGAGATGGAGTAGCGGACGTAAGGGTTCGTGCCGGCCGGGTTCCCCTCGACCTTGCTGGTCTTGCGGTTTTTGGTCTTCGCGTCGCTCTCGTCCGTGCAGTAGGTCAGCGAAGCTCCCTTGCCGTTCCCGACCAGGCTGACTTCAGGGTCGAAGGCGGGCAGCTTGCCGATCACGGTGACGTTCTTGTCCGTGTAGGACTTGATCCACTCCTTGGTCTGCCCGCGCACGCCCTCGGTGTCGTAGAAGGCGACGGCCTCGCTGTCGGGGTCGTTCGCGATGATCGCCGCGTAGCCGGCCCTGACCTCTTCCTTGGCGTCGTCGAGCACCGCCTGCTTGCCGGGGTTGCTGCTGGTCCAGTTCTCGAAGGTCAGCTGGAAGCTGCTCGGGATGGTGATGTCAGGACGCTTGGCGCCGGACGGGGTGGTTGACGAAGCCGACGGGTTCGAGTCTGCGTCCGCGGCCTTGATGTCGTCCGGTGACTTGTCGTCACCCCCACCGCAGGCGGTCAGCAGTAGTGCCGCTGTCGCCGTCAGCGTGGCGGCGGTGATGGGCAGAGGGCGGCGTGCCACGGTTCGTTTCCCCCGGTGTTCGGTGTGTTCGGTGGTTCGGACTGCGCGGAAGAGGTGGGCCTTGCGTCGCCGCCTCGCCTCTCTGCTCACGTCAGCGGTTGATCGACTGGATTTCCTGGACGTTCATGTCCTGCGTCGTCTCGAAGGTGCCGTCCGGCAGGTCGCCGCCGGAGCCGTCGGAGCCTTCCCAGGAGACCTGCCAGGTGACGCTGGCCGACAGCTGGTACGGAGTGCCGTCGGTCGCGCGGAGGTAGCGGATGCCGCAGGGTGGGGTCTTGTCGGCGCTGCCCTTGGTGTAGGGGGTGCCGATGGAGCCGTCGTCGTTGATCTCGCAGTCGCCGGAGGCGGGGAACACTTCGGCGTCCTCGGTGCCGGGCTCCAGGTGGAGGGCTACGGGCTTGGCGGTGGTCTCCGCCCACAGGCCCGTGTTCGGGAGCTCCGCGCGGACCTTGACGTCCTTGAAGGTGCCCTTGTCCAGCCACACCCACGTGGGCAGGTTGACCGTCGACTTGGCCTCCGGCTTCAGTTCGACCTTGGTGTCCGGGACCTTGACCTTGTCGTAGGCGTACTCGGCAAGTGTCTTCGGGGTGGGCGCGTTCGGGTCGTCCGGGATCTGGCCGGCGTCGACCCAGAACATGATGCGGCCGCAGTCCCACGAGTCCGACGCGTTGGGGTCGGGGGCGACACCGCGCCAGAAGTAGCCGTCCTTGCCGAGGTTGTAGTCCTTGTATCCTTCGGCGCTGCTGTTCCGCGCCGCCTGCAGGTCGAAGTTCTCCGCCGGCTTGCCGTCGCGGTAGTGGTCGGTCCAGAGCCCCTTGCCCCACCAGGACTCGTGGATGCCCACGTCACCACCGCTGTCGGTGTCCACGAACTTCTTCAACTGCTCCGGAGTGAAGGCGGGCTCGTACCAGCAGGCCGGAGGCTTCCAGTCGGGATCGACGGTGCCCAGGTTGCCGCCCTTGTCGTCGCCACCGCCTCCACCACTCGGGTACGTGACCTGGATATTGGAGACGGAGGCCGACAGGCCTCCCTTGCCGTCGCTTCCTCCTTGCGGAGGGGGCTTGGCCTCACCGCCGACCGGCTTGTCGGCGTAGGCCGTACCGGCGGTCCAGACGAGAGAGCCGACCGCCAGCCCCACGACCAACTGTGTACGCAGGGAAGCGGTCAGCCTCGGCATGCCTCCGCCTTCCCCTCGACGGTGACCTGCTGGGCGCGCCACACCGGGTTGCCCTTCACGGACGTCATGAGGAGGGTGAACTTCTGGTAGCTGGCCAGGCTTTCCTTGGTACGGTGGACCTTTTCGGTCTTGACTTCTTTGCCGTAGACCTTGGACTGGTCCTCACAGAACGTGACGCTGACGGTCTTGACCTTCTCCGACTCGTCGCCCGGGCTGGTCTCGGCCTGGTAGTACCGGTCCTCGCCCGTGAGCGTCCAGCCGCCGTCCACGTACTCCTTGATCTGCGAGTGCGCGTACTGGGAAGCCTGGCCGGACGAGTAGAACTGGAAGGCGGGGTCCTCCGGGTCCTGCTTGGTGATGCCGTGGGTCAGCGCGCGGATGTAGTTGGCGGCGTCATCGAGGGCCGCCGCGCTGTCCTGGTCCGACGGCTTCTCGAAGTCGAAGACCAGATCCAGGTCCTTCGGCACACTCACATCGGGCCGGTCGACGTCGGTCGACGCCGAGGCGGAGGCCGACGGGCTGCTCGACGCGTCGCCCGCGCCCTTGATGTCGCCCGACGACGCGTCATCGCTCCCGCCACAGGCGGTCAGAAACAGTGCTGCCGCCGCGACGAAGGCAGTGGCAGTGGTGTTCAGTGCGCGGCGGGCCACAGTCGATCTCCCCCGTAGTTTCGATGTACGCGACAGGGAACGAAGCTATCAGCGGTGCCTCGCCGACCCATGAGAGGCAGTGGTGGATTGTGTGGGGAAGGTGAGGAGTGTGACGTGGCGGTTGCGAACACGGTCGGCGCTGGTCCACTGACCCCCACGGGGCGTCTCAGCGGTTGATCGACTGGATTTCCTGGACGTTCATGTCCTGCGTCGTCTCGAAGGTGCCGTCGGGGAGGTCGCCGCCCGTGCCGTTCGAGCCCTGCCAGGTGATCTGCCAGGTGATGCCGGCGGAGAGCTGGTAGGGGGTGCCGTCGGTGGCGTGGAGGTAGCGGATGCCGCAGGGTGGGGTCTTGTCGGCGCTGCCCTTGATGTAGGGGGTGCCGATGCTGCCGTCGTCGTTGATCTCGCAGTCGCCGGAGGCGGGGAACACTTCGGCGTCCTCGGTGCCCGGATCCAGGTGGAGGGCGACCGGCTTGGCCGTCGTCTCCGCCCACAGGTCCGTGTTCGGGAGCTCCGCGCGGACCTTGACGTCCTTGAAGGTGCCCTTGTCCAGCCAGACCCATGTGGGCAGGTTGACCGTCGACTTTGCCTCCGGCTTCAGTTCGACCTTGGTGTCCGGGACCTTGACCTTGTCGTAGGCGTAGTCGGCGAGGGTCTCGGCGGTGGGGGCGTTCGGCACTTCGGGGATCTCGCCGGCGTCCTGCCAGAACATGACGCGTTCGCAGTCGTACGAGTCCTGGTCGCGGGCCACTCCGCGCCAGAAGTAGCCGTCCTTGCCGAGGTTGTAGTTCTTGTAGCCCTTGCGGGTGACCAGGGACTCGTCCTCGTAGTTGTAGGCGTCCTTGCCGTCCCGGTAGTGGTCCGTCCACAGCTTCTGGCCGCCCCAGGAGGCATGGGGGCTGACTTGTCCGAGCGCGTCGCCGGACTCCGAGAACTTCTTGAGCTGCTCCGGTGTCATGACGGGCTCGTACCAGCAGGGCGGGGGTTCCCAGGTCACGTCCGTCGACGAGAGGGTGCCCTGCTTCCCGCCCGTGGAGCCGCCCTCCTGGGTGACCCTGATCCTGGAGACGGCGGCTGACACTTCCTGGTTGTTCGCGCCGCCCGATGGAGGGGGAGTCGAGGGCGCGGTGGTGTCTCCCGTGGGCGCGTCGGCGTGAGCGGTGCCGCCGGTCCACAGCACCGCGGCCGCGCCCATGGTGGCGCCCCAGCCCGCTGCCCGCCGTGCGGATGACGTCATCGGCACTGCTTCGCCTTCCCGACGACCTCGACGTTGCCGGTCTTCCAGACCTGCGAGGAGCCGGACGGGGGGATCATGAGCAGCTTCCACGACTGGTAACTGTCCAGGCTCTCCTCGGTGTGGAGGACCTTCTTGGACTTGATCTCCCTGCCGTAGAACTTGGCCTGGTTCCGGCAGAACGAGACGAGGAGACTCTTGCTGTCCTTCAGGGGAGTGATGTCCTCGTCGTAGTACTTGTCCGTCCCGGTGACGGTCCATCCGCCCCTGACCCAGGACTCGATCTGCGACTTGGCGTACTGCGAGGCCTGAGCGCCGGAGTAGAACCGGTACGCCGGATCCTCCGGATCCTGCTCGGCGATGCCGTGCTTCAGCGCGCGGATGTAGTTCTCGGCGTCGCCGAGCGCCGCCGCCTGCTTGGTGTCGGACGGCTCGTCGAAGTCGAAGACCAGCTTCAGGTCCTTCGGGACGCTGACGTCCGGGCGGTCGGCCGCGGCGGGGCCGGAGGCGGACGCGGACGGGCTCTTCGGCCCCGCGTCCGCGCCCTTGATGTCGTCCTGCGACGTGTCGTCGCCGCTCCCGCCACACGCGGTGAGCAGAAGGGCCGCCGTCGCTGCGAAGGCGGCGGCTGTGGTGGTCAGGGCGCGGTGGGCCACGGCGTCTCCCCCGAAGTTCGGCGTGTGCAACAGGGAACGAAGCTATCAGGGGCGGGAGTTGGCCCCTCGAGTGAACATGGTTGATTGTGTGGGGGGCGTGAGGAGTGTGCGTAGCGCTCGCGAAGGGAGTGACCCTGGTGAGCGGTCTCGCCAGTGGGCGCGCGTGGCTACGGGGGCAAATCGGACGTCACCGGGGTCACTTCCGTCCAGCCTTCGACGACCTCAAAAAGAGTCCATAAGATCTCTGTAGGCTCAGCACACCTCTCCGCTCACAGCCCGCCTCACGGCACTCCACACACGACCCCAGGACACCCGCCATGCCACGACGCCGCACCTCAAGCTCGTCAAGCTCGACGGGAAGTACGACGGGAACGGGAAGTACGACGGGAACCACGGCTCCGAGGAACCGGACGCCGCAGCCGGTGCGGATCCGGCGGCGGTCGTTCGGGGACTTCGTCAAGGCGTTCTTCGCGTTCGTCGCGCTGGCCGTGCTGCTCGTCGGCGTGCCGGGCGCACTGGCCACGCAGATCGGGTGGCCGCTGCCGAACGGCGTGCCCAGCCTCGACTGGCTGCAGCAAGAGATCACCGTCCACACGTTCCTGAACATCCTCACCGTCGTCGTGTGGCTCGCGTGGGCCCAGTTCACCGCCTGCGTGCTCGTGGAGATGAAGGCCGCGCTGTCCGGCGTCGGGGTGCCGGGGCGGGTGCCGGGGGCCGGGCCCAGTCAGCTGCTCGCCCGGCAGCTCGTCGCGGCGCTGCTGCTCGTCGGCGCCACCGCCGCCAGCTTCACGCCCGGGTTGTCGCAGCTCGGGCAGAGCGGCTACGACGCCAACCAGAGGCCCACCGTCGCCGCGGCCCAGCAGACGCCGGGTCTCTTCGCCCAGCAGCAGGAGCAGGCCGCCGGTGCCGCGTCCGCCCTCGCCGAGCAGGCCTCGCACGCCGCCGCCCACGCCGAAGCCGGCGGCAGCACCGCCAAGCAGGGCGACACGAAGTACTACCGGATCCAGCCGCCCGAGGGACGTCACCATGACTCCCTGTGGGAGATAGCGGACCGGCACCTCGGTGACGGGCGCCGCTACAAGGAGATCTTCGAGCTCAACAAGGACCGCATCCAGCCGGACGGCTCCAAGCTCTCCGAGGCCAGTCTCATCCGGCCCGGGTGGATCATGGAGATGCCGGGCGACGCCCGCGGCGGCGAGCTCGTCGAGATGCCCGACGAGGCGCCCGATGTCTCGCCGGACGTGCAGCAGCAGATCTCCGACTACGCCCAGACCGGCGATCACGCCCAGGGCGGCGGGGGCCACCAGCAGGCCGGCGGCGGACACCAGCAGACCGGTGGCGGTGCCGCCCAGGTGTCCCTCCCGGACCAGCAGCGGCCCGACGGCTCCGGCCACCAGCAGGCCACCGGCGTCGACGCCGAGTCCGGCAGCTCCTTCGGCCTCCCCGAAGCCCTCCTCGCCGCCCCGCTGCTCGCCGCCGGTCTCCTCGGCGCCCTGGGACGCCGGCGCCGGCAGGCGCTGTGGCAGTCGGCGTTCGGGTCGGTCGGCGGGCGGCGCGGTATGGAGCCGCCCACGCCGACCGGCGACGCCCAGGACGTCCAGGACGCGCTGCTCGTCGGCGCCGACCCCGAGGGCGTACGGCTGCTCGACCGGTCCCTGCGTGGTCTCGCCGCCTCCCTCGCCGAGGAGTCGCGGGCCCTGCCGGTCGTGTACGCCGCCTGGCTGAGCAACGGCGACCTGCACCTCCAGCTCGCCCAGCCCGCCGGGAAGCCGCCCGCCCCCTGGCAGCAGGGTCAGGACCAGACCTTCTGGATGCTGGCCCGCACGGACGCCGAGCGCTACGAGGACGTCGACACGGCCGCGCCCTACCCGGGGCTCGTCAGCCTCGGCACCATGGACGACTCGCGGCTGCTGCTCAACCTGGAGGCGGTGCCCGGCATCGTCTCGCTCTCCGGCCGGGAGGCCGACCGGGCCGCCGTCTTCGCGTCCGTCGCCGCCGAGTTGGCGACCAACGGCTGGTCCGACCGCATGACCATCACGCTCGTCGGCTTCGGGGAGGACCTCACCCCGCTCGCGCCGAACCGGATCCGGCACCTCGAGGACATCGAGGCGCTCGTCGAGACCATGGAGGCCGAGACGCGGCAGCGGCGCGGGGCGCTCGGTGCCGCCGGGCACGACTCCGTCCTCACCGGCCGTACCGGGCCCGCCCAGCACACCCGCTGGGCCCCGCACCTGGTCCTGCTCGCCGCCCAGCCGTCCGCCGAGGACGCCGTGAAGCTCGCCGAACTCGCCGCCGACGCGGGCCGGCTCGGCATCGGCTACCTCGTCGGCACCGAGACCGGCGACCTGCCGGGCGCCGCCTGGGAGATGGAGATCACCGGCCAGGGCAAGCTGCTCGCGCCGCTCCTCGGGCTCGAACTCGACGCCCAGCTGCTGCCCGCCACCCAACAGCGCGCCGTGGTGGAGCTGTTCGTCGAGGCCGACCCCGAGCGCGAGACCGACGGGCCCGCGACCACCCCGCCGTTCCTCGTCGACATCAGCGAGCAGGGCCGGCCGGCCGTCTACGCCCGGCTCGTCGGGCCGTACGAGATCATCGGGCTCGACACCCCGGACGGGGAGCGCAGCGCGCTGCTCCACGAGGCGCTCGCCCTGCTGCTTTTGCACCGCGAGGGCGTGCACCCGCGTGTGCTGTCCTCCGCGCTGTGGCCGCGCGGCGTCACCGACGACGTACGGGACGCGCTGCTGGACCGGCTGCGCGACTGGCTCGGCGCCGACCCCGACGGCACGCCCCGCCTCGGCCGGGACGGCACCGGGCGGCTCACCCTCGCCAAGTCCGTCGTCTCCGACCTGGACGTGCTGCGGTCCCTCTACCACGAGGCCACGCAGGGCAGTGGGGCCGGCAGCCGGGCCGTGCGCGGGCGGCTGCTCACCGACGCGCTCGTGCTGGTGCGCGGGCCGCTGCTCGCCGACCGGCCCGAGGGCCGCTACCGGTGGCTCGGCCACGAGATCGTCGACGCCCAGCTGCCGCTGCTCGTCGCGGACACCGGGCTCGCGCTGTGCGAGTTCCACATGGAGAAGAACCGGGCGGAGAAGGCCATCGAGGCCCTCAACGCCGCGCTGCGGACGGCCCCGACCGACGAGCGGCTCTGGCACGAGCTGCTGCGCGCCACCCACGCCACCGGTGACACGGACCGGCTGACCGGGCTCGCCACCGACCTCATCGGCCGCAGCGGGGCCCGTGGCCTGCCGCCGCGCACCGAGGCGCTGCTCGACGAGCTGCTGCCGACCTGGCGCGACGCGATCGCCGCGGTGGGATGAACACCGGGCTGCTCGTTCTCGCCGCCGCGCTGTGGGGTGCGGCGGCGGGTGCGTTCCTGCCGCGTGCCGCCTACCGGTTCTCGGCTCCCGCGGGGGAGCCTTGGCACGGGCGGTGCCCCGACGGCCATGCCCTCAAGGGCTGGCTGGGGCGCGCCGCGTGCCCGGAGTGCGAGGGGGGCGGAGACGGGCCGCGTACGGCACCCCTGCTGATCGCCACGGCCCTCGTCTGCGCCGCCCTCGCCGCCGCCACCGGCACCCGCCCCGAGCTCGGCGTCTGGCTGCTGCTCGCGCCCGTCGGGGTCCTGCTCACGGTCGTCGACTTCCGCGTACGGCGCCTGCCCGACCCGCTCACCCTCCCCTTCGCCGGGGCCGCACTCGCCCTGCTCGGCCTCACCGCACTCGTGCCCGAGCACGCCGGGCACTGGACGACCGCCCTGCTCGGCTCCCTCGCCCTGGGCGGCGGCTACTTCGTCCTGTTCCTCATCAACCCCGCGGGCATGGGCTTCGGCGACGTCAAACTCGCCCTGGGCACAGGGGCGGTACTGGGCTGGTACGGCTGGCCGACGGTGATGCTCGGCACCTTCGCCGGTTTCCTGCTGGGCGCGCTGTACGGAGGCGCCCTCGTCGTCGCACGGCGGGCCTCACGCAAGACGGCGATCGCGTTCGGCCCGTTCCTGATCGCCGGGGCGTTCCTGGGGCTCCTCGTGGGCGCGTACACGGCCTGATCCCGGGGTGGCGGGCCCGCTCATCGGAGCCCCGGTCCGTGGCGGGGGATCGCCCCTGGGGCTGAATCCGTACTCATGCTGGGGACGGACGTCCGGGGTCCACCCCGGTTGTCATGATGCTGATCATGACGACCGCGTTCCCGCCCGCCGCCCCCACCGGCGTCCCCTACCACCGCCTGGACCGCACCACGGGCCGTCATCGCTGGTGGCGGCCCGTGGTCGGATTTCTGCTGTTCTTCGGCGCCTACCTCGTGCTGCTCCTCGTGCTGCTCGTCGGTGCCGAGGTTCTCGGGATGGTGGCCGATCTGCCGGAGACAGCTGACGGTGACGTCGACTTGGGACCTCTCGGCAGCACGGCCATGGATCTGGTGTCCATCGCCCTGGCCCTGCCGCTGGTGCTGTTGGTCGTGCTGTGGCCGGGGCGGCGGTCCGTCGGGACCGTGTCGTCGGTCACCGGGCGGTTGCGGGCCGGCTGGCTGGGGCGGTGTCTGCTGGCCGCCATGCCGCCCATCGCCCTGCTGACGGTGACCGCCTTCTTCCTGCCGGGCACCGGTGAGTCCGACGTGTGGGTGGGCTGGCGTTCCTTCCTCGTCTCCCTGGCCGTGCTGACTCTCCTCGTCCCGCTCCAGGCCGCGGCCGAGGAGTACGTCTTCCGGGGGTGGCTGACCCAGGCGGTCGGTGCCTTCGTGCGCTCGCCCTGGTTCGCCGTGCTCCCGCAGGCCGTGCTGTTCGCCGCCGCCCACGGCTGGGGCACCCGGTGGGGCTTCATCGGTCTGATGGTCTCCGGGGTCGTGTCGGGGCTGCTGACGATCCGCACGGGCGGGCTGGAAGCGGCCATAGCCCTGCACGTGATGAACAACCTGCTCGCCTTCGGTGTCTCCGCGGCGGTCGTCGACGGCCTGTCCTCCGACGAGACGGCGGCCGACGCGCCCTGGCAGCTGGCCCTCGCCGCCATGGTCACGGACCTGCTCTACGCGGCGATCGTGCTGTGGCTCGCCCGGCGCCGCGCGCCGCAGCGTCTCTCGGCCCCGGTGATGCCGCCGCACCCCCCGTACCCGTACCCCCCATACCCGCAGCCCCCGTACCCGCCCGCCTCCGACCCCGCCCGCACGGCCTGACGTCCGGGCCCACCAGCCCCTGGCGTACGCTGGGCTGGTCCGTCCACAACCCTTACGAAAGGGACGCCCGGTGACCGAGAAGGCCGACCTTCAGCCCATCCTCGACCGCGCAGCCGCCGGTGGGCGGATCACCCCCGACGAGGCACTCGTGCTGTACCGGGACGCCCCGCTGCACGCGCTGGGCGCCGCCGCCGACGCCGTTCGCCGCCGCAGGTACGCGGGCACCGAGCACATCGCGACGTACATCATCGAGCGCAACATCAACTACACGAACGTCTGCGTCACGGCGTGCCGGTTCTGCGCCTTCTACGCCGCCCCGAAGGACACCGACAAGGGCTGGACCCGCGATCTGGACGACATCCTGCGCCGGTGCGCCGAGACCGTCGAGCTGGGCGGCACGCAGATCATGTTCCAGGGCGGGCACCACCCGGACTACGGCGTCGAGTACTACGAGAAGCACTTCTCCGCCATCAAGCAGGCCTTCCCGCAGCTGGTCATCCACAGCCTGGGGGCGTCCGAGGTCGAGCACATGGCCCGCATCTCGAAGGTGTCGGTCGAGGAGGCCATCCGGCGCATCCACGCCGCCGGGCTCGACTCCTTCGCCGGCGCCGGTGCCGAACTGCTGCCGGAGCGGCCCCGCAAGGCCATCGCCCCGCTCAAGGAGTCCGGCGAGCGCTGGCTGGAGATCATGGAGATCGCGCACGGCCTGGGCGTGGAGTCCACCTCGACCATGCTGATGGGCACCGGCGAGACCAACGCCGAGCGCATCGAGCACCTGCGGATGATCCGGGACGTCCAGGACCGCACGGGTGGCTTCCGCGCCTTCATCCCGTACACCTACCAGCCCGAGAACAACCACCTGAAGGGCCGGACGCAGGCGACCCTCTTCGAATACCTGCGGATGATCGCGATCGCCCGCCTCTTCATGGACAACATCGCCCACATCCAGGGCTCGTGGCTGACCACGGGCAAGGAGATCGGGCAGCTCTCCCTGCACTACGGCGCCGACGACCTCGGCTCGATCATGCTGGAGGAGAACGTCGTCTCCTCCGCCGGCGCCAAGCACCGGTCCAACCGGATGGAGATCATCGACCTGATCCGGAAGGCCGGGCGGGTGCCCGCGCAGCGGTCGACCACCTACGAGCACCTCGTCGTCCACGACGACCCGGCGAACGATCCCGTCGACGACCGCGTGGCCTCGCACATCTCGTCCACGGCCATCGAGGGCGGCACGGCTCACCCCGAGCTGAAGCTGCTCGCCCCCAACTGAGCCGCACCGGCTGACCCGTCCCACCGATTCACCCTCAACCGATCGGCAGCGCAGCAGAGTTGGAGACCATTCACACGGCCGACGCGGTCCGCATCACCTGGGACTCCGAGCCCGTCAAGGGCGGTGCGGTGGTCGTCGGACGGGACCGGATCGGTGCCGTCGGGAAACTCGACGACGTGCGCGAGGCGTTCCCGAAGGCACGGGTGCGCCGCTGGCCCGGCACCCTCGGCCCCGCCCGCGTCCACGAGGGCCCGCTCCCGGACGCCCCGAGCCCGCGCGAACGCGTCCACGAGGTGCTGAAGCTCGGCGCGGTGGCCGTGCTGGAGGAGTACGTCGACTCGGCCGAACTCCGGTCCGCAGCCGACCGCAACGACGTCGCCGTCCTGTCCCGAGCGCGCCACACCGCGATCGTCCCGACCGGCCGCGCCGACCTCGCCGTGTACGACGCGGCGGGGGAGTGCGTCGCCACGGTGTGCGCCGGGCGGCTCGTACACCGGCGCCGCTGAGCGGAACGCCCGGGCGTCAGCTCGCGAACTCCTCCGCGAACGCCCCCGAACTCTGCTTCACCCCACTGCAGTCGGTGGCCGCCCGGTCGGTCGGGGTGCCGGCCGCGCACTGGCGGTCCCGTGCCGCCGACCACATCGACACCCACCCGATGCCCTTCTCCTCGGCGAAGGCACGGACCTCGGCCGCGTCGGCGAGCGTGAAGGTCTCGCCGTCGACGTCGTTGACGCCGATCATCGAGGTGAGCGCCATGCCCCGCCAGGCCTGCGCGTCCGACGTGCCGAAGACCTTCCTCAGCTGCGTGTGCGCGGCCTTGGCGGCGGTGAGGGCGTAGCCGCCCATGTCACCGTCGTAGGACTCGCCGTAGTTCATCGTCATCAGGTTGACGGTGCCGACCTTCACGCCGTTGTCGTTGGCGGAGGCGAGGAGTGCCAGGCTCTTCTTGTCCATGCCGGAGGGCATGACGGGAAGCGTGAAGGAGACCTCCAGGTCCGTGCGTTCCTTCTGGAGCAGCGCGATCGCCTCCGAACGGACCTTCATGGAGGCGGAGTCGGCGAGATCGTCGCCCTCCACGTCGAAGTCGGCCCGGGTGGCACCGGCCGCGTCGAGGGCCTCGCCGTAGGCCGCCGCCAGTTCCGGTGCTTCGTCGCAGGCCGCCGCGAGTTCCTCGCCGGAGGCGCCGCCGAAGGAGACCCGGACCTGGCCACCGTCCTTCTTGAGCGCGGCGATACGGGACTTCACCGCCGAGTCGCCGATGGCGTGCGTGCCGTTCCAGCGCGGTGCGCAGTCGCCGCCGTCGGCTATGACGAAGGCCAGGTTGTACGTGGTGGGGGAGCCCGCGGAGTCGGTGTCGGCGGCCTCCGTGGCGCTGACGTACGGGGCGTACGAGGTGCCGGCCGCGGCGGGGGGTGAGCTGCTGCCGGGCGCGGCCGGCATCGAAGGTGCCGGGCGTGCCGCCTCGCCCTGTTCGGAGCACGCGGTGGTGGCCAGGGCGATCAGGCAGCCCAGTCCGACCGCCGCCGGTTTCCGGTAACTCCGCATCACGCACGCTCCCGTTCTCATGAGGTCATCAGGGTCCAGGCCATAAGGCGTAAACCCCTAGTACGTTTCCCCGCAGCAAACGTCTCACGATGCTGGGCGATCACGGCGCGTTGTGCGGGCGTTCGCGAGAACTCTCAGAGAAAGGACAGGTTGACTCGTTTCTCATGGGTCTCTCACATGAAAACCAGAGTTTAGAGCACATAAAGGCATCCTAATGTCCGGGGAATGCATTCCGAGCCTGCCATCGAAAGCCGCGCCACTCGCGGTCGCCGTCGCAAACGCGGCAACGGATCCGCCGAAGGGCCCGTGTTCGTTGACAACTCCGGACGCCGCGCCAGACTGCTGCGCCGGTTCGGCCTCCTGCTGGGGGTCGTCTGCCTCGGCTACGCGGCCGTGCTCGGCGCGGCCTTCATGGGCTGGGGCACGTCGCTGACGCCTTCGCAGTTGCTTCCGTTCGCGGGTGCGGGGCCCGGCGGCGGCCGTCCGCAGGGCGGGGGACCCGGCGGCCCCGGCGTCGCCCCGCCGAGCGTCGCCCCGTCCGCCCCGCCCCAGGTCGCCGGAGCGGGCACCGCCGGCCGCACCGCGTCCCCGTCCGTCGCCCCCTCCGTCTCCCCGTCCGCGTCCGCGTCCGCCTCGGCCTCCGCCGTCGCGGTCGCCGACTGAGCGGGGGCCGCCGTATGACCACGACCACCCCTTCGCGCGGCCGCCGCCGCGCCCCGTCCCGGATGGAGCGGGCCGCCGGCAAGGCCGCCGCGCTCCAGAGACCGCGCGTCATCCTCGCCCTGCTGCTCCTGCTCGCGCTGGTCTGCGTGATGCTGCTCGACGGCTATCTGCGCGCCGAGGTCGGCGGCGACCAGCGGGTGCGCACCGGGGCCGCCGCCGGCGACGTGCCCGACGACGTCCTGGACGGCGGGCCGATCCTCACCTTCCGCGGCGGACAGGCCACGACCGTCTCCGTCCCGGACAAGACCATCGCGCTCACCTTCGACGACGGCCCCGACCCGACCTGGACGCCCCAGGTGCTCTCGATCCTCGAGAAGTACGACGTGCCCGCCACGTTCTTCCTGGTCGGCTCGATGGTGTCGCGCCACCCGGACATCGTGCGGGACATGGTCGAGCAGGGCGAGGAGGTGGGGATCCACACCTTCACGCACGTCGACCTGTCGTACCAGAGCGACGCCCGCGTCCGGCGCGAGATGGAGCAGACGCAGCTCGCGCTGGCGGGCGCGGCCGGCATCACGACCACCCTGTTCCGGGCGCCGTACTCCTCGCAGACGGACGCCATCGACAACTACAGCTGGCCCGTCTACGAGAAGCTCGGCCAGGACGGCTACACCAGCGTCTTCGTCGACACCGACAGTGACGACTGGAAGCGGCCGGGCGTCTCGAAGATCGTCCAGTGGGCGACGCCGAAGAAGAACAAGGGGGCCTCGGTTCTCTTCCACGACGCGGGCGGCGAGCGTTCGCAGACGATCGCCGCGCTGCCGGAGTACATCGAGAATATGCGGGCGAAGGGGTACAGCTTCACCACGATCAGCGGGGCCATGGAGCGGCGGCAGCAGACGCCGGCCGGTGTGCCTCAGGACGGGAGGACCCGCCTCCAGGCCGCCCACCGCGAGGCCACCGGCGCCCTCCTCTACGAGGGCAAGGCCCTGATCGCCGCGGTCGCCGTCGCCGAATGGGCCGTGCCGGCGCTCTCCGTGGGCCTCCTGGTGGTCGGCGTGGCCGTCATGGGCCGCTTCGGGATGATGCTCGTGCTCGCCCGCCGCCACCACCGGCAGCGCAACAGGCGCCGCTTCAGCTGGGGGCCGGCGGTCACCCGGCCGGTGAGCGTGGTCGTCCCGGCGTACAACGAGAAGGAGTGCATCGCCAACACCCTCGACTCGCTGGCGCGGAGCACGCATCCGATCGAGATCATCGTCGTGGACGACGGTTCGACGGACGGCACGGCGGACATCGCCGAGTCGCTGGGCATGCCGAACGTGCGGGTGATCCGACAGGCCAACGCGGGCAAGCCGGCCGCGCTCAACAACGGAGTGCGGCACGCCGCTCACGACATCGTCGTGATGATGGACGGCGACACCGTCTTCGAGCCGGACACCGTACGGCAGCTCGTCCAGCCCTTCTCCGACCCGCGGGTCGGCGCGGTCGCGGGCAACGCCAAGGTCGGCAACCGCACCACCGTCATCGGCGCCTGGCAGCACATCGAGTACGTGATGGGCTTCAATCTCGACCGGCGCATGTATGACCTGCTGCGCTGCATGCCCACGATTCCGGGTGCGATCGGCGCGTTCCGCCGCGAGGCGGTGCTCCAGGTCGGGGGGATGAGCGAGGACACCCTCGCCGAGGACACCGACATCACCATCGCCATGCACCGGGCCGGCTGGCGGGTCGTCTACCAGGAGCACGCGCGCGCGTGGACCGAGGCGCCGGGGTCGCTCAAGCAGCTGTGGTCCCAGCGCTACCGCTGGTCGTACGGCACCATGCAGGCGCTGTGGAAGCACCGCAAGTCCCTCACGGACCGGGGGCCTTCGGGGCGTTTCGGGCGGGTCGGCATGCCGCTGGTGGTGCTGTTCCAGATCGTCACACCGGTGTTCGCGCCGTTGATCGACGTGTTCACCCTCTACTCGATGATCTTCATCGACCTGAAGGCCGCCCTGCTCGCGTGGTGCGCCGTGCTGGGCGTGCAGCTCCTGTGCGCGGCCTACGCCTTCCGCCTGGACCGGGAGAAGTACCGCTACCTGCTGATGATGCCGCTCCAGCAGCTGGCCTACCGGCAGATGATGTACCTCGTCCTCATCCACTCCTGCGTCACCGCCCTCACCGGCGGCCGACTGCGCTGGCAGAAGCTGAAGCGAACCGGCGAGGTCGGGACCCCGGCGGGGGTGAGCTGATGGGAGCGCACAGAAGGACGACGCCGACGCGCCCGCAACGGCCGACCGCTACGGGCCCGACCGCTACGGGCCCGACCGCTACGGGCCCGGCCACCGGCGGCCTGCCCTCCGGGGGTCCGCCTGCCGGGGGCTCGGCTGTCGGGGGTCCGTCCGTCTGGGGTTCGGCCACTGCGGGCCCTGGCCTCGGGGGCCCGACCGTTGGGGGCCTGCCCGTCGAGGGTCTGTCCGCCGGGGGCTCGCCTGCCGGGGGCCCGGACGCCGGGAGTCCGTCCGTCTGGGGTTCGGCCACTCCGGGCCTGTCCGCCGGGCGCTCGCCTGTCGGGGGCCCGTCCGTATGGGGTTCGGCCACTGCGGGCCCTGGCCTCGGGGGCCCGCCCGTTGGAGGCCTGCCCGTCGAGGGTCTGTCCGCTGGGGGCTCGCCTGCTGGGGGCCTGCCCGTCGAGGGTCTGTCCGCTGGGGGCTCGCCTGCCGGGGGCCCGGACGCCGGGAGTCCGCCCGTCTGGGGTTCGGCCACTCCGGGCCGGTCCGCCGGGGGCTCGCCTGTCGGGGGTCCGTCCGTCTGGGGTTCGGCCACCGCGGGCCCTGCCACCGAGGGCTCGCCTGCCGGTGGCTCGGCTGTCGGGGGCCCGGCCGCCCAAGGCTCGGCCACCCCGCGCCCGGCCGCCGGAGGCCTGCCTTGCGGAGGCCTGTCCGCCGGAGGTCCGCCTGGCGGAGGCTCGGCCGCCGTGGTCCTGGGTGCGGAGGGCCCGGGTGCGCAGGGATACCTGCCCGGAAGTCCGCCCGCCGAAGGCCCCGTGCGGGACCGGTACTTCGACACGCTTCGGGCCGTCGCCCTCGTCCGTGTCGTCACCTATCACACCTTCGGGTGGGCCTGGGCCGGGCTGCTCTTCCCCTCCATGGGGGTGATGTTCTGCCTCGCCGGCACCCTCATGGCGAGATCGCTGAAGCGCCCCGCGCCCGTGGTGATCAAGAGCCGCGTCCGCCGGCTGCTGCCGCCCTTCTGGTTCTGGGGCGTGTTCGTGGTCGGCGCGATGCTGGTGCGCGGCTGGATGCCGGGCCGGGAGATCGTCTACTGGGTGGTGCCGCTCGGCGACCCACCGGGCAGCGCCTGGGGCGAGCAGGCCTGGGAGATCCTCTGGTACCTGCGGGCCTACCTGTGGTTCGTGCTGCTCTCCCCGCTCCTGCTGAAGACGTTCCGCCTCGCGCCCGTCCCGGTCCTGCTGGCGTCCCTCGTCCCGATCGTCGCCTGCACCTACGCCTGGCAGCCTCCGGACGGCCGCCTCGGCAGCGCGCTCACGGACCTGGCGACGTTCCTGTCCTGCTGGCTCCTCGGCTTCGCGCACCACGACGGCGTCCTGGCCCGGCTGAAGCCCGGCGCGGTGGTCCCGCTCGCACTGGGCGCCCTGGCGTACGGCGGCTGGTACGCCTTCTCCCACCAGGCCGAGTACGGCACGTACGACCTCGACGAGAACCCGCTCGCGCAGGCCTTCTGGTCGGCGGGGTTCGTGACGCTGCTGATGTACGCCAAGGCCCGCCTGAGGACCGACCTCGCGGGGCTCGCCCGCTTCCGGCGGCTGGACCGGCTCGTGACCGTCTTCAACGCACGCGCGGTGACGATCTACCTCTGGCACGAGATTGCGCTGATCCTCGCCGTGCCGCTGATCGACCGCTTCTGGGACGTGCCCGCCTTCGAGGCGTACCTGCCGCTGGACAGCCAGTGGTTCATGTTCGGCGTGGGCTGGGTGCTGATCGCGGTGTTCGTGCTGCTGTGCGGCTGGGTGGAGGACGTGGCGGCACGCAAGCAGCCGAGGCTCCTGCCCGGAGGGGGTGCTGCAAGAATGGGCCCGTGACCCGCGCATCCCTGGACAAGCAGCCGCACGAAGTCGCCTCGATGTTCGACGACGTGGCGGAACGGTACGACCTGACCAACGACGTGCTGTCCCTCGGCCAGGACCGGCGATGGCGCCAGGAGGTCGCCAAGGCGGTCGACGCGCGCCCGGCGCAGAAGATCCTCGACCTGGCGGCGGGCACGGGCACGTCCTCGCTGCCCTTCGCCCGCACCGGCGCCTACGTCGTCCCCTGCGACTTCTCGCAGGGCATGCTCCAGGTCGGCAAGCAGCGGCAGCCCTGGCTGCCGTACACCGCCGGCGACGCGACGCGGCTCCCGTTCAAGGACGACACCTTCGACGCCGTCACCATCTCCTTCGGGCTGCGCAACGTGCAGGACACGGACGCGGGCCTGCGCGAGATGCTCCGGGTGACCCGGCCCGGCGGGCGGATCGTGATCTGCGAGTTCTCGCACCCGACGTGGGCGCCGTTCCGCACGGTCTACACCGAGTACCTGATGCGCGCCCTGCCGCCGGTCGCCCGGGCGGTGTCCTCCAGCCCCGACGCCTACGTCTACCTCGCCGAGTCCATCCGCGCCTGGCCCGACCAGCCCGCCCTCGCCGAGCGGCTGGGCAAGGCCGGCTGGTCGCGGGTGGCCTGGCGCAACCTGAGCGGCGGGATCGTCGCCCTGCACCGGGGCTTCAAGGAGAGCTGACCCTCACGAGGAGCTGGGGACCATGTACGGGTCGCCCGGCTCGTCCAGCTCGCGTCGGAGGCCGCCCCCGGGCGGCCGCGGGATCCGCGGCTCGTGCACGCCTCCGCCGCCCTCGCCGGGACCGAAGTCGAACCACACGTAGACCATCGAGTCACGCGGCACCTCCGCCCCGGGCTGCGGGTACTGGCGGACGACGTAGTCGACGACGGCGAGATGGAAGTCGGGCCGGTCCGGTGCGTTGAGGAACAGGCCCCGCGCCCGGGCCGTCTCCCGCGCGTCCACGGCCATCAGGCCGACCAGACGCGGTACATGCACTTCGGGTGTTTTGCGGGTTATCTGCACAGATGTCACCCCCAGCGGTACGGGAAGGGTAACTCCCGCCCCGCACCGGCCGGAAGCGACAGGTGTCTTTCTGTGACAGTCGACTACGCAGCGTCAGCGGACGGTCTCCGGAGGTCGAGGCGGTAGCAGTGGCCCGTCCGCTCCGAGGCCGGCGTCGTGAACGTCTCGGCCAGGCGCATGCCCAGGCGCCGCGTGACCGCCACGGACCGGGTGTTGCGGGCATCGACCATCGCCACCACGCCCGGTACGCCGGCCGCCCGCATCCGCTCCAGGGTCTGCCGCGCGGCCGCGGTGACGTACCCCTTGCCCCAGTGCTCCCGGCCGAGCCGCCAGCCGATCTCGATCTCGCCCGCCGGGCCCCAGCTCTGCTCCCAGGGCTGGGCCCCGGTGAAGCCGATGACCTGCCCGGACCCGTCGAGCACGGTCCACAGGCAGAAGCCGAGCTCCGCGTCGTGCCGGCGCTGGCGCGCGGTGAGCTCCTCGTAGACCGACAGCTCGGCGGACCTGCCGCCGTGGAACTCCATGACGTCCGGGTCGTCGAAGATCCGGTGCCAGACGAACGCGTCCTCGTGGGTGGGAACACGGAGCCGTACAGCGGGGAGAGCTCGGTTCACGGAGGCAGCCCTTCAGCCGGGTGACGAATGCTGCTGCATAGACTGCCCATGTCCAGTGCCGGTCGGCACCAGATTCCGAACCTTGGGGAGATCCCGCCGTGACCGACGTGACCGAGCCCCTCTCCGAGAACACCGCCGATGTGATCGTCGTGGGCGCGGGGCCGGCCGGCTCCACCACCGCCTACCACCTCGCCAAGGCGGGACTCGACGTCCTCCTGCTGGAGAAGACCGCGTTCCCGCGCGAGAAGGTCTGCGGCGACGGCCTCACGCCGCGTGCCGTCAAGCAGTTGGTGGCCATGGGCATCGACATCTCGGAAGAGGCCGGCTGGCTGCGCAACAAGGGCCTCAGGATCATCGGCGGCGGGGTGCGGCTCCAGCTCGACTGGCCGGATCTCGCCTCCTTCCCCGACTACGGTCTCGTCCGCAAGCGCGACGACTTCGACGAGCAGCTCGCCCGGCAGGCCCAGAAGGCGGGCGCCCGGCTGTACGAGCGCTGCAACGTGGGCGCGCCGATCGTCGACGACCGCACGGGCCGTATCACCGGCGTGCACGCCAAGCTCGGCGAGGACAAGCGCGAGGTCACCTTCCACGCGCCGCTCGTCGTGGCCGCCGACGGCAACTCCACCCGCCTGTCCCTCGCGATGGGCCTGCACCGCCGCGAGGACCGCCCGATGGGCGTGGCGGTGCGGACGTACTTCACCAGCCCGCGGCACGAGGACGACTACCTGGAGTCCTGGCTCGAACTGTGGGACCGCCGCGGCCCCGAGGACCGTCTGCTTCCCGGCTACGGCTGGATCTTCGGCATGGGCGACGGCACGTCCAACGTCGGCCTGGGCGTGCTGAACACCTCCGACTCCTTCAAGGAGCTGGACTGGCGCGAGGTCCTGAAGGCCTGGTGCGCGTCCATGCCGGAGGACTGGGGCTACACCCCCGACAACATGACCGGCCCCATCCGCGGCGCCGCCCTGCCCATGGCCTTCAACCGCCAGCCGCACTACACGAAGGGGCTGTTGCTGGTCGGCGACGCCGGCGGCCTGGTGAACCCCTTCAACGGCGAGGGCATCGCCTACGCCATGGAGTCCGGCCAGATCGCCGCCGACGTCATCGTCCAGGCCCACGCGCGGCCGACGCCGGCCGGCCGCGAGATGGCCCTCCAGCGCTACCCGCGCGTGCTCAAGGACACCTACGGCGGCTACTACACGCTCGGCCGTGCCTTCGTGAAGCTGATCGGCAACCCGAAGGTCATGCAGATCGCCACGCAGCGCGGTCTCACGCACCCGCTGCTGATGAAGTTCACGCTGAAGCTCCTCGCGAACCTCACCGACCCGACCGGCGGCGACGCGATGGACCGCATCATCAACGGCCTGAGCAAGGTGGCGCCGAAGGCCTGATCAGGCGTTCAACGCCTCGACGTTGGCGGCCCGGCGCGCGAGCACCTCCTCCCGCCGGTCCGCCATCTGCCGCAGGGCCTCCTTGCGCTCCCGCCCGGACAGCCGGTCCAGGTACACCTGACCGTTCACGTGGTCGGTCTCGTGCGCCAGGCAGCGGGCGAAGTAGCCGGTGCCCTCGATGACGAGCGGTGCGCCGTCCCTGTCGCAGCCGCGGACGACGGCCCGGTCCGGGCGCGGTACGTCCATCACCGCGCCGGGGACGGAGAGGCAGCCCTCCGAGTCGTCGAGGAGCCTCCTGCGCGAGGCGTCGAGCGGCTCCAGGACCGGGTTGACGACGTGCCCGACGTGTCGCACGCCGTCGTCGTCCGGGCAGTCGTAGACGAACAGCCGCAGGTCGACGCCGACCTGGTTCGCGGCGAGCCCGGCTCCGTCCGCGATGTACATGGTCAGGAACATGTCGTCGATGAGTGCGGTCAGGGGCTGTCGTTTGGATCAGGTCGCAGGAAATCGGCGGCAGATGTGCGTGCCGGACCCCGCGTCTGCGGCGTGATCCAAACGACAGCCCCTGAGTCCGGGCCGAACTCGGTGACGTCCCGGCACGGCTTGTGCAGGACCTCCTCACCGGTCTCGGTGATCCGCCGGACCTTCCCGCGCCGGGCCTCGGGCGCGAGCCGCGGGTACGCGTCGACGGGCCGTCCCTGTACGAAGACGCTGGGCATCTGTCTCTCCTCGGGTGTCGGTTCTGCTGACCGGCGCTCATGAGAGCAGAAGATCCGCAGCCGTCCCAGGAGGAGTCCGGCCACGCGGGAGAAAGCCCCAGGAGCCCCTCAGGGCGCCCTGGAAGGGACTCAGCCGACCCCGGGACCCACTCCGGCCCGGACAGGCCGGGAGAACGCCGCCAGGGCGGCAGGAGAGGCACAGACAGCACGGGAGGGCCGCTGCCCCCGTAGCGGCAGCGGCCCTCAAGCCCGTACGTGTGACGTCAGAGGACGCGGACCGCGCCCGACGCCGGGTAGCCCGACAGGTCCTGGATGACGACGCCCTTGGACGGGTTGGCCGCGTCCAGGTACTGGCCGTTCCCGATGTAGACACCCACGTGGTACGCGGAGCCCTTGCCGCCCCAGTAGAGGATGTCGCCGACCTGGACGCTGGACAGCGGGACGTCCGTGCCGGACATCGACTGGTCCTGCGAGACGCGCGGCAGGTCCACACCAACCTGCTTGTACGCGGCCTGCACGAGGGAGGAGCAGTCCCAGGCGTTGGGACCGGTGGCGCCCATGACGTAGGCGTCGCCCACCTGGGCCTTGAGGAACGCGATGACGGTCGCGACGCTGCCGCTGGAGGGCGCCGACACCGACGTGGAGGCGGACGCCGACGCGGACGCGGAGAGCGTGGCGCGCTCGGAGCTGCGGTTGGCGCGCTCGGCGGCGGCCTTGCGGGCGGCCTCGGCGGCCTTCTTCTTGGCCTCCGCCTTCTTCTTCGCCTCGGCGAGGTCCTTCTTGGCCTCTGCGGCGGCCTTGGCGGCGGCGGCGTCACGCTCGGCGCGCAGTTCGTAGTTGGCGGCCGCCTGCTGGGTGGCGGCCGCGGACTGGGCGACCTGAGCGGACATGTCGGCCGTCAGGGTGGGCAGTTCGATGGTCTGCGTCACCGGCTCGGCGGCGTTCGCCGAGGCCGACGCACCCGCCGCTGCCATGCTGAGAACGCCACCGGCAACGCCGGCGCGCAGGGCGATCGAAGAGGTCGCGCTGCGGCGGGGTTTCCGGTGGCTGCGTATGTGAGCGGTGTGGGACATGGGAACAACCGGTACCAGGGGCTCCTTCATATCTTCAAGAAACGTGTGCTGCGCCACAGTTGTTCAAACAGCACCCCAAAACCCCCGCTCGAGGCTCTTTATTGACGCCGTAACGGACATTGCGGGCGGCCTGTTACGAGGCTGTGATCACGGTCTTTGATCAATACGCCCGAATTGCTCCGGACCTACCATCGGTTGGGTTGATTGGCCAAGCCCCGTTCTCATGGGCCTCTCATGGGTGTGGCGCACGTCACGGAACGACCGCCGGTCCGGCCGCGTCCGGCGCCGTAGATCACGACCGGATCACGGCCTCGCGAAGATCGTGAACGAATGCACGCGTCCACACCCCGCTCCGTGAGCCCCCTGATGTGTGAACGCGCCTCTATCAGGAGATCGAGTCCATCGCCAATTTGCATGCAAGGGAACTCTCTTGATATTGAGACGCCCCCTCCGGCCTGCGGCGACTGGCCAAAATGTCACCTCTGGTGATCACTCGGACGCTTCGCGTGTGAAGATCACCGCTCATCCGACTTCATGATCGATCGTCAGGTGGCAGAGATCACAAAGCTTGTGCAATACCCCGTGTCGCAGATCACAGAGCGTCGGGCATAAGATGCACGCGGTTGGGCTTGTGACCTGCTTCACATGTTCCCGATCTTCGCCGGGGCGGGCGGGGTTCGCGGGACGGGTGGGGCGGATGTGAGCCCGATGCAAACCGCCAGCAGTCAGTGCCGACTGAGAGGAGCGAGGAGCGGTGAACGCTTATGCGCCCATCCTCGTACTGGGAGCCCTCGGGGCAGGCTTTGCGATCTTCTCCGTGGTCATGGCCACGTTGATCGGGCCCAAGCGGTACAACCGGGCCAAGCTCGAGGCCTACGAGTGCGGTATCGAGCCGACCCCCACGCCGGCCGGCGGCGGGCGCTTCCCCATCAAGTACTACCTGACGGCGATGCTCTTCATCGTCTTCGACATCGAGATCGTCTTCCTCTATCCCTGGGCCGTCACCTTCGACGCCCTGGGGATCTTCGGGCTCGTGGAGATGCTGCTCTTCGTGCTCACCGTCTTCGTCGCGTACGCGTACGTATGGCGGCGCGGCGGCCTGGAATGGGACTGAGGGGCCACACGTCATGGGACTCGAAGAAAAGCTGCCGAGCGGCTTCCTGCTGACCACCGTCGAGCAGGCCGCGGGCTGGGTGCGCAAGTCGTCCGTCTTCCCGGCCACGTTCGGACTCGCCTGTTGCGCCATCGAGATGATGACCACCGGCGCCGGGCGCTACGACCTGGCGCGCTTCGGCATGGAGGTCTTCCGGGGTTCGCCGCGGCAGGCGGACCTGATGATCGTCGCCGGCCGGGTCAGCCAGAAGATGGCGCCGGTGCTGCGGCAGGTCTACGACCAGATGCCGAACCCCAAGTGGGTGATCTCCATGGGGGTCTGCGCCTCCTCGGGCGGCATGTTCAACAACTACGCGATCGTCCAGGGCGTCGACCACATCGTCCCGGTCGACATCTACCTCCCCGGCTGCCCGCCACGGCCGGAGATGCTGATGGACGCCATCCTCAAGCTCCACCAGAAGATCCAGTCCTCCAAGCTCGGCGTGAACGCCGAGGAGGCCGCCCGCGAGGCGGAGGAGGCGGCGCTCAAGGCCCTGCCCACGATCGAGATGAAGGGGCTGCTGCGGTGAGCGACGCGAACGGCACCAACGGCCCGAACCCCGAGAAGGACCTGTCGGCCTCCAACCTCCCCGGCCGGCGCGGCGAGGGCGGCGAGGAGATCCGGGTCCAGCGCGGCATGTTCGGCGCGAACAACGGCGGCGACACCTCCGGCTACGGCGGCCTGGTCCGCTCGGTCCGGCTCCCGGGACCGGCGACCCGCCCCTACGGCGGGTGGTTCGACGAGGTCGCCGACGAGCTGGAGGGCGCCCTGGAGGAGCAGGACCTGCTCCCGGACAACGCCATCGAGAAGACGGTCGTCGACCGCGACGAGCTGACCTTCCACATCGAGCGCGAGCACCTGCTCCTCGTCGCCCGCACCCTGCGCGACGACCCGGCCCTGCGCTTCGAGCTGTGCACCGGCGTCAGCGGCGTGCACTACCCGAACGACAAGGGCCGCGAGCTGCACGCCGTCTACCACCTGCGCTCGATCACCCACAACCGGGTGATCCGCCTGGAGGTCAGCGCCCCCGACAGCGACCCGCACATCCCGTCGCTGTTCTCGGTCTATCCGACGAACGACTGGCACGAGCGCGAGACGTACGACTTCTTCGGCATCGTCTTCGACGGCCACCCCGCCCTGACGCGGATCATGATGCCGGACGACTGGCAGGGCTTCCCGCAGCGCAAGGACTACCCCCTCGGCGGCATCCCCGTCGAGTACAAGGGCGCCCAGATCCCGGCTCCGGACCAGCGGAGGTCGTACTCATGAGCACCTCGCACGCATCTCCTCGCGAGACCACCGAGGGCACCGTCTACACGGTCACCGGCGGCGACTGGGACGAGGTCGTCGAGACCGCGGCCCGCGCCGACGACGAGCGCATCGTCGTCAACATGGGCCCGCAGCACCCATCCACCCACGGCGTGCTCCGCCTGATCCTGGAGATCGACGGCGAGACCGTCACCGAGGCCCGCTGCGGCATCGGCTACCTGCACACCGGCATCGAGAAGAACCTCGAGTACCGCACGTGGACGCAGGGCACCACCTTCGTGACGCGCATGGACTACCTGACGCCGTTCTTCAACGAGACGGCGTACTGCCTCGGCGTCGAGAAACTCCTCGGCATCGAGGACCAGATCCCGGACCGGGCCTCGATCATCCGCGTGCTCCTGATGGAGCTGAACCGGCTGTCGTCGCACCTGGTGTGCATCGCCACCGGCGGCATGGAACTCGGCGCCACCACGATCATGATCTACGGATTCCGTGATCGTGAACTCATTCTCGACATCTACGAGCTGATCACCGGCCTGCGGATGAACCACGCGTACATCCGCCCCGGCGGACTCGCCCAGGACCTGCCGCCCGGCGCGGTGGACCAGATCCGCGAGTTCGTGAAGAAGATGAAGAAGAACCTCCCGGAGTACGACAAGCTCGCCACCGGGAACCCCATCTTCAAGGCCCGTATGCAGGACGTCGGCTACCTCGACCTGGCCGGCTGCATGGCCCTCGGCGCGACGGGCCCGATCCTGCGCTCCACCGGCCTGCCGCACGACCTGCGCAAGACCCAGCCGTACTGCGGCTACGAGACGTACGACTTCGAGATCCCGACCGCCGACACCTGCGACTCCTACGGCCGCTTCCTGATCCGGCTGGAGGAGATGCGCCAGTCGCTCAGGATCGTCGAGCAGTGCCTGGACCGGCTCCAGCCCGGCCCGGTCATGGTCGCCGACAAGAAGATCGCCTGGCCGGCCCAGCTCGCCCTGGGCCCCGACGGGCTCGGCAACTCCCTCGACCACATCAAGAAGATCATGGGCACCTCCATGGAGGCCCTGATCCACCACTTCAAGCTGGTCACCGAGGGCTTCCGCGTCCCGCCGGGACAGGCGTACGCGGCGGTCGAGTCGCCCAAGGGCGAGCTCGGGGTGCACGTCGTGTCCGACGGCGGCACCCGCCCCTACCGGGTCCACTTCCGGGACCCGTCCTTCACCAACCTGCAGGCCATGGCGGCGATGTGCGAGGGCGGCCAGGTCGCCGACGTCATCGTCGCCGTCGCGTCCATCGACCCCGTGATGGGAGGCGTCGACCGGTGACCACCTCATCCTCCGAGCGGGGCGTCAGCCTGGGCATGCCCGAACTGCCCGCACCCGCCTACCCGGACGACGTACGGGCCCGGCTGGAGACCGACGCGCGCGAGGTCATCGCCCGCTACCCGGACTCCCGGTCCGCCCTCCTTCCGCTGCTGCACCTCGTGCAGGCCGAGGAGGGCCATGTCACGCGCACCGGCATGCGGTTCTGCGCGGAGATGCTCGGCCTCACCACGGCCGAGGTCACCGCGGTCGCCACCTTCTACACCATGTACCGGCGCCGGCCGAGCGGCGACTACCAGGTCGGGGTGTGCACCAACACCCTGTGCGCCGTCATGGGCGGGGATGCGATCTTCGAGGAGCTCCAGGAGCACCTCGGCGTCGGCAACGGCGAGACCACCGACGACGGCAAGGTCACCCTGGAGCACATCGAGTGCAACGCGGCCTGCGACTTCGCGCCGGTCGTGATGGTCAACTGGGAGTTCTTCGACAACCAGACCCCGTCGAGCGCCAAGCGCCTCGTCGACGACCTGCGCGCCGGACGGCCGGTCACGCCCACCCGCGGGGCGCCCCTGTGCACCTTCAAGGAGACCGCGCGGGTCCTCGCCGGCTTCCCCGACGAGAGGGACGGAGCCGTCGAGTCCGGGGGGAGCGCCGGGCCCGCTTCCCTGGTCGGCCTGAAGCTCGCCAAGGGGGAGGGCGGCTCCGCGCGCGTCGTGCATCCGCGCGGTGAGGCGGCCCGCACCGAGGCACCGCACGACCCGTCACCGACGGAGCACTTGAGCTCGCACGACGCGCCGCAGGACACGTCGGCCTCCGACCCGGCCCACCCGGCCGGGCCTACCGCCGAGGAGGGGGAGTGATGACCTTGGCACCCGAGCTGAAAGACATGAGCCCCGAGAAGCTGCTCGCCCCGGTGCTGTCGGCCTTCTGGGACGAGGACAGGTCCTGGACGCTGGACGTGTACCGGCGGCACGACGGCTACGAGGGGCTGCGCAAGGCGCTCGCCATGTCGCCGGACGACCTGATCGCGTACGTCAAGGACTCCGGTCTGCGCGGACGCGGCGGCGCGGGCTTCCCCACCGGGATGAAGTGGCAGTTCATTCCCCAGGGGGACGGCAAGCCGCACTATCTTGTTGTCAACGCCGACGAGTCGGAGCCGGGGACGTGCAAGGACATCCCGCTCCTCTTCGCGAACCCGCACAGCCTCATCGAGGGCATGATCATCGCGTGTTACGCCATCAGGTCGTCGCACGCCTTCATCTATCTGCGGGGGGAAGTCGTCCCCGTACTGCGGCGGTTGCACTCCGCCGTGCGCGAGGCCTACGAGGCGGGCTTCCTCGGCGAGAACATCCTGGGCAGCGGACTCGACCTCGACATCACCGTGCACGCGGGGGCGGGCGCGTACATCTGCGGTGAGGAGACCGCACTGCTGGACTCGCTCGAAGGCCGCCGGGGCCAACCGCGGCTTCGTCCCCCCTTCCCCGCTGTCGCGGGCCTCTACGCGTGCCCGACTGTGGTGAACAACGTCGAATCCATCGCCTCGGTTCCCGCGATCATGAACCGGGGCAAGGACTGGTTCCGGTCGATGGGGAGTGAGAAGTCGCCCGGCTTCACGCTCTACTCCCTCAGCGGCCATGTCGCCAGCCCCGGCCAGTACGAGGCACCGCTCGGGATCACGCTCCGCCAGCTCCTCGACATGAGCGGCGGGATGCGCCCCGGGCACCGCCTCAAGTTCTGGACGCCGGGCGGCTCCTCGACCCCGATGTTCACCGACGAGCATCTCGACGTCCCTCTTGATTACGAAGGAGTGGGCGCCGCGGGTTCCATGCTCGGCACAAAAGCTCTGCAGTGCTTCGACGAGACGACCTGTGTGGTCCGTGCCGTCACCCGCTGGACCGAGTTCTACGCCCACGAGTCCTGCGGCAAGTGCACGCCCTGCCGCGAAGGGACGTACTGGCTCGTGCAGCTGCTGCGCGACATCGAGGCCGGCAAGGGACAGATGTCCGACCTCGACAAGCTGAACGACATCGCCGACAACATCAACGGCAAGTCCTTCTGCGCCCTCGGCGACGGCGCCGCCTCGCCGATCTTCTCCTCGCTGAAGTACTTCCGCGAGGAGTACGAGCAGCACATCACGGGCCGGGGCTGCCCCTTCGACCCGGCCAGGTCGACGGCCTGGGCCGACCGCACGGAGGTGACCGCATGACCGTGACCACCAACGCTCCCTCAGGCGGGGGAGAGGCGGCGGTCCCGCCGGAGGACCTCGTGTCGCTGACGATCGACGGCGCGGAGATCAGCGTGCCCAAGGGCACCCTGGTCATCCGGGCCGCCGAGCAGCTCGGCATCGAGATCCCCCGGTTCTGCGACCACCCCCTGCTCGACCCGGCCGGCGCCTGCCGCCAGTGCATCGTCGAGGTCGAGGGCCAGCGCAAGCCCATGGCGTCCTGCACCATCACCTGCACCGACGGCATGGTGGTCAAGACCCACCTCACCTCGCCGGTCGCCGAGAAGGCCCAGAAGGGTGTGATGGAGCTCCTGCTCATCAACCACCCGCTGGACTGCCCGGTCTGCGACAAGGGCGGCGAGTGCCCGCTGCAGAACCAGGCCATGTCGCACGGCGACGCCGAATCCCGCTTCGAGGGCCGCAAGCGGACCTACGAGAAGCCCGTCCCGATCTCCACGCAGGTGCTGCTCGACCGCGAGCGGTGCGTGCTGTGCGCCCGCTGCACCCGGTTCTCCAACCAGGTCGCGGGCGACCCGATGATCGAGCTGGTCGAGCGGGGTGCGCTCCAGCAGGTCGGCACCGGCGAGGGCGACCCGTTCGAGTCGTACTTCTCCGGCAACACCATCCAGATCTGCCCGGTCGGCGCGCTGACCTCGGCGGCGTACCGATTCCGCTCCCGCCCGTTCGACCTGGTGTCCTCCCCGTCGGTCTGCGAGCACTGCTCCGGTGGCTGCGCCACCCGCACCGACCACCGGCGCGGCAAGGTCATGCGGCGGCTCGCGGCGAACGACCCCGAGGTCAACGAGGAGTGGATCTGCGACAAGGGCCGGTTCGGGTTCCGGTACGCGCAGCAGCGGGACCGGCTCGAGACGCCCCTGGTGCGCAACGCCGAGGGTGAGCTGGAACCGGCCTCCTGGCCGGAGGCGCTGCAGATCGCGGCCCAGGGGCTGCTGGCCTCCCGGGGCCGCACCGGCGTCCTGACCGGAGGCCGCCTCACCATCGAGGACGCCTACGCGTACAGCAAGTTCGCGCGCGTGGCGCTCGACACCAACGACATCGACTTCCGTGCGCGCGTGCACAGCAGCGAGGAGGCCGACTTCCTCGCCGCCCAGGTGGCCGGGCGAGGCCGGGACCTCGACGGTACGGGCGTCACGTACACCGCCCTGGAGAAGGCGCCCGCGGTCCTGCTGGTCGGGTTCGAGGCGGAGGAGGAGGCGCCCGGCGTCTTCCTGCGGCTCCGCAAGGCCTGGCGGAAGCACGGGCAGAAGGTCTTCTCGCTGGCCACGTACGCCACCCGGGGTCTGGAGAAGGCCGGTGGCACGCTGCTGCCGGCGGCTCCCGGCACCGAGACCGAGTGGCTGGACGCACTCGCGAGCGGCGTCGGTCTGGAGGACGGCGGTGCGCTCGCCGCCGAGGCGCTGCGCGCCGAGGGCGCCGTGATCGTCGTCGGCGAGCGGCTGGCCGCGGTGGCCGGGGGCCTGACCGCCGCCGTGCGGACCGCCTCCGCGACCGGGGCGCGGCTGGTGTGGATCCCGCGCCGGGCGGGGGAGCGCGGTGCCGTCGAGGCGGGCGCGCTGCCGTCGCTGCTGCCGGGCGGGCGTCCGGCCACCGACCCCCGCGCGCGTGACGAGGTCGCCGCCGTCTGGGGTGTCGCCGGACTGCCGCACCGCTACGGCCGCGACACCGGCCAGATCGTCGAGGCCGCCGCGACCGGAGAGCTCCAGGCGCTGCTGGTGGCGGGCGTGGAGATCGACGACCTGCCCGACCCGGCACGCGCGCGTGCCGCACTCGACGAGGTCGGCTTCCTGGTCTCGCTCGAACTGCGGCCCGGCGAGATCACCCGCAAGGCCGACGTCGTCCTGCCGGTCGCGGCGGTCGCCGAGAAGGCCGGGACCTTCCTCAACTGGGAAGGCCGGGTCCGCTTCTTCGAGGCGGCGCTGAAGCCCGATCAGATGATCCGCCGCCTCGCACCCGGCGACGCACGTGTGCTGCAGATGCTCGCCGACGCCATGGACGTCCACCTCGGACTGCCCGATCTGCGCACCGTACGCGCGGAGATCGACCGGCTCGGCCCCTGGGACGGCCCGCGGGCCACCGAGCCCCTGGAGACCGCGGGAGCGCTGCCCCGCCCGGCCGCCGGGGAGGCGGTTCTCGCCGGGCACCGGCTGCTGCTCGACCAGGGCCTCCTCCAGCAGGGCGACGAGGCGCTCGCCGGCACCCGGCACGCCGCACGCGCGCGGTTGTCGGCCGCGACGGCCGCCGAGGCGGGCGTCAGGGAAGGCGACCTGGTCGCGGTGACCGGCCCCCGGGGAGTCGTCGAGCTCCCGCTTCAGATCAGCGAGATGCCCGACCGGGTGGTATGGCTCCCGCTGAACTCCACCGGCGCCGGCGTCGCCTCCGACACCGGGGCGCGGCCCGGCTCCCTCGTCCGCATCGGCCCGGCGACCCTCGCCGGCGAGGCCCCCAAGGAGGTGGAGGCATGAGCCCGTACCTCGCCGCAGAAGACCTCTCGATGTTCGGCACCGACCCCTGGTGGCTGGTCGCCATCAAGGCGGTGTTCTGCTTCGCCTTCCTGATGGTGACCGTGCTGATCTCCATCGTCATGGAGCGCAAGGTCGTCGCCTGGATGCAGCTGCGCATCGGCCCCAACCGGCACGGCCCCTGGGGCATGCTCCAGTCGCTCGCCGACGGCATCAAGCTGATGCTCAAGGAGGACGTCGTCGTCAAGCGCGCGGACAAGGTGGTGTACGTCCTCGCGCCGATCGTCGCGGCCATCCCTGCCTTCATGGCGATCGCGGTGATCCCCTTCGGCCCGGCCGGCAACGAGATCTCGATCTTCGGCCAGCGCACCACGATGCAGCTCACCGACCTGCCGATCGCGCTGCTGTACGTCCTCGCGGTCGCCTCGGTCGGCATCTACGGCATCGTCCTCGCCGGCTGGAGCTCCGGCTCGACCTACCCGCTGCTGGGCGGCCTGCGCTCCTGCGCGCAGATGATCTCCTACGAGATCGCGATGGGCGCCGCCTTCGCCTCCGTGTTCCTCTACTCCGGGTCCATGTCGACGTCGGCGATCGTCGAACAGCAGCAGGACCGCTGGTACATCGTCCTGCTGCCGCTCTCCTTCGTCATCTACATCGTGACGATGGTCGGCGAGACCAACCGCGCCCCCTTCGACATGCCGGAGTCCGAGGGCGACCTGGTCGGCGGCTTCAACACCGAGTACTCGTCGATCAAGTTCGCGATGTTCATGCTCGCCGAGTACGTCAACATGGTGACCGTCTCGGCGGTCGCCACCACGCTCTTCCTCGGCGGCTGGCGCGCCCCGTGGCCGATCAGCGGCTTCTGGGAGGGCGCGAACCACGGCTGGTGGCCGCTGCTCTGGTTCACGGTCAAGGTCCAGCTGCTGCTGTTCATGTTCGTCTGGATCCGCGGCACCCTGCCGCGCGTCCGCTACGACCAGCTGATGAAGCTGGGCTGGAAGGTCCTCATCCCGGTCTCGCTGGTGTGGCTGATGCTCGTCGCCAGCGTGCGGGCCCTGCGCAACGAGGGCTACGACTTCGGCGACATCGCCCTCTACGTCGGCGGCGGCGTGCTGGCCCTGCTGGTGCTCTCCTTCGTCGCGGACATGTTCCGCGAGAAGTCCAAGCAGGACGCCCGGCCGGCCGGGACCCCGGCGGCCTTCGACCCGATGGCGGGCGGATTCCCCGTGCCGCCGCTGCCCGGACAGGAGCTTCCGCCGGTTCCGCGACGCCGCTCGCGCCGCGACCGGGAGCTGATTGTCAGTGGTGGCCCCGATACTCAGAGTGACGAATCTCTGGGCGGATCTACGGATGGAAAGGAGGCGTCCGATGGCTGAGGAACCGAAGGACACCAAGCCCGGTTTCCAGAACCCCGTGGCCGGCTTCGGCGTGACCTTCAAGGCCATGTTCAAGAAGCGGCTGACCGAGCAGTACCCCGAGCAGCAGAAGACCACGGCTCCGCGCTTCCACGGACGGCACCAGCTCAACCGCCATCCGGACGGCCTGGAGAAGTGCGTCGGCTGCGAACTGTGCGCGTGGGCCTGCCCCGCCGACGCGATCTACGTGGAGGGCGCGGACAACACCGACGAGGAGCGCTACTCGCCGGGCGAGCGGTACGGCCGCGTCTACCAGATCAACTACGCCCGCTGCATCCTGTGCGGCCTGTGCATCGAGGCCTGCCCCACGCGCGCGCTCACGATGACGAACGACTTCGAGCTCGCCGACTCCAGCCGGGCCAACCTCATCTACACCAAGGAGCAGCTGCTCGCCGGTCTGGAGGAGGGCATGGTCGACTCGCCCCACGCCATCTACCCGGGCATGGACGAACAGGACTACTACCGGGGCCTGGTCACCGAGGCCGCGCCCGGCACCGAGCAGCAGGTCGCCCACTCCAAGGGCGAGGTCGTGCAGGAGGCCGACTCGACCTTCGGCGGGACCGAGCCGGCGTCGGAGAAGGTGATCGGCCGATGACCACCCAGCTCGCCGCCTACTCCACCTCCACCGGAGAGGCTGTCCAGTTCTGGATCCTCGGCACCGTCGCGGTGATCGGCGCCCTGTGCACGATCCTCATGAAGAGGGCTGTGCACAGCGCCCTCTGCCTCGCCGGAACCATGATCATCCTGGCGGTGTTCTACCTCGCCAACGGCGCCTACTTCCTGGGCGTCGTGCAGATCATCGTCTACACCGGCGCGATCATGATGCTGTTCCTGTTCGTGGTGATGCTCGTCGGCGTCACCGCGGCGGACTCCCTGAAGGAGACCATCAAGGGCCAGCGCTGGCTGGCCCTGCTGTGCGGTCTCGGCTTCGGCATCCTGCTGCTCGCCGGGATCGGCAACGCCTCCCTCAAGGAGTTCAACGGCATCGGCCAGGCGAACGCCGGGGGCAACGTGCAGGGCCTCGCCGCCCTCCTGTTCACCCGGTACGTCTTCGCGTTCGAGATCACCGGTGCCCTGCTCATCACGGCCGCCGTCGGCGCCATGGTGCTCACCCACCGCGAGCGCACCGAGCGCGCCAAGACACAGCGGGAGCTCGCCGAGGAGCGCGTACGCGAGGGCAAGTACCTGCCGCCGCTGCCGGCGCCCGGTGTGTACGCCCGGCACAACGCGGTCGACATCGCGGGCCTGCTCCCCGACGGCACCCCGTCCGACCTCACCGTCAGCAAGACGCTGCGCGAGCGGGGCCAGATCCGGGACGTGTCGCAGGAGGCGCTCAACGACCTGCGGGCCCTGGAGCAGCGTGCCGAGGAGCGCCTGGAGCGGAAGGCCATCGAGCCGGCCACGTTCAAGCGGCCCGAGGAGGCGTCGAAGTGAACCCGGTCAACTACCTCTATCTCGCGGCCCTGTTGTTCACGATCGGCGCGACCGGCGTGCTGATCAGGCGCAACGCGATCGTGGTGTTCATGTGCATCGAGCTCATGCTCAACGCCTGCAACCTCGCGTTCGTCGCCTTCTCCCGGATGCACGGCAACCTCGACGGGCAGGTCATCGCCTTCTTCACGATGGTCGTCGCCGCCGCGGAGGTCGTGGTCGGGCTCGCGATCATCGTGTCCCTGTTCCGTGCCCGCCACTCGGCCTCGGTCGACGACGCCAGCCTGATGAAGCTGTAAGGGGTCGGGAGAATCGTGGAGAACCTGATTGCGCTGCTGGTGGCGGCGCCCCTGCTCGGAGCGGCGGTCCTGTTGTGCGGCGGACGCCGCCTGGACGCCGTGGGTCACTGGGTCGGCACGCTGTTCGCGGCCGTCTCCTTCGTCCTCGGCGTCGTGCTCTTCACCGACATGCTGGGCAAGAGCGCCGAGCACCGTGAGATGAGCCAGCACCTGTTCAGCTGGGTCCCGGTGGAGGGCTTCCAGGCGGACGTCGCCTTCCAGCTCGACCAGCTGTCCATGACGTTCGTCCTGCTGATCACGGGCGTCGGATCGCTGATCCACCTCTACTCCGTCGGGTACATGGAGCACGACGAGCGGCGCCGCCGCTTCTTCGGCTACCTGAACCTGTTCCTCGCGGCGATGCTGCTGCTCGTCCTCGCCGACAACTACCTGCTGCTGTACGTCGGCTGGGAGGGCGTCGGTCTCGCCTCCTACCTGCTGATCGGCTTCTGGCAGCACAAGCCCAGCGCCGCCACGGCCGCGAAGAAGGCCTTCCTGGTCAACCGCGTCGGCGACATGGGCCTGTCCATCGCGATCATGCTGATGTTCCTGTGGTTCGGCACCTTCGCCTTCGGGCCGGTGCTCGGCACCCACACGGAGGCCGGGCTCGCCGGTGCCGCCGGTGAGGACAAGCTGACCGCCATCGCACTGATGCTGCTGCTCGCCGCCTGCGGCAAGTCCGCCCAGGTGCCGCTGCAGTCCTGGCTCGGGGACGCGATGGAGGGCCCGACCCCGGTCTCGGCCCTGATCCACGCCGCGACCATGGTGACGGCGGGTGTCTACCTGATCGTCCGCTCCGCGGCCGTCTTCAACGGTGCCCCCGACGCGCAGCTGGTCGTCACGATCGTCGGCGCGGTCACGCTCCTCTTCGGTGCGATCGTCGGTTGCGCGAAGGACGACATCAAGAAGGCGCTGGCCGGCTCGACCATGTCGCAGATCGGCTACATGGTGCTGGCCGCGGGTCTCGGCCCCATCGGCTACGTCTTCGCGATCATGCACCTGGTGACGCACGGCTTCTTCAAGGCCGGGCTGTTCCTCGGCGCCGGTTCGGTCATGCACGGCATGAACGACGAGGTGGACATGAGGAGGTACGGCGGTCTCCGGAAGTACATGCCGATCACCTTCGTCACCTTCGGCCTCGGCTACCTGGCCATCATCGGCTTCCCGGGTCTGTCCGGCTTCTTCTCCAAGGACAAGATCATCGAGTCGGCGTTCGCCAAGGGCGGCACCGAGGGCTGGATCCTCGGGGCCTGCGCCCTGCTCGGCGCGGCCATCACGGCGTACTACATGACGCGCGTGATGCTGATGACGTTCTTCGGCGAGGAGCGCTGGCGCAACGCCCCGACCCCGTCCCCGGACCGGCCCGACGTGGAGCCCGCCGCCGAGACCCGCGGCGAGTACACCCCGCCGCACCCGCACGAGTCGCCCAAGATCATGACGATCCCGATGATCGTGCTGGCCATCGGATCGGTGTTCGGCGGCGCGTTCTTCAGCATCGGCGACCGTTTCGTGCACTGGCTGGAGCCCATCACCGGGCACAGCCACGGCGACTCGCCGATCAGCGCGGGCGTGGTCACCGGCGCGACCGTCGTGTGCATGGTCATCGGCGTCGCCATCGCCTGGGCCCAGTACGGCCGCCGCCCGGTCCCGGCCGTCGCCCCGCGCGGCTCGCTGCTCACCCGGGCCGCCCGGCGCGACCTGCTCCAGGACGACTTCAACCACGTCGTCCTGGTCCGCGGCGGCGAGCACCTGACGCGGTCCCTGGTCTACGTCGACCACACCCTGGTCGACGGCGTCGTCAACGGCACGGCGGCCTCGGTCGGCGGCCTCTCCGGGCGGATGCGCAGGCTGCAGAACGGCTTCGCCCGCTCCTACGCGGTCTCGATGTTCGGGGGTGCGGCCCTCATCGTCGCCGCGACCCTGCTGATGAGGGCGGTCTGATACCGATGTCCTTTCCTCTGCTGACAGCGACAGCGGCGCTCCCGGCCGTCGGGGCGATCGCCACGGCCGCCGTACCGGCCGCCAAGCGCACCGCCGCCAAGTGGCTGGCGCTGCTCTTCTCACTCGCCACGCTCGTCCTGGCGATCACCGTCCTGGTCCGCTTCGACCCGGACGGCGACCGCTACCAGCTCACCGAGTCCCACGCCTGGATCGCGGACTTCGGCGTCCGCTACGAACTCGGGGTGGACGGCATCGGCGTGGCGCTCATCGCGCTCACGGCGCTGCTCATCCCGTTCATCATCCTCGCCGGCTGGCACGACGCCGATCCCCTTGAGACGGGCAGCACCAGGTGGCGGCCGACGCAGGGCTTCTTCGCCCTGATCCTCGCCGTCGAGGCGATGGTGATCATCTCCTTCGAGGCCACCGACGTCTTCCTCTTCTACATCTTCTTCGAAGCCATGCTGATCCCGATGTACTTCCTCATCGGCGGCTTCGGGGACCGTGCCCACGAGCACGGCGAGAAGGCGGCGGCGACGCAACGGTCGTACGCGGCCGTGAAGTTCCTCCTCTACAACCTGGTCGGCGGTCTGATCATGCTGGCCGCGGTGATCGGCCTGTACGTCGTCGCCGGGAGCTTCTCGCTCACGGAGATCGCCGCGGCCCGTGCCAGCGGCTCGCTCGACATGGCGACCAGCACCGAACGCTGGCTGTTCCTCGGCTTCTTCTTCGCCTTCGCGGTGAAGGCGCCGCTGTGGCCGCTGCACACCTGGCTGCCCAACGCCATGCAGGAGTCCACCGCCCCGGTCGCCGTGCTCATCACGGCGGTCGTCGACAAGGTCGGCACCTTCGCGATGCTCCGCTTCTGCCTCCAGCTGTTCCCGGAGGCCAGCAAGTGGGCGACGCCTGCGATCCTCGTCCTCGCCCTGATCAGCATCATCTACGGGGCGCTGCTCGCGGTCGGCCAGCGCGACATCAAGCGGCTGGTGGCCTACGCGTCGATCTCCCACTTCGGCTTCATCATCATGGGCATCTTCGCGATGACCAGCCAGGGCCAGTCCGGGGCGACGCTCTACATGGTCAACCACGGCATCTCCACGGCCGCGCTGATGCTGGTGGCGGGCTTCCTGATCTCCCGGCGCGGCTCGCGGCTCATCGCCGACTACGGCGGCGTGCAGAAGGTCGCCCCGGTGCTCGCCGGCACGTTCCTGATCGGCGGCCTCGCGACCCTCTCCCTGCCGGGACTGGCGCCGTTCGTGAGTGAGTTCCTGGTCCTGGTCGGCACCTTCACGCGCTACCCGGTGATCGGGATCATCGCCACCTTCGGCATCGTCCTGGCCGCCCTCTACACCCTCGTCCTCTACCAGCGGACGATGACGGGCCCGGTGAAACCGGCGGTCGCCAAGATGCCGGACCTCAGGGTGCGGGAGCTCGTGGTGGTCGCACCGCTGGTCGTCCTGCTGATCTTCCTGGGCGTCTACCCGAAGCCCATCACGCAGATCATCGACCCGGCGGTCCAGCAGACCATGTCCGACGTACACAAGAAGGACCCCCAGCCCGAGGTGGAGGCGGCCAAGTGAGCGCATCAGCCGTCCACAGCCTGTGGACAACCGCGGCCGACCCGATCACCAAGATCGACGCGCCGAAGTTCGAGTACGGACAGTTGGCGCCCACGCTGATCGTCGTCGGTGCGGCGATCCTCGGCATCCTGATCGAGGCGTTCGTACCGCGTAAATCGCGCTACTACGTCCAGATGTTCGTGTCCGTCGTCGCGCTCGCCGCCGCCTTCGCAGCGGTCGTCGCGCTCGCGGCGGACGGCTACGGCACGACCAAGGCGCGCATCGCGGCGATGGGCGCCATCGCCGTCGACGGACCCGCCCTCTTCCTCCAGGGCACCATCCTCCTGGCGGCCCTGGTCGGCCTGTTCACCTTCGCCGAGCGGCGCCTCGACCCGGAGGCGCACGGCAACCGGGTCGACTCCTTCGCCGCGCAGGCCGCCTCCGTGCCGGGCAGCGACAGCGAGAAGGCGGCCGTCAAGGCCGGTTTCACCACCACCGAGGTGTTCCCGCTGCTGCTGTTCGCCGTCGCCGGCATGCTGATCTTCCCGGCGGCCAACGACCTGCTGACGCTGTTCGTGGCGCTCGAGGTCCTCTCGCTCCCGCTGTACCTGCTGTGCGCGCTGGCCCGCCGCAAGCGGCTGATGTCGCAGGAGGCGGCGGTCAAGTACTTCCTGCTCGGCGCGTTCGCCTCCGCGTTCACCCTGTTCGGCATCGCGATGCTGTACGGCTACGCGGGCTCGATGTCGTACGCGACGATCGCCCAGGTCGTCGACGGCACGGTCCAGGACGTCAACCCGGCGCTCGCCGGCACCATGGGCAACGACGCGCTGCTGCTGATCGGGGCCGCGCTGCTGGTGATGGGCCTGCTGTTCAAGGTGGGCGCGGTGCCGTTCCACATGTGGACGCCGGACGTCTACCAGGGCGCGCCGACGCCGGTGACCGGATTCATGGCGGCGGCGACGAAGGTGGCGGCGTTCGGCGCCCTGCTGCGGCTGCTCTACGTCGTCCTGCCCGGTCTGCGCTGGGACTGGCGGCCGGTGATGTGGGCCGTGGCGATCGTCACCATGCTGGGCGGTGCGATCGTCGCCATCACGCAGACCGACATCAAGCGGCTGCTGGCGTACTCGTCGATCGCGCACGCCGGGTTCATCCTCGCGGGTGTCATCGCGACCACGCCGGACGGTGTCTCGTCGGTGCTGTTCTACCTCGCCGCCTACTCGTTCGTGACGATCGGCGCCTTCGCGGTGGTCACCCTCGTACGGGACGCGGGCGGTGAGGCGACGCACCTGTCCAACTGGGCGGGGCTCGGGCGCAGGTCCCCGCTGGTGGCGGCGGTGTTCGCCGTTTTCCTGCTGGCCTTCGCGGGCATTCCGCTGACCTCCGGCTTCGCCGGGAAGTTCGCCGTGTTCAAGGCGGCGGCGGAGGGCGGGGCCGCCCCGCTGGTCGTGATCGGTGTGATCTCCTCGGCGATCGCGGCGTTCTTCTACATCCGCGTCATCGTGCTGATGTTCTTCAGCGAGCCGCGACCGGAGGGCCCGACGGTGGCCGTGCCGTCGCCCCTGACGATGACGGCGATCGGGCTGGGTGTGGTGGTCACGCTGGTGCTAGGTGTGGCACCGCAGTACTTCCTCGACCTCGCGGGGCAGGCGGGGGTCTTCGTCCGCTGACGCCGCACGGCTGTGAGGCCGCGGCCCGGCTTCCCTTCGGGGGAGCCGGGCCGCCGGTTTTCCGGGCCGGCGCTCGCCCAGCCTGTGGATAACTCCGGGGGCTGTCGGCGGTGCCCCCTATCGTGGACACAGTGGTCGAGGGACGACGTACGGGGGGCACGACGATGGGTGGGACAGGCGGTATCGCCGAGATGTCAGTGACGCAGAGCGAGGCGCTCGCCGCGCTGGACCGGGTCTTCGGGTACGAGGCCTTCCGCGGTGAGCAGGAAGCCGTCATCGAGCATGTGGTGGCGGGCGGCGACGCCGTCGTGCTCATGCCGACCGGTGGCGGCAAGTCACTGTGCTACCAGATCCCCTCCCTGGTCAGACCTGGTACGGGAATCGTCGTCTCCCCGCTCATCGCCCTGATGCAGGACCAGGTGGACGCGCTGCGGGCGCTGGGCGTGCGGGCCGGGTTCGTGAACTCCACGCAGGACTTCGACGAGCGGCGGGTGGTGGAGGCCGAGTTCCTCGCCGGCGAGCTGGACCTGCTGTACCTGGCGCCGGAGCGGTTGCGGCTGGAGAGCACGCTCGATCTGCTCTCCCGCGGAAAGATCTCCCTCTTCGCGATCGACGAGGCGCACTGCGTCTCCCAGTGGGGTCACGACTTCCGGCCCGACTACCTGTCCCTGTCGCTGCTGGGCGAGCGCTGGCCCGACGTGCCGCGGATCGCGCTGACGGCGACAGCCACGCGCGCCACGCACCAGGAGATCACCGAGCGGCTGAACATGCCGTCGGCCCGGCATTTCGTGGCGAGCTTCGACCGGCCCAACATCCAGTACCGGATCGTGCCGAAGGCGGACCCGAAGAAGCAGCTGCTGAGCTTCCTGCGCGAGGAGCACGCGGGCGACGCGGGCATCGTCTACTGCCTGTCGCGCAACTCGGTCGAGAAGACCGCCGAGTTCCTCAGCCGCAACGGCGTGGAGGCGGTGCCCTACCACGCCGGTCTGGACGCGGGCACCCGCGCGGCCCACCAGTCCCGCTTCCTGCGGGAGGACGGCCTGGTCGTGGTGGCGACCATCGCCTTCGGGATGGGCATCGACAAGCCGGACGTGCGTTTCGTCGCGCACCTCGATCTGCCGAAGTCGGTCGAGGGCTACTACCAGGAGACGGGCCGGGCGGGCCGTGACGGGCTGCCGTCGACGGCCTGGATGGCCTACGGGCTGAACGACGTCATACAGCAGCGGAAGCTGATCCAGTCCGGCGAGGGCGACGAGGCCTTCCGGCGGCGGGCCCAGGCCCATCTGGACTCGATGCTGGCGCTGTGCGAGACGGTCCAGTGCCGCAGGGGCCAGCTCCTCGCCTACTTCGGCCAGGACCCCGACCCGGTCGGCTGCGGCAACTGCGACACCTGCCTGACCCCGCCGGAGACCTGGGACGGCACCATCGCGGCGCAGAAGGTGCTGTCGACGGTGGTGCGGCTCCAGCGGGAGCGCGGGCAGAAGTTCGGCGCCGTGCAGATCGTCGACATCCTGCTGGGCAAGCGGACCGGCAAGGTGATCCAGTTCGACCACGATCAGCTGTCGGTGTTCGGCATCGGCGAGGACCTGAGCGAAGGCGAGTGGCGGGGCGTCATCCGGCAGTTGCTGGCCCAGGGGCTGCTCGCGGTGGAGGGCGAGTACGGCACGCTGGTGCTGACCGAGGCCAGCGGGACGGTGCTGCGGCGGGAGCGCGAGGTGCCGCTGCGCAAGGAGCCGAAGAAGCCGGTGAGCTCCCGGTCGGCGGCCTCGTCGGCTTCCGGCTCGGGGCGGGGCGAGCGCAAGGGCAAGGCGGCCGCCCCCGAGCTGCCCGAGGAGCTGCTGCCCGCGTTCGAGGCACTGCGCGCCTGGCGGGCGGAGCAGGCTCGCGAGCAGGGCGTCCCGGCGTACGTCATCTTCCACGACGCGACTCTGCGGGAGATCGCCACCTTGTGGCCGGCTTCGGTGGCCGAGTTGGGCGGCATCAGCGGGATCGGCGAGAAGAAGCTCGCGACGTACGGGGAGGGTGTGCTGGAGGTGCTGGCCTCCCTGGGCGCCCGGCCGGGGGCGGAGCAGGCCGCCGCACCCGGCCGGAGCGGGCCGGACGACTGGCCGGAGACGGACACCGAGCCGGAGCCGGACTGGATATAGGGCGGGCTCCGGCGGGGCCGGCGCGGTGGTCGCGCGCGCCGGTCCCGCCGGAGCAACCGTCACAGCGCTCGTGCCGCGTACGCCCTGACATCCGCGTCGGAGTCCGTCGTCGCCGTGGCGAGGGCGGCGCGGGCCTCCTCGGTGGCGCTGTGCCGGGTCAGGGCCAGGACGGCGGCCTTGCGGACGTCGGCGTTGGTGTCCGCGAGGGCCTTGGCGAGGGCGGGGACGGCCACCTCGGGATCGGCGACGGACAGCGCGGTTGCGGCGCCCGCCCGCACCTGCCAGGCCGTCTCGGACAGGGATGCCACGGCCCGCGCGGTGAGGGGCGCCGGGCAGCCGGTCGTGCCCAGTGCACCGTAGGCCGCCGCGCGGACCAGGGCGTCGGGGTCGTCGAGGAGAGCCGCCAGGGCCACTTCGACCGGGTCGGCAGCGGCGGCGGAGCCGGCCGGGGCGTCACCCGCCAGCCGGTCGGCACCCACCGTGGCCAGGCCCTTGGCGATCGCCACCCGGACCTCGCGGGACGGGTCGGCCGGTGCCGCACCGGCCAGTTCGCCGGCGGCGTCGACCGACACCAGTGCTCGCACGGCCTCGATCCGGACGGCGATGTCGGAGTCGGCCAGGGCGTCCGCGAACAGGCCGGCGTCTCCGAGGCGCAGGGCACGCAGGACGTCCAGCGCGGCGGCGCGGACCACCGGGTCGGGTTCGGACAGGGCGGCGGCGAGGCCGTCGCGCAGCTCGGGCTCGGGCGGGAGCGTCTCGACCAGCTCGCGCAGTGACGCGGCCGCGGCGCCACGCACCTCGGTGGCGGCGTCACGCAGGGCGGCGGCGAGGGCGGGGCCCGTGCCCGGCGGCAGGGTCTCGGTGAGCACGGCGACCGCCTCGCGGCGGACAGCGGGCTCGGGGTCGGTCAAGTAGGGCCGAAGGGCATCGAGTTCTGGCTCCTCGTCGGCGAGGGCGACGAGTTCGAGGAGGCGGGCGGCGGACCGCTCACCCGCGGGAGCGGAGGGCTGTGCAGCCTCCGCCCCTGCGGCCGCTGCTGCCGGCGCCGCCGCTCCGGCCTGTGCCGCGACCGGCGCCAGATCCCGCGAGCCCGCCGTCGCCACGTCCTCGGCGTGGACCTCGCCGAGGTGACGGGGAGCGCCGCCGACGGGGGCGAAGCCGTCGACCGGAACGAGATAGGGAGCCACGGGCCGGGCCGTGAACTCCATCGCACCAGAGGGGGACTTGTGCAGATCGAGATGGTGGAACCAGGACGCGTCGTCGCGAGCGGGATGGTCGAGACGGTCGTGGTAGAGGCCCCAGCGGGACTCCGTGCGGGCCAGGGAGGACCGCGCGGCCATCTCCGCGCAGTCGCGGATGAAGGTGACCTCGGCGCAGCGCATCAGCTCGTGCGCGGTGCGGGCGCCCATCTCGGCGATGTCGGTGTGCATCCGCTGGAACGCCTCCAGGGCCAGCGACAGCCGGGCACCGGACTTGGGCGGGGCCACGTAGTCGTTCACGAAACGGCGCAGCTTGTACTCGACCTGAGGCTGCGGCGGGCCCTCCGGGTTGCGCAGCGGACGGTAGATCAGCTCGTGCGCCTCCCGCAGCTGCTCCGCCGGCAACTCGCCCGCGTAGGCCTGGTACTGGGACGCGTCGGCGCCCGCGAGGTCGCCGAAGACGAACGCGCCGATCATGTAGTTGTGCGGGACGCAGGCCAGGTCACCGGCCGCGTACAGGCGGGGCACGGTCGTACGGGCGTGGTCGTCCACGCGGACACCGGAGGCGGAGTGGCCGCCGCACAGGCCGATCTCGGAGATGTGCATCTCCACGTCGTGGGTGCGGTAGTCGTGGCCGCGGCCGGAATGGAAGGTGCCCCGGGTCGGGCGTTCGGTGGAGTGGAGGATCGTCTCCAGGGCGGAGACCGACTCCTCGGGGAGGTGGCTCAGCTTGAGGTAGACCGGGCCCCGGTCGGAGGCCACTTCGGCCGCGAACTCGGCCATCATCTGGCCGGACCAGTAGTCGGAGTCGACGAAGCGTTCGCCGTGCCGGTTGACCTGGTAGCCGCCGAAGGGGTTGGCGACGTAGGCGCAGGCCGGGCCGTTGTAGTCCTTGATCAGCGGGTTGATCTGGAAGCACTCGATGCCGGTGAGCTCGGCGCCGGCGTGGTAGGCCATGGCGTAGCCGTCGCCCGCGTTGGTGGGGTTCTCGTAGGTGCCGTAGAGGTAGCCGGAGGCGGGCAGCCCCAGTCGGCCGCAGGCGCCGGTCGCGAGGATCACCGCGCCCGCGCGGACCTGGACGAACTGTCCGGTGCGGGTGTTGAAGCCCGCCGCCCCGACAGCTTGTCCTCCGGCCGTGAGCACGCGGACCGGCATCACCCGGTTCTCGATGCGGATCCGCTCCCGCATCTCGCGCCGCCGCAGCTGCCGGTACAGGACCTTCTTGACGTCCTTGCCCTCCGGCATCGGAAGGACGTACGAGCCGGAGCGGTGGACCTGGCGGACCGCGTAGTCGCCGTGCTCGTCCTTCTCGAACTTCACGCCGTACGACTCCAGCCGCTGCACCATGCCGAAGCCGCGGGTGGCGGTCTGCCGGACGGTGGACTGGTCGACGATGCCGTCGTTGGCGCGGGTGATCTCGGCGACGTAGTCGTCGGGTTCGGCCCGGCCCGGGATGACCGCGTTGTTCACGCCGTCCATGCCCATCGCGAGCGCGCCGGAGTGACGCACGTGGGCCTTCTCCAGCAGCAGCACGTTCGCGCCGTGCTCGGCGGCGGTCAGGGCCGCCATGGTGCCGGCGGTGCCGCCGCCGATGACGAGAACGTCACAGGTCAGTTCCTCGGCGTCGGCGAGGGACGGGACGGCCAGGGGGGTGTCCGCAGGGGAGTTCACGGAGGTGGTCACCGGGGTGCCTTTCACGTACCGAGCGAAGTGAGGACGTCGCGCCGCAGGGCCACGCGCGCCGAGTCGTCCCGCGCGCCGCGGTCGCGCGGGCGGGGGATGTCCCGTACGGCGACGAGGCCGCCCGCGCCGAGCAGGGCCACGCGGTCGCCGAGGAACAGCGCCTCGTCCACGTCGTGGGTGACGAAGACGACGGTGGCGCCGGTGCCCTGGAGCACCTCCACCAGCAGGTCCTGCATGCCCGCGCGGGTCTGCGCGTCGAGCGCGCCGAACGGCTCGTCCATCAGGACGGCGCGCGGGCGTCCGGCCAGGGCGCGGGCCAGCTGGACCCGCTGGCGCTGCCCGCCGGAGACCCGGTGCGGCAACTGCCGTGCCTGCGTGCCGAGTCCGACCCGCTCCAGCCAGGCCTGGGCCTGTTCCCGGCGCTCGGCGCGGGACACGCCCCGGATGGCGAGGGGGAGTTCGACGTTGGCCCGCAGGCCCCGCCACGGGAGCAGGGCGTCCTCCTGGAAGACCAGGGCGCGGTCGGCCGAGGGGCCGGTCAGCGGCTGTCCGTCCTGGGCGATCTCGCCGGCGAGCGGCGACAGCAGGCCGGCCAGGGTGCGCAGCAGGGTCGACTTGCCGCAGCCGGAGGGGCCGACGACGGTGAGGATCTCGCCGGGGGCGATGTCCAGGTCGACCTGGTCGAGAGCCGGTGCGCCGGGGCGGCCGAGGGAGGCGCCCGACAGGGTGAGCCGGGTGCCGCGCACCGGCGTCGCGGTGACACCGGTCGTGAAGGTGGCACCGGTCGTGGAGGTGGTGTTCCGGACGTCCTCGGACGAGGTGTTCGCAGCGGTGTCAGACGAGGTGCTCATCGCGTGCCTCCTCGGGTCGGGCCGCGCCGGGTGCCGTGGCGGGGGCGGCCGGGGCCGGCTTCACCGACCGGGCGGGCCGTGGCGGCCGGCCGCCGGGGACGTACGCGGTGCGGGGCAGCCAGCGGGTGAGGCGGCGGCCCAGCAGCTCCACGGCCGTGGAGGTGAGCCAGCCGAGGACGCCGATGGTGACCATGCCGACGAACACGCCGGGATAGTCGACGACGGTGTAGTCCTGCCAGGTGCGGTAGCCGACCCCGTACTGGCCGGAGATCATCTCGGCGGAGATCACACAGATCCAGGACACGCCGATGCCGACGGACAGGCCGCCGAACACCCCGGGCAGCGCGCCCGGCAGGACGACCGAGCCGAGGATCCGCCACCGGCCGCCGCCCATGGTGCGCACCGCCTCCTCCCACACGGGCGTCAGGGCGCGCACCGCGTGCCGGGTGGAGACCAGGACCGGGAAGAAGGCGGCGGTGCAGGTGATGAAGACGATGCCCTGTTCGTTGGAGGGGAACAGCAGGATCGCGACGGGGACCAGGGCGATGGCCGGGATGGGGCGGATCACTTCCAGGACCGGCCCGAGCAGGTCCTCGGCGAGACGCGAGCGGGCCACGAGCACGCCCGTGGCCACGCCCAGGACAGCGGCCAGCAGGAAGCCGGTGAGGATCCGGGTGAGGCTGTCGGTGAGGTCCGTCCAGTAGTCCGGCCCGGACAGCCGGGCGGCGAAGGCACGGGCCACGTCGGTGACCGTAGGGAACTGCGAGAAGCGCAGCCACAGGTCGACGTGCAGGCTCGTCAGCGTCTGCCACAGGCCGAGGGCGGCGACCAGCGAGAGGACCCGGAGCGCATACCGCGTCACGACGCCTGCTCCAGGGCGTCGGCATAGGAGACGACCCGCGCCCCACCGTGCCCGGCGACGTACGCCTGCGCGGTGTCGGGTGCGACGAAGGGCAGCAGCTTGGAGCCGTCGGCCACCCACACGGCCTTGTCGGCGAACCAGAGGGTGCCGGTGGTGGTGTCGGGGACGTAGGCGGCGCGCAGGGCGTCCCGGTGCCCGGCGACATAACGCAGCAGTTCGGAGGGGGATGTGAAGCTGACGGTCTTCGAGGCGCCCTTGGGCCAGGCCTCGCTCGCGGCCGGGGCGGGCTTCGTGGCGAGATGCTTGGTGTACGCCGTCGCTCCGAGGGCCTTCTTCACGTACTGGTCGTCGACGAAGGAGTCGACGTCCACGTCGCCGGTGAGCTTCGCCGCCTTGAGGATCGACACGTCCTTCTTCAGGGCGGAGACGAGCTGGGGCTTGATCGCCGGGTCGAAGGTGGCGAGGCCGTGCGCGCCGTTGTAGAGGTAGACGACCTCGGCGGGCAGGCCGGTCGCCTTCGCGACCTTCTCGGCGGCGTCCACCGGGTGGTCGTTGAGGTAGTCGGTCGCCTCCGCCTGGGCCTTCAGGAACGCGTCCAGCACGGCCGGACGCTCCTTCGCGAAGTCCTCGCGGGCGGTGACGCCGTGGAAGGTCGGCAGGTTCAGCCGGGCTCCGTCGTAGATCGCCTTCGCCTTGTCCTGGTAGGCGAGCAGGCCGGGCCAGGCGACGAACTGGGACAGGGCGTCCGCGCTGCCCGCCGCGAGGGCGGAGGCGCCCACGGAGGGTTGCTGGTTGAGCTTCTCGATGCCGTTGTTCGGGTCGATGCCGGCGCGCTGCAGGGCCCGCACGAGGGTGCCGTCGGCGGCCGAGCCGACGCTCGTGGAGACCTTCTTGCCCTTCAGGTCCTTCAGGGAGGTCAGCTTGGAGTCCGGCGCGGTGACGATGGTGTTGAGGCCGCCGCGCAGGTTGTAGCCGGTGACCGAGACCAGCCGGGTGGGGCTGTTCAGCTGCTTGCCGCGGGCCGCGTTGATGAGCAGCGGGAAGTCGCCCATCGAGCCGATGTCGATCTTCCCGGCGGTCATCTGGGCGGTGATGGGCGCGCCGGTGGCGTAGTCCTGCCAGTTCACCTTGTAGTGGACGCCGTCGTGGAGGGAGTTCAGCTGCTTCTCGAAGGAGCCGAGGGAGCGGAGCAGGGTGCCCGCCGTGACGGTGTTGATCGTCCGGGACTGGTAGCCGACCGTGACGGTGACCGTGGAGCCGCTGCCGGCCTCGGCGTCACCGCCGCAGGCGCTGAGCGGGAGCAGGAGGACGACGGCGGATACCGCGACCGCTGCGCGTTGCGCGCTGGATCGGGACATGCTGATTCGGGGCAAGCTGGTTCGGGACATGGTGGTTCGGGCCTCTCACCGGAGCAGATAGGGCATGTTGACCGTGACGGCTCCGGTGGGGCAGCGGGCCGCGCACGGGCCGCAGTACCAGCACTCGTCGACGTGCATGTAGGCCTTGCCGTTGCGCTCGTCGATGGCGAGGGAGTCCAGCGGGCACATGTCCACGCAGAGCGTGCAGCCGTCGATGCACTTCGACTCGTCGATGGTCACGGGCACGTCGGCCCGCTGGGGCGCCAAGGGCATGGATGTCTCCGGGAGAGTGCGCGAGCGGGGTGGTTACCGGTTCCGGTGCAGCAGGCCGCTCATGGTGATGCGGTCGCCGCGGAAGCGGATGAACTCCAGGTCGACCGGGCGGCCGTCCGCGAGGTGGGTGAGGCGTTCCAGCATGAGGACGGCGGCGCCGCGCGGGGCCTCCAGCACGGCGGCCGAGTGGGTGTCCGCGCTGACCGCTTCCAGGGTGATCTCGGCGTGGCCGAGACGCTGGCCGGTGACGGCTTCCAGGAGGCGGAAGACGTCGGTGTTCTCGAGGTCGGCGCCGAGCAGTCCGGTGCCGATGTCGAGGGGGACGTAGGTGAGGTCGAGGGACAGGGGCAGGCCGTTCAGGCGGCGCAGCCGTTCGATGTAGAGGACGTCGGTGCCGGGCGCGAGGTGGAGCCGCTCGGCGACGGGCGCGGGTGCCGGGGCGGGGCCCATGGTGCGGACCTCGTTGGTGACCCGGCCGTGCTCGCGGAGGGTTTCCGCGAGGCCCATCAGACGGTCGAGGCCGTGCGGGTACTTGTGGGCCACGACCACGGTGCCGACGCCGGGCTGGCGTTCGACGAGACCCTCGGCCCGCAGCAGGTCGAGCGCCTCGCGGACCGTGTTGCGGCTGGCGCCGTAGTCGGTCGCGAGGGTCGACTCGTGGGGGAGGGTGCCGCCGGGGAAGGCGTCGGCGAGCAGCTGGCGTCGCAACAGGTCGGCCAGTTGCCGTGCCCGGTCGGCGCGCAGCCGGCGCCGCGCGCGGTGGGCGGCGACGGTGGTCGCCGCTCCCTGGCCGGCGTGGTCCCGGATGCGGTCGGTAGGCATGGATCGGACCATACCTATCCGATAGGAAAAGTAGTGTTGCGGGAATGTTGCGCCACCGGGATTGTGACCGGTTCGACTGCTGAACTGGGTTTTCGGCGGGCTTGCGGGAAGATCTGCCACCACCCCGCCGGACGCTCCGGCTACGTCGGCCGCTCCGGCTACGAGAGCGCCGTCAGGCCCGGCGCGAACACGATCAGCAGCGGCAGCAGCGGTACCAGCGCGGCCGTGGTGGTGGTCAGGGCCCGGTGGCGGCGGCCCAGCCGGGGCGGGGGTGCCAGGAGCCGGTCGACCCGCTCGCCCAGCAGGCGGTGGCTGGAGGCGCAGGACAGGACACCGCGGTGCTGGTTCAGCTCGATCAGGGCCAGGGCCGTGGTCAGGTGGCCGCAGCGGCGGGAGGCGGTGTCGTCGGCGGCCAGTTCGACCAGGCGGTGGGTCTGGTCGCAGAAGTGGGCGAACAGCGGGATGCGCGGGAAGCCGGTGGCCAGCGCGGTGGACAGGTGCAGCAGCCAGTCGTGGCGGGCGCGGGCGTGGCCGCGCTCGTGGGTGAGGACGGCGTCGAGCTGATGCCCGGTGAGGCGGTGCAGGGCGCCCGTGGTGACGATCAGCTGGGGCGGGTTGCCGGGCATCCACCAGGCGTCGGGGTACTCGTCCTCCAGCACGAGCAGGGGGCCGCGCGCGGCCCCCAGGCCCGCCGGCAGGTCGGGGGCGCGCTCGCGCAGATGGGCGCGGGACTGGGCGCGCCGCCGGCGCGCCTCGACGAGTTCACGCGCGAGCATCGCGGTCGTCCAGGCGGCACCGCAGGCCAGCAGCAGTGTGAGGGCGGCGGCCCACGGCGGGGCGGTGGACAGGTCGTACGCCGCGGTCACGGCGGGCGGCGCCGGGGCGAAGAGCTGGGCGCGGACCGTGCCGAAGACGGCGGCGGCGCCCAGGGCGAGCGCCGTCACGCAGCACAGCAGGACGGTGGCGACCAGGCACTGCCACACCCACAGCCCGACCACCGGTTCCCGCTCGGGCCACGCGGCCCGGGTCAGCGCCCGGGGTGCGGGCACGGCGGCCGTCACGGCGACAACGCTCAGCAGGAGCAGGCAGACGGTCATTGCCACGGGCTCCGGTTCCTGGTCGGAAGAGGGCGGCTACGAGTGGTGCGGGAGAGCGGTTACGGGTCGTGCGGAGGAGGGCGGCCACGGGTCGCGCGGAAGAGGTCGGTCGCCGGGCGTGCGACTGCCTCGGTGCGCGGGGCACACCGCCCGATGCCCAGTATGACGGGCCGGGCGGTGTGAGTCAGGGGCCGAACGCGAACAGAAGTGCCGGGAGGGTACTCACTCCGCTCCCGGGACCACCCGCCCCGTCACCTCGCCCAGCCCCACCCGCACGCCGTCCGGCCCCGGGGCCCAGGCCGAGAGGGTCACCACGTCGCCGTCCTCCAGGAACGTCCGCTTGCCGTCGGGGAGTTCGAGCGGGTCGCGGCCGTTCCAGGTGAGCTCCAGCAGGGAGCCGCGCTCCCGGTCGGCCGGCCCGCTGACCGTGCCCGAGCCGTACAGGTCCCCGGTGCGCAGGGAAGCCCCGTTCACGGTCATGTGGGCCAGCTGCTGGGCGGCCGTCCAGTACATGGTGGAGAAGGGCGGCTCGGAGACGACGTGCCCGTTGACGGCGACGCTGATCCGCAGGTCGTAGCCGCTGGGCTCCTCGTGGCTGTCGTCCAGGTACGGCAGCAGCTCGTGGGTCCGGGCCGGCGGCGCCACCCGGGCCTCCTCCAGGGCGTCCAGCGGGGTGATCCAGGCCGACACCGACGTGGCGAAGGACTTGCCGAGGAACGGGCCGAGCGGCACGTACTCCCAGGCCTGGATGTCGCGTGCCGACCAGTCGTTCAGGAGGCACAGCCCGAAGACGTGCTCGCGGAAGTCGCCGAGGGCGACCGGCGTGCCCATCCGGGACGGCACGCCCACGACGAAGCCGACCTCCGCCTCGATGTCCAGGCGGACGGACGGGCCGAACACGGGCGCGGCGTCCGTGGGCGCCTTGCGCTGGCCCGAGGGCCGTACGACGTCCGTGTCCGAGACGACGACCGTGCCGGAGCGGCCGTGGTAGCCGATCGGCAGGTGCTTCCAGTTGGGGGTGAGGGAGTCCTCGGCGTCGGGCCGGAAGATCCGGCCGACGTTCCGGGCGTGGTTCTCGGAGGCGTAGAAGTCCACGTAGTCCGCGACCTCGAAGGGGAGGTGCAGGGTCACCGAGGACAGGGGGTGGAACAGCGGTTCGACGGTCTCGCGGTGGGACGGCACGGTCACCCAGGCCGTCAGCGCCCGGCGTACGTCCGACCAGGCCGTGCGGCCGGCGGCCAGCAGCGGGCCGAGGGTCGGCTGCGCGAGCAGGGCGGCGTACGGCGAGCCGAGCGCGTGGGCCGCCGCGCCCGCGTCCAGCACGTGGTCGCCGAGCCGGACGCCCACGGTCCGGTGGGTGGTGCCGGGGAGGGAGAACACGCCGTACGGCAGGTTGTGCGGGCCGAAGGGATCGCCCTCGGGGACATCGAAGGGGGGCATCGGGTGCTGCCTCGCTTTCGGGTGTGCCGTGTCGTCGCCACGTGTTCGTGGTCGTGCCACACGTTACGGGTGGCACCCCGGTCCTGGGCAGAGTCCGAGGGGGCGGACACGGACGAACGGGGCAGGTGGGGCCGGGGAATGCCGGGCGGCGCGGTTCCGGCACGTCCGGACGCGGCGGACGGGGTGGCACATTCGTACGAGCCGGAAGTTATCCACAGGACGCGACGCAATCTTGACGGAGCGGTGCGAACGGGGCGACTCTGGGCGGGTGCCGGAAGGCCTCGGGGAGGGGGCGTTCCCACGGCACACCAGGGGGGCGGATGGCCATTGGGGAGGCCGGTCCGGGCTCGACGCGGCGTGGTTCTCAGCCGGAACGGCTGGAGGAGACCATGCGCGCGCGACTCGGCCGGGAATGTGTGTACGTACCGTCGTGCCGCTTCGGGCTGTACGTGGCGCTGCGCCACTGGTGCCCGCCCGGCGGCCGGGTACTGATGTCGCCGGTCAACGACGACGTGATCTTCTTCGTCGTGCTCGCGGCCGGACTGCGCCCGGTGCAGGCGCCGTTGAACCCGCTCGACGCGTCGATCGACATGGATGCCGTGCCCGAGGAGACGTGGCGCTCGGTGTCGGCCGTGCTCACCACGAACCTGTACGGCAACCCGGACCCGGCACCGCGGCTGAGGCAGAAGTGCGACGCGCTGGGGATCCCGCTGTTCGAGGACGGGGCGCACGCCATCGGCAGCACGGTGGGCGGCCGGCCGGTCGGCGCCTGGGGCGAGGCCTCGGTGTTCAGCCTGTCCAAGCACGTCGGGGCCAAGGCCGGAGGCATGCTCTCCCTCGCCGACCCGGGGCTGCGGGAGGCGGTGGCGAAGACGTGCGCGGGCTTGCTCACCCCGAACCGGATCGGCTCCGAACTCGCCTACGCCGTCCGGCCGTACGCGGAGGCGACGGTGCGCGGGCTGCGGCTGCGGCGCGCCGCCTGGGCCGCGATCCGGCTGCTGGGGCTGGCGGACCGCGAGGAGATCCGCATGCCCCTGCGCCCGGACGAACTCGCGCGGGCCGCCGACCGGGCCCCCGGACTCGAGGCCCACCATCCCTGGGTCCGGGTCGACATGCACGACTACCGCCAGGAGTCCGGCCGGCTGCGGCTGCGGCGCATCGGGCGCAGACTCGACCGGCTGGACGACGTGCTGGACGCCTGCCGGGCGGGCACGGAGCTGCTGCTGTCCACGCCCTGGGCCAAGCCGCGCGACACGCACGGCACCCAGCCGTTGTTCCGTGTGCCGCTGTTCGTGGCGGACCGGGACGCGGCGATCGCGGCGCTGGCGCGGCAGGGCGTGGTCGTCGGCTACCTCTACGACCCGCCGCTGGACGACTACGCGGGCGCGGATTTCACCGACCCCTCACCGGCACCCGAGGGAGCCCGCTGGTTCGCGCGGCACGCGCTGCCCGTGGACCCGCTGCGGGCCCGGACGGTCGCCGAGGTGCTGGAGCGGTCCGGGGCGCGGCCGGTCGAGGCACCGGGAGAACCGCCCCGCGGCGGGCCGACAGCGGGAGGGCCGGGGCAGTCCCTTGTCTGAGACCCAGGTGCACGAGCCCGCCACCACGCGCTCCGACGGTGGCGGGCCGAAACCTGCCGACAGCGAGCACACGCACGACTCGCTGTTCAAGAACGCCTACTTCCTCATGCTCAGCACCGGCGTCTCCGCCGTACTGGGCCTGGGATTCTGGCTGGTGGCCGCCCGCTACTACTCGGAGGAGGCCGTCGGACAGGGTTCCGCCGCCATCGCCGCGATGCGGCTGCTCGCCAGCATCACGGCCACCACCATGATCGGTGCCGTGGTCCGTTTCGTCCCCCGCGCGGGACGCGAGACCGGACGCCTGGTGTGGGGCACGTACGCGGCGAGTTCGCTGGTCGTGGCGCTCGCCGCCGCCGTCTTCCTGCTCACGCTCGACGCGTGGGGAGCCTCGTACGCCCCGCTGGGCACGCCGATGGCCGGGGCGGTGTTCGTCGCGGCGTGCGTGGCCTGGGCGCTGCTCACCCTCCAGGACGGAGTGCTCACCGGGCTGCGCAAGGCCGAGTGGGTGCCCGCCGGGAACGCGGTGTTCTCGGTCGGGAAGCTCGGCCTGCTGGCCGTCTTCGCGGGCACGCTGCCCGTCCTCGGCATCTTCGTCTCCTGGGCGGTGGCGATCGCCTTCTCCACCCTGCCGCTGGGCTGGCTGATCTTCCGCCGGCTCATCCCGCGCCAGGCGGAACTCGACCGTCACAAAGAGCCCCCGAAACTCCGCGACATGGGCCGCTTCCTCGCCGGTGACTCGCTGGGCGCGCTGTTCAGCCTGGCGATGATCAACCTGCTGCCGGTGATGGTCGCGGTCCGCTTCAGCGCGGCGGAGAACGGCTTCTTCTACGTGGCGTACACCGTCGGCGGCACGATGGAGTTCATGGCCATCAACATGGCCTCGTCCCTCACCGCGCACGCCTCGCACGACCCCCGGCAGCTCGCCGACGGCGTCCGGGGCGCACTGCGCCGCATGACACTGCTGCTCGTCCCGGTCGTGGCCGTACTGGTCCTCTTCGCCCCGTACATCCTCACGCCCTTCAGCCCGGACTACGCCGAGCACGGCTCGACGGTGCTGCGGCTGCTCGCCCTCGGCGCGCTGCCGCGAGTCGTGGTGGAGCTGTACATCGGCGTGCTGCGCGTCCAGGGGCGCACGGGTGTGCTGGCCGCGCTCCAAGGGGCCATGTGCGCCCTGGTGCTGGGCAGCGCGGCCGCGCTGTTCACCCCGGCCGGGATCGCGGGGGCCGGCTGGGCGGTGCTGCTGAGCATGACGGTGATCGCGATCGTCTCCGCGGCCGGACTGCGAGCGGCACTGCGTCACAACGACATCGCGCCCGCCGCCCGTACCCCCGCCGCCCCCTCCTACGGCACGCACTGGGCGAAGCTGAACGCCACCGCCGGGTACGGCACGAACTGGGCCCGCCGGGCCGCCTACCAGCCCAAGGACGGCGACGAGGACACGGTGACGTTGTTCATCGGCCGCCCGGGATACGAGCGTGAGGCGCTGCAGGCGGACACCCTGGCGCTGATCGTGCGGCCGGAGAGCCCCACCCGGGAACCAGCACCTCACGAGCCCGGGCCGGCGCCCACGGACCGAGAGCCACAGGAGCGGCGGCTGAGAGGCGCCCTCTGGAGCCTCCTCGGTGTCGCCACCGTCTTCTTCTGGGCGCCGCTGGCCGACCTGCCGTGGCCCGACGGCGCCACCCCACCGGCACTGACAGGACGTCAGCTGCTGGACGGCCTGCCGTTGCCGTCGCTCACCGCGGGAGGCCTGCTGCTCGTGGTCTTCGCCGCCGCGGTCACGCTGTGCGCACGGCGCGACCCGTGGCTGCCCGGCGCGGCGCTGTACACCGCCCTGCTCGCCCTGTACGCCGCACCGGTCGCCCTCGGCCGGAAACCGGGGCCGGTGGAGGGGGCGTTGTACGGGAAGACGGCCGGCTTCCTCGCGGACGTGCTGGGCCTGAACGGGCCCGAGCCGCTGCTGCGCTGGGCACCGCCCGTCTGCCAGCTGCTGTGCCTCGTGCCGCTGTGGCTGCTGCTCGCGAGCGCGGGCGGGCGGCTGCCGTGGCAGGGGCGCTGGGGGGTTCTCTATCTCGTCGCGGTCGGCGGCTGGGCGTGGCGCGAGGCGCTCGCCCCCGTCGCGCCGCCGCTGCTTCTCGCACTCGTCGTACTCGCCCTGCTCGTCCGGGTTCCGCCGCTCCGCCGCCGTGCCGCGTCGGCCCGGGGGCGGCCGCACCGCGGAGAACCGAACGGCCCGCCCGCCGACTGACCGATCTCCACTGACCGATCTCCAGAGCCGAACAGAGCCACACAGAGCCGAACCGCCAGGGGGGAACCACCGTGCGTCCGCCAGCAACTCCACGGGAGAGATCCACGCCGGAACCCACGCCCGCGCGGGACGGAGCGGACCTGCCCGGCACCACCCCCGAGACCTCCAGCCAGTCCTCCAGCCCGTCGTCCTCGGAGTCGTCGAGCCCCGCCCATGAGCCCGTGACGGACCTTTCCGACCTGCCCCCTGCCTGGACCACCCGGCGCGCGTTCGCCTGGCCCGGCGTCCCGCTGCTCGTCGCGCTCGTGCTCTGGGCGTACGCCGTGCGGCACACCGACGTCTCGCGGCTCGACGACTACGGACTGGTCACCGCGCTGCACCCGGCCTTCTGGGCGGGCCTCGTGGTGCTCACCACCGGCTTCTGGTTCACGGTCCGCGACCCGCGCAGGCCGGGCCGCTGGGCGGCGGCGTACGTCCTCGGCCTGCTGGTGATGGAGCGGGCCACCCAGGCCGTGGTCTACCCGACCCCGCTGTACGCCTGGGCGTGGAAGCACGACGCGGTCATCGACCACCTGCTGACGGCGGGCGGCCTCCAGACGGCCGATCAGATCGGCGACATGGCGGTGTACGACCAGTGGCCGGGCTTCTTCGCCGCCCAGGCCGCCCTGGTGCGGCTCCTGGGCGTGGACTCGGCGTCGATGTTCATGGCCTGGTGGCCCCTGGTCTCCAGTCTGATGCTGCTGCTCCCGCTGCTGCTGATCTACCGCACCTTCACCGAGGACCGGCGGCTGATCTGGACCGCGGTCTGGCTCTTCTACGTCGCCAACTGGGTGGGGCAGGACTACTTCTCCCCCCAGTCCGTGGCCTACGCGCTGCACGTCGGCGTCCTGGCCGTCGTCCTGCGCCGCTTCGGCCGGTCCGCCGTGCGCGACGGGTGGCCGCGGCAGGCCGTGTGGACGGTGGTGATCACCGTCCTGATCGTGGCGATCGTCATCTCCCACCAGCTCACCCCGGGCATGCTGGTCGTCTGTCTGCTCGCCCTGTGCCTCACCCGCAGCCACCGCGACTGGGTCCCGCTGGCCACCACCGCGGTGATCTTCCTGGCCTGGTGCCTCACGGCCGCGCTGCCCTTCCTGTCCGCGGCGATGCCGGACATGATCCGTTCCATCGGCGACGTCGGCGCCAACGTCGAGACCGGCTACGGCGCCACCCCGACCGGCACCGGGGCGATCGCGACCTCCTGGGCGGCCCGGCTGCTGTCCGGTTCCGTCCTGCTGCTCGCGGGGTTCGGCGTGCTGCGGCAGCGGGTGCTGCGCCATCGCGCCCTGCCCCTGCTGCTGATCGCGGCGGCCCCGCTGCCGATGTTCGCGGCGAGCAGTTACGGCAGCGAGATGATCTTCCGGGTGCTGCTGTTCATGCTGCCCGGCGCCGCCTTCTTCGCCGCCGCCGCGCTGCTGCCGAAGGTCCGTACGCTGGCCGCCGACGCCGCCGCACAGGAGGCCCGCAGCCCGGCCGGGAGCCGCCGCTGGGGGATCGTCACCTGGGTGCCGCTGACCGCCCTGCTCCTCGGCACCCTGGCGTTCGTCCCGAGCTACTCCGGCAAGGACCGGATCAACTACTTCCCGCCGCAGGAAGTGAACCTGGTACGGCAGCTCTTCGACCAGGCGCCCGACGGCTCGCTCGTCGTGGCCGCCAACCGCAACTACCCGCTCGCGTACGCCTCCTACGGGAGCATCGACCACTACTGGTTCCTCGACGACGGCCGCAGTCACGTCGACCGGATCGTCAAGAGCCCGGCCGCCACCCTCGCCAGGGACATGGCCGGGGTGGAGCGGCCGGCCCGGGCCTACTTCCTGCTGACCCAGGGGCAGCTGGCCAACTCCGAGATGAACGGACAGCTCGACGAGGCGCAGCTGGACCGCATCCAGAAGTCCGTCGCCGCCTCACCACGGTTCCGGCTCGTGGCGGAGAACAGCGCCGGGTGGCTCTACGTACTGAAGCAGACCGGGGGAGCGGAGCGATGACACCGCAGGAACTCGTGGTCCGGATGCTGCCGCCGTTCGGCGGCTGGCTCGCGCTCGCCACGCTCGCCCTGCCCGGCGGGTCGCCGCTGCGGGGCGCCGCGGTCGTCCTCTTCCTGGCGGCCGGCCCGGGCGCCGCCGCGGTCAGAGTCTGCGCCCCCGCGCTGGGGGCGCGGCCCGCCGAAGGGCCCGTCGAGCGGCGGGACCCGGACTTCGCCCGCCACTCCGACCTGCTGGAGCGGCTGATGCTGATTCTGTTCGTGAGCGTCGGCGCCGTGATGCTCGTCGCGACCGTCCTGATCGCCACGCACACCTTCAGCGCGCAGCGGGTGCTGCTGACGCTGACGCTGCTGACCACGCTCGCCGCGTTCTGTCCGCCGCTGCGCGCCTCCCCGCCGCCGAGGACGACGCCGAGGACACCGAAGGGTTCCGCTCAGTGAGGTTCGACCGTCACGACCGTTCCGATCGCTCCCACCGTCCGTTCGCATCGAGCCGGCGCCGGCTGCTGATCACGTCCGCCACCGTCGTCAGCGCCGTCCTGGTCGCCCTGCTCGCCCTCCGTAACGCCTCCGGACCGGAACCGGGAGCCACCGGTTCCCGCGCGGACTGCCGCCCCACCGCACTCCTGGAACCGCCCTGCGGCGCCTGGTTCGGGGCGTTCGTGCCGCACGACCGCCACAACCTGCCGCAGAAGGTGCGCGCCTACGAGGAACGCGTGGGCCGCAAGCTCGACATCGTGTACACGTACCACGACATGTCCCTGGCCAAGGGCGCCCGCCGGGAGGGCCGGCTGCTCACTCCGGAGGAACGCCGCGTCGGCGAGGACCACCTGCTGCTGCTGTCCTGGGAGAGCAAGTGGTGGGGCGGCACGAAGCGGCAGCAGCCCACGTGGAAGCAGATCGCGTCCGGCGAGCTGGACAAGACCGTGATCGACGTCCAGGCCGAGCGCGTCAAGGCCTACGGCAAGAAGGTGTTCCTCTCCTTCGACCTGGAGATGGACACCCGCACCCCGGCCAGCGGCACCCCCGCCGACTACGTGAAGGCGTACCGGCACATCCACGACCGGTTCCGCGCGCTGGGCGTCGACAACGTCGTGTGGACGTGGATCACCACCGGCTACCTCGACCACGCCGACGAGATGAAGCGGATGTACCCGGGGGACGACTACGTCGACTGGATCGGCTACAACCAGTACAACTACTACCGCTGCCACAACGCGGACTGGATGACCTTCGCGCAGACCCAGAACACCGTGCACGACTGGATCCGGGAGCACATCTCCGACGACAAGCCGCTGATGCTCTCCGAGTTCGGCACCGCGCAGGACCCGGCCCACCCGCAGCGGCAGGCCGAGTGGTACGCGCAGGTGCCCGCGGTGCTGAAGGGCCTGGAGGGCGTCAAGGCCGCCCTCCAGTGGAACTACCGCGACCCCGGACCGCACTGCGACCTCGCGGTGGCGAACGACGCGGCCTGGAACAGTCTGCGCAAGGCGGTCGCCGACCCCTACCTCAACCAGCCGCTCAAGTAGCCGAGGACAGCAACGGGAGAGCGCAGCTCAGCCCGCGAACTCGGGCCCGTGCAGCACCGCGCGGGCCCGCCGGTACCACCGCCACGCGATCGTCTTCGGCCCGTCCCGGTACGGCGCGACCCGGGCGCCCGTCCCCGCCAGCCAGGCCTCGACGTCGGCGACGGTGTGACCGCGCCGCACGATGAGCCGGGCGATGCGGTAGCGCTCGTCGCGGTCGGAGCTGAGCGCGTGCCGTACGGCGGTCGCCGTCTCGTAGCCGGCCCGGGCCGACATGGCCCGCACACGCGGGCTGTTGTAGCCGTGCGGATAGGCGAGATGCCGTATCTCGTGCCCGAGGGCATCCTCCAGCACGGCCTTGGACGAGCGCAGTTCGTACGCCAGGTCCCTGCCGGACAGGGTGTCGAGCTGGGCGTGGGTGACCGTGTGGCTGCCGATCTCCATGCCGGAACGTTCCAGCTCCGCCGCCCGGTCCAGGGTCATCATCGGGGCGGGCGGCAGCAGGCTGCGGCCGCCCGGGGCGATGGCGCCGGTGGTGAGGTAGGCGGTGGCGCACAGGCCGCGCCCGGCCAGGGCCTCGGCGGTGGGGCCGGGCAGGTCGGCGAAGCCGTCGTCGAAGGTGAGCAGCACGGGCCGGGGCGGCAGGGGCGCCCGGCCGGCCAGATGGTCGGCGACCGTGCTGATCGTGACGGGCGTCCGGCCGCTGTCCACCACGGCGTCGAGGTGGGCCGCGAACTCCCGCGGGCTGACCGTGAACTCGGCGATCCAGTCGGGCGGGTCGTCCATCACGGCGTGGTAGAGGAAGACGGGGATGGCCGGAGTACCGACCGCACCCGCCGGTGCTGGCGCACCTGCCGGGGTTGGCGCGCCCGCCGGAGCCGGCGCACCTCCCGGGGCGGGCGCGCCCGCCGAAGCCGTCGCACCCGCCGGGGCCGGTGGGCCCTCGCCGTCCCGCGCACCCTGGTGCTCCGCCCCGCCTCTGCCGTCCGTCCTCATCGCGCCCCCTGAACGGTCTCCGCTCGCGTGCCGGCCGCCGCGCGCAGCGCCCGCCGCGCCTTCAGATAGCCGACCGGCCCGTACACCATCCCCCTGCGCTGCAATCGCGACAGCCGCCGCGGCCACGGATGCGTGCGCACGTCGTGATCACCCGGCGTGCCGGCACCGCCCGCCCCCTCCGTCTCGCGCACGGCGGTCAGCGCGCGGGCGTGGGCGAGGCCGCGGGGCAGCCGGGCGAGGAACGCCGGCAGCAGGGCGGGGCGGTTGACGAGCACCGCGGTGAGGTAGGCGGTGAGCCCGGCGCCGTAGCCGTACGCCTGGGTCTCCAGATCCCGCCAGGTCTCCCGGTGGTGGTGCCACACCAGCGCGTACGGCGTGTAGCGCAGCCGGTTGCCCTGGGCCAGGACGCGGACGAAGCCGTAGAGGTCGTCGCCGCCCCGGGCGGCCGTCCCGGCGCCGGTGGCCGGGTCGAAACCGCCGACGGAACGCAGGACGGCCGTCCGGAAGGCCATGTTGGCGCCCGAGCCGAACCGCCCGGCCGTGAACGGGAACAGCGGCTCGTCGACCGGCGGGTGTGCCGGGTCGTACGTCCTTGGAGTGAAGCCTTTCGCGAAGCCGCCGTGGCTCTCCAGCAGCACCTGGGCCGGGGTCGTCAGCCGCGCGGGCAGGATCAGCCCGGTCGTGCAGCCCAGTCCGGCGTCGGCGGCGAAGGGCGCGGTGAGCTCGGTCAGCCAGCGCGGGTCGGCGACCACGTCGTCGTCGGTGAACGCGACCACCTCGCCCCGGACGGCCGCCAGCCCCGCGTTGTGCGCGACCGCGAGGCCGGGCACCGGCTCGCACACGTACCGCACGCGCTCGGCGTACTTCCGCTCGACCAGTTCCCTCGTCCCGTCCGTCACGGGTGCGTTGTCGACGACGACGATCTCGAACCGCGGATGGTCCTGCGCCAGGAGCGAGTCCAGCGCGCGGGCCAGCTGGCCTGCACGCTCCCGGGTCGCGACGACGACACTCGCGTACGGAGACGCACCGGCCGACCGGGATTCAACCGCCGACCCGGACTCAACCGCCGACCCGGACTCAACCGCCGACCCGGGCTCAAGAGCCGACCCGGGCTCAACCGCATCCCCGGGCTCCTCACCGACGGCCACCGCACACTCCGCCCGCGCCCGCTCCGCCAGCACGGCCTTGGCGTCCGCCCCCTCCGGCACCCGACCGAGCAGCGTGCCCACGGGCCGGCCGCCCCTCCTGACCAGTACGAACACCTCTCCGCTCGTCACCGGCGGATTCCCCGGACCCGGTCTGAGCACCGCCTCCGCCCCATCGAGGTCCACCTCGGCAACCTGCACCGCCCCGATGTCCAGGAACCGGCGTATCTCCTCCCGCGCACGTGCCGAACGAGCCATGCGCCCTCCCCCCACTCGTGTCAGGTACGGCGCAGCCGGGCCGCGCCCTTCAGGGTCCGCGCCGCCAGCGCCGCGAGCCGCGGCCGGCCGCGGACGAAGCTGTGCGCGCGGCGCGCCGGCTCGCGGCTCAGCCAGTGCAGCGCCGCGCCCGCCCCCGGACGCGTCACCGCTCCCTCGTACACGGGCAGTTCGCCCGTCTTCAGCGCGTCCTTGTACTCGGCCGCGCCCCGCCCCAGGTCGAGCATGCCGATGCCCTCGGCGGCCGCCGCCTCGGCCATGCGCAGATGCAGCACCAGACCCGGCGAGTACTTCGAGAACTCGGGGTCGTAGGCCGGGAACCAGCAGGCCAGGACCGACGCCGAACGCAGTCCGAAGTGCGCGGCGACGGGCCGCTCCCCGGCGTACAGCACGGACAGTGTGCCGCTGCACTCCGGCGCCCGGGTCCGGGCCAGCCGCCCCACGAGGCGGGTGATCCACTCCTGGGCGAACCGGTCCCGCCGGCCCGTCCTGCGGTACTGCGCCGACTTCCACTCCATGAGGGTGCGCAGCGCGGCCGGGTCGCGCTCGTCGAACACGAAGCGCGGCTCGCCGACCTGCCGTCCCAGCCTGCGCTCCTTGGCCAGGGTGGTCTTCAGGAACTTCGGCGACTGGGCGCGCAGCACCGATTCGTACGTCTCGTAGCCCTTCTCCACGTCGATGACGAAGGTGGCGTACTCCTCCGCCGCGTACCGGACGAAGAGCCGCTGCTCGGCCTCCAGGTTGTCGAAGGCGAAGCTGGACACCGAGCAGGCCCGCAGCAGTTCGCCCGTCTCCAGGTCCAGGCCCGGCCGCAGGATCGCGCCCTGCGCGTCCGAGACGCCGAGTCCGATCGCCCGGCCCTGACCCCACCGGCCGCGCTCGTAGGGCAGGAAGCCGGCCGGCTCCGGCCCGTCGTACACCACCGCGATCCGTGCCTGCGGCCGCACCCGGCCCACGGCTTCGGTGAACTCCGGTTCCATGAACGGGTTGCGCGGTGCTTCCGCCGCGGCGCGCAGCGCTCGCCAGCGCTCCCTCTCCGCCTCGCGAAGCTCCCCGGCCCCGGCCACACGAATGCGCCCACTGCTCAACCCGACCCCCCGATCAAGTCCCCCCTGGACACTTGGAAGGTACCGCTCGGGACGGCCTCACGGGTAGGTAGCGGACCATGTTGTTGCCAACTGGTGCAGAGGGGCCCTCAATCGGGCAATCGGTGTCCACCGTGCGATGAAACGAACGGGCGCGCTGTCCGTATTCTCTGATCATGGCCGCACCCCTCGCATATTCACTCATCGCCACCGACCTGGACGGGACGCTGCTGCGCGGCGACGACACCTTCTCCGACCGGTCTCTCGCCGTACTCGCGCGGGTGGCGGACGCCGGCGCCCAGCACCTCGTGGTGACGGGCCGGCCGGCCCCGAGAGTGCGGCCGCTCCTCGACGACCTCGGCTGTACGGGGCTCGCGGTGTGCGGCCAGGGCGCGCAGGTGTACGACGCCGGCGCGGACCGGCTGCTGTGGTCCATCACGCTGGACCGTGAACTGGCGGAGACCGCCCTCGGCAAGATCGAGGCCGAGGTGGGGGAGGTGTACGCCGCGGTCGACCAGGACGGGGTCGACGGGCTCACGCTCATCGAGCCGGGCTATCTCATGCCGCACCCGACCCTGCCCGCCGTACGGGTCGAGCGACGGGACGACCTGTGGTGCGAGCCCATCAGCAAGGTGCTGTTGCGGCACCCCGGTCTGACGGACGACGAGCTGGCGGCGACGGCCCGCTCGGTGGTCGGCTCACTGGCGACGGTGACAATGTCGGGGCCCGGCACGGTCGAACTCCAGCCGTGCGGCATCACCAAGGCGACGGGCCTGGCGCTGGCCGCCGAGCACCTGGGGCTGCGGCCGGCGGACACCATCGCCTTCGGTGACATGCCCAATGACATCCCGATGTTCGACTGGGCCGCCCACGGCGTCGCCATGGCCAACGCCCATCCCGAACTCAAGGCCGTGGCCGACGAGGTCACGCTGTCGAACGAGGACGACGGCATCGCCGTCGTCCTCGAGCGACTGCTGGGCGGGGTGGATCAGTACGGGCCGTTGACGTTGTCGATCGAGCCGTAGCGGGCCGCCGCGTAGTTGCAGGCCGCCGTGATGTTGGCGACCGGGTCGTACGGGTCGAAGGAGGTACCGGGCACGTGGTAGGCGGCGAACGTCGGGTCGATCACCTGGAGCAGGCCCTTGGACGGGGTGCCCGCGGCGGCGTTCGAGTCCCAGTTGTTGATCGCCTGGGGGTTGCCGGACGACTCACGCATGATGTTGCGGTAGATGCCGTCGTACGACCCCGGGATCCCCTTCTGCGCCATGATGTCCAGCGACTCGCGGATCCACCCGTCGAGGTTGTTCGCGTAGGTCTTCGCGGCGGCGGGGGCGGCCTGGGCGACGCCCGTGGCGGGCTTCGCGGCCGGCTTGGCGGGGGCGGACGACTTGGTCGCCTGCTTCGGGGCGGCGTCCGCCTTGGCGGTCTTCACCTTCAGCTTCAGACCCGGGTGGATCAGCTTCGGGTTGTCGCCGACGGCGGCGCGGTTGTCCTTGTAGAGCTGCTTCCAGCCGCCCGACACGTCGTACTTGTCCGCGATGCGGTAGAGCGTGTCGCCCTTGACCACGGTGTACGCGAGGGACTTGGCGGGCTGGGCCGCCTGGTGCACGGACTGTGCGACGACGGGAGCGCTCTGGGGCTCGGCGGCGCTCGCGTGCGTCGCGCCGAGGAGCGGAAGGGTGAGTGCCGCTCCGCCGGTTCCGACGGCTACGACGCCTCGGGTGAGCGGGCTGGTTCTGCTGCGACGGTGCATGCCTCGTCCGGCCATGGCGATGTTCCTCTCCGGCGCCTGCGAGGTGAGCTGTCGGGTTCGGGCCGGGAGGTGTCCGGCCGCGTACGGCGCTGTGCTGCCGTACGCGGCTTCACCCCGAGCCGGTCCGCTGTGCGGACCGGCGACTTACCTGGGTCCCCCGCTCCTGCCCTGCGTGAGTGAGTCGGTGTGTGTGGGGTGTCCGGGCGGCGGCAGGATTCGGCGGTCCGCCGGACAAGCCGGGAACGTATGCGAGAGCACATGTCGGGAACAAGCACCGGAGTCACATTCCGAGCCGGTTGACCTTGGTCTGAGTGGTTTGGCCCGCTTGATCCTTTGCGGGAGCCAAGGCTCAACTGGCTTTCGGTGGAAGGGGGTACGGGCCGGTGCCGGAGCGAGGGGGCAAAAGGGGCGACGTGACCGAACTCACTGATCACGAGCCTGTGCGGTACATATCAGCAAAGGGAATTAACTTACGCAACGCGGCAAATCGTTTATATCTCGCTACCTCCTGGTAAGTGGATAAATGTCTGTTCTTATGGACTGATCGAAAACATGGAGGTCGTGATCGGATACCACCCGGCCTGTAACCATGGGCGCTGGCGGTGATCGAAACGTGACCGGATACGCTGACTCGAGTGAGGGCAGCGACCTATCGACAATCCGCGTAATCACCGGCAGACACAGCAGACAGGAGACCCCTCGTGACCGACGTCGGGCCGTTCGGGCTGAGCGTGCGGGACCAGGCTCTGGAAGCCGATGTCCAGGCCGGGTTGGCGGCTGTCGAGGAAGGCTTGTTCGAGGCCACCAAGAGTGAGGTGCCCTTCATCACGGAGGCCGCCCAGCACCTGGTGCGGGCCGGCGGCAAGCGGTTCCGTCCGCTGCTCGTGATGCTCTCCGCCCAGTTCGGTGACCGGTACGCGCCCGGGATCGTGCCGTCCGCCGTCGTCGTGGAGCTGACCCACCTGGCCACGCTGTACCACGACGACGTGATGGACGAGGCCGCCGTGCGCCGCGGGGTGGCGAGCGCGAACACCCGCTGGGGCAACTCCGTCGCGGTCCTCACCGGCGACTTCCTCTTCGCCCGCGCCTCGCACATCCTGGCCGACCTCGGCCCCGAGGCGGTCCGTGTGCAGGCCGAGGCGTTCGAACGGCTGGTGACCGGGCAGATCCTGGAGACGGCCGGACCGCAGGACGGCCGGGACCCCGTCGAGCACTACCTGGACGTGCTGGGCGGCAAGACCGGCTCGCTGGTGGCGGTGTCGTGCCGGTTCGGCGCGATGATGTCCGGCGCCGACGAGACGGTCGTGGACGTGCTGACCCAGTACGGCGAGCGGCTCGGCGTCGCCTTCCAGCTCGCTGACGACGTCCTGGACATCGCCTCCGACTCCCACGAGTCCGGCAAGACCCCGGGCACCGACCTGCGCGAGGGCATCCCCACGCTGCCGGTGCTGCGGCTGCGCGAGCGCGCGGCCCGGCTCGGGCTCGCGGACGACATCGCCCTGTGCGAGCTGCTGGACTCCGACCTCACCGACGACGCCCGGCACGCCGAGGCCCTGCGCCTGCTGCGCGCCCACCCGGCGCTGGAACAGGCCCGCCGGGACACCGTCCGCTACGCCCAGGACGCCCGCTCGGCCCTGGCACCCCTGCCGGAGTGCGCCGCGAAGGCGGCTCTCGTGGAGCTGAGCGACGCCGTGGTGCACCGCGCCGGCTAGCGCGGCACCGGTCCGGTTCATCCCCCGCCCCCTACGGGTCGGGGGAGACACCGCCCCTCCGTGTCATACCCCAGCAGTACGTGGAGTTGAGCCCGCGGTCTGACGTATCTCCCCGGCCGATTTGGTCAGATGGAGACCACCGAAGAACACCACTCCTCACCTGTTCGGGTGAGAATGGCGGCTCAGGGACGAGTGCGTGGACGACACGGACAGCCGCCGCCGACCACGGAGGTAGGGCACACATGGCACCGTACGCATCCGACGAGAACACGACCGCCGGGGAGGTCGACGAGCAGCGCTCCCGGCGGAGCAAAGCCGCGCGGTACGTCGTCCCGGTCACGGTGATGGGGGTGGCGGCCGCGACGATCGGCCTGGTCCCCGCACTCGCCGACTCGGGCGACCCCGACCTCCCGAAGATCACGGCACAGCAGCTCATCGAGAAGATCGCCAAGTCGGACGTGCAGCAGCTGTCCGGCACGGTGAAGATCAGCACGGATCTCGGACTGCCGGACCTCGGCGGGCTGGAGAGCAGCCTGATGTCCGGTGCGGCGAGCCCGGGCGAGGGCGGTTCCTCCGCCGACCCGACGTCCAAGCTCACCGAACTGGCCTCCGGCACGCACACCCTGCGCGTCGCTGTCGACGGCCCGGAGAAGCAGAAGCTGTCGCTGCTGGAGAACGCCGCCGAGTACAGCGTCGTCCACAACGGCAAGGACCTCTGGGGCTACGACAGCAAGTCGAACGAGGTCTACCACGGCACCGCCTCGGACAGCCCGAAGCACGAGAAGGAGCAGCCGCCGGCCACGCCGAAGGACTTCGCCGAGGAGGCCCTGAAGGCCGTCGACGACACGACCTCCGTGACCGTGGACGGCACCGCCCAGGTCGCCGGCCGGGACGCCTACAAGCTGCTCATCAAGCCGAAGCAGTCCGGCTCCACGGTCGGCGCGGTCACCGTCGCGGTGGACGCGAAGACGGGTACGCCGCTGAAGTTCACACTGACCCCGGCCAGTGGGGGCGCCGCCGTCGTCGACGCGGGCTTCACCAAGGTGAGTTTCGACCGGCCGGCCGCGTCGACCTTCGACTTCACCCCGCCGAAGGGTGCGAAGGTCACCGAGGAGAAGGACTCCGACAAGGGTGGGGCGCGCAAGCACGCCGAGCGCGCCCCGAAGTCCCTGAAGTCCCCGAAGTCCCCGGAGGACCTGGGCAAGGGCTTCGGCGGTGCCGAGGGCATGAAGACCATCGGCGAGGGCTGGAACGCCATAGCCACCTTCGACACCGGCGGCGAGGGTGTGCCCTCCGGTGAGGCGGGCGGCGACCTCGGCGGCTTCGTGAACTCGCTCGGCGACAAGGTCACCGGCAAGTTCGGCTCGGGCACGGTCTTCTCCACCCGCCTGGTCAACGCCCTGATGACGGACGACGGCAAGGTCTACGTCGGCATGGTCACCAAGGACGCCCTCGTGAAGGCGGCCGACGCCGGCAAGTAGGTCCCGTACGTCACGGGACACCGAGAGAACGAGGAAGCCGATGGCCGAACAGCCCGCCGCGGAGCCGGAGGAGAGCGGCGCGAATGTCCTGGGTGGGGAGACCGTCATCGCCACACGGGGGCTCACCAAGCGCTATCGCGGCGGGCAGCTCGCCGTCGACGGGCTCGATCTGACCGTCCCGGCGGGCAGCGTCTTCGGCTTCCTCGGGCCCAACGGCTCCGGCAAGACCACCACCATCCGCATGCTGATGGGCCTCATCGAGCCCACCTCCGGCGCGGCACGGGTGCTCGGGCAGCCCATGCCCCGGGCCACCCGCGCCGTGCTGCCGCACGTCGGCGCCCTCATCGAGGGCCCGTCCCTCTACGGCTTCCTCTCCGGCCGCGACAACCTGATCCGGTACGACTCCGCCGACCCGGCCGCCGACCCGCGCACCCGGCGTGCCCGGGTGGCCGCGGCCCTGGACCGGGTGGGCCTGACGGCCGCCGCGGGCAAGAAGGCCAAGGCCTACTCGCTGGGCATGAAGCAGCGCCTGGGCCTCGCGGCCGCACTGCTCCGGCCGCGCCGGCTGCTCGTGCTCGACGAGCCGACCAACGGCCTCGACCCGCAGGGCATGCGCGAGATCCGCACCCTCGTACGGGAGCTGGCCTCGGACGGCACGACCGTCTTCCTCTCCTCCCATCTGCTGGACGAGATCGAGCAGGTCTGCACGCACGCGGCCGTGATGGCACAGGGCCGCCTGATCACCCAGGGCCCGGTCGCCGAGCTGGCCGCCGGGGCACGCGGCCGGCTGGTGGTGACCACCCCGGATCCGGCGGAGGCGGCCCGCGTCCTCAAGGAGCAGGGCGTCGGCGACCTGGTCGTGACCGACGACCGCGTGACCGGCGAACCACCGGACCGCGACCTCGCCGACGTGAACACCGCGCTGGTCACCGCGGGAGTCCGGGTACGCGGCTTCACGGTCGAACGGGCCTCGCTGGAGGACGCGTTCGTGGCGCTGACGGGGGAGGGATTCGATGTCGCGGGCTGAAGTCGCCGAGAGCGCACGCCCGGTGAGTCCGCTGTGGACCTTCGGGCTGCTGCGCAACGAGCTCACCACCACCTTCCGCCGCTGGCGCACCCTCGCCCTGCTGGCCGTGCTGGCGGGAGTGCCCGTCCTGGTCGGCATCGCCGTCAAGATCGAGACGGGCGACGGTTCGTCACCCGGCGGTGGGGGAGGCGGCGGAGGGCCGGCCTTCATCTCCCAGATCACCAACAACGGCCTGTTCCTCGTCTTCACCGCCCTGGCCGCCACCCTCCCGTTCTTCCTGCCGATGGCGATCGGTGTCGTCGCGGGCGACGCGATCGCCGGCGAGGCCAACGCCGGGACGCTCCGCTACCTGCTGGTCGCCCCCGCGGGCCGCAGCCGTCTGCTGCTCACCAAGTACGCGACGGTCGTGCTGTTCTGCCTGGCCGCCACCCTCGTGGTCGCCGTCTCGGCGCTGACGGTGGGAGCACTCCTCTTCCCGCTCGGCGACCTGACGACCATCTCCGGCACGCAGATCAGCTTCGCCGAAGGTCTGGGCAGAGCCCTGCTGATCGCCCTGGTCGTCGCCGCGTCACTGATCGGCGTCGCCGCGCTCGGCCTGTTCGTCTCGACGCTGACCAACAGCGGCATCGCGGCGATGGCCACCACGGTCGGCCTGCTGATCACGGTCCAGATCCTCGACCAGATCCCGCAACTGCACGCCCTCCAGCCGTACTTCTTCTCGCACTACTGGCTGTCCTTCGCCGACCTCATGCGCGAACCGGTCTACTGGGACGACCTCGCCAAGAACCTCGGTCTCCAGGCCCTGTACGCGGCGGTGTTCGGCTCGGCGGCCTGGGCGCGCTTCACGACGAAGGACATCACCGCCTAGCGCTCACTCCTTCTGGTGCTCACTCCTCGTACAGGAACCGGGCGAGCGGCGCCTCCTGCGCGAAGAACGTCTTGGCGCGGGTCAACGCCTCGGTGTCGTTCAGTACGTCACCGGGCTTGCTGCCGTTGCCGAGCAGCACCCCGCCGAACCGCATCCCCAGGTACGCGGCCGAGTTGTTGAGCGTCCCGACCAGCGGGTCGGCCACCACCTCCTCCTGGTGCGCGAGCGCGGTGACGCCCCACAGGGTGCGCCCGGCCAGGGTCGCCTTGAAGTCGAGACCGGGCGTGCGCAGCCAGCCCGACCAGTGGTCCAGGTAGCGCTTGGTGTGCGCGGAGACCGAGTACCAGTACAGGGGCGAGGCGATCACGAGGTCCGTGGCCGCGAGGGTGGCGTCCAGCAGGAGGGCGAGGTTGCCCTCGGTCGGGCGGACGTGGTCGCTGTCGTGGCGCAGGTCCTCGAAGTCGGGGATCGGGTGCTCGGCGAGGTCGATCCACTGCTGTTCGACGTCCGGCGGCAGCTGCTCGGCGGCCCGGCGGGCCAGCAGTTCGGTGTTGCCGTCGGCGCGGGCGCTGCCCAGGACGAAAAGGAAGCGGCGGGTCATGGGAGTCCCCCAGAAGATAGGCGCACGTCAATTACACGCGCTTGCATCATATGCGGATGCATTTAATTCGCCAAGGGTGCCCGTCAGCCACTCCGGGACTCCTCAGTGGGTGCCGGCGGCCTCCGCCTCCCGCGCCACGGCCAGCAGCAACGCCTCCCGCCCGTGCGCCGCCACCAGGTGCAGCCCGGCCGGGCAGCCGTCACCGCCGAAGCCCGCCGGGAGGCTCAGCGCCGGATGCCCGCTGAGGTTGAACGCCCAGGTGAGCGAGGTGGAGTAGCGGTCTCCGGGCCCCTCGTGGCCGTGTGGTGCGGTGGGTGCCGTCGGCGTCAGCAGCAGTTCGGCACCGGCGAACAGCCCGGCCAGCCGCCGGTCGTTCTCCGCCCGGACGCGGTGGGCCCCGGCCGGGTCGGCACCGGGTGTGCGCAGGGCGAGCCAGGCGGGCCCCGGGTCCAGCAGCCGGGGCGGCACTCGCGGCCGTACGAGCCGTACGACACCGGCCGCCTCGAGCCGTTCCATCGCCGCCCGGGCGAGCGCGACGGGCTCCGGGTCGGGTCCGGCGAAACCGAGGTCGGGGGACCAGACGGCGGTGACGGGCAGCGGGGGGCCGGGCGTCGCCGGCTCCCGTGACATCACCTGCCACCAGCGGGCCGCGTCCGACGCCGAGCGGGCGAGCACGCCCGGGACGGCGAGACCCGTACGGTCGGCGGAGGGCAGTCGCCCGCGGGTCGTCTTCAAGCCGACCACGCCGCACCACGCCGCCGGGATCCGCACCGACCCGGCCCCGTCGCCGCCCGTCGCCAGCGGCACCAGCCCGGCCGCCACCGCCACCGCGGCCCCGGCCGACGAGCCGCCCGGCGTACGGTCGGCCCGCCACGGGTTCACCGTCCGGCCGTGAGCACCGAGCCCCCAGGTCTGCCAGGGAGTACCCGGCCCGGGCACCGAGGTCGCACCCACGGCCACACAGCCGGCCGCGAGCAGCGGACCCACCGCCCGCAACCCGTGCCGCCCCTTCACGGCGAGGGGAACGCCCGCCAGCGGCAGCGGTCCGGCTCGGCCCGCCCGTGCGGCATCGCTCGTACGAGTGATATCCGGGGTATCCCGAAAAGGGGCATCCCGTAAAGGCGCCCCGCCCTCCCTCGCGCTCGCGCGGGGGACGGCTCCGGAGCACCGGTCGAGCCGCGCGTCCAGCTCGCCCGCCCGGCGCACCGCCTCCTCGCGCCACACCTCGACGAACGCGCACAGCGCCGGATCGGCCCGCTCGATCCGCTCCAGCGCCGCCGTGACCACGTCGACAGCGCGCAGCTCCCGGGCCCGTACGCCCGCCGCGATCTCCCCGGCCGACAGGGCCGCCGCGGCCGTCAGCGCGCCGCTCCCGTCAGCCGGGCCAGGGCCGCGGTCTCGCGCGGCGGACGGCCCAGCTCGCCCAGCCGCCAGGCCGGCACCCACGGCACCCGGTACACGTCGATCACCGACTCCAGGGACCTGACCCGCTGGGCGAGCGGGCGCGGCAGCCGGCCCGGGGCGTCCGCCACGAGGACGACACCCTCGAGGTCGAGCGCCTGCGGGGCCCGGCCGTGCCGGAAGACCTCCACCGCGGCGGCCACCGCGTCCAGCCCGGCCGCGTGCGTCCGCGCGACCAGCAGCACCGACGGGGGACCGTCCGGCCCGGGCCAGGCGCGGCCGCTGTCGTAGCCGCCGTAGACCGCGGCGAGGGTGGAGACACCGGCGCCGCCGTGCGTGCCGACCCAGGAGAAACGCCGTGCCCCGGCATGGGCGTGCGCGGGCTCCGGCGGTGGCCCCGGCTCCGGGGTGGTCACCGGGCCGCGGATCCAGATCTCCGGTCCCTGTCGCGTGCCTGTGTGCATATCCCTCTCTTCCCTCGTGCTCCGGCTCCGCATGCCATACGGAACGATGGCGTGGGGCACACGGCCCTTGGGACGAGCCTGTGACACCGCGGTGACGTGAGAAACGGGAGCGAGCGGACACACTCGACCGTAGGTGTACGACGCCGAGTGAGGGGACGATGTCTCGACTGAGCCGCGAGAAGAAGCGGGAACAGAAGCAGGCCGCACGCGTGGCGACCCCGGCGGCGCCGGTGGACGTCCGGGTTCCCGTGGCCGGTGCGGACCCGGGAGCCGGGCCGGGAGCCGGTGCGGCGGGTGGGTCCGACGGGGCGTCGGTCGGAGGCGTCCCGGTCTTCGCGGCCCCCGGCGAGGAGATCCAGCAGGCCGTCCTGAACCGCCTCCACCACATCGCCCTCGCCACCGGCCACCCCGTCCTCGCCACGGTCCACGACGAGCGCATCGGCTACGTCGTCCCGCTCCAGGTCGACCCGGACGGCTCCAGCCGCTTCACCGCCGAGCCGGTCCGTACGGCACCACCGGACGACGCCGTCGCCCCGGCACCTCCGCCCCGGGAGACGCCCCCGGCGGGCGCGGTGACGGAGCCGCCGGCTCCCGCCCCTGGGCCGATGCCGCCCGCGTCGGAGGAACAGCACCCGCAGAGCGACAGCGCCACGCACATCCTGCGTCCCATGCCGGAGTCCGGCCGGGGCGCGTCGTCGACGTTCCCACTGCGGGCGGTACCCGAACAGCAGCCGTCCGACGACCCCGCACCGACGTTCAAGCTGCGACCCGTACAAGCCACCCCGCCGCCCACCCCGGAAGACACACCCCCGGCCACGGCCACGCCCCCCGGCACAGCCACGCCCCCCGGCACCGTCGCACCCCCCACCGGCCAGTTCGGCCCGCCTCCGCCCATGGACGCGCGGCCGCTGCCCGTCCCCGAAGCGGGTCCCGCCCCGAAGCGCCGCCCGGCTCCCGCCCCGCTGTCCGAAGCGGAGCTGCTCGCCACCGACCCCGACCTGAAGCCCACCCCCATCCGCGGCTTCGACGCCGTCGCGGAGGCCTTGCTCGGTGACGAACCCTTCGGCGTCCCGGGTGACTCCGCCGCACCGGCTGTCCTCGCGGAGCCGATCGCGCGGATCGGTGAAGCCGTGAAGGAGGGCCGCATCGAGGCGGCGGCCGGACTGGCCGACCAGACCGTCGCACAGGCCTCGGGAACGCTGGGGCCGGAGCACCCCGAGGTGCTCCGGCTCGGTGAACTGACCGCCTACGTCGCCTACCTGGCCGGCGATCCGGTCCGCGCCTTCCGCCTGTCGCTCGACCTGGCGGGTGCCTACCGGCGTACAGGCGACGGAGAGGCCGCCTACGGCAACGTGGAGAGCGCGGCCACCGCCTGGCGCGCGGTTCGCGACCCGGCGCTGGGACTGGAGCTGGGACGGGATCTGATCACCCTCTGGGCGGACCTCGCCGCCGAGGGCGGCCCCGCCGCGGAGGAGATCGAGGGTCTGGAGGCGGCCCGCGCCCGCATGGGCCGCCTCACCGAACGGGCCCGCGCCCAGTAGGTCCTAGTCCGACAGCGCCCACACCGCGTACCCGAGGGCGTCGCTGTTGCGGTCGAGGGCCGTGTCGTTGATGTTGGCGGTGGTGTCGCAGGAGGAGTGGTAGCAGCGGTCGAAGGCCTGCCCGGCCGTACCGCCCCACTTGGCCGCCTGCGCCGCCGTCTTCGCCCGCTCGGCCCCGCTGAACAGCCCGCCCACCGGCACGCCCGCGCTCTTGAAGGGCGCGTGGTCGGAGCGGCCGTCGCCCTCGGTCTCGATCTCCGTCGGGACGTTGACGCCGCTGAAGTACTCCTTGAAGGTCTTCTCGATCGCCGGGTCGTCGTCGTAGACGAAGTAGCCGGGGTTCGGGGAGCCGATCATGTCGAAGTTCAGGTAGGCGCTGATCCGTGAACGGTCCCCGGTGGCCAGCCGGTTGACGTAGTAGCGGGAACCGACCATGCCGAGTTCCTCCGCGCCCCACCAGGCGAACCGCAGGTGCTTGGCGGGCTTGTACTGCGCCCGTGACACGGCGAGGGCGGTCTCCAGGACGGCGGCCGAGCCGGACCCGTTGTCGTTGATGCCGGGCCCGGCCGAGACGCTGTCGAGGTGCGAGCCGGCCATCACGACCTGGCTCGTGTCACCGCCGGGCCAGTCGGCGACCAGGTTGTAGCCGGTGCGGCCGGAGGAGGTGAACTGCTGGACCGTGGTGGTGTATCCGGCCGCGTCCAGCTTGGCCTTGACGTAGTCGAGCGAGGCCTTGTAGCCGGCCCGGCCGTGCGCGCGGTTGCCGCCGTTGGCGGTGGCGATGGACTGGAGCTGGGACAGATGGGCCTTGACGCCCGCCAGGGGTATGTCGGACGCGGCGGCCGGTCTCGCCGGAGCGGACGCGGCGTCCGCCACGGCACCGCCCGTCAGGAGCAGGGTGGTCGCGACGGCGGCCGCGGCGGCGGCGCGTGCGGAAACGGAGAGCTTCATGTGTGGGGGCTCCGAGTTCCTCTGGGAAGCTCGTGGGATGGCCACGGGCAGCCCACAGTGAATGGGGTGCCTGGATGGTGAAGCTGCTACTGACTCTCCGTCAAGACTCTTATCCGGCCAGGGCCTTGTTAACCGACGCACCGGTCCGACACCGGTCCTGCATCAGTGCACGCAGAACTCGTTCCCCTCCGGGTCCGCCATCAGGGCCCACTCGCCGCCCCGCTCCGCCACCCGCCGCAGCACGCGAGCCCCGAGCTTCTCCAGCCGCGCGACCTCCTCCTCGCGCCGACCAGCGCCCGGGTGCAGATCGAGGTGGAGCCGGTTCTTGACCGTCTTCACCTCCGGCACCCGCTGGAACAGCAGCCGCCGCCCCAGCCCCGTTCCGCTCTCCTCCTCGAACGGGTCCTCGGGGTGCCGTACCGCGACCAGGTCCCGGAAGGCGCGGCGCCCGTGCCACTCGACGGTGAGGTCCTCCGTCACGGCGCCGAAGCCGAGCAGCTTCTCGATGAGCGCGCTGTTGTCCTCCGTCTCGTACCGGAGGGCGGCGGCCCAGAAGTCGGCCTGCGCGTGCGGGTCGTTCGCGTCGATGACGACTTTCCAGTGCACAGGAGCGGGTGTTGCCGATGTCTGCGTCATGTAACCAGTTATACTGGTTAGGTGAGTGGACGCGCAGGGGAATCGCCGGACCGGACGCCCGGGCTGACGCTGGTCTCGTCCCAGGGGAAGTCCTTCCGCTTCGACCCCGGCGCCCTGTGCCTGGAGCTGCTGCCGACCGGCGGCCCGGGTGCGTTCGCGCGCTGGGAGGTGTTGCACGAGCCCGCAGACCTGGTCGCCTGGGCGCGGCGCAGCCGTCTGCCGGACGGGCTGGACCTCGCCGTCTCGGCCGCAGAGCTGGAGCACGCCCGCGCCCTGCGCGACGCGCTGTTCCCCCTCGCCGCCGACCGCGCCCACGACCGCCCCCTGCGAGCCGCCCACCTGGACGTCGTCAACGCCGCCGCGGCCGGGCCCCCGCTCGTCGCCCGTATCGCACCGGACGGCAGCCGTGCCTGGGCCCCGGGCGCCACCGGCACCCAGCTGCTCGCCACGGTCGCCCGGGACGCGATCGACCTGTTCACCGGGCCGTACGCCCACCGCGTCCGCGAGTGCGGCGCCCACAACTGCTACCTGCTCTTCGTCGACACCTCCCGCCCGGGCCGCCGTCGCTGGTGCGCCATGGAGCACTGCGGGAACCGCGAGAAGGTCCGGGCCCACCGAGCCCGCCAGGAGCCCGGGAAGCCGTAGCCTCCGAGTCCCGCGCCCCACGGGCGTCGTACGCGGTCCGGGCCGCCGCGATCTCGTCCTGGTGCTGCTCCGTCCAGGTCACCAGGGTCTGGATCGTGGTGCGCGGCGTCCTGCTACGGCCTGGCGTCCACCGGGTCCGGATCCGAGGCCACGCTGTCGGCGTTCCGCGTGGCGCTGACCGTGCCGGTCGCCCTGGTGGCGCCGGGCACGCTCATCTCGTTGCTGAGCGCGCGGGAGGCCCGGCGGGCGGTGCGCAGGGCGTCCCAGGTGAGCAGTGCGAGCGCCAGCCACACCAGCGCGAACCCGGCCCAGCGCTCCGGCGGCATCGCCTCGTGGAAGTAGAGGACGCCGAGCAGGAACTGGAAGACCGGCGTCAGGTACTGCAGCAGGCCGATCGTGGACAGGGGCACGCGGATGGCGGCGGCGCCGAAGCAGACCAGCGGCAGCGCGGTGACGATGCCGGCCGAGGCGAGCAGCGCCGCGTGACCTGCGCCCTCGTCGGCGAAGGTGGAGCCGCCCTGCGCGGTCAACCAGGCGAGGTAGCCGAGCGCGGGCAGGAACTGGATCGCGGTCTCGGCGGCCAGTGACTCCACGCCGCCGAGGTTCACCTTCTTCTTCACCAGCCCGTACGTGGCGAAGGAGAAGGCGAGGGCGAGGGAGATCCACGGGGGCCGGCCGTAGCCGACGGTGAGCACGACGACCGCCGCGCAGCCGGTCCCGACCGCCGCCCACTGCACCGGCCGCAGCCGCTCCTTCAGCAGCAGCACACCCATCGCGATGGTGACCAGCGGGTTGATGAAGTACCCGAGCGAGGCCTCGACGACGTGCCCCGAGTTCACGGCCCAGATGTACAGGCCCCAGTTGACGGTGATCACCGTCGCGGCGACCGTGACGAGGCCCAGCTTGCGCGGCTGCCGCAGCAGCTCGCCGGCCCAGGCCCAGCGCCGCAGCACCAGCAGGGCGGCGCCCACGAAGACCAGCGACCACACCATCCGGTGCGCCAGGATCTCCATGGCGCCGGCGGGCTTCAGCAAGGGCCAGAACAGGGGGACGAGCCCCCACATCCCGTAGGCCGCGAAGCCGTTCAGCAGTCCTATGTGCCGCTCACCCCTCGGCTTCACGGGCCCCTCCTTCGCACGTCGTGTCCGCGTGCACGACGGTAACGCCGAGTACCCCCGGCTGTCATGCCCGTATCGGCATACGGTCATGACAGCCGGGGGTGGGGTGGCTCACCCGCCGGGGGAGTTCAGCCCTTGAGCGCTGCGGCGATGGCCTCGGAGATCGGGCTGGTCGGACGCCCGGCCAGCCGGGACAGGTCGCCGGTGGAGACGACCAGCTCGCCCTTCTCGATGGATGCGTCGACCCCGGCCAGGATCCGGGCGAACGGCTCGGGCAGGCCCGCGCCGGTGAGAATGCCGGCGAGGGCGTCGGGGGAGACGGGGCTGTACGCGATCTCCTTGCCGGTCTGCCGGCTCAGCTCGGCCGCGTACTCGGCGAAGCTCCACGCCGTGTCGCCGCCCAGCTCGTACGTCTTGTTCTCGTGCCCCTCGCCGGTCAGCACGGCGACGGCGGCAGCGGCGTAGTCGGCGCGGGAGGCGGAGGAGACCCTGCCCTCGCCGGCGGCGGCGACGACCGCGTTGTGCTCCAGCACCGGGGCGAGGTTCTCCGTGTAGTTCTCGTGGTACCAGCCGTTGCGCAGCAGGGCGTAGGGCACGCCGGAGTCCAGCAGCGCCTCCTCGGTGCCCCGGTGGTCGTCGGCGAGCGCGGCGGTCAGCGAGCCGGGGGCGCTGGTGTAGGCGAGCAGGGCCACACCGGCCGCCTTGGCCGCGTCGATGACGACCTTGTGCTGCTCCACACGCCCCTTGTCGAACTCGTTGCCGGAGATCAACAGCACCTTGTCACCGGCGGAGAAGAGGCCGTCGAAGGACGCGGGGGTGTTGTAGTCGGCCGTCGCGATCTGCACGCCGCGATCCGCGAAGGCGGCGGCCTTCCCCGGGTCGCGGACGACGGCCGTGATCTGCCCGGCCGGGACCTTCTCCAGCAGCTGCTCGACGACGTGACGACCGAGGTGTCCGGTGGCTCCGGTGACGATGATGCTCATGATGCCGACTCTCCTTGTGGGGTGCGATGGCACTAACCCTAGGAGGGACGCTAACTTTTGGATAGTACCCACTTTGAAGTAAGGTACTGGCATGGCAGTAAGTGAAGTCGAGGCCCTGTGCCCGCACCGCCTGGTCCTGGAGCACGTCACCAGCCGCTGGGGCGTGCTCGTCCTGATCGAGCTCCTGGAGCGCTCGTACCGGTTCAGCGAGCTGCGCCGGGCGGTCAGCCGCTGGGGAGACCGCGGCGTCAGCGAGAAGATGCTGACGCAGACGCTCCAGACCCTGGAGCGCGACGGCCTGGTCCACCGCGACGCCAAGCCCGTGATCCCGCCCCGCGTCGACTACTCCCTCACCGACCTGGGCCGCGAGGCCGCCGAGCAGGTACGCGCCCTCACGCAGTGGACGCACGACCGCATGGACGACGTGGAGAAGGCGCGGCGGACGTACGACGAGACCCGGGCCGCTTCCTAGCGGTCCCGGGCCTCGAGGCGGCCGTACGGCAGGTCAGCCGACGACCGTCCAGGTGTCTCCGCCCGCCAGCAGTGCCCCCAGGTCGCCCTTGCCGTGCTGCTCGATCGCCTGGTCGAGCTGGTCGGCCATCTGCGTGTCGTACACGGGCCGGCCGACGGAGCGCAGGACGCCGATCGGCGTGTGGTGCAGGGTGTCCGGGTCGGCGAGGCGGGACAGCGCGAACGCCGTCGTCGGGGACGCGGAGTGCGCGTCGTGGACGAGCACCTGGTCCTCGTTCTCCGGCGTCACCGCCACCACCTTCAGATCACCGGTCGCCGGGTCCCGTACGACACCCTTGGCGAGGTCGCTGCCGAACCGGATCGGCTTGCCGTGCTCCAGCCGGATCACGGCCTCCTCGGCCTGCTGCTTGTCCTTCAGGGCGTCGAAGGCGCCGTCGTTGAAGATGTTGCAGTTCTGGTAGATCTCGATCAGTGCCGTGCCCTCGTGGGCGGCGGCCTGGCGCAGCACCTCCGTCAGGTGCTTGCGGTCGGAGTCCACCGTCCGCGCCACGAACGAAGCCTCCGCCCCGATCGCCAGCGACACCGGGTTGAACGGCGCGTCCAGCGAACCCATCGGCGTCGACTTGGTGATCTTCCCGACCTCGGAGGTCGGCGAGTACTGGCCCTTGGTCAGGCCATAGATCCGGTTGTTGAACAGCAGGATCTTCAGGTTCACGTTGCGGCGCAGCGCGTGGATCAGGTGGTTGCCGCCGATGGACAGCGCGTCTCCGTCACCGGTGACGACCCACACCGACAGATCCCGGCGCGAGCTCGCCAGACCCGTGGCGATGGCCGGGGCGCGGCCGTGGATGGAGTGCATCCCGTAGGTGTTCATGTAGTACGGGAAGCGGGACGAGCAGCCGATGCCCGAGACGAAGACGATGTTCTCCTTCGCCAGCCCCAGCTCGGGCATGAAGCCCTGCACCGCCGCGAGAATGGCGTAGTCGCCGCAGCCGGGGCACCAGCGCACTTCCTGGTCGGACTTGAAGTCCTTCATCGACTGCTTTCCCTCGGCCTTGGGGACGAGGGACAGCGCTTCGATGGTGCCGGTGCCTGTCGTGGACGTCTCAGCCATCGATGGCCTCCTTCAGAGCCGCGGCGAGCTGCTCCGCCTTGAACGGCATGCCGTTGACCTGGTTGTACGAGTGGGCGTCGACCAGGTACTTCGCCCGGATGAGCGTGGCGAGCTGCCCGAGGTTCATCTCGGGGATCACCACCCTGTCGTAACGCTCCAGCACGGCGCCCAGATTCCGCGGGAAGGGGTTGAGGTGGCGCAGATGCGCCTGCGCGATCGACTCCCCGGCCCGCCGCAGCCGCCGCACCGCGGCCGTGATCGGCCCGTACGTCGAACCCCACCCCAGGACCAGTGTCCTGGCCTCGTGCGGGTCGTCCACTTCGAGGTCCGGCACGTCGATGCCGTCGATCTTGGCCTGGCGGGTACGCACCATGAAGTCGTGGTTGGCCGGGTCGTAGGAGATGTTGCCCGTGCCGTCCTGCTTCTCGATGCCGCCGATCCGGTGCTCCAGACCCGGCGTGCCCGGGACCGCCCACGGACGGGCCAGGGTCTGCGGGTCACGCTTGTACGGCCAGAACACCTCGGAGCCGTCGTCGAGCGTGTGGTTCGGGCCCTGCGCGAACCGCACCCGCAGATCAGGCAGCTCCTCCAGGTCCGGGATCCGCCAGGGCTCGGAACCGTTGGCCAGGTAGCCGTCGGAGAGCAGGAACACCGGCGTGCGGTACGTCAGCGCGATCCGGGCCGCCTCCAGCGCGGCGTCGAAACAGTCCGCCGGCGTACGCGGCGCCACCACCGGCACCGGGGCCTCGCCGTTGCGCCCGTACATCGCCTGCAGCAGATCCGCCTGCTCGGTCTTGGTCGGCAGACCGGTCGAGGGGCCACCCCGCTGGATGTCCACGACCAGCAGCGGCAGCTCCAGCGAGACCGCGAGGCCGATCGTCTCCGACTTCAGCGCCACACCGGGGCCGCTCGTCGTGGTCACGGCCAGCGAACCACCGAAGGCCGCGCCCAGCGCGGCCCCGATACCGGCGATCTCGTCCTCGGCCTGGAACGTCCGCACGCCGAAGTTCTTGTGTCTGCTCAGCTCGTGCAGGATGTCCGACGCCGGAGTGATCGGGTACGACCCCAGATACAGCGGCAGATCCGCCTGCCGGCTCGCGGCGATGAGCCCGTACGACAGGGCGAGGTTGCCGGAGATGTTGCGGTAGACACCGGGCGGGAACGCCGTGGCCGCCGGGGCGACCTCGTAGGAGACGGCGAAGTCCTCGGTGGTCTCGCCGAAGTTCCAGCCGGCCCGGAAGGCGGCGATGTTGGCCGCCGCGATGTCGGGCTTCTTCGCGAACTTCGACTTCAGGAACTTCTCCGTGCCCTCCGTCGGCCGGTGGTACATCCAGCTCAGCAGGCCCAGCGCGAACATGTTCTTGCTGCGCTCGGCCTCCTTCCGGGTGAGGTCGAACTCCTTCAGCGCCTCGACGGTGAGCGTGGTCAGCGGCACCGGGTGGACGTGGTAGCCGTCCAGGGAGCCGTCCTCCAGGGGAGACGTCTCGTAGCCGACCTTCTGCATCGCCCGCTTGGTGAACTCGTCCGTGTTGACGATCACCTCGGCACCGCGCGGCAGGTCGCCGATGTTGGCCTTCAGGGCGGCCGGGTTCATCGCCACCAGCACGTTCGGCGCGTCGCCGGGCGTGAGGATGTCGTGGTCCGCGAAGTGCAGCTGGAAGGAGGACACACCCGGCAGGGTTCCGGCGGGTGCCCTGATCTCGGCCGGGAAGTTCGGCAGCGTCGACAGGTCGTTGCCGAACGACGCGGTCTCCGAGGTGAAGCGGTCGCCGGTGAGCTGCATACCGTCACCCGAGTCCCCCGCGAACCGGATGATCACCCGGTCGAGGCGGCGGACGTCCTTGGCGCCCGCCGCTTTGCGCTGCTCTCCCACGACTGCTTCGTCTGTTTCGTCGGCCTGCTCCGCTGGGCTGCTGACCTGGCTGGTCACTGAACTGGACCTCCCTCGAGGCGGCTGTCCGGGACAGGCCTTCCCGCAGGCCCTCCCGGATCAACCCTACGACCGTAAGGGTCGCCTTATTTGGGTCATTCGTATGTTGGACACGACTTTGAGACGATCATGCGGCCTGATGTCCGGACCTGCCAGACATACGGCATGTCAGGAATTGAGGTAGGTCAGCACGGCAAGGACCCTGCGGTGGTCGCCGTCGCTCTGGGACAGCCCCAGCTTCAGGAAGATGTTGCTGACGTGCTTCTCGACCGCCCCGTCACTGACCACGAGCTGCCGCGCGATCGCCGAGTTGGTCCGCCCCTCGGCCATCAGCCCCAGCACCTCACGCTCCCGCGGGGTGAGCCCCGCGAGCACGTCCTGCTTGCGGCTGCGGCCCAGCAGCTGGGCGACCACCTCCGGGTCCAGGGCCGTACCGCCCTCGGCCACCCGCACCACCGCGTCCACGAACTCCCGCACCTCGGCCACCCGGTCCTTCAGCAGATAGCCGACACCCCGGCTGGAACCCGCGAGCAGCTCCGTGGCGTAGCGCTCCTCCACGTACTGCGACAGCACCAGCACACCGAGCCCCGGGTGCGCCTTGCGCAGCTGCACCGCCGCCCGCACGCCCTCGTCGGTGTGCGTCGGCGGCATCCGCACGTCGGCGACCACCACGTCCGGCAGCTCACCCTGAGCGTCCAGCTCCGTGATGGTCTTGATCAGCGCCCCGCCGTCACCGACCCCGGCGACGACCTCGTGCCCGCGGTCGGTCAGCAGCCGGGTCAGGCCCTCCCTGAGCAGCACTGAATCCTCGGCGATGACCACCCGCACCCTGTCCTCCACGATGTCCGGCCCCCCACAGCCCCGACGCCGCCCGTCCGCGACCCCCAACGGCCCCGCGCCCACCCGTGCGACAGGGCCAGCATTTCAGGATCGGGGGGTGGATGGGGGAGGGAAGGCTTACTTCATGTCCGACCGTGTCGGGCGGTGGGAGGACGAAGGCCGGGGATCCAAGGGGCGGAGCCCCCCGGCGGGGTCACAGGGGCGGAGCCCCCGCCACGGACGCCCCCGACCGGAGATCACCGCACATGAGCCCCACGCCAAGGCAACTCGGCGGTCACCCGCGTCGGCCCCCCGGCCGGCGAATCCACCACCAGAATCCCGTCCACCGCGTCGAGCCGCTCCGCCAGCCCCGCGAGCCCGGACCCCCGGGACACATCGGCCCCGCCCACACCGTTGTCCACGACCTGCAACATCAGCCGGTTCTCCGTACGCCACACCTCCACACCCGCCCAGGTCGCCCGCGCGTGCTTGCTGATGTTCTGCAGCAGCTCCGACACCGTGAAGTACGCGATCCCCTCGATCGCCGGCGCCGGCCGCTCCACCAGGTCGACCTCGACCTGCACCGGCACCGTGCACCGAGACGCCACCGCCGACAGCGCCGCGTCCAGCCCCCGGTCCGTCAGCACCGCCGGATGGATCCCCCGGGCCAGGTCCCGCAGCTCCTGCAGCGCCGTCTTCACCTCGCCGTGCGCCTCGTCCACCATCCGCGCCGCCGCCTGCGGATCCTCCCGCAGCTTCTCCTTCGCCAGCCCCAGATCCATGGCGAGACCGACCAGCCGGGCCTGCGCCCCGTCGTGCAGATCCCGCTCGATACGCCGCAGGTCGGCGGCGGCCGTGTCGACCACGACCCCCCGGTCCGACTCCAGCTCCACCACCCGCGAGGCCAGCCGTGACGGCCCGAGCAGCCCGTGCACCAGCAGCCGGTCCACCATGGTCAGCGCCCGCACGATCCACGGCGTGGCGATCGTGAACAGCAGCCCCACCAGCGCGGTCACCGTGATCTCGAACGGATTGTCGAGGTAGACCCGGTGCGTCTCGTCGCCGTACAGCTGGATCCCGTCCTGCCCGGCGTGCATCGGCAGTGCCCAGAACCACAGCGGGTACGTCAGCAGACCCCACCCCAGCGCCCAGACGTTCACCGTGACGGCGAACGAGAACACCGCCCAGGGCAGATGCAGCACCGCGTACAGCAGGGCCCGCCACGAGGTGCCGCTCTTGAGGACGGCCCCCATCCACGCCATGGCGCCCGGCTTCCTCATCCGCAGCGGTTCCGGCTCGGCCACGTCCAGGTCCAGCAGCGCCCGCGCCCGCATCCGCTCCAACGCCCCGAAGCCACGGCACCCGGCCAGCGCCGCCGCCAGCACCGGAACGCCGAGGAACGTCACCAGCAGCCCCGCCCCCAGCGACACCATCGTCACCGCGTACGTGAACAGCAGGATGCTGATCGGCAGGCTGAGCAGCACATGGCCGAGCTCGCGCCAGGTGCGGCCCTCCACCGGCGCCCGCAGCGCGGCGGGCAGCCGGTGCCGCCGTTCCGTGCTCCCGGGGAACCCCGGCCCACCGTCGAGCCCGTACCCCTGTCCGTACTCCGTGGCCATCGGCGTCGTCCTTCTCCTCGTCCTGCGGCTGTGCCCTCGTACCTCCACCCTGCTCCGCCGCAGGTCGGCGGACCATGGAGTCCGTCGGCCTCTTGGACGGGGGGTTTTCCCTACCCCGGGGCTCCGGACCGGTCGCGCCACGGCAGCTCCGCCGTGACCGTCGTCGGGCCGCCCTCGGGCGACTCCAGGACGAACAGCCCGTCGACCGCGTCCAGCCGGTCGGCCAGGCCCTTCATCCCCGTACCGCGGTCGAGCCGCGCGCCCCCGCGGCCGTCGTCCCACACCTGTATGAGCAGCCGGTCGTCCGTCCGCCACACATCCACCGACGCCGACTTCGCCCCGCTGTGCTTGCTGATGTTCTGCAGCAGCTCCGAGACGGTGAAGTAGGCGATGCCCTCGATGGCCGCGGCGGGCCGGTCCGCCAGATCGACCGTGACCTTGACCGGGGCGGTGCAGCGCGAGGCGATCGAGGACAGGGCCGCGTCCAGGCCACGGTCGGTCAGCACCGCCGGGTGGATGCCGCGCGCCAGGTCCCGCAGCTCCTGGAGCGCCAGCTTCACTTCGCCGTGCGCCTCCGACACCATCGAGGCCGCCGCCTCCGGGTCCTCCAGCACCTTCTCCTTGGCCAGGCCCAGCCCCATCGCCAGGTTCACCAGCCGGGCCTGCGCCCCGTCGTGCAGGTCCCGCTCGATGCGCCGCAGGTCGGCGGCGGCCGTGTCGACCACGACCCCCCGGTCCGACTCCAGCTCGGCGATGCGCCGCTCCAGCTCGTCGGAGGGCGACAGCAGCCCGCGCACCATGGCCCGGTCGGCGTTGGTCAGCCCCCGCGCGATGAACGGCAGCACCGGCCACAGCACGAACAGCGAGGCCATCGTCACGGAGAAGGTGAGGACACCCCACGGCAGCCGGATGAACTCGTACAGCACCGTGCGCCAGCCCACCGGGTCCTTCAGCTGCATCCACAACCGCTGGAAGCCGCCCCCGCCGCGCAGCCGCAGCCGGCTCGGCTCGTCCACCCGCACACCGAGCAGCGCCCTGGCCCGCGCCCGCTCCAGCCTGCCCAGCTGCCGCGCGCCCATGAGTCCCACCGCGAGAAGCGGGAACCCGACCACCGTGACGGTCAGTCCAAAGCCGGTGGACAACATGGTCACGACATAAGTGAAACCGAGCAGCGAGGCCGGAAGGTTGGCCAGCAGATGCGCGATCTCCTTCCAGGTGTGCCGGTCGTAGGCGAGACGGGGCGGCGGCGGACGGTCGTCCTGCCCGGCCGCCGTCGCGGCCCGGCTCGCGCCGGGGGACGGGATGCGTTCGGTCATGGGCGTCAGCGTGCCCGGCGGAGGGCGGCTTCGCCATGAGGCAAACCCCCCGGATCGACTGAGGTAAACCGTTCCTAAAGACTGAGCAGGAGTGAGTCCTGTCGCCAGGGCTCATGCTCAGCCGGACGCCCCGAACGGTGTTGGGTGTCCTGGTTGCCCGCGTTCGCTCCGCGTCCGGCGCGCACGGATCGTGTCCGTGGTCCGGGGATATGGGGGCGGGGTTCCTCACGCCCCGGGACCGTCGGCCCGGCCTGGACGGTCCGATGCCCCTGCTTATCACTCCGGTGAGCAGGGGGCGGTGCCGTCCGTCGCCGGATCGGGTGTCCCAGGGCGCGCCTGCCTATCGCCACCGCTGCTGTTTGGTGGCGGGTGGGTTTGCGGTGTGTGCTGGTGAGGGGTTTCCGCCAGTGCTGGGCACCCCAGCGGCTGGTGTAGGCGGGGTCGACGGCGACGATGGGGATGCCGAGTTCGGCCGCCATCGACACCAGGCGGGCCCGCAGTCTGGCCACGGGCATGCCGGAGATCAGCTTGCGGAACTTCTTGCGGCGGCCGTGCTTCTCGCGGGTCTTCTCCGCAGAGAAATCGAGATCCTCAATCGCGACCGCAAGGTCGTGTCGTCTGGCGAAGTGCAGCAGGTGGATCAGGGCGTGGCGGATCTGGGCGTCGCGGTGGGCGGAGGTGCCGGACAGGTCGTATTCGAAGCAAACAGGTTCGCCGACGGGGTTGCCGTGGGGGTCCAGGCGCCAGGCGGCCAGGTGATCGGCGTTGGTGTCGACGCCCACCACGCCGCGTGTGCGGGCCGCAGCCAGGGGCACGGTTTTCACCGCAGGGATCGTCCACGACGCGCTCAGATACCAGCGCCCACGGCTCGTGTCCTCGTGGATGCGGTAGGCGACCGCCCGGTGGGTCTGGATGCGGTCGCGCCACTGTTCGCCCCGGTGCGCGAACGCCACCCGACAGGCCAGCACGTACCGGCCGTGGGGTGCGTTGGCCAGATGGGCCAAGGGGGCCGGGAGCTTGATCGAGACCTCGCCGTCAGGGGTCACGCGGATCGTCTCGTTGCCGAACCGCTTTCCGCTCTCACCGTCCGCCTTGAGGAACCGGCGCCCGGCCCGCCACCGCGCACGCCACTGCTGTTCGGTGAGCCCTGCGGTCTGCAGGTGGTGGCGGGTGCTCAACAACCGCTTCCCGCCACGCACCACGCGCACGACCCCGGCCTCCCAGTCGGCGCGTGCGGCCTGGAGGCGGTCTTCGAGGACGTGCAGGCGGCGCGTCTTGGTGAACCATTCCCGCTTGCTGCGGTAGCCGCCCGCAGCCCGTCTGGAGCCTTCTTCTCCCACCGGCAGCGACAGTCGGTGCCCAATCGTGCGCACACCCGCTTCCAGGCTATGGATGTGTGCGAGCTGCCCGCGCCGGGCCAGCGCCCACTGATCGTGGGTGGTCTTGGTGATCGACCCGGCCCAGCGGGAGGACGACTCCACCGTCAGGGCACGCTTGCGCTCGGCCCACCGCTCAGCGTCGTGCTCTAGCCCCGCTGCGCACCGCGCCTTCAGATCCAGTGAAGCCAGCATGCCCAAATGGTCCCCGACCAGGCGCAGTACCTTCTCGTCCTCGGTGGTCAGGTGCTTAAGCCGGTCGCGGAGCGCAACCCCACATGGGCCGGGCACCACGGACGGCGTGCCAATCTCCCGCAGCACACCCAACACACTCTCCCCTCGTCCCCCGCGCTCGGCCGACCATCCCCTCAGCATGCTCAACGACCATCACGGGTAAAGGTCACACATTCGACAGCTGAACTTTCGTTCTCGTCCCCATCTATGGGGCCGCAAGTGCCGCAGCACGGACACTCACTCATGTACGACTGGACACGCCTGTGCGTAGTTGACCGCCAGCAGTTCACCCCCCCTCGTGCCGGGGCATGACGGGCTGCTTACCCTGCCTTTATCAGGGCCTAGACTCCCGTGCGTACAGATCGTCGAACAGCGGCGTCCGTGATCTCCGGCCGGGCCGGGGAGCCGCGGGATCGTCGCATCGCAGGATCCAGGCCGAGTTTCCAGGGAGCGAGGGACGGACGTGCCGGAACCGACCGTCGTCACCACGACCGTCGTCGCGGCGGACTACTTCCAGTCCTATTCGGTCGTCGGCCTGCTCACCGTCGTCGGTGTGCTGTTCGTGGCCGTCGCCTTCGGGGCCGGCCGCCTGCTGCGGCCCGTGGTCCCCACACCCGAGAAGCTCCTGACGTACGAGTGCGGCGTCGACCCCGTCGGCGAGGGCTGGGCCCACACCCAGGTCCGCTACTACGTCTACGCCTTCCTGTACGTGATCTTCGCCGTCGACTCGATCTTCCTGTTCCCCTGGGCGACCGTCTTCGCCGCACCCGGCTACGGCGCGGCGACCCTGGTGGAGATGTTCATCTTCCTCGGCTTCCTGGCCGTGGGCCTGCTCTACGCATACAAGAAGGGCGTCCTGGCATGGACGTGACCCCCTCGGTGTCCGAGCCTGTTCTGCTGCCCGAGCCCAAGCGGCTCGGCGCCCTCGCGCGCCTCGCGCCCGAGCCGATGAAGGTGATCCTCAACTGGGGGCGCCGCTACTCGCTCTGGGTCTTCAACTTCGGCCTCGCGTGCTGCGCGATCGAGTTCATCGCCGCGTCGATGGCCCGCCACGACTTCATCCGGCTCGGCGTCATCCCCTTCGCGCCGGGCCCGCGCCAGGCTGACCTGATGGTGGTGTCCGGCACGGTCACCGACAAGATGGCACCCGCGGTGAAGCGTCTCTACGAGCAGATGCCGGAACCGAAGTACGTCATCTCCTTCGGCGCCTGCAGCAACTGCGGCGGACCGTACTGGGACTCGTACTCCGTCACCAAGGGCGTCGACCAGATCATCCCCGTCGACGTCTACGTCCCCGGCTGCCCGCCCCGGCCCGAGGCGCTGCTCCAGGGCATCCTCAAGCTCCAGGAGAAGATCGCCCGCGAGTCGCTGGGGGAGCGGTACGGCACGGGCACGACGCGTCCTTCGGCGGCGGCCTTGCAGAGCGGCTTGGTGCAGCCGCCGAGCCCGTCCGGGGAGCATTCCCAGCCCGAGTCCCCGGGCCCGGACTCGGCGTCGGGGGAGGGACGATGACCGGGGTCGGCTGGCTGCCCGACGGCGTCGAGGAACTCTTCGGCCCGGACACCACGGCCGAGGAGTCGTACGAGGTCCTGACCGTCGACGTCCCCCCGGCCACCTGGATCTCCGCCCTGGAGACCGCACGCGACCGCCTGGGCTGCACCTACTTCGACTGGCTGAGCGCGGTCGACGAACCGGGCACGGGCTTCCGCGTCACGGCCCACGTCGCGGCCCTGTCCCCGGTCCGACGTCTCCTGCTCCGTACGACGATCCCGCACGAGGCCTCCGCCCTGCCCTCGGCCGTCGGTGTCTACGCGGGCGCCGCCTGGCACGAACGCGAGACGCACGAGATGTTCGGCATCACCTTCGAAGGCCACCCGGGGCTGGACCACCTCCTCCTGCCCGACACCTTCGAAGGCCACCCCCTGCGCAAGGACTTCGTCCTGGCCGCGCGCGTCGCCAAGGCCTGGCCCGGCGCGAAGGAACCCGGCGAGTCCGAACACGGCGGCCCCAAGCGCCGCCAGATGCTCCCGCCCGGGGTTCCCGACCCCAACGAGTGGGGGCCTCTGAAGGGTCAACTCCCCCCGGCGCCCGCCCGTCCGGCCCGTGGCGCGGGCCGCGCGGCAGGCGAACGCCCGGCCCGCGCGGCAGCCCGCCCCGCGGGGGAACGGCCGGTGCGGCGCGCCCGTTCGGCAGCGGAGGGCTCGGCGAGCCAGGCCGCCGCGGGCGACGCGGAAACTCCGCCCCCGACTGCTCCGCGGCGTGCCCGCACGGCGGCGGAAGGCTCGGCGAGCCAGGCCCCCGCCGGGACAACCGAGCCGGAGTCGACGGCCACTGACGCCGGATCCCCGGCCGCCGAGGCAGGAGCCCCGGCCCCGTCGGCGGGGCCGCGCCGCGCGCGGAGCGCCAACGAGGGCTCGGCGTCGCAACGGACGCCGTCGGACACCCCTGCCGGCCCCCGCCGGTCACGCAGCGCCTCGGGGGGCAGTGCGAGCCAACGGGCCACACCCGGTCCCGGCGAGAGCGAGAGCGAGAGCGAGAGCGGGGGCGGGAAGGGGAGCGGCAGCGACAGCCCGTCGGGCACCCCTTCGCGCACCCCGCGCAGCTCGGACGCCCCCTGGCACCACGCCCGCCCGGCCTTCGCCGAACCGCAGCCCGAACCGTCCCCCGAGGCCGGCCAGCCGCCGACCCCCGAGCCCGCGCCCGACTCGGGAAGCCCTGAGGTCCCGGGGGCCACGGAGGCCCGTGAACCCTCGGAAACCCCGAAGGTCTCGGACACTCCGACGGACCCGGACACCCCGGAGGCCACGGACACCCCGGAGGCCCCGGCCGCCCCGAAGGACCCGGCCACCCCGGAGTCGGCGAACGCTCCCAAGTCCTCGACTGGACCGAAACACACGGACCATCCCGGTAACCCCGCTAACCCCGGCAACCCCGGTAACCCCGAAGACCCCAGCGGCAGCGACGACCCCACAGGAGGCCCGCGGTGAACGACGCGCTCGACGTCACCCTGCGACTCCTGATCGTCTTCGTCGTCTTCCTCACCTTCCCCCTGATCATCGGCCAGACCGAACACAAGGTGATGGCTCACATGCAGGGCCGCCTCGGCCCCATGTACGCCGGCGGCTTCCACGGCTGGGCCCAGCTGATCGCCGACGGCGTGAAGTTCGCGCAGAAGGAGGACGTCGTCCCCGCGGGCGCGGACCGCCGCATCTTCCAACTCGCTCCCGCCGTCGCCCTCCTGCCCTATCTCCTCGTCCTGCTCGCCATCCCCATCGGCCCCGGCGAAGGAGCCGTCGGCCAGGTCATCGACGCGGGCGTCTTCTTCGTCCTGGCCGTCATGGGCGTCGGCGTCCTCGGTTCGCTCATGGCCGGCTGGGCGTCCGCGAACAAGTTCTCCCTCCTCGGCGGCCTGCGCACCGCCGCTCAGCTCCTCGCCTACGAACTGCCGATGCTCCTCACCGCCGCCTCGGTGGCGATGGCGGCCGGCACCGTCTCCCTCCCCGGCATCCTCGACGCCTTCGAGTGGTGGTGGCTGCCCTGGCAGATCGTCGGCGCGATCGTCTTCTTCGTGGCCGGCCTCGCCGAACTGCAGCGCCCGCCCTTCGACATGCCCGTCGCCGACTCGGAGATCATCTTCGGCGCGTACACCGAGTACACGGGCCTGCGCTTCGCTCTCTTCCTCCTCGCCGAGTACGCCGGAATCGTCGTCCTGTGCGGCCTGACCACTGTCCTCTTCCTGGGCGGCTGGCACGGCCCCTGGGGCGCCGACGGCCTCGGCTGGGTCTGGACCCTGCTGAAGACCGCCGTCCTCGCCTTCCTCGTCATCTGGCTGCGCGTCACCTACCCCCGGCTGCGCGAGGACCAGCTCCAGAAACTGTCCTGGACCCTTCTCGTCCCCCTCTCCCTCGCCCAGATCGCCCTCACCGGCATCGTCAAGGTGGTGATCTCGTAACCATGGCCCCCATCCCCGGCTCCGGCCTCGCCAAGGGCCTGGCCGTCACCCTCCGCACGATGACGAAGAAGTCCGTCACCGCGCAGTACCCGGACGCCCAGCCCGACCTCCCGCCCCGCACCCGCGGTGTGATCGGCCTGTTCGAGGAGAACTGCACGGTCTGCATGCTGTGCGCCCGTGAGTGCCCGGACTGGTGCATCTACATCGACTCCCACAAGGAGACGGTCCCGGCGGCGACCCCCGGCGGCCGCGAGCGCAGCCGCAACGTCCTCGACCGCTTCGCCATCGACTTCTCGCTGTGCATGTACTGCGGTATCTGCATCGAGGTCTGTCCTTTCGACGCCCTGTTCTGGTCCCCGGAGTTCGAGTACGCCGAGACCGACATCCGCGACCTCACCCACGAGCGCGACAAGCTCCGCGAGTGGATGTGGACCGTCCCGGCCCCGCCGGCCCTCGATCCCGGCGCGGAGGAACCGAAGGAACTCGCCACCGCCCGCAAGGCCGCCGAGAAGCTCGCGGCCGCGCAGTCGGAACCGCGGGAGGGAGAGTCGTGAGCCTCGCCGTACAGACCCACGGCTTCCTCTCCCCGACGGGCGTCGAGATCGCCTTCCTCCTCGTCGGCCTGGTCACCTTCGGCGCCGCGATCGTCACCGTCACCACCCGGCAGCTGGTGCACGCCGCCCTCTGGCTGGTGGTGACCCTCGGCGGCCTGGCCGTCGAGTACCTCCTGCTCACCGCGGAGTTCATCGCCTGGGTGCAGGTCCTCATCTACGTCGGCTCCGTCGTCGTCCTCCTCCTGTTCGGTCTGATGCTCACCAGGGCCCCCATCGGCCGCTCCCCGGACGCGGACTCCGGCAACCGCTGGGCCGCCCTCACCGTGGCCGTCGCCGCGGCCGCCGCCCTCGTCTGGGTGGTCGTCGACGCCTTCCGTGCGACCTGGATCGACCTGGACGGCCCCGCCGCCGGCTCCACCGAGGCCACCGGCGCCAGCCTCTTCCAGAACTGGGTCCTCCCCTTCGAAGCCCTCTCCGTCCTCCTCCTCGCCGCCCTGGTCGGCGCGATCGTCCTGTCCCGCAAGGCGAAGGCCGAGACGGCGACCGCGCCCGGGAGCACACCGGCCGAGAGCACTCCCGCCCAGAGCACCCCGGCCACCCGGAGCGAGAAGGAAGGGACCCGCTGATGCACCTCGCCTATCCCGCCGTCCTCTCCGCCCTCCTCTTCTGCACGGGCCTCTACGGCGTCCTCGCCCGCCGCAACGCGATCCTGGTCCTGATGTCGGTCGAGCTGATGCTCAACGCCGTCAACCTCAACCTGGTCGCCTTCGACGTCTGGCTCAGCAGGACCGCCGAGGAGACCCTGCACTCCGGCCAGGCCCTCACCCTGTTCACCATCGCCATCGCCGCCGCCGAGATCGGCATCGGCCTGGCGATCGTCCTCGCCGTCCACCGCAACCGAGGCACCGCGGACATCGACAAGCTCCGCGACACCGCCGAACGGCACGGCCCCGACGGCGACGGCCACGACGGCACCGACCACGACGCCCTCACGGCCGAGCAGTCCGACGAGGCCCAGAAGGCTGAGGCCACCGCGTGACCACGACCACCCTCGCCCTCCTCGTCCCCCTCCTGCCGTTCCTCGGCGCCGCATCCGGCCTCCTCCTGGGCCGCACGGCACCCGGCTTCGCCCGCCCCCTCGCCATCCTCCCGACGCTCACCTCCCTGGTACTCACCGCGCTGGTCGCCACACGCCAGGGCGGTGACCAGGCCATCAACTCGGCCACGGAGCTCACGCCCACGGGTTCGGTCCCGATCGAACTCGCCCTGCACATCGACGGCTTCGCCGCGCTCGTCGCCGTCCTCGTCGGCCTCGTCGCCTCCTGCGTGCAGATCTACTCGACGGGCTATCTGCGCGACGACCCGCGCTACCCGTCCTACGCCGCCCTCGTCTCCCTGTTCACCTCCGCGATGTTCCTGGTCGTCTACTCCGGCGACCTGATCGTCCTGCTGGTCGGCTGGGAAGTCATGGGCATCTGCTCCTACTTCCTGGTCGGCCACTACTGGGAGACCCCGGAGGCCCGCGCCGCCTCCCTCAAGGCCTTCCTGGTCACCAAGCTCGGCGACGTCCCCTTCCTCATCGGTCTGTTCGCCCTCGCCACCGACGCCGGTTCCTTCCGCATCACCAAGGTCCTCGGCGCCGTCGCGAGCGGCGGACTCGACCACCCCACGCTGATCGCCCTTCTCCTCCTCGCGGGCGTGGCGGGCAAGTCGGCGCTGTTCCCGCTGCACACCTGGCTCCCCGACGCGATGGCGGGCCCGACCCCCGTCTCCGCGCTGATCCACGCCGCGACGATGGTCGCCGCCGGTGTCTACTTCATCGCCCGGCTCCTCCCGGTCTTCGAGGCCTCGCAGGCCGCGATGGTCGTGCTCGCCGTCATGGCCGCCGTCACGATGGCCGGCTCGGGCCTCGCCGCGCTCGCCCAGGACGACATCAAGCGCGTCCTCGCCTACTCGACGATCGGCCAGCTCGGCTACATGGCCGGCGGCCTCGCCGTCGGCGACCGCGGAGCCGCCGTCTTCCACCTCCTGTCCCACGGCGCCTTCAAGGCGCTGCTGTTCCTCGCGGCCGGTGTGATCATCCACGCGGCCGGCACCAACTCGGTCGCCGCCATGTCCCGCATGCGCAACCTGCGCGACCGCGTCCCCGACGCCTACTGGACGATGACCGTGGCGCTCCTCGCGCTCGCCGCGATCCCGCCCTTCAGCGGCTTCTTCTCCAAGGAGGCCGTCCTCGGTGTCGCCGAGCACGCCGTCACCGGGCACACCGAGCACGTCCCCGCCGCCGCGGGCTGGATCGTTCTCGTCGCCGGCCTGGTCACGGCCGTGCTCACCGCCGCCTACGCGATGCGCCTGTGGCTGCTGGCCTTCCGGGGCCGGGGCGCCGAAGCCCCCGACCACGGCAGGCAGCCGCTGACGATGACCGTCGTGCTGTGGGTGCTGGCCGTGCCGTCCCTGGCCCTCGGCGGGTTCGTGTTCCGCCTGCTGCCCGACTGGTTCGACGGCCGCGACCTCGCCCCGACCCTGACCACCTCCGTGCTCGGCACGGGCCTGGCCCTGGCCGGCGGCATCGTCACCTACGGCGCCTGGCGCCACACCACCGCGCTCGCCGCCCGCGTCCCGCTGGGCGCGGTCGCCGCCCACCCCGAGGGCGACGCCGCCCAGGTCGAGGCGGAAGCCATCGCCACCCACGAGCCGGCCTACGGCGACATCGCCTACGCGCCCGATCCCGCCGACCCCGGACGGCTCCTGCTCGGCCCGCTGCACCGCCCTGCGGCCGCCGGCTTCCACCTGGACGCCGTCTACGCGGCCCTGTTCGTCCGCCCGGTCCAGGCCGGGGCGAGCCTCGTCCGGTTCCTCGACCGCGAGGTCGTCGAGACCTACGTGCGCGGTGCGGGTGCGCTGCCCCGCTGGCTCGGCGCCGCCGTACGGCGCGCCCAGACCGGCAACGTCCAGACCTATGTGAGCGCGCTGCTCGCCGGCACCGTCGTCCTCGCGGTCGCCGCCGTCCTCGTCGCCACCGGAGCGTGAGCAGGCGTGATCGATATCAACGAGTCCGTGATGCAGTTCCTTCTGGCGTTCGTCGTCGTCGGCCCGCTCCTCGGGGCCGCCGCGGCTCTCCTGCCCGCCCCGCCCGGGCTGAAGGGGAAGTCACCCGAGCAGGCCGTGCTCCGGCACGGCGTCACCGTCACCGGCGCGGTCCTCATCGCCGCGATCGTCCTCGCGCTCGGCTTCGACCACGACCAGCCGTCGAAGATGCAGGCCAGCACCGACATCAGCTGGATCCCCGCACTCGACGTACGCATCCACCTCGGCATCGACGGCATCTCCCTCCCCCTTGTGGTCCTGACCGCGCTGCTGACCTTCCTCTGCGCGCTCTACTCGTACTTCAAAATGCCGGAAGGCCCGACCCCGAAGGCCTTCGTCGCCCTGCTGCTCGTCCTCGAGTCCGGCACGCTCGCGACCTTCGCCGTCCTCGACCTGCTGCTCTTCTTCCTCGCCTTCGAGACGGTCCTCATCCCGATGTACTTCCTCATCGCCCGGTGGGGCGGTGAGGGCCGGAGCCGGGCCGCCTGGCGGTTCATCCTCTACACGCTGCTCGGCTCCGTGGTCATGCTGCTCGGCCTGCTCCTGATCGGGATCAAGGCGGGCACGTTCGACATGATGGCACTCGCCACTGACAACGGCCGGTCGCTGAGCACATCCGTGCAGGTCATCGCGGTTTTGTCGATCGGGATCGGCCTCGCGGTCAAGACGCCGATGTGGCCCCTGCACAGCTGGCTGCCCGACGCCCACACCGCCGCGCCGACCGTCGGCTCGGTCCTGCTGGCCGGCGTCCTGCTGAAGATGGGTACGTACGGATTCGTCCGTATCCTGCTCCCCAGCGCGCCGGACGGCTTCCGCACCTTCGCGCCGTACCTCGCCGCCCTGGCCGTCGTCGGCATCATCTACGGATCCCTGGCGTGCCTGGCCCTCGCCAAACAGGGCGCGAAGGGCGACCTCAAGCGCCTCATCGCCTACTCCTCCGTCGGCCACATGGGCTTCGTCCTGCTCGGCATCGCCACGATGACCCCGACCGGAGTGAACGGCGCCCTGTTCGCCAACATCGCCCACGGCCTCATCACCGGCCTGCTCTTCTTCCTGGTCGGCGCGCTGAAGGACCGCACCGGCAGCACCGACCTCGACACCCTGGCCCTCCCGTCGCCCGACCACCGCCCCTCAACGAGCGGCTCCGCCGCGCCGAATCAATTCCAGACCGGCGCCGCGCTCTACGGCAAGGCCCCGCGCCTCGGCGGCCTGCTCGCCTTCGGCGCGGTCGCGTCGCTCGGCCTGCCGGGCCTGGCCGGGTTCTGGGGGGAGATGCTGGCCCTGTTCGGCGCCTTCCAGCCCGCCGCCGGCCTCAGCCGCCCCGCCTTCCTCACCTTCATGGCGATCGGCGCGTTCGGGACGCTGCTGACGGCCGCGTACCTGCTGATCGTCGTCCGCCGCGTCTGCATGGGCGCCCTGCCCCAGGACGCCCCGAAGCTGCCCGACGTCCGCTCCTACGAGTTCGCGGCCTGGACCCCGCTCGTCGCCCTCACCGTCGTCGCCGGACTGTGGCCCAAGGTCCTCCTCGGCCTGAGCGACCCGGCCGTCCAGCAGCTCCTCGCAGGAGGCACCCGATGAGCTCCCCGGCCCAGCCCCTGGCCGCCTCGCTGGTCCAGTCCGTCGACTGGCTCGCGATCGCGCCGCCCACCCTCGCGGCGGTCGTCGCACTCGCCGTCCTGGTCGCCGACCTCTTCGTCGCCGAGCACCGCAAAGCCCTCCTCGGCTGGACGTCGGTCGCGGGCCTGGCCGCCGCCACGCTGCTGCTGCTGCCCCTCCTGGACGGCGACCGCAGCACCTTCTGCCTGACCGGCGACGGCACCGTCTGCAGCTACACCGCCGACCGCTTCACCCTGGTCATCCAGTTCCTGGTCCTCGGCGGCGCCCTCCTCGCCGCCCTCCTGTCGGTCACCGCGCTGAAGGACGCCCGCAAGGAGCTCCCGGAAGGGGAGTACTGGTTCCTGCTGCTGTCCTCAGCGGCCGGCGCCGCCCTCCTGCCCGCCTCCCGCGACCTCGCGACCCTGATCGTCGCGCTGGAGGTCGCCTCCCTGCCCGCCTTCGCCCTGGTCGGCCTCCGGCACGGCGACCGGAAGTCCTCCGAAGCGGCCCTGAAGTTCTTCCTGTCCTCGGTCACCGCGACCGCGGTCAGCCTCATGGGCATCAGCTTCGTGTACGCCTCAACTGGCACCCTCTACCTGACCCAGGTCGCCGACCGCATCCAGAACGTCGACGGGCAGCTCGACACGCTCGCCCAGACCGGTGTCGTCCTCACCCTCGTCGGCTTCGCCTTCAAGACGGCCGCCGTGCCCTTCCACTTCTGGGTGCCCGACACCTACGTGGGGGCACCCCTGCCCGTCGCGGCCTACCTGTCGGTCGTCGGCAAGGCGGTCGGCTTCAGCGGCCTGATCCTCGTCACCGTCGTCGCCCTGCCGTCGTACGCCGATGTCTGGGGCCCGGCCCTGGCGGCCCTGGCCGCGCTCACCATGACCATCGGCAATGCCGGAGCGCTCCGCCAGCAGGCCACGCGCGCGTACAGCGCGGTACGCCTGCTCGCCTGGTCGTCCGTCGGCCAGGCCGGCTACCTCCTGGTACCGATCGCCGCCGCCGCGTACTCCGGGGACCCCGAGAAGTCGATCGGCTCCACCGTCGCCTACGCCCTGATGTACGGCGCCGTGAACCTCGGCGCCTTCGCCGTGGCCGCCCTCGTCAGCCGGACGAAGCCCCTCAACCGGGTCGCCGACTACCGCGGCCTGTACGCGTCGAGCCCCGTGTCCGCGCTGCTCCTGGCGTTCTTCCTGCTCTGCCTCGCGGGACTGCCGCCGGGTGTCATCGGCCTCTTCGCCAAGGTCACCGTCTTCTCGGCGGCCGTCGACGCCGGCCTGGGCTGGCTGGCCGTGATCATGGCCGTGAACGTCGTCATCGCGCTGTTCTACTACCTCCAGTGGACGGGCCTGCTCTTCCGCGCCCCCGCGGGCGAGACACGGAAACACCGGATCCCGGCCCCCCTCACCGCCGCGATCGCCCTGACCGGTGTACTGGGCGTCGTCCTGTCCGGGGCGCCCCAGCTGGTCCTGCGCTTCACGGACACCGGGCTGTTCTGAAGATGTGGCACGCCTGAGCCGCCGCACCGGCCGCTTTGAGCACGCGCGCGTGGGGCACTCGCCCCCACGCGCGCGTGCCGTTTCCCGACATCGTCACCCGTACGGTTCACACCCGGCGTCGCACGCACAAGGGAACTAGTGCCTCCCGCCTGGCGTTGACCAGTACGGGAGGGTCCACTGGACGTAGCACAGCGGCACCAGTGGCACCGCAGAAACAGCAAGCAAGGGTCCCCCTGCCGCACCACTTGGAGGGCGTACCGTGCACCGCCGGCACAACGGGCTCAGGACCGCAGTCCTCCTCGGGGGACTGTCCGCCATCATCATCCTCATCGGCAGCTTCTTCGGCCGTATCGGGCTCGTCATCGCCGTCCTGGTAGCGCTGGCCACCAACGCGTACGCGTACTGGAACAGCGACAAGCTGGCACTCCGCGCGATGCGCGCCCGCCCGGTGAGCGAGTTCGAGGCACCGGGGCTCTACCGCATGGTCCGGGAGCTCTCCACCCAGGCCCGCCAGCCCATGCCGCGCCTGTACATCTCCCCGACGGAGGCCCCCAACGCCTTCGCCACGGGCCGCAACCCGCGCAACGCCGCCGTGTGCTGCACCGAAGGCATCCTGCGCCTCCTGGACGAGCGCGAGCTGCGCGGCGTCATCGGCCACGAGCTCAGCCACGTCTACAACCGCGACATCCTCATCTCGTCGGTCGCCGGTGCCCTCGCCTCCGTGATCATGTTCCTGGTCAACTTCGCCTGGCTGATCCCGATCGGGCGCTCGGACGACGATGACGGCCCCGGCCTGCTCGGCATGCTGCTGATCATGATCCTGGGCCCGCTCGCCGCCTCGCTCATCCAACTGGCCATCAGCCGCTCCCGGGAGTACCAGGCGGACGCCTCCGGCGCCCAGCTCACCGGCGACCCACTCGCCCTGGCCGGCGCTCTGCGCAAGCTCGAACTCGGCACCAAGCAGCTCCCGCTGCCGCCCGAGCCGCGCATCGAGACGGCCAGCCACATGATGATCGCGAACCCGTTCCGGCCCGGCCAGGGCCTCTCGAAGATGTTCTCCACACACCCGCCGATGGCGGATCGCATCGCCCGGCTCGAGAAGATGGCAGGTGGGAACCAGTGAGGACCATACTGAACGTCATATGGCTCGTCCTGAGCGGCTTTTGGCTCTTCCTCGCCTACATGGCCGCGGGCCTGCTCCTCTGTATCACCATCATCGGTATCCCGTTCGGCATCGCGGCCTTCCGCATCGGCGTCTACGCGCTGTGGCCCTTCGGGTACACCACCGTCGAGCGCCGTGACGCGGGAGCGCCGTCCTGCGTCGGCAACGTGCTGTGGCTGGTGCTCGCGGGGTGGTGGCTGGCCCTCGGCCACATCGCCACCGGCCTCGCCCTGTGCATCACGATCATCGGCATCCCGCTCGGCGTCGCCAACTTCAAGCTCATCCCGGTCTCTCTGTTGCCGCTGGGCCGCGACATCGTGCGGACGGACGAGCCCTTCGCGGTGCGCTGACGGCGGCGCACGGCGGCGCATCGGCGACGTACGGCGGCGCGAGACGCCCCTCGTTGTCCACAGGGGCGACAGACCCGAGTCTCCACAGGCCGCGGGTTGTCCACAGGCCGGCCCGGATGTCGGTGGCCGCCCGCATGATGAACCCATGGCCTCGCTCGAGCAGTTGCCGACACGAGTGACGGCCAGGACCGGACGCGGTCCTGCGCCCTAGGCCCGTCCGGTCCTCGCCCGCGCCCACCGCCGCACCCCGTACGCCACCGCCCCCACCACCAGCACACCCGCGCCCACGACCACCGAAGCCCCGGGCAGCGAGAACGCCAGCACCGCACACCCGGCCAGCCCCACCACCGGCACCACCCGCGCCGCCGGTGCCGGATCCAGCGTCCAGGCCGACGCGTTGGCCACGGCGTAGTAGGCCAGGACCCCGAAGGAGGAGAACCCGATCGCGCCCCGGACGTCCACCGTGGCGGCCAGGACCGCGACCACCGCACCCACGGCCAGCTCCGCCCGGTGCGGCACCCGGAAACGCGGATGCACGGCCGCCAGCGCGCCCGGCAGATGCCGGTCCCGGGCCATGGCCAGTGTGGTTCGCGAGACACCCAGGATCAGGGCGAGCAGCGATCCCAGCGCGGCCACGGCCGCACCGACCCGCACCACCGGCACGAGCCAGGGCGACCCGGCCTCGCGCACCGCGTCGGCCAGGGGTGCCGAGGCGTCCCCGAGAGCGTCCGGCCCCAGCACCGAGAGGACAGCCACCGCCACACAGGCGTACACGACCAGCGTGAGGCCCAACGCCATCGGGATGGCGCGCGGAATCGTGCGCGCCGGATCCCGTACCTCCTCACCGAGCGTCGCGATCCGGGCGTACCCCGCGAACGCGAAGAACAGCAGCCCGGCCGCCTGAAGCACCCCGCCCGCACCGTCCGGGGCCCCGATGGCGAGCCGGCCGGCACCGGCCTCACTCGACACCAGACACCCGACGACCACGGAAGCGAGGACGGCCAGGACCACCGCCACGATCACCCGCGTCAGCCACGCGGACTTCTGGATACCGCCGTAGTTCACCGCGGTCAGCGCCACCACGGCCGCGACCGCCACAGCGTGCGCCTGCCCCGGCCAGACGTACGTGCCCACGGTGAGCGCCATCGCCGCACAGGAGGCCGTCTTCCCGACCACGAACGACCAGCCCGCGATATATCCCCAAAACTCGCCGAGCCGCTCCCGCCCGTACACGTACGTACCGCCCGAGGCCGGATACAGAGCGGCGAGGCGAGCCGACGACATGGCGTTGCAGTACGCGACCACGGCGGCGACGGCCAGCCCGAGCAGCAGCCCGGACCCGGCCGCGTGCGCCGCCGGTGCGAGGGCGGCGAAGATTCCGGCTCCCACCATCGAGCCGAGTCCGACGACGACGGCGTCCCCCAGACCGAGGGTGCGGCGCAGTCCGGAACCGGAGGCAGTCATGCCTCGCACCCTACTGATCAGTGCAACCGGCGGGTGCGGCCGGGACGTCCTCCCCACCAAGACGGCGTGAACAGGCGCGGCAAGGACGACGCGCGCGCCGCGTGACGTACGACGCACCATCTCGGCCCGCCGGGAGCAAGATCACATGGCCGGGACAGTGCGGGCACAGCATGAAAGGGCAGGTTCGCGGCATGACCATCATCAGCTGGATCATCCTGGGACTGTTGGCCGGAGCCATCGCGAAGTTCCTGCTGCCAGGACGTGACCCGGGCGGCCTCATCGGCACGACCCTGATCGGCATCGCGGGCGCGTTCATCGGCGGCTGGATCTCGTCCCGCTGGATGGACCACCCGATCACCAAGGACTTCTACGACGGCGCGACCTGGGCCGCGGCGATCGGCGGATCGCTCGTCCTGCTGATCGCCTACCGCCTCCTGTTCGGCAACTCGCGCGACTGACCGCGCCGGTGACCACGCCCGGCAGGCACTCACCGACCGCGGCCGGAAGACGACGAGAAGGGCGGGCACCCGACGGGCGCCCGCCCTTCCTCGTACCGGTGCCGACCGGCGGCCCGGAGGCCGACGGACCTAGGGCCTGTCGTTTGGATCATGCCGGCGCCGCGGGGCGTGGCACGCACATCTGCCGCGTTGTCGTCGGTTGTCGACTCCCCCACGCTCGGCTTCGCTCGCGCGGGCGGTGCCCCCATCGCGTCGCCGCCCTCCTCCGCCTTGCAGCTGCACGCACCACGCCCCGCTCGGGTCGGCTGATAGGTGCAGTCCCTCTCAGTCGACCTGATCCAAACGACAGCCCCTAGCGGTAGTTCACGAACTGCATCGCGAAGTCGTAGTCCTTGCCCTTCAGCAGGGTGATGACGGCCTGCAGATCGTCACGGCTCTTCGAGCTGACCCGCAGCTCCTCGCCCTGCACCTGGGCCTTCACGCCCTTGGGGCCCTCGTCGCGGATGGTCTTGGCGACCTTCTTCGCGTTCTCCTGGGAGATGCCCTCCTGGATGGACGCGAAGATCTTGTACTCCTTGCCGGAGAGCTGGGGCTCGCCCGCGTCCAGAGCCTTCAGCGAGATGCCGCGCTTGATCAGCTTGGACTGGAAGACGTCGAGGATCGCCTTCACCCGGTCCTCGGAGTTGGCCTCCATGAGGATCTTCTCACCGGACCACGCGATCGAGGCGCCCACGCCCTTGAAGTCGTAGCGCTGCGAGATCTCCTTGGCGGCCTGGTTGAGTGCGTTGTCGACCTCCTGCCGCTCGACCTTCGAGACGATGTCGAAACTGGAGTCGGCCATGTCCTGTGGCTCCTTGTATCGGGGTGCGTATCGTGCGTACCGGCGTACGTGGCGGCCGCCGGGCCCGTTCAGGTCCCTGGCCGCATCCGGACAAGCCTAGCCACCCCCTGCCCTCCGGGCGCCGATCAATCGGGTGGCGGAGCACCCCTCCACATCAGGTATTGTTTACGTCGTTGCCACGGAGCGCCGCCGAAAGGCGGTTCGACGGGCGGCCACCAGGCGGTGTGCCCGAGCGGCCAAAGGGAGCAGACTGTAAATCTGCCGGCTCAGCCTTCCCAGGTTCGAATCCTGGCGCCGCCACATTGGGGAAGACCCCCTCTCTTCTGCGGAGACGCAGACGAGAGGGGGTCTTCGTCGTGCGCGTCCGAAGTGTGCGGGTCGGGTGATGTGTATCACCGTCCAGGATCGCAGACTCCGGTGACGGTGCGGGCCCGACGGGCTCGTGATCGCCGGCCCCGGTACCTCTTCTCGGATTGCGGGCAGTGGCGGGAAATGTCCTTCTGGTGCGGCCGATATCGAGCTGTCGATATCGAGCTGTCGATATCGAGCTGTCGATATCGAGCTACAGCGCAATTCGCCGGAATGCCGGAGTGGTGCGTGCGCAATGCGCGGGTCGTGGAAAAAGAAGCGGGAAGGGCCACTGCATGCCGGCATCCGGGCCCTGCCAGGATGCCCGAAGGGAGGCCGACGCACCCCGCCGATGAGCCCTCCCGCCTGGCCATCGCGGTCGAGGCGATCGTCGTTGCCGGTCGGAGCCGGTCGGTAGCGCGACCGATGGCGGAACGCGTTCCTGGCCTGCCCGGGAAAAGAGAAAGGCAAGGAGAGCTCTCCTTGCCACTCTCAACTTATAGCACGAGGGGGGTCTTGCGGCAAGGCCCCCTTTGTCCCGCACAATCACCGGCCGAAGGTGAAAAGACGGGAATTGGGGGCTGGGATGTTGGACGTGATCGTGGTCGGCGGGGGACCCACGGGCATGATGCTGGCCGGCGAGCTTCGGCTGCGCGACGTGCGCGTGGCCGTGCTGGAGAAGCTGGCGGAGCCGACCGGGCAGTCCCGCGCCCTCGGCATCCATGTGCGCAGTATCGAGCTGATGGACCAGCGCGGTCTGCTGGAGCGGTTCCTCTCGCTCGGTCAGAAGCACGCGACCGGCGGGTTCTTCGGTGGCCTGGGCACGTCGTGGCCCGCCCGGATGGACACCGCGCATTCGTACGTCCTCGGCATCCCGCAGAGCGAGACCGAACGCCTGCTGACCGAGCACGCCATTGAGCTCGGCACCGAGATCCGGCGCGACTGCGAGCTGGTCGGGCTGAGCCAGGACGAGGACGGTGTGACCGCCGAACTGGCGGACGGCACGCGGCTGCGCTCGCGCTACCTCGTCGGCTGCGACGGTGGCCGCAGTGCCGTGCGCAAGCTGCTCGGCGTGGACTTCCCCGGTGAGCCCGCCAGGATCGAGACGCTGCTGGGCGAGATGGAGCTGACCGTGTCGCCGGAGGAGCTGGCGGCTGTCATGGCCGAGGTGCGCAAGACCGTGTGGCGGTTCGGCGCCATGCCTCTCGGGGAGGGGCTGTACCGCGTGTTGGTGCCTGCCGAGGGGGTGGCCGAGGACCGCTCGGTCCCGCCGACCCTCGACGAGTTCAAGGAGCGGCTGCGGCACTTCGGCGGCACCGACTTCGGTGTGCACTCGCCGCGTTGGCTGTCCCGCTTCGGTGACGCCACCCGGCTGGCCGAGCGCTACCGCGTCGGCCGGGTCCTGCTGGCCGGTGACGCGGCGCACATCCACCCGCCGACCGGCGGACAGGGCCTCAACCTCGGCATCCAGGACGCGTTCAACCTCGGCTGGAAACTCGCCGCCGAGGTGCGCGGCTGGGCACCGGAGGGCCTGCTGGACAGCTACCACAGCGAGCGGCACCCGGTGGCCGCCGCCGTGCTGGACAACACCCGTGCGCAGACCGAGCTGCTGAGCTCCGAGCCGGGGCCGCAGGCCGTGCGCCGACTGCTCGGGGAGCTGATGGAGTTCGAGGACGTGAACCGGTACCTGATCGAGAAGATCACCGCGATCGCGGTCCGCTACGACTTCGGCGAGGGGCACGAACTGCTCGGCCGGCGGCTGCGGGACGTACCCCTGAAGCGGGGGCGCCTCTACGAGCTGATGCGCGGCGGCCGCGGGTTGCTGCTCGACCAGACCGGGCGGCTGTCGGTGGCCGGGTGGGGCGACCGGGTCGACCACGTCGTGGACGTCAGCGAGGAACTCGACGTGCCCGCCGTGCTCCTGCGGCCGGACGGCCACGTCGCGTGGGTCGGCGAGGACCAGGAGGAGCTGCTCAGCCGGCTGCCCAGGTGGTTCGGCTCGGCGACCGGCTGAGCGCCTTCCTCGCCGGGGTCGTGGAAGAACGCGGTGGAGCCCGGCGAGGACTCAGGGCATGGCCCCGGTGGGGGAGGTGTCAGCGGACTACTCCCCGGCGTGGGCGAGTTCGATGTCGTGGTCGTCCGCGCCGGCGCCCGAGACAGCCACCGACGCCGCCTGCGGCGGGTACCCGGTCGCGATGACCATGTACGCACCCGTGTCCAGGTCGGAGAAGGCGTACGCCCCGTCGTGGCCGGTACGGGTCGTGGCGACGACATTGCCCGCCGCGTCCACCAAGGTCACCAGCGCGTCGCTCAGCGGCGCGCCCCCTCCGCGCACCGTGCCCCGCACCTGCGCGCCGGGTCGCAACTCCAGCTCGACCCGTGTGGTCCCGGCCCCGCCGACCTCGACGACCTGGGCCAGCGGCCGGTGCTTGGGGGAGTTGACCGCGAGGGTCACCGGGCCCGGCACCAGGTCGGTGACGGTGAACTCGCCCAGTACGTCGGTGCGCGCGGAGGCCAGTACGTCCCCGCGTACGTCCGTCACGATGACCACGGCCTCGGCGACCGGCGTCCCGCTGTCCGCGGAGCGCACCACACCGGCGATACCGCTGGTACCGCTGAGCAGCACGTCGTACGCCAGCGGCTCACCGGCCACGACGATCGTGGCGGCCTGCGGCTGGTAGCCCTCCGACGAGGCGATCAGGACGTACGAACCGGCTCCGGGCGTGTCCACGTCGTACGACCCGTCGTCCCGCGAGACCGTCCGCCCGAGCTGCCTCCCGCCGAGCGAGATCAACGTCACCGCCGCCCCGGCGACCGGCGCCCGCTCGGCCCCCAGGACACGGCCCCGTACGGGCGTCCCGCCCGGGGCGGGACCGTCCGCCTCGGCCTCCGCGACGAGGGCCGATCCCTCAACCACGGCCCGCTCCGCGTCACCTGCCTGCGCATCATCGACCGCCGACCCGTCAGCCCCCGGTTCCTCGCCCACCGGCACCCCCGCCGCCTCAGCGGCCTCCGCGACCCGCTGCTTCGGAATGAAGGAGGCGACCACGAAGGCGAGCAGCGCGGCCCCGGCGCCGATGGCCAGGACGACCTTGAACCCGTCCTTGGACGGCAGGGCGGTCTGCCCGAAGGACGTCGTCATCTGCGCCAGGATCACGCCGGCCACCGCGCTGGCCGTCGACGTACCGATGGACCGCATCAGCGTGTTGAGGCTGTTCGCCGCACCCGTCTCCGAGGCGGGCACGGCGCTCATGATGAGTGCGGGCATCGCACCGTAGGTGAAGCCGATGCCGGCGCCGATGACGCAGGTGACGAGCACGAAGTGCCAGAGCTCGGACATCAGCGCGATGTTCAGCCCGTATCCGGCGGCCACGATGAGGGCGCCGACCATCAAGGTGATCTTCGGACCCTTGGCCTTGGACAGGGCGGCGGATATCGGTGCCGTGGCCATCATGACCAGGCCGGAGGGGGCCATCGTCAGACCGGCGACGAGCAGTGACTCGCCGAGGCCGTAGCCGGTCGCCTCGGGCAACTGCAAGAGCTGCGGAATGACGAGGGACATCGCGAACATCGCGAACCCGACGGCGATCGAGGCGAGGTTGGTGACCAGCACCTGACGGCGGGCCGTGGTGCGCAGGTCGACCAGCGGCTCCTTCACGCGGAGCTCCCACCAGCCCCACACCAGCAGGACTACGACGGCCGCCGCGAACAGACCGAGCGTGGTGCCGCTGTTCCACCCCCAGTCGGCGCCCTTGGAGATCGCCAGCAGCAGGCAGACCAGCCCCGCCGCCATACCGATGCCGCCGACCAGGTCGAAGCGCCCGCCGGTCCGCACCTCCGACTCCGGCACCATGGCCGGCACCAGCACGAGGGCGACGGCCCCCAGTCCGGCCGAGGCCCAGAACAGCACGTGCCAGTCGAAGTTGTCCGCGATCAGTGCGGCGGCGGGCAGCCCCAGGGCGCCGCCGACACCGAGGGAGGCGCTCATCAGCGCGGTCGCCGACCCGAGCCGTTCGGCGGGCAGTTCGTCCCGCATGATGCTGATGCCGAGCGGGATCACACCGGACGCGAGGCCCTGGAGCGCCCGTCCGACGATCATCGGGGCGAGCGTGTCGCTGAGCGCGGCGGTCACCGAGCCGGCCACCAGCATGACGAGGCTGACCAGGAGCATCCGCCGCTTGCCGTACATGTCGCCGAGCCGGCCCGTCATCGGGGTGGCGACGGCGGCGGCGAGCAGCGTGGCGGTGACGGCCCAGGCGGTGTCCGAGGCCGGGGCGTCCAGCAGCCGGGGGAGCTCCGGGACGATCGGGATCACCAGGGTCTGCATCAGCGAGACCACGATCCCGCCGAAGGCCAGGACCGCCACGACGGCGTTGGCCCGCGGCGCCACGGACCTCCCGTCGCCGACTGGTCGGGGAAGGGCTTGGGGCATGGCCGGGCCTCCGTATGGGCCGTCAGGGACAACGCGACGCGTCAAAGCTAGGCCGATTGATTGACTTAAGCAACCGGATGGGGTGAGGGTCCCGGTGTTGGACGGAGGCCACGGGGGATCGGACGGAGGCCACAAGGGATCGGACGGAGGGTGGTGGAGGAGAGGCGGACCCGAACGCCGAGACAGGCGGGCAGGGGAGAGGCATGGGCGAACCGCGCACGCGGCACACTGACCCCATGTCCTCCCGTCGCAGAAACTGCCCCGAGTGTCGTCGCGAGATCGCCGTCGTCGCCGGGCGGTACGCGCGCCACGACCCGCCCGGCGCCCGGGAACACGGCGAACTCACCTCGTGCCCGGGCTCCCGCCGCCAGGCCCACCCCGGCCCGGAGCAACCGTCCCTGGACGGCTACGCGGTACCGGACTTCCCCGGCCAACTCCCCTTGTTCTGAGCGCTGCCCGAGGGCGGCCCCGACCGCCCTCGCCCTCCGCACAGCAGCGCCGCACAAGCGAGCGGCCCTCTGAAACGGCCCTCTAAATCCCCGTTACACCTGCGGGGCTCAGTTGCCCGCCACCGACTTCACGGCCACCGACACCGGCGCCGGCCCGCTGATCAGCTCCAGGGTGAGCCCGGCCGTCGCGGAGGTGTCCACCAGCTCCGCCAGTACGGCGGCCACGTCGTCGCGCGGGATCGGCCCACGGCCCGTGTGCGCCTCCAGGCGTACGAGACCGGTGCCGGCGTCGTCGGTGAGCTGACCGGGGCGCAGGATCGTCCAGTCCAGGGCGTCCAGGCCGCGTACGTACGCGTCCGCCTCGCCCTTGGCGCGCTGGTACACATCGAAGACCTCGTCGCCCTTGCGGTTCGGGTCGGCGCCCATGGACGACACGACCACGAAACGCCGTACGCCCGCCTTCACCGCCGCGTCCGCGAAGAGGATCGCCGCGGCCTTGTCCACCGTGTCCTTGCGGGCCACTCCGCTGCCCGGGCCCGCGCCCGCCGCGAACACCGCCGCGTCGGCGCCCCGCAGCCGCTCCGCGACCTCGTCCACGGTCGCCGACTCCAGGTCGAGCACGACCGGTTCGGCACCGGCCTCCCGCAGATCGTCGGCCTGTTCGGCCTTGCGGATGATCCCCGCTACCTCGTCTCCGCGCGCGGCGAGCAGCCGCTCCAGCCGCAACGCGATCTGACCATGACCACCAGCGATGACAATGCGCATGCCTTCGACCGTACGCCCGCACGGCCCCGTCCGCCGCACGGCTCCGGCCACGCCCGCGCCGCCTCACCCGCCCGAGGGCGCTACGACACTTCCCCCCGCCCCTGCCGCGGCAGGCCCAGCTCCACCGAGGCCGCCGAACTGCAGTACTCCCGCACCGCGCTGGTCCGCGCCACCACGCGCCCCTGATGCACCACCACCCGGCTGTACCCCAGCGACAACGCCCCGGCCAGCCGCTCCCCGCGCACCGCGAGGAGCTCGGCCGGGAAGCCCGCCTCCACCCGCACCTCCGGCAGCCCCAGCACCGCACGCGCCGAACCGCTCACCGCGTCGTACGCCTCCTCGGGCGCCAGGCCGTAGCGTGAGGCCAGCAGGTACGCCGCCTCCAGCGGGTCGCCGCGCCCCACGGGGTTCGACACGTCCCGCAGCGCCCCGCTCCCGGCGGCCACCCGGACCCCCGCCGCGCGCAGCAGCCGTACGGGAGCCGCGCCCCGCCGGTCCACACCGCCACACCCGCCCTGCGGCAGGCACACCACCGACACCCCGGCGGCCGCGAGCTGGTCCGCGGTCCGTGAGGCCACGTCGGAGGGCAGCCGGCCGAGATCGCCGCACGGGCTGAGGGAGACGCCGGGGCGCAGCCCGCCCGCCATCGCCGCGAGCCGGGCCAGCCGCGCGGGGTCCCCGGCGTCCGTGTGCAGGTCGACGGGGCAGCCGTGCTCGGAGGCCACCTCCAGGACCGCCTCCACGTATCCCGCCGGGTCCGGGTCGAGGTCCGGCCGGCCGCCCACCACCGAGGCGCCCATCTTCACCGCGTCCCGGAGCATGGCCAGCCCGTCCGCCCCGGCCACGCCGGTCAGCACCCGGGGCGTCGCCACCGTGGTCAGCTCGGCCAGCCCCCGCAGCGCCCGCCGAGCCTGCAGCACGGCCGCCAGCGCGGCCAGCCCCTGGACGTCCCCCACGCGCACGTGGGCCCGCACCGCCGTCGCCCCGTGCCCGAGCTGGAGCAGCGCGGCCTCGGTGGCCCGGCGCTGGACGTCCCGGGGCTCGTACGAGACCGGTCCCCCGGTGTCGGCCGACAGGGCGGTGTCGGCGTGGGCGTGCGGCTCGGCCGGGGCCGGCAGCAGCAGATAGCCGCCGAGATCCACCCGCGCCCCGCACGCGCGCGTGCCGCCCGCCGCCAGGCTGCCGGCCGTACCGACCGCCTCGATGCGTCCGCCGCCCAACCGGACGTCCACCGTCCGGCCGTCGGTGAGCCGCGCCCCGCACAGCAGCAGCGACGACGGGTCGGCCGGACCCGGTGAGGACGGCGAGGGCTGCGGTGGCTGCGGCTGGCTGTCGGGCATCGCGCTCCAGGGGCTCGGGCTGCGCACGCGAGGACGCATGATCACTCAGAGTGAGTCGAGCCTAGGACGGCCCCCCGCCCGTCGCGGGGAGGAGCGCAATAGTCGTACCGGTGTGGCCCGCTGTGCGGAACGGGAGGCACGCACGAGGCGGCCGGGAGGACGATGCGAACGTCCCGGCCGGGGCCGCCGAAACGGATTTGGGTGAACGGCTGCCGAGCGTGTAATGTCTTCATCGCTCGCCCCAATAGCTCAGTCGGCAGAGCGTCTCCATGGTAAGGAGAAGGTCAACGGTTCGATTCCGTTTTGGGGCTCTGGTGTGAACGGTTCCCGTCGCGAGACGGGGTCCGATCGCATCGCAGCGGTGTAGCTCAGTCGGTAGAGCAAGCGGCTCATAATCGCTGTGTCACCGGTTCAAGTCCGGTCACCGCTACTGACAGTAGCCGATTGCGGGGTCGGTCCTTCGATCGGCTACTCTTTCTTGCGTTAAACCATTCCCATCCGTTCGTCAAGGAGCACTCACGTGGCTGCCACCGACGTCCGCCCGAAGATCACGCTGGCCTGCGTGGAGTGCAAGGAGCGGAACTACATCACCAAGAAGAACCGGCGTAACAACCCGGACCGTCTTGAGATGAAGAAGCACTGCCCGCGTTGCAACGCGCACACCGCGCACCGCGAGACGCGATAAAACAGGCTCGTACGCGAGGCCGCTCCCGAGTAATCGGGGGCGGCCTCGCGTCGTTGAGTCACCTGTACCGTTCAGTAGAGCAACAGGAGGTGCCGGGCCATGGCGCTCGACCAGTCCTTCGTGGGGCGGACGTACCCGCCCACCGCGCCCTACGAGGTGGGCCGGGAGAAGATCCGGGAGTTCGCCGAGGCGGTCGGGGACGCCAACCCGGCGTACACGGACGCGGAGGCCGCCAAGGAGCTCGGCCACCCCGACGTCATCGCCCCGCCGACCTTCGTCTTCTCGATCACCTTCAAGGCGGCCGCGCAGGTCGTCCAGGACCCGCAGCTCGGCCTTGACTACAGCCGGGTGGTGCACGGCGACCAGAAGTTCGCCTACCGCCGCCCCGTCCGCGCCGGCGACCGGCTCACGGTCACCTCGACCATCGAGTCCGTCAAGTCCCTCGCGGGCAACGACATCCTGGACATCCGCGGCGAGGTCCACGACGAAGCCGGCGAGCACGTCGTGACCGCCTGGACCAAGCTCGTGGCCCGCGCGGCCGAGGAGGCGTGAGCGATCCCATGACGGCGAAGATCTCCTACTCGGACGTCGAGGTCGGCACCGAACTGCCCGCGCAGACGTTCCCCGTGACCCGCGCGACCCTCGTGCAGTACGCGGGTGCCTCCGGCGACTTCAACCCGATCCACTGGAACGAGAAGTTCGCCAAGGAGGTCGGCCTGCCGGACGTCATCGCGCACGGCATGTTCACCATGGCCGAGGCGATCCGCGTGGTCACCGACTGGGCCGGCGACCCGGGCGCGGTCGTCGAGTACGGCGTCCGCTTCACCAAGCCCGTCGTCGTGCCGAACGACGACCAGGGGGCCGTGATCGAGGTCGCCGGCAAGGTCGCGGCGAAGCTCGACGACAACACGGTCCGCGTCGACCTGACGGCGACCAGCGCCGGGCAGAAGGTGCTGGGCATGTCGCGGGCGGTCGTACGGCTGGCCTGAGCCGGGGAATTACCAGGTCAGGGGCGCTCTCCAGTCAGGGGGCGCCCCTTTGCCGGTCGGACGGGCGAATGAGCACTTGACTTGGTTAGTGATTGAGCACTAACTTCGCATGCATGGCCAGGATGAGTGCAGAGGAGAGGCGCGAGAGCGTCATCCGCGCGGCGATGACCGAGTTCGCGCGCGGCGGCTACCACGGCACGTCCACCGAGGCGATCGCCCGGCGGGTCGGCGTCTCGCAGCCGTATCTCTTCCGGCTCTTCCCGGGCAAGAAGGCGATCTTCCTGGCGGCGGCCGAGCGGTGCGTCGAGGACACCATCCGGATGTTCGCGGAGGCCGCCGAGGGGCTGGAGGGCGAAGAGGCACTCCATGCCATGGGCGGTGCGTACATCGCGACGGTCTCCGAACAGCCCGAGCGGCTGATGATGCAGATGCAGATGTACCTCGCCGTGGCGGCTGCCGAGGAGGAGGGCGACCGCGAGTTCGGCGAGGCCGTGCGCACGGGCTGGATGCGGCTGTGGGACACGGTTCATCTGCCGCTGGGTGCCGACGTCGACCGGACGACGACCTTCGTGGCTCAGGGCATGCTCATCAACTGCCTGGTTGTCATGGGTTTCCCGGCCGATCACCGGGTCTGGGCGGGCCTGAACCCGCCGGAGCTCGACAGCTGACACGGAACGGCGAGGACGCCGCGCCTTTTTCATGTCCGCGAAAGTTAGTAATCAATAACTAATTGATCAAGCGAATCACTCCTGGGGGAGCGATGTCACAGCAGACCGCACGTCGCGGAGGAGCCGCCTGGGCCCTCGTCATCACCAGCGTCGCCGGATTCATGGCGGCCCTCGACAACCTCGTCGTCACCACCGCCCTGCCCTCCATCCGCGAGGACCTCGGCGGAGCCCTGCACGATCTGGAATGGACCGTGAGCGCCTACACGCTCACCTTCGCCGTCCTGCTGATGTTCGGCGCCGCCCTCGGCGACCGCTTCGGCCGCCGCCGGCTCTTCGCCGCCGGGATCACCGTCTTCACCGGAGCCTCCGCCGCGGCGGCCATGGCGCCCGGCATCGACTCCCTGATCGCGGCCCGCGCGGTCCAGGGCGCCGGCGCGGCGGTGATGATGCCGCTGACCCTCACCCTGCTGACCGCGGCCGTGCCCGCCGCCAAGCGGGGCATGGCGTACGGCATCTGGGGAGCCGTCAACGGACTCGCCGTCGCCTCCGGGCCACTCATCGGCGGCACCCTCACCGAACACATCTCCTGGCAGTGGATCTTCTGGCTGAACGTCCCGCTGGGCCTGGTCCTGCTGCCGCTCGCCCGCTTCCGCCTCGCCGAGTCGCACGGCACCGGAGCCCCGCTCGACGTGCCCGGCACCCTGCTCGCCAGCGGCGGCCTCTTCGGCATCGTCTACGGCCTGGTCCGCGGCCCCGCCGACGGCTGGACCGGCTCACTGGTCCTGACCGGCCTGTTCGCGGGCTCCGCGCTGCTCGCCGGCTTCGTCCTCTACAGCACCCGTGCTGCCCACCCCATGCTCCCGATGCGGCTCTTCCGCTCCCGGGCCTTCTCCGGCATCAACGCGGCGAGCCTGCTGATGTTCCTCGGCATGTTCGGCTCGATCTTCCTGCTCAGCCAGTACATGCAGGGCGTCCTCGGCTACTCGCCCACCGAGGCCGGCCTGCGGATGCTGCCCTGGACCGGCATGCCGATGCTGGTCGCCCCGATCGCCGGGATCCTCGCCGACCGGGTCGGAGGCCGCCCGGTCGTCGCCACCGGACTGTTCCTCCAGGCCCTGGGCCTCGGCTACATGTCGGTCGTCGCCACGGCAGACGCCTCCTACGTCTCCCAGCTGCCCGCCCTGATCATCAGCGGCATCGGGATGGCCCTGTTCTTCGCCCCCGCCTCGCACCTGGTGATGTCCAGTGTCCGGCCCCAGGAGCAGGGCATCGCCTCCGGTGCCAACAACGCCCTGCGCGAGGTGGGCGGAGCGCTCGGCATCGCCGTCATGGCGTCGATCTTCGCGGCCCAGGGCGGATACGAGACCGGGCAGACCTTCGTCGACGGCATGCGGCCCGCGCTGGTCGTGGGCTCCGCGGTGGTCGCCCTCGCGGGCGTCGCGGCCCTGCTGATCCCGACGCGCCGCCGTACGGAGCGGCAGACGGCCCCGGCCGCCCCGGCGCCGGTACTGGAGACGGCCTCCCACTGATCCTCAAGGACCTGCCGACCCTGCCGACCCGAAGGAGGAACTGTCATGCCCACCCTTCCCTGGACCGTCCCCGACAACCCGCCCCGCGACACCGAGGTGCACGTCTTCGCCACCCGCTTCGAGACCCGCACCCTGTGGGGAGCGCTGAAGTTCCTCGTGGGAACGCCCGCCGTCTGGCGGCAGGTGCGCAACAGCCCTGGCGCCTACGGAGTGACCCTGAAGGCGAAACCGCTGCGGCGGATGTTCTGGACACTGTCCGCCTGGGAGTCGAAGGCCGCGCTGGACGACTTCGTCCGCGCCGGGGCCCACAAATCCGCCGCCCGGGGCGTCGCCTCGCAGATGCGGGACAAGGCCTCCACGACCTGGCAGGTGAGGAGCGACGACCTCCCGCTCTCCTGGTCCGAGGCGTTCCGGCGGCTGCCCTGAAGGACCCACACGTGCGCGAGCCCCTCGAAGCCGTCTCGTACTCTTGAGCCCGTGCAGGAACTCCACGACGCCCCCCTCGCCCCGCTGACCACCTTCCGGCTGGGCGGCCCCGCGACCCGGCTGATCACCGCGACGACCGACGACGAGGTGATCGCCGCCGTACGCGAAGCCGACGAGGCGGGTACCCCGCTGCTGCTCATCGGCGGCGGCTCGAACCTGGTCATCGGGGACAAGGGCTTCGAGGGCACCGCCCTCGTCATCGCCACCAAGGGCTTCTCCCTCGACGGCACGAGCCTGGAACTGGCGGCCGGTGAGGTGTGGACCGACGCCGTCGCCCGCACGGTGGAGGCGGGCCTGGCCGGCATCGAGTGCCTGGCCGGAATCCCCGGCTCGGCCGGCGCGACCCCCATTCAGAACGTCGGGGCGTACGGCCAGGAGGTCTCCTCCACGATCACCGAGGTCGTGGCCTACGACCGCCGCACGGGCCGGACGGTCACCCTGGCCAACGAGGACTGCGCGTTCTCCTACCGCCACAGCCGCTTCAAGTCCGCCCCGGAGCGGTACGTGGTCCTGCGCGTCCGCTTCCGCCTGGAGGAGGCCGACGGTCTCTCCGCCCCTCTCCGGTACGCCGAGACGGCCCGTGCCCTCGGTGTCGAAGCGGGCGACCGCGTCCCGCTCGCGCAGGCCCGCGACACCGTCCTGAAGCTGCGCGCCGGCAAGGGCATGGTCCTGGACCCCGAGGACCACGACACCTGGTCCGCCGGCTCCTTCTTCACCAACCCGATCCTCACGGACGCGGACTTCGAGATCTTCCGCACGCGCGCGAAGCAGCGCCTCGGCGCCGAGACCGAGCCCCCCGCGTACCCGGCGGGCGAGGGCCTGACCAAGACCTCCGCGGCCTGGCTGATCGACAAGGCGGGCTTCACCAAGGGCTACGGCGACGGCCCCGCCCGCATCTCCACCAAGCACACCCTGGCCCTCACCAACCGGGGTAGCGCCACCACCGAGGACCTGCTCACCCTGGCCCGCGAGGTCGTGGCCGGCGTCCGCGAGGCCTTCGGGATCACCCTGGTCAATGAACCGGTGACGGTCGGGGTCAGTCTCTGAGACGACCGTCCGGCACCGCCTGCCGAGCCACGCCAGTGGTGGTGGCCGGGCCGACCGAGGCTCTCCACCCATCGTCCCAGCGGCACACATGCCCGCAGCCAGGGCGGCCAGGGGAGCCCGGCGCTAAGACAGCAACCAGTCGTCCACCCCCGACAGCAGCTTCGCCTTCACGTCCTCCGGCGCCGCCGAGCCCCGTACCGACTGCCGGGCCAGCTCCGCCAGTTCCTCGTCCGTGAACCCGTGATGCCGCCGCGCGATCTCGTACTGCGCGGCGAGCCGGGAGCCGAACAGCAGCGGGTCGTCCGCGCCCAGCGCCATCGGGACACCCGCCTCGAACAGTGTCCGCAGCGGCACGTCCTCCGGCTTCTCGTACACCCCCAGCGCCACGTTCGACGCCGGGCACACCTCGCACGTCACACCCCGCTCGGCCAGCCGCCGGAGCAGCCGCGGATCCTCCGCCGCCCGCACCCCGTGCCCCACCCGGTTCGCCCCCAGGTCGTCCAGGCAGTCCCGCACCGACGACGGCCCGTTCAGCTCACCCCCGTGCGGCGCCGACAGCAGCCCGCCCTCCCGCGCGATCGCGAACGCCCGGTCGAAGTCCCGCGCCATGCCCCGCCGCTCGTCGTTCGACAGACCGAAGCCGACGACCCCCCGGTCACCGAACCGCACCGCCAGCCGGGCCAGCGTCCGCGCGTCCAGCGGATGCTTCATCCGGTTCGCCGCGACCAGCACCCGCATACCGAGCCCGGTCTCACGCGACGTCGTCTCCACCGCGTCGAGGATGATCTCCAGCGCCGGGATCAGACCGCCCAGCCGCGGCGCGTACGACGTCGGGTCGACCTGGATCTCCAGCCACCCCGAGCCGTCCCGGACGTCCTCCTCCGCCGCCTCCCGCACCAGCCGCTGGATGTCCTCCGGCTCCCGCAGGCACGAGCGGGCCGCGTCGTACAGCCGCTGGAAGCGGAACCAGCCCCGCTCGTCCGTCGCCCGCAGTCTCGGCGGTTCCCCGCCGAGAAGCGCCTCGGTCAGCGACTCGGGCAGTCGCACCCCGTACTTGTCGGCCAGTTCCAGCACGGTCGAGGGCCGCATCGACCCGGTGAAGTGCAGATGCAGGTGGGCTTTCGGCAGCTCAGAGACATCACGTACACGCTCCATCCCAGGATCCTGCCGTACGCCTCAGCCGTCCCGGTAGCTGTTTCCCCATTAGTGGTCTTGCTCGCACAAACAAATGGGGCACATACCGAATTCGGTATGTGCCCCGGACCGGAACGGAAGCCTCAGTCCCTGGCCTCCGCCAGCAGCTTCTGGATCCGGCTCACGCCCTCGACGAGGTCCTCGTCACCCAGCGCGTACGACAGCCGCAGGTACCCGGGCGTACCGAACGCCTCACCCGGCACCACCGCGACCTCGGACTCCTCCAGGATCAGCGCGGCGAGCTCGACCGTGTCCTTGGGCCGCCGGCCCCGGATCTCCTTGCCGACCAGCGCCTTCACCGACGGGTAGGCGTAGAACGCGCCCTCCGGCTCCGGGCACACCACGCCGTCGATCTCGTTCAGCATCCGCACGATGGTCTTGCGGCGCCGGTCGAACGCCTCACGCATCGTCGCGACGGCGTCCAGGTCACCGGAGACGGCGGCCAGCGCCGCCGCCTGGGCGACGTTGGACACGTTGGACGTGGCGTGCGACTGGAGGTTCGTCGCGGCCTTGACGACGTCCTTCGGGCCGATGATCCACCCGACGCGCCAGCCGGTCATCGCGTACGTCTTCGCGACCCCGTTCACCACGACGCACTTGTCGCGCAGCTCGGGCAGCACCGCAGGCAGCGACACGGCGGAGGCGTCGCCGTAGACCAGGTGCTCGTAGATCTCGTCGGTCATCACCCACAGACCGTGCTCGACGGCCCAGCGGCCGATCGCCTCGGTCTCCGTCTCGCCGTAGACCGCGCCGGTCGGGTTCGACGGCGAGACGAAGAGGACGACCTTCGTCTTCTCCGTACGGGCCGCCTCCAGCTGCTCGACGGTCACCCGGTAGCCGGTCGTCTCGTCGGCGACGACCTCCACCGGGACACCGCCGGCCAGCCGGATCGACTCGGGGTACGTCGTCCAGTACGGCGCGGGCACGATGACCTCGTCGCCCGGGTCGAGGATCGCGGCGAAGGCCTCGTAGATGGCCTGCTTGCCGCCGTTGGTGACCAGGATCTCCGAGACGTCCGGCTCGTAGCCGGAGTCACGCAGGGTCTTCGCGGCGATGGCGGCCTTCAGCTCGGGCAGACCGCCGGCCGGCGTGTAGCGGTGGAACTTCGGGTTCTTGCAGGCCTCGATCGCTGCCTCGACGACGTAGTCCGGGGTCGGGAAGTCGGGCTCGCCGGCGCCGAAGCCGATCACCGGACGCCCGGCGGCCTTGAGGGCCTTGGCCTTGGCGTCCACGGCGAGGGTGGCGGACTCGGAGATCGCGCCGACTCGGGCGGAGACCCGGCGCTCGGTGGGAGGGGTTGCAGGGCTCATGGGCCCCATCGTTTCAGACTGGAAACGCGCGCGGCACTGGGGTTTCACAGACTGAACAACGTCGGGCAAACCCTTGAACAACAGTGCGGATCGCCCACACCGCCAGGGCGATCTTCCGTCGAATCCCGGCCGTCCGCGGCCCGTTTCCCAGGCGATCTTCCGTCAACGAGGCCTCCTGCGGCCCCTTTCTGTTCGACGACCGGCCGCGGACCACGTACACTCTCACCTCGTTGGCCTTCAGCGGCCGCGCTCATGGGGTGCACACCAGGCATCCGGACGAATGCGGTACGTTGGGGGACACACAAAGGGTCGTAGCTCAATTGGTAGAGCACTGGTCTCCAAAACCAGCGGTTGGGGGTTCAAGTCCCTCCGGCCCTGCTACACACACCTTCGCCAGGATGTGTGCGCATGTACGTACAGCAATGCACCGCCGTGCGGCTCAGACCGGGCGCGGCACGGCCACGACCCGGAATCAGGTGAGGACGAGTGACGGACGCCGTGGGCTCCATCGACATGCCTGATGCCCAGGACGAGGCGCCGGAGTCCAAGAAGACCCGCAAGGGCGGCAAGCGCGGCAAGAAGGGCCCGCTGAAGCGCCTTGCCCTCTTCTACCGCCAGATCATCGCGGAACTCCGCAAGGTCGTCTGGCCGACGCGCAACCAGCTGACGACGTACACGACCGTGGTGATCGTCTTCGTCGTCATCATGATCGGCCTGGTCACCGTGATCGACTATGGTCTCAGCCACGCCGCCAAGTACGTGTTCGGCTGAGCAGCCCGCGAAGAGCGCCGAGGTACCCGGCGCTCCTTTCGCATGTTCCACCCCTATGTATCCAGGAAGAAGCAGCCACCGTGTCTGACCCGAACGTGAACGACGCCATCGAGCCTGTCGAGTCCGTCGAGGACGAGCTCGACACCGTCGAGGGCGCGGACAGCGAGGACACCGACGCCTCCACCGAGGCCGAGGCTGCCGACGCCGCCGCGGACGACACCGCCGAGGCGGAGACCGAGGCCGGCGAAGAGGCCGCGGAAGAGCCCGAGGAAGAGGTCGAGGACGACCGCGACCCGATCGAGAAGCTCCGCGAGGAGCTGCGGGGCCTGCCCGGTGAGTGGTACGTCATCCACACCTACGCGGGCTACGAGAAGCGCGTGAAGGCCAACCTGGAGCAGCGCGCCGTCTCGCTGAACGTCGAGGACTTCATCTACCAGGCCGAGGTGCCCGAGGAAGAGATCGTCCAGATCAAGAACGGCGAGCGGAAGAACATCAAGCAGAACAAGCTCCCGGGCTACGTCCTGGTCCGCATGGACCTGACGAACGAGTCCTGGGGCGTCGTCCGCAACACCCCGGGTGTCACCGGCTTCGTGGGCAACGCCTACGACCCGTACCCGCTGACGCTGGACGAGATCGTCAAGATGCTCGCCCCCGAGGCCGAGGAGAAGGCCGCCCGCGAGGCCGCCGAGGCCGAGGGCAAGCCCGCTCCGCAGCGCAAGGTCGAGGTCCAGGTGCTGGACTTCGAGGTCGGCGACTCGGTCACCGTCACCGACGGCCCGTTCGCCACGCTGCAGGCGACCATCAACGAGATCAACCCCGACTCGAAGAAGGTCAAGGGTCTCGTCGAGATCTTCGGCCGCGAGACGCCGGTCGAGCTCTCCTTCGACCAGATCCAGAAGAACTAGCCGCTTCTGGACTCACCGCTTCCGCGCAGGTCAGGCGATCGCTCGAGCGTCCGCCTGACCTGCTCGGTTTTTGGCCGCGCATCTATACCCGTTATCGTTGTGCGGTATGCCTGCGTCCGGGTGGTCCCCGAATGTGGGCAGGACCCGAATCGAAAGGACCCGGAGAGCTATGCCTCCCAAGAAGAAGAAGGTCACGGGGCTCATCAAGCTCCAGATCCAGGCCGGTGCCGCCAACCCGGCCCCGCCGGTCGGCCCCGCGCTGGGTCAGCACGGCGTCAACATCATGGAGTTCTGCAAGGCCTACAACGCCGCGACCGAGTCGCAGCGTGGCTGGGTCATCCCGGTGGAGATCACGGTCTACGAGGACCGTTCCTTCACCTTCATCACCAAGACCCCGCCGGCCGCCAAGATGATCCTGAAGGCCGCGGGCATCGAGAAGGGCTCCGGCGAGCCGCACAAGACCAAGGTCGCGAAGATCACGCGTGACCAGGTCCGTGAGATCGCCACGACCAAGATGCCCGACCTCAACGCCAACGACCTGGACGCCGCCGAGAAGATCATCGCCGGCACCGCCCGTTCCATGGGCGTCACGGTCGAGGGCTGAGCCCCAAACCCATCAGCAGAAGTGGCGGGGCCTGCTCGGCCCGGACCACGACTCCTAAGAATCCACAGGAGCAGTAGTGAGCAAGCGCAGCAAGTCCCTTCGCGCTGCGGACGCCAAGATCGACCGGGAGAAGCTCTACGCCCCGCTCGAGGCCGTCCGTCTCGCCAAGGAGACCTCCACGACCAAGTTCGACGGCACCGTCGAGGTCGCCTTCCGCCTGGGTGTCGACCCGCGCAAGGCCGACCAGATGGTCCGTGGCACCGTGAACCTCCCGCACGGCACCGGTAAGACCGCCCGGGTCCTGGTCTTCGCGACCGGCGACCGTGCCGAGGCCGCGCGTGCCGCGGGCGCCGACATCGTCGGCGCCGACGAGCTGATCGACGAGGTGTCGAAGGGCCGTCTGGACTTCGACGCCGTCGTCGCCACCCCGGACCTCATGGGCAAGGTCGGCCGCCTCGGCCGCGTGCTCGGTCCGCGTGGTCTGATGCCGAACCCGAAGACCGGCACCGTCACCCCCGATGTCACCAAGGCTGTCAACGACATCAAGGGCGGCAAGATCGAGTTCCGCGTCGACAAGCACTCGAACCTGCACTTCATCATCGGCAAGACGTCGTTCGACGACACCAAGCTGGTGGAGAACTACGGCGCGGCCCTGGAGGAGATCCTCCGTCTGAAGCCGTCCGCCGCCAAGGGTCGCTACATCAAGAAGGCCGCCATCAGCACCACGATGGGCCCCGGCATTCCGGTCGACTCCAACCGCACCCGCAACCTCCTCGTCGAGGAGGACCCGGCGGCGGTCTGAGCCTGAGGCTCACCCAACCGGTCACGGGCCCCGCACCTCTCACAGGTGCGGGGTCCGTTCCCTTTTTCCGGTACGTACGCCGGTGGCCCGGGTCGACGTGCGGGCAGCCGCCCGCGACGGACCCCTCACGGCCCTGTGTGGCTCGCTGACGTCCATGACGGCCGACGGCACCCTGGCCTGGGACCAAACCCCGCCGATGTCCCCGACGCGGCCCTGAGAAGCAGCTCACCGAAGTCGGCGCCAAATCGGATAGATCGTTTGTGCCCCCTGGGATAGGCTCACGGCCTTGCTGTGAAGCAATCATGTATTCCTTGGGGGGAATCAATGAGGACAGTCATACCTGCCGCAGGTCTCGGCGCTCTGCTGCTCGCCGCGGGGGCGGTCGGCTGCGGATCCGAGCAGTCGCCGGAGATGACACCCGCGGCCGCCGTCGCCAAGGCGGCGAAGAACACGGAGGACATCACCTCGCTCCGCTACCGCCTGAAGGGCACCGCGCCGGGCGAGGGCCGGGTCGCGGGCGAGGCGTCGATGCGTCTGAAGCCGACGATCGCCATGAGCATGAAGATGAGCGCGCCCGACAAGGGCACCGAGGCCGCGGAGATCCGCCTCGTCGACAAGGCCATGTACATCGGTGGGGGAGCCGACGCGGCCAAGGAGATGGACGGCAAGTCCTGGATCAAGTTCGATCTGTCCGGGTCCGAGGCCGGCAAGGACCTGGACCGGATGGGATCCACGAGCCAGGCCGAGAAGAACCCGGCCACCGAGTCCGGCTTCCTCACCGGGGCCAAGGACGTGAAGGAGGTCGGCACCGAGAAGGTCGACGGCGTCGAGACCACCCACTACACGGGCACGGTCACCCTCAAGGACCTCCGCGCCTCCCTCAAGGACGAGAAGGCGGAGACCCGCGAGCGGCGCGAGAAGAGCATCAAGCAGTACGAGAAGCTCGGCGTCGACGAGCTCACGATGGACATGTGGGTCGACGGCGACGACCACACCAAGCAGTTCCGCATGAAGGGCGACGCCGACAAGGGCCCGCTCGACATGACCATCACCTTCCTCGACTACAACAAGCCGGTGACCGTCACGGCCCCGCCGGCCAAGGACGTCGCGGACCTCGCCGAGATGTTCAAGGAGCTGGACCAGGGCTGATCCGCCCCGCGCCGACCGTCGTACGGGCGGATTTGCTTGACGGCGATCCGTTCCCGTACTCTCCTACAGAAGCCAAAGACCGCTGGTCGTTACCGCGTGCTCGGATGAGGATGCGGTGGCCGAAGGATCCGCTGAACGGCGGACGACCCGCGCAGGTGAACTGGAAGAGCTCCCGGAGACCGCCGCCCCGTGTGTGTGGACAACCGGTCGAGCTACGCCCCGTGCGCCTGCGCCGGGGCGTTTCGTTTTCCCCAGTCCTCCTTCGGGTCCGCGCGGTCCGAATCACCCGGAAGGAGGCCGAGGCTCATGGCGAGGCCTGACAAGGTCGATGCCGTCGAGGAGATGCGGGACAAGTTCCGCAACTCGAACGGCGCCGTCGTCACCGCGTACACCGGTCTCACCGTCTCGCAGCTCCAGCAGCTGCGTCGTTCACTCGGTGAGAACGCCCACTACCGTGTGGCGAAGAACACGCTGACCAAGATTGCGGCCAACGAGGCCGGGATCAACACGATCGACGACCTCTTCACGGGTTCGTCGGCCGTCGCCTTCGTGACCGGTGACCCGGTCGAGGCGGCGAAGGGTCTCCGTGACTTCGCCAAGGACAACCCCAACCTCGTCATCAAGGGCGGCGTCCTTGACGGCAAGGCGTTGTCCGCCGATGAGATCAAGAAGCTTGCGGACCTCGAGTCCCGCGAGGTTCTGCTCTCCAAGCTGGCCGGTGCCATGAAGGGCAAGCAGTCCCAGGCTGCCTCTGTCTTCCAGGCGCTGCCGTCGAAGCTCGTCCGCACCGTGGACGCGCTCCGTGCCAAGCAGGACGAGCAGGGCGGTGCCGAGTAACTCGGCTCGCATCCCGGCCCCCGCTGCCTGAACGCGGAGGCCGTCGCGGGCCAGTAGTACGCCCGCCTCACATGTACATCCGGCACCTGCCGATTTAGTGGAAGGACCGCCATCATGGCGAAGCTCAGCCAGGAAGACCTGCTCGCGCAGTTCGAGGAGATGACCCTCATCGAGCTCTCCGAGTTCGTGAAGGCGTTCGAGGAGAAGTTCGACGTCACCGCCGCCGCTGCCGCGCCGGTCGTCGTCGCCGGTGGTGCCGCTGGTGGCGCCGCTGCCGAGGCCGCTGAGGAGAAGGACGAGTTCGACGTCATCCTCACCGGTGCCGGCGACAAGAAGATCCAGGTCATCAAGGTCGTGCGTGAGCTCACCTCCCTCGGCCTGAAGGAGGCCAAGGACCTGGTCGACGGTGCGCCGAAGCCGGTTCTGGAGAAGGTCAACAAGGAGGCCGCCGACAAGGCGAAGGAGTCCCTCGAGGGCGCCGGTGCCGCTGTCGAGGTCAAGTAAGACCTCCCGGATCCGTCAGGATCCACGACACGTCCTCCTGGGCGTGTAACGCGTAAGCGCGGAAGAGCGATCATCCATCCGGGTGGTCGCTCTTCGGCGTTCCGGGGGTGTGGCCACGGTTGCCTTGCACCCTCAGTGGCGGGGGGTATGGTGATCTTCGTCGTGTCTCTGGGCAGGCCCCGGTTCGGGCAGGGGGGCCTTGACGAACCGCACGCAGCGCGCAATTCTCAGGACGCGTCGTCACAAGGATCCGAATCCGAGGCATGGATCGACGACGAAGAGGGCAGTATCAACGTGCGTTGAGGGCAGCGCCTTGTCGCAGGAGTGGAACAACGAGGGTGAACACGGGTTCCAGAACCCGCACTGGACATCAGTGTGCCAAGTGGCTACACTGACCCTTTGCGCTGCCTGTTAGCTGTCCCCTGCCCGTCACCAGGGGTCTGCCCTCGCCCGAGCATCGACGACAAGACCCGCCCGACCTGGCTTTATTGCCGGACGGACACAGCTTGTCTCCGTGTACGGGAGAGGGGCCGGTACGCGCGTAGTGAGTCCGAGCCCTCGGAAGGACCCCCTCTTGGCCGCCTCGCGCAACGCCTCGACCGCGAATACGAACAACGCCGCCAGCACTGCCCCGCTGCGCATCTCTTTTGCAAAGATCAAGGAGCCTCTCGAGGTTCCGAACCTGCTCGCGCTGCAGACCGAGAGCTTCGACTGGCTGCTCGGTAACACCGCCTGGCAGAGTCGGGTCGAGGAGGCTCTGGACAACGGTCAGGACGTCCCCACCAAGTCCGGGCTCGAGGAGATCTTCGAGGAGATCTCCCCGATCGAGGACTTCAGCGGGTCGATGTCGCTGACCTTCCGTGACCACCGCTTCGAGCCGCCGAAGAACTCGATCGACGAGTGCAAGGAGCGCGACTTCACGTACGCGGCCCCGCTCTTCGTCACCGCCGAGTTCACCAACAACGAGACCGGCGAGATCAAGTCCCAGACCGTCTTCATGGGCGACTTCCCGCTCATGACGAACAAGGGCACCTTCGTCATCAACGGCACCGAGCGTGTCGTGGTGTCGCAGCTGGTCCGTTCCCCCGGTGTCTACTTCGACTCCTCCATCGACAAGACGTCCGACAAGGACATCTTCTCCGCCAAGATCATCCCGTCCCGGGGTGCCTGGCTGGAGATGGAGATCGACAAGCGCGACATGGTCGGTGTCCGCATCGACCGCAAGCGCAAGCAGTCCGTCACCGTCCTGCTCAAGGCGCTCGGCTGGACCACCGAGCAGATCCTCGAGGAGTTCGGCGAGTACGAGTCCATGCGCGCCACCCTGGAGAAGGACCACACCCAGGGCCAGGACGACGCGCTGCTCGACATCTACCGCAAGCTGCGTCCGGGCGAGCCCCCCACGCGTGAGGCCGCGCAGACGCTGCTCGAGAACCTCTACTTCAACCCCAAGCGCTACGACCTGGCCAAGGTCGGCCGCTACAAGGTCAACAAGAAGCTGGGTGCGGACGCTCCGCTGGACGCGGGCATCCTGACCGTCGAGGACGTCATCTCGACGATCAAGTACCTGGTGAAGCTGCACGCCGGCGAGACCGAGACGGTCGGTGACAGCGGTACCTCGATCGTCGTCGAGACCGACGACATCGACCACTTCGGCAACCGTCGTCTGCGCAGCGTCGGCGAGCTCATCCAGAACCAGGTCCGCACGGGTCTGGCTCGTATGGAGCGCGTCGTCCGTGAGCGCATGACGACCCAGGACGTCGAGGCGATCACGCCGCAGACCCTGATCAACATCCGGCCGGTCGTCGCCTCCATCAAGGAGTTCTTCGGCACCAGCCAGCTGTCCCAGTTCATGGACCAGAACAACCCGCTGTCCGGGCTGACGCACAAGCGGCGTCTCTCCGCGCTCGGCCCGGGTGGTCTGTCCCGTGAGCGGGCCGGCTTCGAGGTCCGTGACGTGCACCCCTCGCACTACGGCCGCATGTGCCCGATCGAGACGCCCGAAGGCCCGAACATCGGTCTGATCGGCTCGCTCGCCTCCTACGGCCGGGTCAACGCGTTCGGTTTCGTCGAGACCCCGTACCGCAAGGTGTTCGAGGGCCAGGTCACCGACGAGGTCGACTACCTGACCGCCGACGAGGAAGACCGCTTCGTCATCGCGCAGGCCAACGCGCCGCTCACCGACGACCTCCGCTTCGCCGAGGCCCGCGTGCTGGTCCGCCGCAAGGGCGGCGAGGTCGACTACGTCGGTGGCGAGGACGTGGACTACATGGACGTCTCGCCGCGCCAGATGGTGTCGGTCGCGACCGCCATGATCCCCTTCCTCGAGCACGACGACGCCAACCGTGCCCTCATGGGCGCGAACATGATGCGTCAGGCCGTGCCGCTGATTAAGTCCGAGGCCCCGCTCGTCGGCACCGGCATGGAGTACCGCTCCGCGGTCGACGCCGGCGACGTGGTCAAGGCCGAGAAGCCCGGTGTGGTCCAGGAGGTCTCCGCGGACTACATCACCACCGCCAACGACGACGGCACGTACATCACGTACCGGCTGGCCAAGTTCGCCCGCTCCAACCAGGGCACCTCGGTCAACCAGAAGGTCATCGTCAGCGAGGGCGACCGGATCATCGAGGGCCAGGTCCTCGCCGACGGTCCGGCCACCCAGCAGGGTGAGATGGCGCTCGGCAAGAACCTGCTCGTGGCGTTCATGCCGTGGGAGGGTCACAACTACGAGGACGCGATCATCCTGTCGCAGCGCCTCGTGCAGGACGACGTCCTCTCCTCGATCCACATCGAGGAGCACGAGGTCGACGCCCGTGACACCAAGCTCGGCCCCGAGGAGATCACCCGGGACATCCCGAACGTCTCCGAGGAGGTCCTCGCCGACCTCGACGAGCGCGGCATCATCCGTATCGGTGCCGAGGTCATCGCCGGTGACATCCTCGTCGGCAAGGTCACGCCCAAGGGCGAGACCGAGCTGACGCCCGAGGAGCGCCTGCTCCGCGCGATCTTCGGTGAGAAGGCCCGTGAGGTCCGTGACACCTCGCTGAAGGTGCCGCACGGCGAGACCGGCAAGGTCATCGGCGTGCGCGTCTTCGACCGCGAGGAGGGCGACGAGCTTCCCCCGGGCGTGAACCAGCTGGTCCGCGTCTACGTCGCGCAGAAGCGCAAGATCACCGACGGTGACAAGCTCGCCGGCCGTCACGGCAACAAGGGCGTCATCTCGAAGATCCTGCCGATCGAGGACATGCCGTTCCTGGAGGACGGCACCCCGGTCGACATCATCCTCAACCCGCTCGGTGTGCCGTCCCGAATGAACCCGGGTCAGGTTCTGGAGATCCACCTCGGCTGGCTCGCCAGCCAGGGCTGGGACGTCTCCGGTCTCGCCGACGAGTGGGCGCAGCGCCTGCAGGCCATCGACGCCGACCAGGTCCCGCCGCGGACCAACGTCGCGACGCCGGTCTTCGACGGTGCCCGCGAGGACGAGCTGGCCGGCCTGCTCAACCACACCATCCCGAACCGCGACGGCGAGCGCATGGTGCTCCCGTCCGGCAAGGCCCGGCTGTTCGACGGCCGCTCCGGCGAGCCGTTCCCGGACCCGATCTCGGTCGGGTACATGTACATCCTCAAGCTGCACCACCTGGTCGACGACAAGCTGCACGCCCGTTCGACCGGTCCGTACTCGATGATCACCCAGCAGCCGCTGGGTGGTAAGGCCCAGTTCGGTGGCCAGCGGTTCGGCGAGATGGAGGTGTGGGCACTCGAGGCGTACGGCGCCGCCTACGCCCTCCAGGAGCTGCTGACCATCAAGTCCGACGACGTGACCGGCCGCGTGAAGGTCTACGAGGCCATCGTCAAGGGCGAGAACATCCCTGAGCCCGGCATCCCCGAGTCCTTCAAGGTGCTCATCAAGGAGATGCAGTCCCTGTGCCTCAACGTGGAGGTGCTGTCCTCGGACGGCATGTCCATCGAGATGCGCGACACCGACGAGGACGTCTTCCGCGCTGCGGAGGAGCTTGGCATCGACCTGTCGCGGCGTGAGCCGAGCAGCGTCGAAGAGGTCTGACGGGAGTTCGGCGGCCTTCGTCATGAAGGCCGCCGGCCCCAGGACCCCCGTATCAGACCCCATGACTTACAACCCTGAGAGGGATTGACGCATAGTGCTCGACGTCAACTTCTTCGACGAGCTCCGGATCGGTCTGGCCACCGCTGACGACATCCGTCAGTGGAGCCACGGCGAGGTCAAGAAGCCCGAGACGATCAACTACCGCACGCTCAAGCCCGAAAAGGACGGACTCTTCTGCGAGAAGATCTTCGGTCCGACCCGGGACTGGGAGTGCTACTGCGGCAAGTACAAGCGCGTTCGCTTCAAGGGCATCATCTGTGAGCGCTGCGGCGTCGAGGTGACCCGCGCCAAGGTGCGCCGTGAGCGGATGGGCCACATCGAGCTGGCCGCGCCCGTCACGCACATCTGGTACTTCAAGGGTGTCCCGAGCCGTCTGGGCTACCTGCTCGACCTGGCTCCCAAGGACCTCGAGAAGGTCATCTACTTCGCGGCGTACATGATCACGTACGTCGACGAGGAGCGCCGTACGCGCGACCTGCCCTCGCTGGAGGCCCACGTCTCCGTCGAGCGCCAGCAGATCGAGCAGCGCCGCGACGCCGACCTGGAGGCCCGCGCCAAGAAGCTCGAGACCGACCTGGCCGAGCTGGAGGCCGAGGGCGCCAAGGCCGACGTGCGCCGCAAGGTGCGCGAGGGCGCCGAGCGCGAGATGAAGCAGCTGCGTGACCGTGCGCAGCGCGAGATCGACCGTCTCGACGAGGTGTGGAACCGCTTCAAGAACCTCAAGGTCCAGGACCTGGAGGGCGACGAGCTGCTCTACCGCGAGCTGCGTGACCGCTTCGGCACGTACTTCGACGGTTCGATGGGTGCCGCGGCGCTGCAGAAGCGCCTGGAGTCCTTCGACCTCGACGAGGAGGCCGAGAAGCTCCGCGAGATCATCCGTACCGGCAAGGGCCAGAAGAAGACCCGTGCGCTCAAGCGCCTGAAGGTCGTCTCCGCGTTCCTGCAGACCAGCAACAGCCCCAAGGGCATGGTGCTCGACTGCGTGCCGGTCATCCCGCCGGACCTCCGCCCGATGGTGCAGCTGGACGGTGGCCGCTTCGCGACCTCCGACCTGAACGACCTGTACCGCCGTGTGATCAACCGGAACAACCGTCTGAAGCGCCTTCTCGACCTCGGTGCGCCCGAGATCATCGTGAACAACGAGAAGCGCATGCTCCAGGAGGCCGTCGACGCCCTCTTCGACAACGGTCGTCGTGGTCGCCCGGTCACCGGTCCCGGTAACCGCCCGCTGAAGTCCCTCAGCGACATGCTGAAGGGTAAGCAGGGCCGCTTCCGTCAGAACCTGCTCGGTAAGCGTGTGGACTACTCCGCGCGTTCCGTGATCGTCGTCGGTCCGCAGCTGAAGCTGCACCAGTGCGGTCTGCCGAAGGCGATGGCGCTGGAGCTCTTCAAGCCGTTCGTGATGAAGCGCCTGGTCGACCTGAACCACGCGCAGAACATCAAGAGCGCCAAGCGCATGGTCGAGCGCGGCCGCACGGTCGTGTACGACGTGCTGGAAGAGGTCATCGCGGAGCACCCGGTTCTGCTGAACCGTGCGCCCACGCTGCACCGCCTCGGCATCCAGGCCTTCGAGCCGCAGCTGGTCGAGGGCAAGGCCATCCAGATCCACCCGCTCGTCTGCACCGCGTTCAACGCGGACTTCGACGGTGACCAGATGGCCGTGCACCTGCCGCTGTCCGCGGAGGCGCAGGCCGAGGCCCGCATCCTGATGCTGTCCTCGAACAACATCCTCAAGCCGGCCGACGGCCGCCCGGTGACGATGCCGACCCAGGACATGGTCCTCGGTCTGTTCTTCCTCACCACCGACGGCGAGATGCGCGACCTCAAGGGCGAGGGCCGTTCCTTCGCCTCGGTCGCCGAGGCGATCATGGCCTTCGACGCGGGCGAGCTGTCGCTCCAGTCGAAGATCGACGTCCGCTTCCCGGTCGGCACCATCCCGCCGCGCGGCTGGACCCCGCCGGCGCCCGAGCAGGGCGCCGAGGGCGACAGCGGCGAGTGGCAGCAGGGTGACCCGTTCCGGCTGAACACCACCCTGGGCCGCGCGCTCTTCAACGAGCTGCTGCCCGAGGACTACCCGTTCGTCGACTACGAGGTCGGCAAGAAGCAGCTCTCCGAGATCGTCAACGACCTCGCCGAGCGCTACCCGAAGGTCATCGTGGCGGCGACGCTCGACAACCTGAAGGCGGCCGGCTTCTTCTGGGCGACCCGTTCCGGCGTCACCGTGGCCATCTCCGACGTCGTCGTTCCCGAGGCGAAGAAGGAGATCGTCAAGGGCTACGAGGCGCAGGACGAGAAGGTCCAGAAGCAGTACGAGCGCGGTCTGATCACCAAGGACGAGCGCACGCAGGAGCTCATCGCGATCTGGACCAAGGCGACCAACGAGGTCGCCGAGGCGATGAACGACAACTTCCCGAAGACCAACCCGATCTTCATGATGGTGAACTCGGGTGCACGAGGCAACATGATGCAGATGCGTCAGATCGCCGGTATGCGTGGTCTGGTGTCGAACGCGAAGAACGAGACGATCCCGCGTCCGATCAAGGCGTCCTTCCGTGAGGGCCTGTCCGTGCTGGAGTACTTCATCTCCACGCACGGTGCCCGTAAGGGTCTGGCGGACACCGCTCTGCGTACCGCCGACTCGGGTTACCTCACGCGTCGTCTGGTCGACGTCTCCCAGGACGTCATCATTCGCGAGGAGGACTGCGGCACCGAGCGCGGTCTGCGTCTGAAGATCGCCGATCGGAACGCCGAGGGCGGTCTGGTCAAGACCGAGGACGTCGAGACGTCCGTGTACGCGCGCTGCCTCGCCGAGGACATCGTGGTCGACGGGCAGGTGCTGGCCCCGGCCGGCACCGACCTCGGCGACGTCCTCATCGAGGAGCTCGTGCAGCGCGGCGTCGAGGAGGTCAAGACCCGCTCGGTCCTGACCTGCGAGTCCGCCGTCGGCACCTGCGCCATGTGCTACGGCCGTTCGCTCGCCACCGGCAAGCTGGTCGACATCGGTGAGGCGGTCGGCATCATCGCCGCCCAGTCCATCGGTGAGCCCGGTACCCAGCTGACGATGCGTACCTTCCACACCGGTGGTGTGGCCGGTGACGACATCACCCAGGGTCTGCCGCGTGTCGTCGAGCTCTTCGAGGCCCGTACCCCGAAGGGTGTCGCCCCGATCTCCGAGGCCCAGGGCCGCGTGCGGATCGAGGAGACCGAGAAGACCAAGAAGATCGTCGTCACCCCGGACGACGGCAGCGACGAGACGGCGTTCCCGATCTCGAAGCGTGCCCGGCTCCTGGTCAGCGAGGGCGAGCACGTCGACGTGGGCCAGAAGCTCACCGTGGGTGCCACCAACCCGCACGACGTGCTGCGGATCCTGGGTCAGCGTGCCGTCCAGGTCCACCTGGTCGGCGAGGTCCAGAAGGTCTACAACTCGCAGGGTGTGTCGATCCACGACAAGCACATCGAGATCATCATCCGGCAGATGCTCCGCCGCGTGACGATCATCGAGTCCGGCGACGCCGAGCTGCTGCCCGGCGAGCTGGTCGAGCGCTCGAAGTTCGAGCACGAGAACCGTCGTGTGGTCCAGGAGGGCGGTCACCCGGCCTCCGGTCGTCCGCAGCTCATGGGTATCACCAAGGCCTCGCTGGCCACGGAGTCCTGGCTGTCTGCGGCGTCCTTCCAGGAGACGACGCGAGTCCTCACGGACGCGGCGATCAACGCCAAGTCCGACTCGCTCATCGGCCTCAAGGAGAACGTCATCATCGGTAAGCTCATCCCGGCCGGTACGGGTCTGTCCCGCTACCGCAACATCCGGGTCGAGCCGACCGAGGAGGCCAAGGCCGCGATGTACTCGGCCGTCGGCTACGACGACATCGACTACTCGCCGTTCGGCACGGGCTCCGGCCAGGCCGTTCCGCTGGAGGACTACGACTACGGTCCGTACAACCAGTAAGCGAGTCGCCTGAGTGAGAGGGCGGTCATCCTCCGGGGTGACCGCCCTTCGGCGTGTCAGCGCCGGCTCTGCAGGTGGGCTTGCAGATGGTGGAGCCGGGTGTGGACGTCAGCCCATGTTGCGCCGGATCACTCTGCCCCGGCTGGGTTCGCCGCTGACTCCTTGGCCGACGACAACTCCCGGCGCCGGAAGGTACCCGCGGCCAGAGTCAGCGGGACGATCAACAACACGAGCACCGCGACAGCGCCGAGCGCGGCCGGCAGGCTGGTCAGCTCGGAGACCCCGCCCACCATCGGAGGGCCGAGCAAGAACCCGCTGTAGGCAATGGTTGTCGCAAACGCGACCTCGCGCTCGCCACCGCCCCCATCGGCCCGTCGCCCGGCCGCGCCACTCAACTCCATGACGACGGGAGACGCGTACGCCAAACCGACACCGGCGACAGCGAAGCCGGCGAAGGTGAGCTCCGGTGAAGGCGTCATGACTGCGGTGGCCAGCCCCAGCCCACCGATCGCCGCACCCCCGATGAGCATCCGTGGCGCGCCCCAACGACGCTGGATCGCCTCACCGCACAAGCGGGTGCACGCCATGGTGATCGAGAAGCACGAGTAGATCAGAGCGCCGGTGGCCTCGCTGAGACCGCGCTCCTGGACACCGAACAGCGCCGACCAGTCCGCGGTCGCTCCTTCGGCTATTGAGGCACACAGTGCCACGCCGCCGAGCAGCCACAGCACCGGTCGTCTGAACGGTGCTCGCTCCGCGTGCTCGCTCCCTGCGGGCACCCTCAGTAGTTCCTCGACGGGAATCCGGCGGGCTATCCCGAAGGTGACGCCGCCGCAGATCACCGCGACGATGACAAAATGACGGCTCGGTGCCAGCCCTTGCCCGGCCGCGACCGCAGCGCCGATCGAACCGGCCAGCGTGCCGAAACTGAAGGCCGCGTGAAACAGCGGCATGATCGCCCGGCCGGTCCGCCTGATCGCTGTCACACCGGACACGTTCATCGCCACGTCCATCACGCCGACCATGGCGCCGAGTACGAACAGCAGCAGGCCGAGCATCGCGGGCGACCTCGTCAGCCCTAGAGCCGGCAGCATCGCGGACCCGGCAACGCCGGACACCGTCATCACGACGCGAGCACCGAACGCCGCGCACAGCCGACCGGCGAGAATCGAAGCGGCGATCATACCTACGCTGGCACCGAGCAGGGACAGCCCCAGCGCACCCTCGGCCGCACCGATCTGCGCGGCCAGCGCCGGCACCCGAGTGGCCCATGAGCCAAGCAGCGCACCGTTGAGAACGAAGGCACCGAGTACCGCGATGACTCCCGGGTCCCGGCCGCCGGCTCGGTCCGGACGGGGACCCGACATTGTCAGCTCCGTCCCGGCCCCGTCTTGGTCGAGCCACGATCGGCCCGGGTCGGTGGCACACCTGCGGAGATCTGCGTGAATCACGCGGATGGAACCGAGCGTAGGTGCGCTGGGACACCCGCCGGCTGCGATGGCAGGTTCGCGCCAAGAGATGGCTGATTCTGCCGTGGGTGCGGACCAGCGGTCGGTGCGGCGCTGCCGGTCGGTGGACAGGCTCAGCAGGTGCAGCGCCACGCGGGGGTTGTCCGCCACGGACGTGGTGAAGCGGCCCTGGTCGATGACGACCGCGTCGACCGGGTCCAGGGCCGTCACGGTCGCCGAGCGGTGGCGGCCGCTGAGTGCCGCGCTTTCCCGATGCGAGCACGGCGGCGCGATCCTCCCGCTCCAGCCGGGCGAGGAACGGGACGCCGTCGTCGCCCCACAGTCGTGCCTGCCCCCCCCCCGTCGTTCGCCCGAACACCCGCGTTCACCTGTGCCGATGCCTGGGCGAGAATCGGCCGCCTGGCTGAGGTGCGGTCCCTCGCCGAGGGCGTACCCGTGCCGGAAAGCCCGCTTCGGCGCATCATGGAAGGACTCCGGCTCCCGGGGAGGTGCTCCGTGTCGCAGCCGCCCTATCCGTCCTGGCAACCCTGGCAGGGCCACAGCGCCCCGTCGATGCTCGCCTCGCATGCCGACCGGGAGCGGGCCGTGGACGTGCTCAGAGCCGGGTACGGCGAGGGCCGGATGGAGCAGGACGAGTTCGAGAGGCGGGTGGCGCGGGCGTACGCGGCGCGGACCGTCGGGGAGCTGGGGCTGATCGTCGCCGATCTGCCGCAGGGGCCCGTACCGCAGTCGGCCTCATACCCGCCGCCCGTGCCGCGCACGTTCCTGCCCGTGCCGCGGCCGCAGACGAACGGGAAGGCGGTCGCGGCGGCGGTGTGCGGGCTGCTGTGCGTGCCGACGATGGGGGCGACCGGGATTCCGGCCGTCGTGCTGGGGCACGTGGCGCGCGGCGAGATCCGCAGCCGTGGGGAGCTGGGGGACGGGCTCGCGCTGACCGGGCTCGTGCTCGGGTGGTTGTCCACGGCCGCCTGGGCACTCGTACTGGTGTTGCTCACGGTGGTGTCCGTCGTAGCATCCTGAAGGTACGCAAAGGGGACACGCGCCGTCGAATTGAAGATCGACAACGGCCGGGGGGCTTGACATGTCCCGCATGGCGAGGTGGGCGGTGCCCATTTGTTTTGACCGCAGCGAATGCGATAGGTACGCTCAGACCTTGTGCCTGGGGTGTGCCCTGGCTCCCGTGCGTGCCATCAACCGCAAGGCGAGCTGATACCGGCCACCGCAATCTGCGCTTAATTCTGCCTGGCGGCGGGAGTCCGCGGGATTCGACACACCCGACCGCGTGGGTCGGCGACGTTCCAGGTTAGCTTCACCTATCGGCACACAGAAACCGGAGAAGTAGTGCCTACGATCCAGCAGCTGGTCCGTAAGGGCCGGCAGGACAAGGTCGAGAAGAACAAGACGCCCGCACTCGAGGGTTCCCCTCAGCGCCGGGGCGTCTGCACGCGTGTGTTCACGACCACCCCGAAGAAGCCGAACTCGGCCCTGCGTAAGGTCGCGCGTGTGCGTCTGACCAGCGGGATCGAGGTCACCGCTTACATTCCGGGTGAGGGGCACAACCTGCAGGAGCACTCCATCGTGCTCGTGCGCGGCGGCCGTGTGAAGGACCTGCCTGGTGTTCGCTACAAGATCATCCGCGGTTCGCTTGACACCCAGGGTGTGAAGAACCGCAAGCAGGCCCGCAGCCGCTACGGCGCCAAGAAGGAGAAGTAAGAATGCCTCGTAAGGGCCCCGCCCCGAAGCGCCCGGTCATCATCGACCCGGTCTACGGTTCTCCTCTGGTGACCTCCCTGATCAACAAGGTGCTGCTGAACGGCAAGCGCTCCACCGCCGAGCGCATCGTCTACGGCGCCATGGAGGGCCTGCGCGAGAAGACCGGCAACGACCCGGTCATCACGCTGAAGCGCGCTCTCGAGAACATCAAGCCGACCCTCGAGGTCAAGTCCCGCCGTGTCGGTGGCGCCACCTACCAGGTCCCGGTCGAGGTCAAGCCCGGCCGTGCCAACACCCTGGCGCTGCGCTGGCTGGTCGGTTACTCCCGCGCCCGTCGCGAGAAGACCATGACCGAGCGTCTCCTCAACGAGCTTCTCGATGCCTCGAACGGCCTCGGTGCGGCCGTGAAGAAGCGCGAGGACACCCACAAGATGGCCGAGTCCAACAAGGCCTTCGCGCACTACCGCTGGTAGTCGCTACCCACATCGAGACCGAGAGAAGACTGAAGCCTTATGGCTACCACTTCACTTGACCTGGCCAAGGTCCGCAACATCGGGATCATGGCCCACATCGACGCGGGCAAGACGACCACCACCGAGCGGATCCTGTTCTACACCGGCGTGTCGTACAAGATCGGTGAGGTCCACGACGGCGCCGCCACCATGGACTGGATGGAGCAGGAGCAGGAGCGTGGCATCACGATCACGTCTGCTGCGACCACCTGTCACTGGCCGCTCGAGGACAACGACTACACCATCAACATCATCGACACCCCGGGTCACGTCGACTTCACCGTCGAGGTGGAGCGCTCCCTGCGCGTGCTCGACGGTGCCGTGACGGTGTTCGACGGTGTCGCCGGCGTTGAGCCGCAGTCCGAGACCGTGTGGCGTCAGGCGGACCGCTACGGCGTTCCGCGGATCTGCTTCGTCAACAAGCTCGACCGCACCGGTGCCGAGTTCCACCGCTGCGTCGACATGATCTCCGACCGCCTGGGCGCGCAGCCGCTGGTCATGCAGCTGCCGATCGGCGCGGAGGCCGACTTCAAGGGCGTCATCGACCTCGTGACGATGAAGGCCCTGGTCTGGTCGGCCGAGGCGACCAAGGGCGAGATGTACGACACCGTCGACATCCCGGACACCCACGCCGAGGCTGCCGAGGAGTACCGCGGCAAGCTGCTCGAGGCCGTCGCCGAGAACGACGAAGAACTGATGGAGCTGTACCTGGAGGGCACCGAGCCCACCGTGGAGCAGCTCTACGCCGCGATCCGTCGCATCACCATCGCGTCCGGCAAGGGCGGCGGCACCACCGTCACCCCCGTGTTCTGCGGCACCGCGTTCAAGAACAAGGGCGTTCAGCCCCTGCTCGACGCGGTCGTGCGCTACCTGCCCACCCCGCTCGACGTCGAGGCCATCGAGGGCCACGACGTCAAGGACGCGGAGCAGGTCATCGTGCGCAAGCCGTCGGACGAGGAGCCCCTCGCCGCCCTCGCGTTCAAGATCATGAGCGACCCGCACCTCGGCAAGCTCACCTTCGTCCGCGTGTACTCCGGCCGCCTGCACTCCGGCACCGCCGTGCTGAACTCGGTGAAGGGCCGCAAGGAGCGCATCGGCAAGATCTACCGCATGCACGCCAACAAGCGTGAGGAGATCGAGTCGGTGGGCGCCGGCGACATCGTCGCCGTGATGGGCCTGAAGCAGACCACCACCGGTGAGACGCTCTCCGACGAGAAGAACCCGGTCATCCTGGAGTCCATGGACTTCCCGGCGCCGGTCATCGAGGTCGCCATCGAGCCCAAGTCGAAGGGCGACCAGGAGAAGCTCGGCGTCGCGATCCAGCGCCTGGCCGAGGAGGACCCCTCCTTCCAGGTGCACACCAACGAGGAGACCGGCCAGACCGTCATCGGCGGTATGGGCGAGCTTCACCTCGAGGTGCTCGTGGACCGCATGAAGCGCGAGTTCAAGGTCGAGGCCAACGTCGGCAAGCCGCAGGTCGCGTACCGCGAGACCATCCGCAAGGCGGTCGAGAAGGTCGAGTTCACCCACAAGAAGCAGACCGGTGGTACGGGCCAGTTCGCCCGCGTCATCATCGCGGTCGAGCCGATCGAGGGTGGCGACGCCTCCTACGAGTTCATCAACAAGGTGACCGGTGGCCGTGTGCCGAAGGAGTACATCCCTTCGGTGGACGCCGGTGCGCAGGAGGCCATGCAGTTCGGCATCCTCGCCGGTTACGAGATGACCGGTGTGCGCGTGACGCTGCTCGACGGTGCTTACCACGAGGTGGACTCCTCCGAGCTCGCGTTCAAGATCGCCGGTTCGCAGGCCTTCAAGGAGGCCGCGCGCAAGGCCAGCCCCGTGCTGCTCGAGCCGATGATGGCCGTTGAGGTCACCACGCCCGAGGACTACATGGGTGAGGTCATCGGCGACATCAACTCCCGCCGTGGTCAGATCCAGGCCATGGAGGAGCGGGCCGGTGCCCGCGTCGTGAAGGGCCTCGTGCCCCTGTCGGAGATGTTCGGCTACGTCGGAGACCTCCGCAGCAAGACGTCGGGTCGCGCAAGCTACTCGATGCAGTTCGACTCCTACGCCGAGGTTCCCCGGAACGTCGCCGAGGAGATCATCGCGAAGGCCAAGGGCGAGTAACGCACCGCGTCTACACGCCGTAGGCTTGACTCCGGAGCCTTGAGGGGCATTCCACCGCAATCATGGTGAGAGTGCCCCGGGGCCCGGGCTTTCCAGCAAAGATCACCTGGCGCCGATGAGTAAGGCGTACCAGAACCACTCCACAGGAGGACCCCAGTGGCGAAGGCGAAGTTCGAGCGGACTAAGCCGCACGTCAACATCGGCACCATCGGTCACATCGACCACGGTAAGACGACCCTCACGGCCGCCATTACCAAGGTGCTGCACGACGCGTACCCCGAGCTGAACGAGGCCTCGGCCTTCGACCAGATCGACAAGGCTCCCGAAGAGCGCCAGCGCGGTATCACCATCTCCATCGCGCACGTCGAGTACCAGACGGAGACGCGTCACTACGCCCACGTCGACTGCCCCGGTCACGCGGACTACATCAAGAACATGATCACGGGTGCGGCGCAGATGGACGGCGCCATCCTCGTGGTCGCCGCCACCGACGGCCCGATGCCGCAGACCAAGGAGCACGTGCTCCTGGCCCGCCAGGTCGGCGTTCCGTACATCGTCGTCGCCCTGAACAAGGCCGACATGGTGGACGACGAGGAGATCCTGGAGCTCGTCGAGCTCGAGGTCCGTGAGCTCCTCTCCGAGTACGAGTTCCCGGGCGACGACGTTCCGGTCGTCAAGGTCTCCGCTCTGAAGGCCCTTGAGGGCGACAAGGAGTGGGGCAACTCGGTTCTCGAGCTCATGAGCGCCGTCGACACCGCGATCCCGGAGCCGGAGCGCGACGTCGACAAGCCGTTCCTGATGCCGATCGAGGACGTCTTCACGATCACCGGTCGCGGTACGGTCGTCACCGGCCGTATCGAGCGCGGTGTCCTCAAGGTCAACGAGACCGTGGACATCATCGGTATCAAGCAGGAGAAGACCACCACCACGGTCACCGGCATCGAGATGTTCCGCAAGCTGCTCGACGAGGGCCAGGCCGGTGAGAACGTCGGTCTGCTGCTCCGCGGCATCAAGCGCGAGGACGTCGAGCGCGGCCAGGTCATCATCAAGCCGGGCTCGGTCACCCCGCACACCGAGTTCGAGGCGCAGGCCTACATCCTGTCCAAGGACGAGGGTGGCCGCCACACGCCGTTCTTCAACAACTACCGCCCGCAGTTCTACTTCCGTACGACGGACGTGACCGGCGTGGTGACCCTCCCCGAGGGCACCGAGATGGTCATGCCGGGTGACAACACCGAGATGAAGGTGGAGCTCATCCAGCCCGTCGCCATGGAGGAGGGCCTGAAGTTCGCCATCCGTGAGGGTGGCCGGACCGTGGGCGCCGGCCAGGTCACCAAGATCAACAAGTGAGTCTTCGGACAAGCTTGAGGGTCCACTGACCTGAGTGGCTCGAAGGGGCCCGTACGACTTCGGTCGTGCGGGCCCCTTTGCCGTGGGTCAGAATGCCCTTACTCGTGGGTGAGGACGGCGGTGCCGGGGGGTGCCGAGGCCGTTCGAACCAAGGGAAACCATGTGGGGGGATCATGAGTAAGAAGCACGTGCGGAAGATGCTGAGGCGGATGGCGAGCGGGGAACCCGTCGAGGTCGCGCCCGCCATCGCGACCCTGACGAAGCTCAGCCGACTCGCCTTCATCGCCCAGCAGCTCGGTTATGAGTACGCCGACATACGCCAGGGCGGCGGGCCGCAGGGCAACGGGTACGTGATGCTGATCGTGCCCGACCCGAGCCCCGAGGCCCGCGCACGGGCCGAGCGGAACCGGGCGGCATACCCGAACGCGAGCGACGGGGGCGCGCTGCCGCCCCTCGACCCCGAAGCGGTCGAGATCCTCAAGGCCCGCATCAGCTTCGACATCACCGCCAGGCACACCGACAGGCAACGGATCCTGCTCACAGCCGTCGGCGCCGTTCCGCTGGCCCTGACCATCGGGTTCGGGATCGGTGACACGGGGGTCACGGCCGTCGCCATCGCTGCCGGCGTCTGGGCCGCGGTGATGGCGCTCATACCTGTCGGGCTCACCGTCAACCGGCGCTACAGAGCCAAGTACGAGGCCCTTCTGCGGGCCGCCGGGTTCACACCGGTGACCGACTCCACCGGGCGGATGCGCTATGTGCCGCCGGGCGGGCAGCTGCCTGGGCACGGCAATCCGTTCGCCGCGGGGGCGTGACGTCGACGGTGTGTCGGAGAGTTGGATCACTGCATGTTCTGCACGTGCGGGTGGTCGGGTGACGCTCGGCAGACATAGAGCTGCATGCTGTAGCTCCGGCCGATCTCCAGCTGTGTGTCGCGAGCCGGGCCGAGGAAGTGATAGCCGTCGTAGCCCGCGTCCTCGATCGGCCGCCAGCTGCCGCTCCCGCCGTCCCACTCCGTGCCGTCGAGGGTGAGCAGAGGGCGGACCCCCGCACCGCACTCGGGGCAGGACATGGGGAACGGATCGGAGAAGCTCCAGGGGGCGTGACCGCCGGCCTTGCTGCCCGGGGCGACCGCGAGATCGTACTGGTAGCAGACTCCCGCCTCTCCCTCCTCGGCCTCCTCCTCGTTCCGCTCCTCCCACGCGCTGATCCGCTCGGCGAGCTCCTCGGGCAGCTCGTGCGGTGCCGGGTACTCGGTGACCGGCTCGGGGTGCAGGACGCAGGGTTCGGGCAGGTAGCCGGCGTTGCCGATGACGGACGGTTGCGGGGCGGTGGCGAGTGGGGTCCCCACATCGGCCGCGGTACGCCAGCGCAGCTCGGTGTACGGCAGGTAGTCCGGGTCGTGGTCGAACGGACACCACAGCACCTGCAGCAGATCGGCACCGTCGGGGCAGGGCAGGCCCGGGACGTCGGAGGCGTACAGCTGGGCGACGGGCACCAGCGGGACGGGCCCGTCCTGCGCTATGCGGGTCTTCTCGGTCGCCCGGCCCACGACCACCCGCTCCTCGTCGGTCAGCAGTTCCTCTCCCTCCGCGCGTGGCCGAGCCCAGGCTTCCGCGAGGATCCGCCGCCGCAGCCGGACGCCGACCGGGTCGAGCCCGCGGTGCCAGGGACCGGAGTGCTCGGGGCAGCCGGGCCATGGTTCACCGGCCGGCCACAGCAGGGGCCCGCCGATCGAACTGTCAGTCGCGGTCGGCGCACCGGCCCGGGGATGCAGCCGCACGGCGGTGCGGGCGAGTGGGGCGAGCTCGGGGTAGAGGGTCGTGACGTCGAGGGGGCGGGGTGGGGTGGTGCGGGTCATGGGCGCAGGGTACGGGGCTGCACTGACACGTCCGGGACTTCAAGCACACGCAGGGCCCGGCTGGCTCTCTTGCCCACCTTCTGGACCGCATTCGTATCCGCAGTCTCGAAACCGGAGCATCCCGGCCACTGACCAGGGCTCAGCCCTGGCCGCCCCTGGCCCATCCGCTCCACTCCGTCCGCTACCCCTCTCCGTCGCCCACCGCCCGCTCTCGCTGCCGAGCCCACCCGGCGCGCACGACGGCTACAGCGGTGACGGTACGCACGAGGGATCCTCCGGGGGCAGGTGGGTGAGTGTGGTGCCCCCACGCTGTCCGGGAGGAGGCCCCTCTGACCATCCAGTCCGCAGGTGTGTTGAGGTGTGGGCACCCCCGAGGGGCTTGTCCGGCCCCGTGCCCGGTCACACTGGACCATGCCTTCAGAGCCCACCCCCGCCGCATTCGACCTTGACCTCGACGCAATCGAGGCACACTGTGAACCGACCACACCGGACGCCGAGTTCACGACGATGGCCAGACAGGCGGTACCGCAGCTTGTGGCGGAGGTCAGGCGCCTGCGCTGGCTCCTGGAGTACGGGGCTTGCCCTACGGCCGGCACGACAGGCACGGAGTTCGTGTTGCCGTTGAACGAGGAGATGCTCGCGTACTTCCGCGAGATGGCCGATGTACTGGTGGAGCACTGTGCCATCTCCCGTGCGGAGGCGGTCGCGAGGATCAACGCGACGTACGGGGCTGGGGAATGGGCCGCTTGGGGTGTGGACATCATGGGACACGAGCTGCCGTCCTACTGGGCGTACGGCACTTACTACGGCCCGGATCCCCGGGGCCGCGTTCCGGTCGGGGACCCGGCCGCGGACGCGGACATCGACTTCAGCACACAGCCCGTATGCCCCGCACCGCCGAAGGACTCACCGTTCTGGACGCTGGAGGAGTGGTGACACGATGAGCGCACGAGTGATCGTGTGATCGAGAGAACAGGGAGGCCGGCGTCATGGCCCGCTACATGGAGACCCTGACCGTCGAGCGAGGCGGTTTCCGGATCAAGGTGCCGGAGACCTGGTGGGAGTTCGACGTACGGCCGGAGTCGCGGGACGACTCGATCCGCCGGATGGTGAACGAACGGGTGCGACAGCGCCCCGAGTTGGAGCCGCATCGGGACACCTACGTCGACTTCCTCCAGAAGGCCGCAGCGGATGCCTGGAAGTCGGGAGCGATGTACTGCGGCTGCATGGCGGAGAACTTCGGCGGCGACACCCCGATCACCGGCTCGGTCACCGTCTCCCTGGTCGGCGGCCGCAACGAGCGCGGCGAGCCCCTGTCGAACGCCCCTTCCGTCATCGCGAGCCAGCTCGCCGTGAAGGAAGCGAAGCGTGAGGGCGACTCGTGGCGCAAGGTCACGACGGTCGACATCCCCGGCGTCGGCCCGGCCGCCCGCACCCACGGCATCGAGGACATCGAGGTCCCCGGCGACACCCTCAACCGCACCGTCCGAGCCGTCCTGATGCAGACGTACATCCCGGTCCCGGACCAGGAGGGCAAGGTCGCCTTGGTCGCCGGCAGCAGCCAGGTCCTCGACCTCGCGGACTCCTTCTTCGACATCTTCGACGCGATCACGTCTACGTTCCGGTTCACGGGCTGATCGATGTCCCGGACATGGGACTGGGAGAACGGGCAGAGTCTGCTGGGGCTCGATGACCCCGAAGAATGGGACGCCGCCCTCGGGCGTGGTGAGGCGGGTCTCGGGACAGCAGTGATCGGACTGACATTCCACTGCACGCTGGCGGAGGTGTCTCCGCGGATCGTGAGGGCGATGCGGTTGCCGGACGCCGGTCAGCGCGGGTTCGCCTTCACAGCGGCGGGGCACGCGGCCCGCCTCAACGGGGAGTTGACCCCGGAGCTGTACGCGGCCCTGCGCGCCGAAGGCCCCGGCGGTTTCGCCGAGAACGCCATCGGGGGACACGCTCACTTTCGTGCCGTTCCGGAAGCTTCCGCCATGGTTCAAGTGGCGGTGGGCGTATGAGGCGGTGCGGAACAAGCTGGAAGCCTGGTGGCTGCGGTCCATGTATGCCGTCGAGGATGCCTGGCGGGCCGTGCGCGGACGCGGCTCCTGACGCCGATCTCCGCAGCTCATGCTCTGAGCCCGGGCTTTCCGCCGAACGGCTGTGCCTTGTAAGTTCGCGTGTGCGTACGGTTGTTGCTGTATATGTGGGCGTGACGGGGGTTGCGGTATGGCGGGGCACAGGCCTGCGGACTGGCATGTCCTGGACTTGGACAAGGATCCGACGCCTGGTGATCCTCAGCGGGTGCGCACGCTCGCGAAGACTCTGCACGATTTCGCCGACGACGTGTCCGACGCGCTGCGTCTGGTCAAGGGCATGGCAGGTGAGGGCACGCTCCTGGAGTGGGCGGGCAAGTCGGCTGACGTCTTCAAGGAGGACTTCGCGGATGTCCCGAAGAACCTCAAGAAGCTGAAGAAGTCCTACGAGATGTGCGGGGACGCGCTGGCGGACTTCTGGCCGAAGCTGGAGCGGGCGCAGTCGCTGGCGGACAAGGCCCTGCGCAAGGGCCGTGAGGCCCGCGACAGCCTCTCCTCCGCCCAGTCTCGCCTTACCTCGGCCGACTCGTGGGTCACGCGGGCCGGTAAGGAGGCGGACAAGTACAAGGACGACCCGACCGGCAGCAAGTCGGACGGGGACAAGCCGGATGAGGCGAAGGTGCGCGCGGCGACCCGTGACGTCCAGCACGCCAAGTCGGCTCAGTCCAAGGCTCAGTCGGACGTCTCCGACGCCCAGGACGCCCTGGCCGCCGCCAAGAAGATGGCCGCGGACGCGCGCAAGATGCGTGACGACGCGGCGCGTGAGGCGAAGTCGAAGATCGACGAGGCGTCCGACGCCGGCATCCAGAACCGGTCGTGGTGGGAAGAGGTCGGCGACTGGTTCACCGACAACTGGGACACCATCGTCGCCGTGTGCAAGGTCGTCGTGGCGGTCGTCGGCATCGTCGCGATGATCATCGGCGGTCCGATCCTGGGCGCGATCGTGCTGATCGCGGCGGCGGTGGTGCTTGCCGACACGCTCTACAAATACAGCAAGGGGCAGGCGTCCCTATGGGATGTGGGACTGGCCGCGCTGGACTGCATCCCAGGTATGAAGGGCCTGACCACCCTCGGTGGCCTCGCCAAGGGTCTCAAAGCGCTCGGCAGGGGCGGCCTCAAAGGCATGGCCCTGGGCGTCAAGGGACTGGGGAGGAGTGCCAGGGGCCTGGTCGGGGATGGCGCCAAGGGGGCTTACAACCGTCTGAAGACCAAGATCTTCGGATGTGGTGACCCTGTCGACATAGCAACGGGCGCGATGTATCTGCAGCAGACGGATGTCGAGCTGCCCGGCCTGCTGCCTCTCGTGTTCACACGCCGTGGCTCCTCCAACTACCGCTGCGGATGGTGGTTCGGTCCGACCTGGGCCTCCACGCTGGACCAGCGACTGGAGGTGTCCGACGACAGCGCCGTCTTCGTCACCGAGGACGGCATGCTGCTCACCTATGAAACCCCTTCCACCACCGGCGCTCCTTCCTATCCGGAGCAGGGACCTCGCTGGCCGCTCACCCTCCTCGACGACGGCGGCTTCCAGATCCAGGATCACGACACGGGACACACACGGACCTTTGCACCCGCGGTACGAGGTCTGGCACTGGTACGCGAGATATCCGACCGGAACGGCGCCTCCATCACGTTCGACTACGATCCGGACGGCACACCGCTCGCCATGCGGCACTCCGGTGGGTATCACCTGACGTTCACGGTGGCCGACGACAGGGTTCGTGCGCTGTACCTGCGTGGGGCCGGCGAGGGCGGAGCCGACGTCACCGTCAAGCGCTTCCTCTACACGGACGGTCGGCTCACTGAAGTCGTCGGATCCGCCGGTGTCCCGCTGAGGCTGACCTATGACGATCAACACCGGATCACGGAGTGGACCGATACCAACGGCAGTTCGTACCGCTACACATACGACGAGCGAGGTCGTTGTACGGCGCAGGGCGGTGAAGCCGGCCATGTCTCCTTCACCTTCGACTACGACGGCATCGACGGCGACCGACCAGGTCATCGGGTCACGACGGTAACGAGTGCCGCCGGCGCTTCGAGCCGCTACGTCATCAACGTCGACTCACAAGTGGTAACCGACTTCGACCCTCTCGGCGGCCAGCGGACAAGGACGTACGACAGCAACCACCACCTCCTGTCGCACACCGATGCACTGGGCAGGACCACGCGGGTCGAGTACGACAGTAAAGGCCGTTGCGCGGCGGTCGTGCGCCCTGACGGCGCTCGCACCGAGTACACGTACAACGCACTCGGCCTAGCCGTTATGGTCACTTTGCCCGACCACACGTCTGTCCGGAGTTCCTACGATGAGAAGGGGAACCGCACAGCGGTCATAGACCCCGATGGTGCCACGATTCGGTATGCGTATTCGGCGGCCGGGCACCTGCGTGGGTTTACGGACGCCCTTGGGCACACGACCAGGATCCGCACGGACAAGGCGGGACTACCCGTCGAAATCACCGATCCGCTCGGCGGTGTGGTCCGTCACGAACGCGACGCGTTCGGACGCACTGTCCGGTTGACGGACCAGATGGGTCATGTCACCAGTCTCGAATGGTCCGTTGAGGGATGGCTGACCCGGCAGACGGACGCCGATGGCACAGAAACATGGGAGTACGACGGTGAGGGAAATTGCCTCCGCCACGAGGACACCGCCGGCCATGTGACCACCTACGAATACACACACTTCGACCTGCTGGCCGCCCGGACGGATTCAGCAGGGGCGCGGTTCACCTACTCATACGATGCGGACCTGCGCCTCAGGCAGGTGACCGCTCCCACAGGCGATACGTGGCAGTACGTCTATGACGCCGCTGGTCGAATGGTGTCGGAGACGGACTTCGACGGTGTGGCCACCCGGTATGCCTATGACCTTGCTGGGCAGCTCATCGCGCGCACAAACTTCATGGGCCAGACCATTCACATGGAACACGACGTTCTGGGCCGCATGCTCAGCAAATCCCTGAACGGAAAGACCACGAGCTTCCGATACGACCTGGGCGGCCGCCTCACTGAGGCGATGAGCCCGGAGGTCACGGTCACCATGACCCGGGACGAGACGGGGCGGATTCTCACCGAAACGACCAATGGTCGTCGTTTGACTCACACCTACGACCTGGCCGGGCGTCGGCGAAGCCGCATCACCCCCAGCGGTGCCGTCAGTAACTGGAGCTACGACTCGGCGGGCAGCGCCGTCGAGCTCGTCAGCTCAGGAAACACCATGAGCTTCGACCGAGACGGCCTGGGACAGGAACTGGCACGCCGATTCGGCGACCGCACTGTTTTGGCCAACACGTACGACCCGCTGGGACGCAGGACCACCCAATCCCTGGTTCACGACGGGCACACGAGAGGTCGGCGTCACTACAGCTACCGGTCCGATGGACACCTCAACGGCGTCGAGGATCTGGCCGGGGCGCACAGCGTCTACGAGATGGACCCGACGGGGCGCGTGACTGCGGTAGATGGCCCGCAGGGCATGGAACGCTATGGCTACGACGTACAGGGAAACCAGACGCACGCGTCTTGGCCGGCCGTGTTCCCCGGGCAGGAAGCGGTAGGCGATCGCAGGTATCGGGGGTTGCGTCTGGAAAAGGCCGGCGGTGTGCGTTACGAGTACGACGCACAAGGACGCATCACGCTCCGGCAGAAGACAAGGCTGTCGCGCAGGCCGGACACCTGGCGTTACGAGTGGGATGCTGAGGACCGTCTGACGGCAGTCACAACTCCCGATGGCACCCGCTGGACATATCTCTACGATCCGCTCGGGCGTCGTATCGCCAAGCAACGGCACACCGCGGACGGTGCAGGCGTCGCGGAGCGCACCGACTTCGTGTGGGACGGCACCACGCTGTGCGAGCAGAAGACGTGGTCCGTCGACCAGCCGCAGGCAGTCGTCTTGACGTGGGACCACCAAGGGCGACACCCCATAGCGCAGACCGAACGCATACTGGATGCGGATGCCGGCCAACATGAAATCGATCAGCGATTCTTCGGCATCGTGACCGATCTCATCGGCACCCCCACCGAACTCGTGGACGAGGAAGGCGAGATAGCTTGGCTCGCGCGGGCAACGCTATGGGGTGCCACCACCTGGAGTCGCACTGCGCGCGCTTACACCCCGGTGCGTTTCCCTGGTCAGTACTTCGACCTAGAAACTGGTCTTCACTACAACGTCTTCCGCTACTACGACCCCGAAACCGCTCGTTATCTCAGTAGTGATCCTCTGGGCCTGGCTGCGAGCCCAAACCCCACCATCTATGTCCACAATCCGTTGACGTGGTCGGATCCGCTGGGGCTCACTCCTTGCGAGGACGCTGCCCGACAGGCCGCAGCCCGAAACGAGACAGTGCTGGGGCCGAACGTGCCCGCGCGAACCGAAGCGTCAGTCGGAAGTGCCGCAAGTCACAACTACAAAAAGACATTCTTCGAGGCGCATCCCGGGCTCAAGGGGAAGGTTGTAGTCCATCACGCCATCGAGCAGCAGGTGCTCAAGCGATACCCTGGCCTGTTTTCGGCGGACGAAATGCACTCCTTGGAGAATTTGCGGGGAATACCGAAGGGTGACATCAATAGCAGGGTTCATCTGAGTCAGATCCGTGTCGAGTGGAACAGATTTTATGAGACGAACCCGAACCCGACTAGGCAGGAAGTGCTGGATCAGGTGACTCGGGTCGATGATATGCTCGGGAACTGGTTTAGCCCGCGCATCCGGTAGTCGTGCACGGAAAGATTGGTCCGAATATATGTGGCGTGAGATTCTGGAAGCATTCCCGTCGGCGGAACTTCGGGACCCTGTTGATCCCAGCGCCCTCGATCGAATCGAAGGAGCTCTCGGTCAGTCGCTTCCTGGCGATCTCAGGTCGTTTTTGCTTGAGAGTGACGGGCTGTCCGACGAGTACGGTTCCGACGTCGTATGGTCCGCAGAGCGGATTCTGGGTGACAATCTCTCGTTTCGCGGCGATGAACAGTACCGTTCGCTGTACATGCCCTTCGATTCCCTAATCTTCTTTGGCGATAATGGCGGTGGCGATCAGTTCGCTTTCGTGCGGTTGCCGGAGCGTAACGAGGTCTTTGTCTGGGACCATGAGACGGATAGCAGGACCCTCGTGGCTCCGACTCTCGAAAGCTATGTGCGCCGCGCGCTCGAGAGTGATGGCGAGGACTGGTACCGGTAGTTGTGCGGGGCGGCCAGAGTGAACAACACCGGTGCGCGTGACTGGTCTTCACTGACCGAAGAAGTGCTGCGGCGCGCTGGTTGGCGGCCAGGTCGTTCGGTGTCGACGGACACCTGGGAGACCATCCTCGGTGAGCGGGGCTCTTTCGTGGCCCACGATGCCGCACGCCGGTTCCTCTCCGAGTTCGGCGGGCTGGTGACCTACGGCTGGCCTGCCGATTCGATCACCACGTCTTCCGCCATCCGGTTCGATCCCCTCCGTGCCCAGTGGCAGGACGAGCGGTTCACGGAGGCGAGTCGAGCAGGCGGGGCCCTCCTCTACCCCGTAGGCACGGCGGACGAGGGCGCCAGTTTCCTGGGGATCACCGAGGACGGAGCTCTTCACCTCCTGAGGGACCGAGCTGAGCTGCTCGCCCCGACCACTGACCAGGCGCTGGCCCGCCTGATCGAGGCGCAGAGCACCCAGTCCGCCCTCTGGGTGCCGGGCGGCCCAGCGCCCGAGCACCCCTTCTGGAGGCGACTGCACACCGTGGAAACCGGCCCGGACGCCGGGCCGCGCTGGTCCGAGGAGACGGACCGGGTGCTGCGGGCGGGCGGCTGGTTCCCGGGCCGGGCGGTCCCGACGGATACCTGGGAAAGCATCCTTCTCCAGACCGGCGGGTTCGAGATGCACGACGCGGCACGGCGCTTCCTGGCTGAGTTCGGCGCCGTGGGCGTGCCCTACCGCGAGCCGTGGGACTCGATGCCGTGGATGCAGTTCTCGCTGGACCCGCTGCTTGCGTTCTGGGACGCGGAGATCATCGACGACCTCGCCGAGCAGGCGGGTGTCGATCTCTACCCCATCGGTATGCGCGACCGCGGGAACCAGCACCTGGCCATGGCGGAGGACGGCTCGGTCTACGCCGGCATGGACAGCGTCTGGCTGCTGGCTCCCACACCCGACGAGGCCCTGCAGAAGCTCACGAGCAGAATCCAGCCGACGGCTACCTATTCATCGACGGCTGGTAGGAGAGGCGGCAGGGCGTGGGGCGCGACCTCACGGACCGACGTCGGGTCGACGATGCCGGTCGTGCGCATGCGCCGCGCAATCCACACCAGTAGGAGGACTCCCATGGATCTCACCGGTCACTCGACTGACTACGTGGTCGACGCGTCGTTCCCCGAGAGCATGCGCCGTTTCGTTCGACTCGGCCGGCAGCGGTGGCCAGGGCTTTTCCTGTACGGGCACCCGCTCCCGCCCGGCGCCCCGGCCGAGTGGCGGTTGCCCGAACCGGAGGACGACGGCCTCTCGGGCATCGTCACGTTCAGCTCCGGCCGGGAGATGGAGGATTTCTGGGAGGAGCAGGGCTACGCCCTGGATGCCGAGGGGCAAGGGCCGTACGCCGTCTTCTACCGTCATCACGCGCAGCCTCTGCACGCGACGACGGTTTCCGGGGTTCATGCTTCCTCCCCGGAGGACGCGGCAGCCGTCGAGGGGACGGGGCTCCTGCTGTCCCAGTACTACGTCGTCAGCATCGTCACCCCGGAGGACCCGGGCACGGACCCGTTCTCCAGGAGTGTCGTCCACGACTTCCTGGCGTCCTTCGGCGGTCCTACGGCCGTCCCGGTTTGACCTACGTCACCCCCGGGGTATTCTCTCCGGCTCGATTGGCGTAGCCGCCGCCCCATATGGCAGACTGTCCGAGTTGCTCGGTCGAGTGTTGATGCTGCGCGCCTCCCGCCGGGGGGACCGGAAGCGAGTCCCACAGTACTCGTCGCCCTAACTGCCACACGGCAGCACTGGGGCGGACGTACGGGAATCTTCCGGGAAGTGTCGGCGCGGCACCGGCCAGGCACCCGGTGGGCTTTCGCCCCCGGCTCGCGGTTCCGGCAGGGCCGTGTGCAATCCCGCAGGGATGTTCGAACAAGGGACATCCGTGTCAGCGAGAGTGCGACACGCCCGACCGCGTGGGTCGGAGGAACAGGAAGCAGCAGAAGGAATCCGCCGGGTTCCAGAGCGTAAGAGAGACAGGACTACTGAGTAGCCATGGCGGGACAGAAGATCCGCATCCGGCTCAAGGCCTACGACCACGAGGTCATCGACTCCTCGGCGAAGAAGATCGTCGAGACGGTGACCCGCACTGGTGCGTCGGTCGCGGGCCCGGTGCCGCTGCCCACTGAGAAGAACGTGTACTGCGTCATCAAGTCGCCGCACAAGTACAAGGACTCGCGCGAGCACTTCGAGATGCGCACGCACAAGCGCCTGATCGACATCCTCGACCCGACCCCCAAGACCGTTGACTCTCTGATGCGACTCGACCTCCCGGCCGGTGTCGACATCGAGATCAAGCTCTGAGGCCGGTGATCTGAGAGATGGCTAAGCAGATCAAGGGCATCCTGGGCGAGAAGCTCGGCATGACGCAGGTGTGGGACGCGAACAACCGCGTCGTCCCGGTCACCGTCGTCAAGGCCGGACCCAACGTCGTCACCCAGGTCCGCACGAACGATGTCGACGGCTACGAGTCCGTCCAGATCGCCTTCGGCGAGATCGACCCGCGCAAGGTGAACAAGCCCCTCAAGGGCCACTTCACCAAGGCCGACGTCACTCCCCGTCGTCACCTCGTCGAGATCCGCACCGCGGACGCCTCCGAGTACACGCTGGGCCAGGAGATCACCGCTGAGGTGTTCGAGGCCGGCGTGAAGGTCGACGTGACCGGCAAGAGCAAGGGCAAGGGCTTCGCCGGTGTCATGAAGCGCCACAACTTCCGTGGTCTCGGCGCCGGACACGGCACCCAGCGCAAGCACCGCTCTCCCGGTTCCATCGGTGGCTGCGCCACCCCGGGCCGTGTGTTCAAGGGCCTCCGCATGGCGGGTCGCATGGGCAACGAGCGGGTCACCACCCAGAACCTGACCGTCCACGCCGTTGACGCGGAGAAGGGTCTGCTGCTCATCAAGGGCGCGGTTCCCGGTCCGAACGGCGGCCTCGTCCTGGTCCGCACCGCGGCCAAGGGGGCCTGAGGTAACCGATGAGCACTGTTGACATCCTTTCGCCGGCGGGCGACAAGGCCGGTTCCGTCGAGCTCCCCGCGGAGATCTTCGACGTTGAGAAGGTCAGCATCCCGCTGATCCACCAGGTCGTCGTCGCGCAGCTGGCCGCGGCCCGTCAGGGCACGCACAAGACCAAGACCCGTGGCGAGGTCCGCGGCGGTGGCAAGAAGCCGTACCGCCAGAAGGGCACCGGTCGCGCCCGTCAGGGTTCGACCCGCGCGCCGCAGTTCGCCGGTGGTGGCGTCGTGCACGGTCCCGTGCCGCGTGACTACTCGCAGCGGACCCCGAAGAAGATGAAGGCTGCCGCTCTGCGTCACGCCCTCACCGACCGGGCCCGCCACAACCGCATCCACGTCGTCTCCGGCGTCGTCGAGGGTGACAACCCGTCGACGAAGTCCGCCAAGACGCTGTTCGGCAAGATCTCGGAGCGCAAGAATCTGCTCCTGGTCGTCGACCGCGCCGACGAGGCCGCGTGGCTGTCCGCCCGCAACCTGCCCCAGGTCCACATCCTGGAGCCGGGCCAGCTGAACACGTACGACGTTCTCGTCTCGGACGACGTGGTCTTCACCCAGGCCGCCTTCGAGTCCTTCGTGTCCGGCCCGAAGGTCAATGACACCGAAGGGAGCGAGGCCTGATGGCTATCCGTCACCCCGCAATCGCCTCCAAGGCCGCGAAGAAGGCCAAGGCCGCTCGCGTCGCCAAGGCGCGTCGCCACGCGACGGAGGGCAAGAACACCGTCGAGACGCCGCTGAGCAAGTCCTTCACGGACCCCCGTGACGTGCTGCTCAAGCCGGTCGTCTCCGAGAAGAGCTACGCGCTTCTCGACGAGGGCAAGTACACGTTCATCGTCGACCCGAGCGCCAACAAGACCCAGATCAAGCAGGCCGTCCAGGCGGTCTTCTCGGTCAAGGTCACCGGGGTCAACACGATCAACCGTCAGGGCAAGCGCAAGCGGACCCGCACCGGCTTCGGCCAGCGCGCGGCCACCAAGCGCGCGATCGTGACCCTCGCCGAGGGCGACCGTATCGACATCTTCGGCGGTCCGACCGCCTAAGGGCGGTCCGGATCGTCCGATATCGGACGAGGACTGAGAAATGGGAATCCGCAAGTACAAGCCGACTACGCCGGGCCGTCGTGGCTCCAGCGTCGCCGACTTCGTCGAGGTCACGCGGTCCACGCCGGAGAAGTCGTTGGTCCGCCCCCTGCACAGCAAGGGTGGCCGTAACAACTCCGGTCGTGTGACCGTCCGCCACCAGGGTGGTGGCCACAAGCGCGCCTACCGCGTGATCGACTTCCGTCGTCACGACAAGGACGGCGTGCCGGCGAAGGTCGCGCACATCGAGTACGACCCCAACCGCACCGCGCGCATCGCGCTCCTGCACTACGCGGACGGCGAGAAGCGCTACATCCTCGCGCCGCGTGGCCTGAGCCAGGGCGACCGCGTCGAGAACGGTCCCGGGGCCGACATCAAGCCGGGCAACAACCTTGCCCTGCGCAACATCCCGGTCGGTACCACGCTGCACGCCATCGAGCTGCGTCCGGGCGGCGGCGCGAAGTTCGCCCGCTCCGCCGGCGCCTCGGTGCAGCTGCTCGCGAAGGAGGGCTCGATGGCCCACCTCCGCATGCCGTCCGGTGAGATCCGCCTGGTCGACCAGCGCTGCCGCGCCACGGTCGGCGAGGTGGGCAACGCCGAGCAGAGCAACATCAACTGGGGTAAGGCGGGCCGTAAGCGCTGGCTGGGCGTTCGCCCGACCGTGCGTGGTGTGGTCATGAACCCCGTGGACCACCCGCACGGTGGTGGCGAAGGCCGTACCTCGGGTGGTCGCCACCCGGTGTCCCCCTGGGGCAAGAAGGAAGGCCGTACTCGTTCGCCCAAGAAGGCGTCGAACAAGTACATCGTCCGCCGCCGCAAGACGAACAAGAAGCGCTAAGGACGGGTTGAGATGCCTCGTAGCTTGAAGAAGGGGCCCTTCGTCGACGACCACCTGATCAAGAAGGTGGACGCCCAGAACGAAGCCGGCACCAAGAACGTCATCAAGACCTGGTCCCGTCGCTCCATGATCGTGCCGGCCATGCTCGGCCACACGCTCGCGGTGCACAACGGCAAGACCCACATTCCGGTGTTTGTCACCGAGTCGATGGTCGGCCACAAGCTCGGCGAGTTCTCGCCGACCCGCACCTTCCGGGGCCACGTCAAGGACGACCGGAAGTCGAAGCGCCGCTAGTCAGCGGGGTGGAATGACCATGACAGACACTGGAAGGACAACCATGGAAGCCAGGGCCCAGGCGCGGTACATCCGCGTCACGCCCATGAAGGCCCGCCGCGTGGTGGACCTCATCCGTGGCCTGAACGCCACGGAGGCTCAGGCGGTCCTGCGTTTCGCCCCGCAGGCCGCGAGCCAGCCGGTCGGCAAGGTGCTGGACAGCGCCATCGCCAACGCCGCGCACAACTACGACCACACCGATGTCGACAGCCTCTACATCTCCGAGGCCTACGTCGACGAGGGCCCGACCCTGAAGCGGTTCCGTCCGCGCGCCCAGGGCCGTGCCTACCGGATCCGCAAGCGGACCAGCCACATCACCGTGGTCGTCAGCAGCAAGGAAGGAACCCGGTAATGGGCCAGAAGGTAAACCCGCACGGGTTCCGGCTCGGTGTCACGACCGACTTCAAGTCGCGTTGGTACGCCGACAAGCTGTACAAGGACTACGTCAAGGAAGACGTCGCCATCCGTCGGATGATGACGTCCGGCATGGAGCGCGCCGGCATCTCCAAGGTCGAGATCGAGCGCACCCGTGACCGCGTGCGTGTGGACATCCACACCGCTCGTCCGGGCATCGTCATCGGCCGCCGTGGCGCCGAGGCCGACCGCATCCGCGGTGACCTCGAGAAGCTGACGGGCAAGCAGGTCCAGCTGAACATCCTCGAGGTCAAGAACCCCGAGACCGACGCTCAGCTGGTCGCCCAGGCCGTCGCCGAGCAGCTCTCCTCCCGCGTCTCCTTCCGCCGCGCCATGCGTAAGAGCATGCAGTCGGCGATGAAGGCCGGCGCCAAGGGCATCAAGATCCAGTGCGGTGGCCGCCTCGGTGGCGCCGAGATGTCCCGCTCGGAGTTCTACCGCGAGGGCCGCGTGCCCCTGCACACGCTCCGCGCGAACGTGGACTACGGCTTCTTCGAGGCCAAGACGACCTTCGGCCGCATCGGTGTGAAGGTCTGGATCTACAAGGGCGACGTCAAGAACATCGCCGAGGTCCGCGCCGAGAACGCCGCTGCCCGTGCGGGTAACCGCCCGGCCCGCGGCGGTGCCGACCGCCCGGCCCGTGGTGGCCGCGGTGGCGAGCGGCGCGGTCGCAAGCCGCAGCAGGCCGCTGGTTCCGAGGCCCCCAAGGCCGAGGTTCCCGCGTCCGCCGCTCCGGCTGAGAGCACCGGAACGGAGGCCTGACCGACATGCTGATCCCCCGTAGGGTCAAGCACCGCAAGCAGCACCACCCCAAGCGCAACGGCATGTCCAAGGGTGGCACGCAGGTTGCGTTCGGCGAGTACGGCATTCAGGCCCTGACCCCGGCGTACGTGACGAACCGGCAGATCGAGGCAGCTCGTATCGCCATGACCCGTCACATCAAGCGTGGCGGCAAGGTCTGGATCAACATCTACCCGGACCGCCCCCTCACGAAGAAGCCCGCCGAGACCCGCATGGGTTCCGGTAAGGGTTCTCCGGAGTGGTGGATCGCCAACGTCAAGCCCGGACGCGTGATGTTCGAGCTGTCGTACCCCAACGAGAAGATCGCGCGCGAGGCCCTGACCCGTGCGGCTCACAAGCTGCCGATGAAGTGCAAGATCGTCAAGCGCGAGGCAGGTGAAGCGTGATGTCGGCCGGTACCAAGGCGTCCGAGCTGCGCGAGCTGGGCAACGAGGAGCTTCTCGCGAAGCTCCGCGAGGCCAAGGAAGAGCTGTTCAACCTCCGCTTCCAGGCGGCGACGGGCCAGCTCGAGAACCACGGCCGGCTCAAGGCCGTCCGTAAGGACATCGCGCGGATCTACACCCTGATGCGTGAGCGCGAGCTGGGCATCGAGACGGTGGAGAGCGCCTGATGAGTGAGAGCAACGTGACTGAGCAGACTGCAGAGGCCCGCGGCTTCCGCAAGACCCGTGAGGGTCTCGTCGTCAGCGACAAGATGGACAAGACCGTCGTCGTCGCCGTCGAGGACCGCGTCAAGCACGCGCTGTACGGCAAGGTCATCCGCCGTACCAACAAGCTCAAGGCGCACGACGAGCAGAACGCCGCGGGCGTCGGCGACCGTGTCCTCCTCATGGAGACCCGGCCGCTGTCCGCCACGAAGCGCTGGCGCGTCGTCGAGATCCTCGAGAAGGCCAAGTAATCCCACCTAGGGGGACCCCCTAGGAATCGTTCCGCCAGGCTCGGCAGGGGCCGACCTCATATGAGGAAAGCCCCTGCCGGGAACCGGCAGACAACCAGGAGATAGACGTGATCCAGCAGGAGTCGCGACTGCGTGTCGCCGACAACACGGGTGCGAAGGAGATCCTCTGCATCCGTGTGCTCGGTGGCTCCGGTCGCCGCTACGCGGGTATCGGTGACGTCATCGTCGCCACCGTCAAGGACGCGATCCCCGGTGGCAACGTGAAGAAGGGTGACGTCGTCAAGGCGGTCATCGTTCGCACCGTCAAGGAGCGCCGCCGTCCGGACGGCTCGTACATCCGCTTCGACGAGAACGCCGCCGTCATTCTGAAGAACGACGGCGACCCTCGTGGCACCCGTATCTTCGGCCCGGTCGGCCGTGAGCTGCGCGAGAAGAAGTTCATGAAGATCATCTCCCTCGCGCCGGAGGTGCTGTGAGCATGAAGATCAAGAAGGGCGACCTGGTCCAGGTCATCACCGGCAAGGACAAGGGCAAGCAGGGCAAGGTCATCGCGGCCTTCCCCCGTGAGGACCGTGTCCTGGTCGAGGGTGTCAACCGGGTCAAGAAGCACACCAAGGCCGGTCCGACGGCTCGCGGTTCGCAGGCCGGCGGCATCGTCACCACCGAGGCGCCGATCCACGTCTCCAACGTCCAGCTGGTCGTGGAGAAGGACGGCAACAAGGTCGTGACCCGCGTCGGTTACCGCTTCGACGACGAAGGCAACAAGATCCGCGTTGCCAAGCGGACGGGTGAGGACATCTGATGACGACCACCACCAGCCCGCGTCTGAAGCAGAAGTACCGTGAGGAGATCACGGGCAAGCTGCGTGACGAGTTCAAGTACGAGAACGTCATGCAGATCCCCGGTCTCGTCAAGATCGTGGTCAACATGGGTGTGGGCGACGCCGCCCGCGACTCCAAGCTGATCGAGGGTGCCATCAAGGACCTCACCACGATCACCGGTCAGAAGCCGGCCGTCACCAAGGCCCGCAAGTCCATCGCGCAGTTCAAGCTGCGTGAGGGCCAGCCGATCGGTGCCCACGTCACGCTTCGTGGCGACCGCATGTGGGAGTTCCTGGACCGCACCCTGTCGCTCGCGCTGCCGCGCATCCGCGACTTCCGCGGCCTGTCCCCCAAGCAGTTCGACGGCCGTGGCAACTACACCTTCGGTCTCACGGAGCAGGTCATGTTCCACGAGATCGACCAGGACAAGATCGACCGCACCCGGGGTATGGACATCACCGTGGTGACCACGGCGACCAACGACGCTGAGGGCCGCGCGCTCCTTCGTCACCTCGGCTTCCCCTTCAAGGAGGCGTGAGCGAGATGGCGAAGAAGGCTCTGATCGCTAAGGCTGCTCGCAAGCCCAAGTTCGGTGTGCGTGGCTACACCCGCTGCCAGCGCTGCGGCCGCCCGCACTCCGTGTACCGCAAGTTCGGCCTCTGCCGCGTGTGCCTTCGTGAGATGGCTCACCGTGGCGAGCTGCCGGGCGTGACCAAGAGCTCCTGGTAATCCCCCTAAACAGGGATTCGCAGGGCTCTCGGTAAGCATCTGGGGCGGCCTGACGTCCAGCTCACATGCTTTAGGCTTGTGTGGTTGGGCGTCTGCCGCCGCCCTTACGACTTACTACGCCGTAGGTCCACCGCGCCGCACCCGTCCCGTCTCGGATCGGGGAGAGGGATGGCGCACCAGGAAACCCCGGCGAGAGAGGCCGAAGGCCAATTCATGACCATGACTGATCCGATCGCAGACATGCTTACGCGTCTGCGGAACGCGAACTCGGCATACCACGACTCCGTGACGATGCCGGCATCGAAGATCAAGTCGCACATCGCGGAGATCCTCCAGCAGGAGGGCTTCATCACGGGCTGGAAGGTCGAGGACGCCGAGGTCGGCAAGAACCTCGTCCTGGAGCTGAAGTTCGGCCCCAACCGTGAGCGCTCCATCGCGGGCATCAAGCGGATCTCCAAGCCCGGTCTCCGGGTGTACGCGAAGTCCACCAACCTGCCGAAGGTTCTGGGCGGCCTGGGCGTGGCCATCATCTCCACGTCCCACGGTCTCCTGACCGACAAGCAGGCGCAGAAGAAGGGCGTGGGTGGGGAAGTCCTCGCCTACGTCTGGTAATTCGGGAACGGAGGAGAGACAGCAATGTCGCGTATCGGCAAGCTCCCCATCCCGGTTCCCGCCGGCGTGGACGTCACCATCGACGGCCGTACGGTCTCGGTCAAGGGCCCCAAGGGCGAACTGACCCACACCGTCATCGCGCCGATCGACATCGCGAAGGCCGAGGACGGCACCCTTCAGGTGCTGCGGCCGAACGACGAGCGGCAGAGCAAGGCCCTGCACGGCCTGTCCCGCACGCTGGTGGCGAACATGATCACCGGTGTGACCACGGGATACGTCAAGAAGCTCGAAATCAGCGGTGTCGGCTACCGTGTCCTGGCCAAGGGCTCCAACCTGGAGTTCTCCCTGGGCTACAGCCACCCGATCCTGGTCGAGGCCCCCGAGGGCATCACCTTCAAGGTGGAGTCCCCGACCCGTTTCTCGGTCGAGGGCATCGACAAGCAGAAGGTCGGCGAGGTTGCGGCCAACATCCGCAAGCTGCGCAGGCCCGACCCGTACAAGGCCAAGGGCGTCAAGTACGAGGGCGAAGTCATCCGCCGCAAGGTCGGAAAGGCGGGTAAGTAAGCCATGGCATACGGGCAGAAGATCCTGAAGGGCGACGCCTACAAGCGCGCCGCGATCAAGCGCCGCCACATCCGTATCCGTAAGCACATCAACGGTACGGCGGAGCGTCCCCGTCTGGTCGTGACCCGCTCCAACCGCCACATCGTGGCGCAGGTGATCGACGACCTGAAGGGCCACACCCTGGCTTCGGCGTCCACGCTGGACAGCTCGATCCGCGGTGGCGAGGGCGACAAGTCCGCGCAGGCCAAGCAGGTCGGCGCCCTGGTCGCCGAGCGTGCCAAGGCCGCCGGTGTCGAGGCCGTCGTGTTCGACCGTGGTGGTAACCAGTACGCCGGGCGCATCGCCGCTCTGGCGGACGCCGCCCGCGAGGCCGGGCTCAAGTTCTGAGCCGGTTCCGTAGCTAGCGGAAACAGAGAGAGGTAATTCCAATGGCTGGACCCCAGCGCCGCGGTGGCGGTGCCGGTGGCGGCGAGCGGCGGGACCGGAAGGGCCGTGACGGCGGCGCTGCTGCCGCCGAGAAGACCGCGTACGTTGAGCGCGTCGTCGCGATCAACCGCGTCGCCAAGGTTGTGAAGGGTGGTCGTCGCTTCAGCTTCACCGCGCTGGTCGTGGTGGGCGACGGTGACGGCACCGTGGGTGTCGGTTACGGCAAGGCCAAGGAGGTGCCGGCCGCCATCGCCAAGGGTGTTGAGGAGGCCAAGAAGCACTTCTTCAAGGTCCCCCGTATCCAGGGCACCATCCCGCACCCCATCCAGGGTGAGAAGGCTGCCGGCGTCGTGCTGCTCAAGCCCGCGTCGCCCGGTACCGGTGTTATCGCCGGTGGTCCGGTGCGTGCCGTGCTCGAGTGCGCCGGTATTCACGACGTGCTGTCGAAGTCGCTCGGCTCCGACAACGCGATCAACATCGTGCACGCGACCGTGGAGGCCCTGAAGGGTCTGCAGCGTCCCGAGGAGATCGCGGCCCGCCGTGGTCTGCCCCTCGAGGACGTCGCCCCCGCGGCTCTTCTCCGTGCGCGTGCCGGGGCGGGTGCGTAATCATGGCGCAGCTCAAGATTACGCAGGTCAAGTCCTACATCGGCAGCAAGCAGAACCACCGTGACACCCTGCGTTCCCTTGGTCTCAAGGGCATCAACACGCAGGTCGTCAAGGAGGACCGCCCCGAGTTCCGCGGCATGGTGCACACCGTCCGCCACCTCGTGACGGTCGAGGAGGTCGACTGATCATGGCGGAGCAGAACCCGCTCAAGATCCACAACCTCCGTCCCGCCCCGGGCGCCAAGACCGCCAAGACCCGTGTCGGTCGTGGTGAGGCGTCGAAGGGTAAGACGGCCGGTCGTGGTACCAAGGGCACCAAGGCCCGCTACCAGGTTCCGGAGCGCTTCGAGGGTGGCCAGATGCCCCTCCACATGCGCCTCCCGAAGCTGAAGGGCTTCAAGAACCCGTTCAAGACCGAGTACCAGGTCGTGAACCTCGACAAGCTGGCCGCGCTCTACCCCGAGGGTGGCGAGGTCACCGTCGAGGGTCTGGTGGCCAAGGGTGCCGTTCGCAAGAACGCGCTCGTCAAGGTCCTCGGCCAGGGCGAGGTCTCCGTGGCGCTGCAGGTGACGGTCGACGCCGTCTCCGGCTCGGCCAAGGAGAAGATCACCGCCGCCGGCGGTTCCGTCACCGAGCTCGTCTGAACATCACAGGCGTCTCGATGACCTGAGCGATCCCGACCGGGGATACCCCACATTTGGGGTATCCCCGGTTGGTCGTTCCTAGGGCGGCAGTCTCGCCGGTAAGGTGGCTTGGACTGCCCTCTTTTCACAGGGTGCTGCACATCGGGCACTCTGAGCGGCAGTAGACCGTTACCTATTCGTCGAACCTCAAGACCGTCACCCTTGACGCAGTTGCGCGGGGGTCGCAGGAGGCACCGTGCTCACCGCGTTCGCCCGGGCGTTCAAGACGCCCGACCTGCGCAAGAAGCTGCTCTTCACGCTCGGCATCATCGTGGTCTACCGGGTCGGTACGCACATCCCGATCCCCGGCGTCGACTACCGGAACGTCCAGACCTGCATCGACGCGGCCCAGGCCAACACGGGCCTGTTCGGTCTGGTCAACATGTTCAGCGGCGGCGCGCTGCTGCAGATCACGATCTTCGCGCTGGGCATCATGCCGTACATCACGGCGAGCATCATTCTGCAGCTGCTGACCGTGGTGATCCCGCGCCTGGAAGCCCTGAAGAAGGAGGGCCAGGCCGGTACGGCGAAGATCACGCAGTACACGCGTTACCTGACGATCGCCCTCGCCATCCTCCAGGGCACCGGCCTCGTCGCCACCGCCCGCAGCGGTGCGCTGTTCCAGGGCTGCCCGGTGGCCAGCCAGATCGTCCCCGACCAGTCGATCTTCGTCACCATCACCATGGTCATCACCATGACCGCCGGTACGGCGGCCGTCATGTGGCTCGGTGAGCTCATCACCGACCGCGGCATCGGCAACGGCATGTCGATCCTGATGTTCATCTCGATCGCCGCCACCTTCCCGTCCGCCCTGTGGGCCATCAAGCAGGAGGGCTCGCTGGCCGGCGGCTGGATCGAGTTCGGCACCGTCATCCTGGTCGGCCTCGTCATGGTCGGCCTGGTCGTCTTCGTCGAGCAGGCCCAGCGCCGCATCCCGGTGCAGTACGCCAAGCGGATGATCGGCCGCCGCTCCTACGGCGGTACGTCCACGTACATCCCGCTCAAGGTGAACCAGGCGGGCGTGATCCCCGTCATCTTCGCCTCGTCGCTGCTCTACATCCCGGCGCTGATCGCGCAGTTCGCCGGAGGCAACTCGGGCTGGAAGACCTGGATCGAGCAACACTTCGTCAAGGGCGACCACCCGTATTACATCGCTTCGTACTTCCTGCTGATCGTTTTCTTCGCGTTCTTCTACGTGGCGATCTCCTTCAACCCCGAGGAAGTCGCCGACAACATGAAGAAGTATGGTGGCTTCATCCCGGGCATCCGGGCTGGCCGACCGACCGCTGAGTACCTCTCGTACGTGCTCAACCGGATCACCTGGCCGGGTTCGCTGTACCTGGGTCTGATCGCTCTCGTACCGACAATGGCGTTGGTCGGGTTCCAAGCGAACCAGAACTTCCCGTTCGGCGGGACCAGCATCCTGATCATCGTGGGTGTCGGTCTCGAGACCGTGAAGCAGATCGAGAGCCAGCTCCAGCAGCGCAATTACGAAGGGTTCCTCCGCTGATGCGAATCGTCCTCGTCGGGCCGCCGGGTGCCGGTAAGGGAACGCAGGCCGCGTTCCTGGCCAAGAACCTGTCGATCCCGCACATCTCCACGGGCGACCTGTTCCGGGCCAACATCAGCCAGCAGACGGAGCTCGGGAAACTCGCGAAGTCCTACATGGACGCGGGCAATCTCGTGCCCGACGAGGTCACCATCGCGATGGCGAAGGACCGCATGGAGCAGCCGGACGCCGAGAACGGTTTCCTGCTGGACGGCTTCCCCCGCAACGTCTCGCAGGCCGAGGCGCTCGACGAGCTGCTCGAGACCGAGAGCATGCAGCTCGACGCGGTGCTGGACCTGGAGGTCCCCGAGGACGAGGTCGTCAAGCGGATCGCCGGCCGGCGCATCTGCCGCAACGACTCCGCGCACGTCTTCCACGTGACGTACAAGCAGCCGGCCAAGGAAGGCGTCTGCGACGTCTGCGGCGGCGAGCTGTACCAGCGGGACGACGACTCCGAGGAGACGGTCCGCACGCGGCTGGAGGTCTACCACACCCAGACCGAGCCGATCATCGACTACTACAAGGCGCAGGGCCTGGTGGTCACGATCTCGGCGCTCGGCAAGGTGGAGGACGTCACGACGCGCGCCATGGAGGCGCTCAAGCGTGGCGAGGACGACAAGTAGTCGTTCGTACGCAGCTACGGCCGCGGTTCCCGCTCGGGGGCCGCGGCTGCTGCGTGGGCGGGGCCGGTCGTGCGGCCCCGTATCGTTGAAGGCGTTCGTGTCCGCTGAAGGTCCAGAAAGGCCGTAGCCCCCATGGTGCAGATCAAGACCCCCGAGCAGATCGCCAAGATGCGTGAGGCGGGACTGGTCGTCGCCGCCATCCACGCGGCGACCCGTGAGGCCGCCGTACCCGGGGCCACGACGAAGGATCTGGACCAGGTCGCCCGCAAGGTGCTGGCCGAGCACGACGCCAAGCCGAACTTCCTCGGATACGGCGGCTTCCCGGCGACGATCTGCACGTCGGTGAACGAGGTCGTCGTCCACGGCATCCCGTCCGACGAGGTGGTCCTCAAGGACGGGGACGTCATCTCCATCGACTGCGGCGCGATCATCGACGGCTGGCACGGCGACGCCGCCTTCACGGCCTTCGTGGGCTCCGGTCACGCCCCGGAGCTGGTCGAGCTCTCCCGGGTGACCGAGGAGTCGATGTGGGCCGGTATCGCGGCCATGAAGCAGGGCAACCGGCTCGTCGACGTCTCCCGGGCCATCGAGACGTACATCCGCCGCCAGCCCAAGCCCGGCGGCGGCAAGTACGGGATCATCGAGGACTACGGCGGGCACGGCATCGGCACCGAGATGCACATGGACCCGCACCTGCTGAACTACGTCGACCGGCGGCGGGGGAAGGGGCCGAAGCTGGTGCCCGGGTTCTGCCTCGCGATCGAGCCGATGGTGTCTCTCGGTACGCCGAAGACCGAGGTGCTCCAGGACGACTGGACGGTCATCACCACGGACGGGACCTGGTCGTCGCACTGGGAGCACTCTGTCGCTCTGACGGAGGAAGGGCCGCTGGTGCTCACCTCTCCCGACGGGGGGAAGGCGAAGCTCGCCGAGCTGGGGATCGTGGCCGCGCCGGATCCGCTGGGCTGAGCGCCTGCCGGGGTGGGTGGTCCTGCCCGACGGCGGCTGCGGGTGCGTGGGGGCTTGTCGCGCCCACGCGGCGGAGCCGCATATCGACACAGCCCCGCGCCCCTATCGGGGCGCTTAAAGCTGTCTCCGGTGGGGCAGACTCCCCCGATTCGTGTTTCTGAGGGCCCTGACGTAGACTGACTCGTCGGCTCTTGTGTATCCGCATGTCTGCATGCGCTCACAGAGGGTCGATCAAGGTAGTCGATTCGAAGGGCGAAGCGTGGCCAAGAAGCAAGGTGCCATCGAGATCGAGGGCACTGTCGTCGAGTCTCTGCCGAACGCCATGTTCAAGGTCGAGCTCCAGAACGGCCACCAGGTCCTGGCTCACATCAGCGGCAAGATGCGTATGCACTACATCCGCATCCTCCCTGACGACCGGGTCGTGGTGGAGCTGTCTCCGTACGACCTGACGCGTGGCCGGATCGTCTACCGCTACAAGTAGATCTTGCCCGCATCCCGCTTCCGGGCGGGGTGGTGGCACTGACCCGGAGAACCTCACCTAATGAAGGTCAAGCCGAGCGTCAAGAAGATCTGCGACAAGTGCAGGGTGATCCGCCGTCACGGCCGGGTCATGGTCATCTGCGACAACCCGCGCCACAAGCAGCGCCAGGGCTGACGCACGACCGATCCCTCTGCACCTCTCGCAGAGATTCGCGCGACGCGAGCTGAATATGTTCATACGCAGGACCCAGGCCGGCACGGCTTGACACCCCCGGTTCGGAGGCCGGGGACCCAGTTCGTACCTCGTACGGCGGCTGGGGGTCGGTTCTGCGGAAGACCTCCGACAAGTAACTGGAGCCATTGAATGGCACGCGTTTCCGGTGTTGACATCCCGCGCGACAAGCGCGTGGAGATCGCCCTCACCTACGTGTTCGGCATCGGCCGGACTCTGTCCCAGCAGACGCTGGCCGCCACCGGCGTGGACCCGAACACCCGTGTTCGTGACCTCTCCGAGGAGCAGCTGGTCGCGATCCGCGAGTTCGTCGACAACAACATCAAGACCGAGGGTGACCTCCGTCGCGAGATCCAGGCCGACATCCGCCGCAAGGTCGAGATCGGTACCTACCAGGGTCTGCGTCACCGCCGCGGTCTGCCCGTCCGCGGTCAGCGCACCAGCACCAACGCCCGCACCCGCAAGGGCCCGCGTCGCGCCATCGCCGGCAAGAAGAAGCCGGGCAAGAAGTAGTCCTCAGCGGACGCTCGTCAGCGGTCTTCGCTGCAGGACCGACCACCTCCCGTAGGAGTTATAGATGCCCCCCAAGGGTCGTCAGGGCGCTGCCAAGAAGGTGCGCCGCAAGGAAAAGAAGAACGTCGCTCACGGCCACGCGCACATCAAGAGCACGTTCAACAACACGATCGTCTCGATCACGGACCCGTCCGGCAACGTGATCTCCTGGGCCTCCGCCGGCCACGTCGGCTTCAAGGGCTCCCGGAAGTCCACGCCGTTCGCCGCGCAGATGGCCGCCGAGTCGGCTGCCCGCCGCGCCCAGGAGCACGGCATGCGCAAGGTCGACGTGTTCGTCAAGGGCCCGGGCTCCGGTCGTGAGACCGCGATCCGTTCCCTGCAGGCCACGGGCCTCGAGGTCGGCTCCATCCAGGACGTCACCCCGACCCCGCACAACGGCTGCCGCCCGCCGAAGCGCCGCCGCGTCTGACGCGACGCCTTCGGGCTCATGGTTTTCGGGCGGTACGGTCCCTTCGGGCCGTATCGCCCGTACCCTTGCAGTACCCGTCCCTTTCTGTCGGGGACGGTTCAAGTCGGGCGTCAAATAGCGGGCGCCCCCGACTGAAGGATCTGATCCACACATGCTGATCGCTCAGCGTCCCTCGTTGACCGAAGAGGTCGTCGACGAGTTCCGCTCCCGGTTCGTGATCGAGCCGCTGGAGCCGGGCTTCGGTTACACCCTCGGCAACTCCCTCCGCCGGACCCTGCTGTCCTCGATCCCGGGTGCGGCGGTCACGTCCATCCGTATCGACGGTGTCCTGCACGAGTTCACCACCGTGCCGGGCGTCAAGGAGGACGTCACCGACCTGATCCTCAACATCAAGCAGCTGGTCGTCTCCTCGGAGCACGACGAGCCGGTCGTGATGTACCTGCGCAAGCAGGGCCCGGGTCTGGTCACCGCCGCCGACATCGCGCCCCCGGCCGGTGTCGAGGTGCACAACCCCGACCTCGTCCTCGCCACGCTCAACGGCAAGGGCAAGCTGGAGATGGAGCTGACGGTCGAGCGTGGCCGTGGCTACGTCTCCGCCGTGCAGAACAAGCAGGTCGGCCAGGAGATCGGCCGGATCCCGGTCGACTCGATCTACTCGCCGGTGCTCAAGGTCACCTACAAGGTCGAGGCGACCCGTGTCGAGCAGCGCACCGACTTCGACAAGCTGATCGTCGACGTCGAGACCAAGCAGGCGATGCGTCCGCGTGACGCCATGGCCTCCGCCGGTAAGACCCTGGTCGAGCTGTTCGGTCTCGCCCGCGAGCTGAACATCGACGCCGAGGGCATCGACATGGGCCCGTCCCCGACGGACGCCGCCCTCGCCGCCGACCTGGCGCTGCCGATCGAGGAGCTCGAGCTCACCGTTCGGTCGTACAACTGCCTCAAGCGTGAGGGCATCCACTCCGTGGGTGAGCTCGTGGCGCGTTCCGAGGCCGACCTCCTCGACATTCGCAACTTCGGTGCGAAGTCCATCGACGAGGTCAAGGCGAAGCTGGCCGGCATGGGCCTGGCGCTCAAGGACAGCCCGCCCGGATTCGACCCGACCGCCGCCGCGGACGCCTTCGGTGCGGACGACGACGCGGACGCCGGGTTCGTGGAGACCGAGCAGTACTGATCGGTTTTCGCGCCCCTTCCGGACGACAGCCCCTTCGGGGCTTGTCGTCCGGATCTCTGACAGACAACCGTCTGCTCAGATACTGACCCCGGTACCTGATACGGCCGGGGCAGACACCTAGGAGAAACACCATGCCGAAGCCCACCAAGGGTGCCCGTATGGGCGGCAGCGCCGCGCACGAGAAGCTCCTCCTCGCGAACCTGGCGAAGGCGCTGTTCGAGCACGGCCGCATCACCACCACCGAGGCGAAGGCCCGCCGCCTGCGTCCCTACGCCGAGCGTCTGGTCACCAAGGCGAAGAAGGGCGACCTTCACAACCGCCGTCAGGTGCTCCAGGTCATCACGGACAAGAGCGTCGTCCACACGCTCTTCACCGAGATCGGCCCGCGTTACGAGAACCGTCCGGGTGGCTACACCCGCATCACCAAGATCGGTAACCGCCGTGGCGACAACGCGCCCATGGCTGTCATCGAGCTGGTCGAGGCGCTGACGGTGGCGCAGGAGGCGACCGGCGAGGCCGAGGCCGCGACCAAGCGCGCCGCGAAGGACGCCGAGGCTGCCGAGGCCCAGGTCGACACGACCAAGGCCGAGGACGCCGAGGAGTCCAAGGACGCCTAAGCGTTCTGCCGGGGGCTGTGCGTCGGCGGCTGCGGCCTCGTCGTGGTTGTTCGCGCAGTTCCCCGCGCCCCCAAGAAGGGCGTTTGCGGGCCCGTTCCTTTCCAGGGACGGGCCCGCTTTTGTGTTCTGAGAGGATCGGTACGTGAGTGATGAAGTAGCGCCTGGCTCCGTCCGGGTCCGGCTCGATCTGTCGTACGACGGGAGCGAGTTCTCCGGGTGGGCCAAGCAGGCCGGGGGACGGCGGACCGTGCAGGGGGAGATCGAGGACGCCCTGCGGACCGTGACGCGGTCGAAGGAGACCTACGAGCTGACCGTGGCCGGGCGGACCGACGCCGGTGTGCACGCGCGGGGCCAGGTCGCCCACGTCGATCTGCCGCGCGAGGTCTGGGCCGAGCACCACCAGAAGCTGCTCAAGCGGCTCGCCGGGCGTCTGCCCCGCGACGTACGCGTCTGGGCCCTCAGGGAGGCGCCCAGCGGCTTCAACGCGCGGTTCTCGGCGGTGTGGCGGCGGTACGCCTACCGGGTCACCGACAACCCCGGGGGCGTCGACCCGTTGCTGCGGAACCACGTGCTGTGGCACGACTGGCCGCTCGACGTCGACGCCATGAACGAGGCCGCGCGGCGGCTGCTCGGCGAGCACGACTTCGCCGCCTACTGCAAGAAGCGGGAGGGCGCGACCACGATCCGTACGCTGCAGGAGCTGAGTCTCGTCAAGGGCGGCGACGGGATCATCACCGCGACCGTGCGGGCCGACGCCTTCTGCCACAACATGGTGCGCTCCCTGATCGGGGCGCTGCTGTTCGTGGGTGACGGGCACCGGCCGCCGGACTGGCCGGGGAAGGTGCTGGCCGCCGGCGTGAGGGACTCGGCCGTGCACGTCGTACGTCCGCACGGGCTGACGCTGGAGGAGGTCGGCTACCCGGCCGACGAACTGCTCGCCGCCCGCAACAAGGAGGCGCGGAACAAGCGGACGCTGCCGCCGGCGGGGTGCTGCTGACCGGCTTCCGTCATTCCTCACCGGGCTGCTGTTCTCCAGGTCGTGACCAGTTCGGAGAGGGCCTCGGCGGCGTCGCCGGCGTCTGTACCGTCGCCACGCGCGTCGGGGGAGAGCTCGATGTGCAGGAATGTGGCGTGGTGGCGCTCGGCGGCCCTGCCCTGCACGTTGGTGGTGCCTTCCAGGGGACAGCGGGCCGACCAGCCCCGGCAGACCCGCAGTCCGTCGGCTTGCATGCCGTCGGCGAGTGCGACGGCCTCGGTGAGGGTGCTCCGCGCCGCTCCGGTGGACAGCACGGCCTCGTAGGGGCGGTGTGACTCCTTGGCGAAGCCGTGCAGTTGGATCCCGGGCACGTCACGCTTCTGGAGTTCCACGACGATCGTGTGGAACATGCTGTCCCTCCGGTGGGCCACGTCCGCGGCGCCCCCTCTGCCCGCCTCGCGGTGCGCGCCGGCCAGGACCAGCGAGCCGCCCGGGTTCTCCTCCAGGAGCCGTACGCCGAGGCGTTCCGTGTCCCGGTCGGAGACCGGGTGCGGCACCTGCGCGTTCCAGCGGACCTCGGAGTCGGCGGTCAGGTAGAGGCGGCCCCAGCGCTGGGCCCTGCCCGGGCGCGCGGCGGCGATCTCGTCGTACCTGCGGCCGGACGCGGTGTCGGTGAGGCGGGTGAGCTTGAGGCCGAGGGGGGCGAGCAGTCGCCCGGCCGTCGCGGTGTCGCCGTCCAGGAGGTGGCCGACGCTGTCGGCGACGCGCTCGCGCTGGGGGCCGTCCGGTGGGACGTACGCGTCGTCGGGCGCCAACTCCGCCGTGTACGTGAGGATCCTGCTGCGCAGGTCCACCAACTCCCGTGCGGGCGGAGTGGCATCGTCCGTCGATCGATCTGTTGCCGACTGGCAGCCGGACAAGGCCAGGATCAATCCGACAAGGGTCAGAATGCGAGTCAAATGTGACTGTCTTGTGATGGTTACGGTCGTGGTGCATGTGGGGTTCATGTGAATATGATGCAGTGACACTTCGTGACCCTCTCCGGATCGCTCGGCTTGTAACCGCTTTCGCGGCCACCGTTGCCGTGACGACCGCGTGCACCTCCGCTGTTTCGGCGCCGAAGGTGAAGCCGGGCGGGCGTTCCTTCACCGTCGCCGCCGCCGGTGACGTGCTGATCCATCCCGAGCTGGTGGACCAAGCAGCCAAGGACGCCGAGGAGACCGGTGAGGGGGAGGCCGGGCTGGACTTCAGGCCCCTGCTCGCCGGGGTGAAGCCGGTCATCAGCAAGGCCGATCTGGCCATCTGTCACATGGAGACGCCCGTCGGAAAGCCGCGGGGACCCTTCGAGGGGTACCCGGAGTTTCTCGTCCCGCCGCAGATCCTGACGGCGCTCAAGGACACGGGCTACGACACCTGCTCGACGGCCTCCAACCACACCTACGACCACGGCCTGGGGGCCGTACGACGCACCCTGAACGCCATGGACAAGGCCGGTCTCGGGCACACGGGCTCCGCCCGCACGCCCAAGGAAGCCGAACAGGTCACCATCCGTGACGTCAACGGCGTCAAGGTCGCCCACCTCGCGTTCTCCTGGATGTCGTTCCTCAACCCGACGCCGGAGAAGGAGAAGTGGGCGTTCAACCGGATCGACACGGACGCCATCAAGAAGGCCGAGGCCCGGGCCCGCGCCAAGGGCGCCGAGGTGGTGATCCTCTCGCTCCACTGGGGGCTCGAGCACTACAACGAACCGAGCGCCCCCCAGCTGGAGCTGGCGGAGCGGATCACGACGGAGACCGGGATCGACCTGGTGATCGGGCATCACGCCCACGTGGTGCAGCCGATCCAGAAGGTGAACGGCACCTGGGTCGCCTACAGCCTGGGCAACCAGGTCGCCCGTCACTCCTCGCCCACCGGGCTCACCGAGGAGGGCGCGATCGGCTGGTTCGAGTTCCGCGAGGCGACCGACGGCTGGGACGTCTCGGCCCGCTACGCCACGACGCTGGTGGACATCCCGCCCGAGGTGGAGGCCGGTGAGAAGCCGCCCGCCGGCGCTGTCGAGGACCACCGACTGGTGGACGTGCGGCGGGCGCTCGAGACGCCGGGCGACCTCCCCGAGGAGCGACTGGCCCGCTATCGGCTGGCGGCCGAGCGGACGCGTGGCTTCCTGTTCAACCGCGGGACTCCGGGTGGCGACGGCCTGAAGGAGCTCACGTCGGCGCGTGACTAGAGCCACAGCGCACAGAGGAGCGGGCGGTGCAACCCCTGCCCCTCCCGACAGTCTTGTAATGGGCGGCCTCCTACCCTCCCTGGGGAGTGGTGTTCTGTTCGGCCGCCCTTCGTACACCGAGGCCGGAGGAGACCACCGGTGACACCCACCCGCGCCGTGCGCCCCGTGAAGGGAGGACGGCGGCGCAGCCGACGCCGCGCGGACATGCCGCTGCTGGGCGGCATCCGCCCCCCGATCGCGCTGCTGTGCGTGCTGGTGCTCGCCCTCGCGGCCCTCACCGCCCAGGTGCTCGGCCCCGCCGGTGAACCGGCCGTACCGCAGGCGGTGCTCTCTTCGCAGCAGCACTTCGCTCAGGACGGCGCCATCGCCCTGCGTGCCTCGATCGACGAGCGGGTCACCGACCTGAACCGCACCGCCGCCGCCCTGAACGCGGGGCCGCCGGTGAAGCCCGAGCGGGTCCTGTCCGACCTGGGCAGGACCTACCAGAAGTGGACGGGCACCACGGTCTTGGACCTGGAGACCGGCAAGGTGCTGGCCGCACGGGGTGAAACGATTCCCCTCGCTTGGCTGGACAAGGACGTCCTCACCGGGGACAAGGCACTCAAGCCCCGCATGGTGCGGTTGGAGACCGGTGACGTACGCCTGATGACCATGGCGGTCCTCGCGTTCGACGACCGTCCCCAGCAGTTGCTGCTCGCCTCCAACAGCCTGTCCGTGCCCGCCATCAACCTGGGCCAGTTCCGCTCCATGGCGGTCGTCGCCACCGGCGGGGAAATCCTCGCCACGGCCGGCTTCGAACAGTCCGAGGCGCTCAACTCCGACCAGGAGCGCAAGGAGCTGGGCTTCCTCCAGAAGCAGATGAGCGAGCTGTCCGGCCGGGCGGCACGGGAGACCGAGCGGGATCCGATCAGTGCCAGGGAACCGGGCTCCCGCGGCTACCCCGGTGTCAGCGGGACCCTGGTCGGCGGGAATTACAACGGCCGAATCGCCACGGCCGGTTACGCGTCCCTCTCCTCCTCCGACCCGGAGGAGAAGCAGAGCGTCGGCGCGGGACTCGGGCTCACCGTCGTTGCCCTGCTGCCCGTGGTCCAGCAGCAGGCCGCCGGTCCGGGCCGGGAGCTGTACGGACTGTTGGCGGCCGGAGCCCTGGTGGTACTCGGACTGCTCGCGGCGGCCGTGCTGTGGGCGACCGTGCAGCGGCCGTTGCTACGGCTGTTCCTGGAGTCCCGCCGACTTGCCCGGGGCGACCTCGCCCGGCCGATGGACGTGCCCCGCTGGGGCGAGGCCGCGCGCGTCGGCTCCGCCCTGGAGCGGCTCCGCGTACAGCTGGGCGGCCCGGCCGGCGAGTCCGGCGGGCGACAGCGCGTCAAGGGGCGGTTCGGGGTGCGTGGGCCGCTGGCGCTGACCGCCGTACTGCTGCTGCTCTGGTGCCTGCCCGTCGGCCTCCTGCTCAACCGCACCGACGACTCGGTCAGCATCCCGGCCAGCATGGTCGCGGACCAGCGTGACCGTACCGACCTGGTCGCCGACCGGGTGCGCCGGGCGCTCAACGAGGCGCAGGCGGACCTGGTCTCCACGTCCCGGCTGATCGACCCGGACGATGCCGGCGCCGGAAGGGCACTGCTCGAGGAGACCCTGCGCGAGCACACCCGCTACCAGGCGCTGTACCTCCTCGGCGAGGACGGCGATGTCGTCGCCCGGGCGGGGAAGGAGCCGCGCGCCGACTTCGCGGACGCGGACGAACCGCCGCTGGTCCGGGTCGCCGGCAAGGGCGGCAAGAAACCGGTCGTCCAGGTCGCCGCGCTCCTGCCGGATCACAAGGGGATGACCCTGGTCGGCGAGGTGCGGATCGAGTTCCTCAACTCGCTGCTGAAGCGGCCCGGACTCGGCGAGGTCCGCGTGGTCGACTCCGAGGCGGAGACCATCGCCGCCAGCGACGGCTTCCTGGCCTTCGAGGAACTGCCGCGCGACGCGCTCGCCGACCTCGCCCGGGCCGGCAAGGTCCACGTCGGCGCCGGTCCCGTCGAGAACGGCCTGCTGATCCGCGAAGGACGCGGAACCACCGTCGCCGCGGCCGCCCCCTTCTCGGGCGGCGGTGTGGCGGCCGACATCGGCTGGACCGTGGTCAGCTGGCAGAACGCCAAGGAGTTCCAGATCACGCCGTATGAAAGGGAGGACCGCAGCGTCCTGGCCGGACTGCTCGGTCTGGCACTGATCGTCGTCTGCCTCGGCTGGGTGTACCTGGTCGTGGCCCGGCCGATGCGGGCCTTGGCGGCCGGGGCGGAGAAGCTGGCCGACGGCGACCTCAAGTCCGTGCTGTACCCCCGCTACCAGGACGAGGTGGGTGCCGTCGTGCGCAGCCTCGAACTGCTGCGTCAGCAACTCCAGGCCCGTAAGCAGACCCAGGCGCGCCGGCTCGCGGAGCCGGAGGCCGGCGTTCGGGGAAGGTGACCCAGCCGTGCTCTATCTGTACTTCGTCCTGCTCACCGGCAGTGTGCTGCTGCTCGTCGCGGGCATCGTGGAACAGCGCCGGCACTACGCCAGCCTGCACAGCATTCCGTCGCGGGTGCTCGTGAACGGCATCCGCGGAAAGTCCTCCATCACCCGGCTGTGCGCCGGGGCGCTGCGCGGCGGCGACCTGGTCACCGTGGCGAAGACCACGGGCACGGCGGCCCGGTTCATCCACCCCGACGCCACCGAGGAGCCGGTCTACCGCAAGTTCGGCATCGCCAACGTGGTGGAGCAGATCGGCATCGTGCGCCGGGCCGCCACCTACCGGCCGGACGCCCTCGTCATCGAGTGCATGGCCGTCATGCCGGCCCTGCAGGAGGTGAACCAGAGCAAGCTGATCCGCTCCACGATCGGCGTGCTGTGCAACGTCCGCGAGGACCACCTCGCCGAGATGGGACCCACCCTCGACGACGTGGCGCGGTCGCTGTGCCGCTCCATGCCGGAGAACGGCATCTGCGTCACCGCCGAGAAGGAACGCTTCCACATCCTCCAGGAGGAGGCCGACGCCCGTAACTGCGAGCTCGTCTACGCCGACCCGGAGACGGTGACCGACGAGGAGCTGCGCGGCTTCAGCTGGTTCACCTTCAAGGAGAACGTCGCGATCGCGCTGGTCGTCGCCGAACTGCTCGGTGTGGAGCGGCAGGTCGCCCTGCAGGGCATGTACGACGCCCCGCCGGACCCGGGTGTCCTCTCCGTGGAGCGCTACGTCACGCCCGAGGGCGAGAAGCTCGCCTTCGCCAACGTCTTCGCGGCCAACGACCCCGAGTCGACGCTGATGAACATCAACCAGCTGCTCGACCTCGGAGCGATCCACCGGCCGCTGAACGTGGTGATCAACTGCCGGCCCGACCGCGTCGAGCGCAACGGGCAGATGGGCGAGATCATCCCCGACCTCCGGCCGGACAACGTGTTCGTCATCGGTCACCCCGCGAAGAGCGCCATCGACGCCATCCCGGCCGAGTGGCGCGACCGCGCGGTCGACCTCGGTGGTGAGCGACGGTCGGCCGACGAGTTCATGCCGGCCCTGCTGGAGCGCATGGCGGCCGACTCCTCCCTCGTCGCCATCGGCAACATCCACGGTCAGGGCGAGGAGCTCCTCGAATACCTGGCCGAACTCCCGGCGGACGACTCCGCGCCCGCGGACGCGCACCGGTCCGCCGAGGGCCCGGTGCCGCCGCCCCAGCCGGCGCGCCTGGACCCCTACGCCTCGTACCCCGTGGCCTACGAGGAGCGCTACCAGGCCGCGCAGACCCAGGAGATCCCGGTGGTCCGCATCCCCGCTCAGCAGCGCGACCCGTCGTGGGACCGGCACACCGCTGAGCACCAGGGGCAGTACGGCCGGGAGCAGGGGCGGTACACCGCGCCGGCCCAGGAGACATGGCCGTACGGCGACGACCTCGACGGCGGTCATCCGTACCCGGCGGCCGACGGTGGTGGGCAGCATCCGCACCCCTGATCCCCGCGGCCGGGGACGACACCCCGCGCCCCCGCACCTGAGCCGACCGCCCCGCCCCACGCCTCCCATCCGTGCCCGGAGACCCCGTTGACCACCGCCGCCCTGACCCCCGAGATGGCCGCCCTCGGCATCGCCATCGGCCTGTTCTTCTCGTTGCTGTGCTACCTGACCACCAACCTGTCGCCCGGCGGCATGATCACGCCCGGCTGGCTGGCCCTGACCCTCATCGAGGACCTCCAGCGGGCCGCCATGGTGGTCGGTGTCACGGCCCTCACCTACGCGGGCACCAGGGTCATGCAGCGGCTGGTGATCCTCTACGGCAAGCGGCTGTTCGCCGCGGTGGTCCTGCTGGGCGTGCTGCTCCAGGCCACCGTGATGATCGTGCTCTCCCTCGAGTTCCCGCTGCTCTACGGCAACCAGACCCTCGGCTTCATCGTGCCCGGCCTGATCGCGTACCAGATGGTCCGCCAGCCCAAGGGGGCGACGCTGCTGGCGACCGGCACCGTCTCGCTCATGGCCTACATCGTCGTCGCCGCCGGACTGCTGCTCGGCATCATGCCCACCGTCTGAGGACCGGCATCCCCCGAGACCGAGAACCCAGGAGGGAACACATGGCAGGGAAGAAGAAAACGCGGCCGGTCCTCTCAGGCCTGGTGGTGCTGGGGCTCGTCGCGACCTCCGGCTACCTCACCGTGGAGCTGCGCAAGCAGGAGGAGGCCGCGGGCGTCCCGGAAATCGCGAACGTCGGCGTGCTGGACGGCTCGGACCGGGCCGACGGCGCGGCCAAGGCCGGGGGCAAGGGCCGGGACAAGGGCGCGGGGAGCTGGTCCCGGCTGGAGAACCCCGCCCGCTCCGTGCTGCGCGGGTCCGACGGCCAGGTCAGAGCGGTGTTCACGGACGGGGCACGCACCGCGACCCTGGCCGGGCCGGCCCGTACCTTCGCCGAACCCTCGTCGACGAGCTCCAAGGTCTCCACGACCGACTGGGTGCGTCTCATGCCCGAGCCCTGGAAGAAGGGCGCCGACAAGCAGAAGTGGTTCAAGGACTGGTTCGCCCAGTACGAGGCCAGCAAGGAGGACGACCTGCTGGCCATCGCCTTCCAGTACGTCGCGGGCGCCAAGCAGAAGAAGGACCAGCAGGGGACCGTCTACGCCGGTGACGCCAACTTCGGTCCCCTCAACACGAGCGGGGCGGAAGGCGGGGACCTGCGCCTGGAGCAGTCCGACTTCTACGACTATCTCGGCGTCCCCTACCCCTTCCGGGACGGCGTGACCGGGCAGCCCGAGACGATGCGCGCCCGGTCGGTCGACTGCTCCGGATACATGCGGATGGTGTTCGGCTACCGTGCCCGTTACCCGCTCATGTCCTCGGACAACTCGGGCGACGGACTGCCACGCACCGCCAACGGCATGGCCCGCTCCGATCAGGGTGCCGACATCCTCCCGCTGACCGGCGTCTCGGCCAAGGACCGGCCCACCGGCATCGACCAGCTCCAGCCCGGTGACCTCGTCTTCTTCAAGCTCGACACCCGGACCGCGCAGCGCCTGGACCACGTCGGCATGGTGCTCGGCTACGACACCGAGGGCCACCTGCTCTTCGTCTCCAGCCGCGAGGAGGTCAACGGGCCGACCATCGGTGACGTCGGCGGAGTGTCCCGGCTGGACGGCAACGGCTACTACGCCAAGACGCTGCGTAGCGCCAAGAGGCTGTGACCGGCGCCCGGCGGCGGTCGGTCACCCGTCGGCGGCGGCCGATGCCTGGGCCTGGCCGCGCCGGTGGATCTGACGGAACGTGAACAGGTTCAGGTTGTCGCCGGTGGTGAACACGGCGGTGTCCTTCTCCGTCACGTCCTTGCCGTTGGTGAAGCCGGCGTTGGTGAAGTAGGCGTAGCGGCCGTAGGAGTTGCTGGTCGTACGGCAGAACCCGGACTCGCAGAAGCCCTTCACGCCGCCGCCGGAGAGCGACTTGACGAAGCTCTTCTTGGTGGTCTCGCCCTTGGCCTTGGCGGCCTGTGCCTCGGTGTCGAAGACCGCCACACCGACCGTCACCGCGATGCCGTCCCTGGAGTAGGTGACGCGTATCAGACGGGTGCAGTCGTTCGCGGTGAGGATCTTGGGGAGGGTGCCTCCCGACGCCGAGGCGCAGTTCCTCGTGTCAGCGGTCGGGCCCTTCTTGTACACCGTTTCGCCCATGGTCAGCTGGGTGCCGGGGAAGAGGGTGTCCGGGCTGAGCGGAGCCGTGTCCTTCTTCGCGCTGGCGATGAAGTCCTTCGGGTCCAGTGGGGGAGGGGCGCTGGTCGGGGCGAACGAGGGGGCCGAGGCGGACTCGCTCGGGATGTCGGCCGAGGGCACCTGGGACGTCGGCTTGTTCGCCTGGTTGTCGCCGCCCGCCGAGACCACGGCCACCGCGACGGCAGCGCCGATCGCGACGGTGGCGAGGGCGCCGCCGCCGACCAGCAGCAGCCGCCGTCTCTTGTTGCGGCTCTCGGAGGCCTCGGCGAGCGCCGCCCAGTCGGGGGACTGGCCGCCCCCGCTGTTCCAGGGCTGCTGCGACTGCGGTTTCCAGGGATCCCACTGGGACTCAGGTCCCCCCTGCCCAAAGCTCATGGGGCGCATCTTAGACGGGACATGGGGTGTGCTGGTCCGCCTGGATCGGCCCCGGAGCCCCTAGCGTTCCTCCCATGCGGACGGGCAAAGGCGACATCTCCGGGTGGTTGGGGCGACTCGTGATCCGGGGTCTGCCGGTGGCGTGCGGGGCGGCCCGGGCCCTGGTGGTCGTGGGGCTGGCGGTGTGCCTGTGGTCATGGCCGTCGGTCGGGGTCGCTGTCGCCGCGGGGGCGCTGCGGGCGTACCGTCGTCCGCCCCGCCGTCGTCCGCTCGGCGGCCGGTCCGTGCTGCGGCTGTGCGCCGGGGTGGTCCTCGACGTGCTGCTCTCGTCGGTGTTCCCGTATGTACGGCCCGTCCGGCTGCGGACGCTGCGGCGGGCCGTCACGCTGTGTGCCGCCCTGTGCGTGTCCGTGGCCGGGCGTCGGCGGTGACCCGTGTTTTGACCCTTGTGGTGAGCCCCGGTATTCTGCTTGTTCGTTGTGTATTGGCTTGCTCATTCTCACGGGACGGGCCCTTACACCGGTCCACCGGGCCGATGACCAGCGACCCCACGTACGCGGTATGCGTCGCCGCAGTGCGGTCCAGGCTGTCGTGATCGTTTCGGTGACCAGTTATGGACCATTCACTCGAAGCGAAGGCTACGAACCGTGCGTACGTACAGCCCCAAGCCCGGCGATGTGACGCGCCAGTGGCACGTCATTGACGCTCAGGACGTCGTCCTGGGCCGTCTCGCCACCACTGCCGCGACGCTCCTCCGGGGCAAGCACAAGCCGATCTACGCGCCGCACGTCGACGCTGGTGACTTCGTCATCATCATCAACGCCGACAAGGTGCACCTCTCCGGCAACAAGCGGACCCAGAAGATGGCGTACCGCCACTCCGGCTACCCGGGTGGTCTGCGCTCCGTCCGTTACGACGAGCTGCTGGACAAGAACCCCGAGAAGGCCATCGAGAAGGCCGTCAAGGGCATGCTCCCCAAGAACTCCCTGGGCCGTCAGATGCTCTCGAAGCTGAAGGTCTACAAGGGTGACCAGCACCCGCACGGCGCGCAGCAGCCGCAGCCGTTCGAGATCACCCAGGTCGCGCAGTAAGTCCGGCCACCCCCTAAGACTGAAGAGAATCTGAGGAGCATCGTGGCCGAGACCACTGCCGAGCAGCCGCTCGAAGAGATCGACATCGACAGCTACACCACCGAGTCCGAGGTCCCCGTCGAGGGCGAGTACACCTCGGAGTCCATGGCGTCCCGCTTCGGCGAGCCCCAGCCGGCCGCCGGCCTGGGCCGTCGCAAGAACGCCATCGCCCGCGTCCGGATCGTCCCGGGCACCGGCAAGTGGAAGATCAACGGTCGCACCCTCGAGGACTACTTCCCGAACAAGGTGCACCAGCAGGAAGTCAACGAGCCCTTCAAGGTGCTCGAGCTCGAGGGCCGCTACGACGTCGTCGCCCGCATCGCCGGTGGCGGTGTCTCCGGTCAGGCCGGTGCGCTCCGTCTCGGTGTCGCCCGTGCGCTGAACGAGGCGGACGTCGACAACAACCGCGGCCCGCTGAAGAAGGCCGGCTTCCTCAAGCGCGACGACCGTGCGGTCGAGCGCAAGAAGGCCGGTCTGAAGAAGGCCCGCAAGGCCCCGCAGTACAGCAAGCGCTAAACGCGTCGCCCGTCCTTGCGACTGGCTTCGCAACGATCGCCCCGGCGGCACGGACCGTGCCGCCGGGGCGGTTCGTTTACACAACCCCTATCGTTCCCGGACAGTCTCGGGGATGTACTTGGGGAGTGAGCCGCACTCTCTTCAGCAATTCGGAGGACCACAGTGGGACGACTCTTCGGCACGGACGGTGTGCGCGGTGTGGCCAACGCGGACCTGACGGCGGAGATGGCGCTGGGCCTCTCCGTCGCCGCGGCGCACGTACTGGCCGAGGCGGGCACCTTCGAGGGGCACCGGCCGACCGCGGTCGTCGGACGTGACCCGCGCGCGTCCGGAGAGTTCCTGGAGGCCGCCGTCGTCGCGGGCCTCGCCAGCGCCGGTGTGGACGTCCTGCGGGTCGGCGTGCTGCCGACGCCCGCGGTGGCGTACCTGACCGGCTCGCTCGGAGCCGACCTCGGGGTGATGCTCTCCGCGAGCCACAACGCCATGCCCGACAACGGCGTCAAGTTCTTCGCCCGCGGTGGTCACAAGCTCGCCGACGAGCTGGAGGACCGGATCGAGTCCGTCTACGAGGAGCACCGCACGGGTGCCCCGTGGGACCGGCCGACCGGATCCGGTGTGGGCCGCGTGCGGGAGTACGACGAGGGCTTCGACCGCTACGTCGAGCATCTGCTGAGTGTCCTGCCGAACCGGCTCGACGGGCTGAAGATCGTCCTGGACGAGGCGCACGGCGCGGCCGCCCGGGTCTCGCCGGAGGCGTTCCAGCGGGCCGGTGCCGAGGTCGTCACGATCGGCGCCGAGCCGGACGGGCTCAACATCAACGACGGCTGCGGCTCGACCCACCTGGGCAAGATCAAGGCCGCCGTCATCGAGCACGGGGCCGACCTGGGCATCGCGCACGACGGTGACGCCGACCGGTGCCTCGCCGTCGACCACACCGGCGCCGAGGTGGACGGCGACCAGATCCTCGCCGTGCTCGCGCTGGCGATGCGGGAGCGCTCCGCGCTGCGGGCCGAGACGGTCGTGGCCACCGTGATGTCCAACCTCGGGTTCAAGCTCGCCATGGAGCGCGAGGGCATCCGGCTCGTGCAGACGGCGGTGGGGGACCGGTACGTGCTGGAGGAGATGAAGGAGCACGGTTTCGCTCTCGGGGGCGAGCAGTCCGGGCACGTGATCATTCTCGACCATGCGACGACCGGGGACGGGACGCTGACGGGGCTGATGCTGGCGGCCCGGGTCGCCGAGACGGGGCGTTCGCTGCGGGAGCTGGCCGCTGTCATGGAGCGGTTGCCGCAGGTGCTGATCAATGTGCCGGACGTGGACAGGTCCCGGGTGGGGACGTCCTCGGAGCTGGCGTCGGCGGTGGCGGATGCGGAGCGGGAGCTGGGAGCGACCGGGCGGGTGCTGCTTCGGCCCTCCGGGACCGAGCCGTTGGTGCGGGTGATGGTGGAGGCTGCTGATATCGAGCAGGCTCGGTCTGTGGCGGGGCGGCTGGCTGATGTTGTGAAGTCTGCGTTGGGGTAGTTGGCGTTTGCGGGGGCGGGGTGGGGGCTGCTGTGGTCCGCGGACTTTCCGTTCGTTGTGGCTTGTCGCGCCCACGCGGCGGAGCCGCACATCAGCAGAGCCCCGCGCCCCTTAAGGCACGTTCGTCTGCCGGCGTTGTTTTGACCAGAGGTACTTCTGTGTCACCAGTGTTGCTGTGCCGGCGATGATGATGCCCAGCAGGTTCAGCAGGAGTTGCTCCGTGGAGCCCCAGGTCTGTTCGGTGTCGCCGTAGCTGAGGGCCACGGCGGCGTTCGCGGCGGCCGGGACCGTGGTGACCGAGATGGCCACGCCGACCAGGGCGCCGGACTTGGCCGAGGTCAGGGAGAGCGTGCCGGCGATTCCGGCCAGGACCGCCACCACGAAGGAGAACCAGTCGGGGGCGTAGATGAAGCCCGTGTTGGGGCGGTCGGCCTTGAGCTGATGCTCGCTGAACAGGTCGACCGCGTCCATGAAGAGGCTGAAGCCGACGGTCAGCGTCATGGCCACCGCGAAGCCGACCAGCAGGGCGATCATCGAGCGCAGGGCCAGCCGGGGGCGGCGCTGGACGGTCGCGGTGCAGATGCCGGCGAGAGGGCCGAACTCCGGGCCCACCGCCATGGCCCCCACGATCAGGATCGCGTTGTCCAGGACCACACCACAGGCCGCGATCATCGTGGCGAGCGTGAGGAACGCGAGGTAGGTGACCGAGAGGGTCGACTCCTCGTGCGTCGCGTCGCTCAGGTGCTCCCACAGCACCGCGTCCGCGCCCTCGCCTGGCGCGTCGGCCTCCGCCTTGTCGGCCCGTTCGGACAGCGACAGGTCGATGGTCTCGACGGCGATCGAGCCGCTGGTGTCGATGCCCAGCTCCCGCAGGCCGGTGAGCAGTTCGTCGCCCGCCTCCCGTGCCACGTCACACATCACGACGTCCCCGGCGGGGTTGCGGGCGGCGTCCGGCAGTACGACGAGGTGGGTGGTGCCGACCGTCTTCTCGATCAGCAGCACCACTTCGTCCGTCTTGTCGGACGGTGTGATCAGACGCAGATGGAGCATGGTGACCATCTAACCGGCCTTTTCCCCGGCATCACAGCTCGCGAGGCGTCACAGCTTGCGCAGGCTGAGCCGCTGCACCTTGTGGTCCGGGCCCTTGCGCAGGACGAGGGTGGCGCGGCCGCGGGTCGGGGCGATGTTCTCGACCAGGTTGGGGCGGTTGATCGTGCGCCACATGGTCCGGGCGTAGTCGAGGGCCTCCTCCTCCGAGACCTGGGTGTACTTGCGGAAGTACGAGGAGGGATTCTGGAAGGCGGTCGCGCGCAGCTTGCGGAAGCGGTTGAGGTACCAGCGCTCGACGTCCTCGACACGGGCGTCGACGTACACGCTGAAGTCGAAGTAGTCGGCGAGGCCGACCCTGGTGCGGCCGTCCTTGCCGGGCAGGGCGGGCTGGAGGACGTTGAGGCCCTCGACGATCAGGATGTCGGGGCGGCGGACCGTCAGCCTCTTGTCGGGGACGATGTCGTAGATCAGGTGGGAGTAGACGGGCGCCGTGACCTCGTCCTTGCCGGCCTTGATGTCGGCGACGAAGCGGGTCAGCGCCCGGCGGTCGTAGGACTCGGGGAAGCCCTTGCGGGACATCAGTCCGCGGGCCTGGAGCTCCTTGGTGGGCAGCAGGAAGCCGTCGGTGGTGACCAGCTCGACCCGCGGGTGCTCCGGCCAGCGTGAGAGCAGGGCCTGGAGGAGGCGGGCGACCGTCGACTTGCCCACGGCGACCGAGCCGGCGACTCCTATGACGAACGGGGTGCCGGACTGGGAGCCCTGTTCGCCCAGGAAGGTGTTGAGCGCACCTCTGAGGCCGTCGGTGGCACCGACGTACAGGTTGAGAAGCCGGGACAGCGGCAGGTAGATGTCGCGCACCTCGTCGAGGTCGATGACGTCACCGAGGCCGCGCAGCTTCTCGACCTCCTCGGCCGTCAGCGGCAGCGGCGTCTTGTCACGCAGCGCGCTCCACTCGGCTCGGGTGAGGTCGACGTAGGGAGTCGCCTCCGGCCGCTGCCGGTGGGCGCTCCGGGGCATCGAGGAGACCGGAGAGATCACAGTCCATTGTTACGGGCGTACGAACGGACCGTGAGGTGGGGTCCGTCACGCAGGGTCTCCAGGCCGTCCCATTCGGGAGAAAAGTGGCCAAGGAGAGGAATGTCAGTGGTGTGGGTCACAGTTGTGGGAGAGGTGGGCCCAGGCGGGGGTTCACGAATGCCGAGGGGTGACCCATGACGTCCACGACGTATGCGATAGAGGCGGAAGGCCTGGTCAAACGGTTCAAGGAGACCGAGGCCCTGGCCGGTGTCGATCTGGCGGCCCGCAAAGGCACGGTGCTCGGGCTGCTCGGTCCCAACGGCGCGGGGAAGACGACCGCGGTGCGGATCTTCGCGACGCTGCTCCGGCCCGACGGGGGCACGGCCCGGGTCGCCGGCCACGACGTGCTCCGGGAGGCCGGGGTGGTGCGGGCCATGGTCGGGCTGACCGGCCAGTACGCGGCGGTCGACGAGAACCTGACCGGCACGGAGAACCTGCTGCTCATCGGCCGGCTGCTGGGGCTGCCGAGGCGGGAGGCGAAGGCGCGGGCGGGTGAGCTGCTGGAGCGGTTCCAGCTGACGGACGCGGCCGGGCGGGCCGCCAAGACCTTCTCGGGGGGCATGCGCCGGCGCCTGGACCTCGCGGCGAGCCTGGTCGGCCGGCCCAGCATCCTCTTCCTCGACGAACCGACCACCGGCCTTGATCCGCACAGCCGCGGTGAGCTGTGGGACCTGCTGCGCGGCCTGGTCGCGGACGGTGCGACCGCCCTGCTGACCACGCAGTACCTGAACGAGGCCGATGTGCTCGCCGACGACATCGTGGTGGTCGACAAAGGCCGGGTGATCGCCGAGGGCACGCCGGACCGGCTGAAGGCCCAGGTCGGCGGTCAGGTGCTGGAGCTCCGGCCGATCCTGGGGCAGGACCTCGCGCGGGCGCACGCGCTGGTGGCCGGGGCCGCCGGGGCGGAGGCCCGGATCGAGGGTGAGACGATCACGGCGCCCGTGAAGGATCCCGAGCTGATGCCGGCCGTCGTGCGCGCGCTGGACCGGGAGGGGATCGCGGTGGGCGAGCTGGCCCTGCGCCGCTCCTCGCTCGACGAGGTCTTCCTCGCCCTGACCGGCCACCGTGCCGAGCCGGACGGGGCGGGCGAGGCGGGGGAGGACGGTGACGGGGCCGTTCGGGAGGACGACGAGCTGGAGCGGGTGGTGAGCCGGTCATGACCGCCACCGCCACCACCATCACCGCGCCGGTCAGCGCGTCGGGGCGCGTGCCGCCCCTCGCCGGGCTGCGGCAGACGTTCACGATGGCCTGGCGGAGCCTGGTCGCCGTCAAGCACAACCCGCTCGAGCTGGTCGACTACAGCATCACGCCGATCATGTTCGTGTTCCTGTTCACCTACGTGCTGGGCGGGCAGATGGCCGGATCGCCCGAGGCGTATCTGAAGTACGCGCTGCCCGGGATCATCGTGCAGAACACGCTGTTCATGACGATGTACACGGCGATGGCGCTCAACACCGACCTCACCAAGGGCGTCTTCGACCGGCTGCGCAGCCTGCCCATCGCGCGCTCCGCCCCGCTCATCGGACGCATCACCGCCGACCTCGCGAAGCACATCTGGGCCATGCTGCTGATGATCGGCCTCGGACTGGCGCTCGGATTCCGCATCACCGGCGGATTCGGGGGGTTCCTGCTCGGCGCGCTGCTGGTGGTGGTATTCGCCGCGGCGGTGTCGTGGAGCGCCGTACTGATCGGGATGCTGGCCGGCGACGCGGAGAAGGTGCAGGCCTTCGCCTTCACCATCATCTTCCCGATCACTTTCACGAGCAGCGCGTTCGTGGTGGTCGACACCATGCCGGGCTGGCTCCAGGCGTGGAGCGACGTGAACCCGGTCACGCATCTGTCCGACGCGTTCCGGGGGTTGCTGCTCGGCGGGCCTGTGGCGGAGCCGGTGATGTGGTCGTTGGTGTGGGCGGCGGGGATCGCCGTGGTGTTCTATCCCCTCGCCATGCGGGCTTATCGGGCGAAGGTGTGAGGGAGTGAGCTGTGGGGTGGAGTGGAGGGGTTCTCCCTCCACTCCACCGACCTGAACCGGTCTGCGGCTACAGTCGCCGGTCGCCCTGCCAGGTGACCGACGTCATCGCGGCGAGACCGCCGTTGGCGACGCCCTGGTACGTCACCGTGCGGGCCGGGCCGATCTCCCGGGCGAGGCGCTCCGACAGACCCCGTCCTCGAACAGCTGCTGCCATCCGTCGTCGCTGCCGTCGTTCATCAGCGTGGCAGTCCGAGTGCGTGGTCGTCGACCGGGAGGGCGCGGGTGAAGTCCTCGGCGCGGGCGAAGGCCCCGGCGTCCGTGGCGTACAGCGGTGAGGCGTCGCCACGGGCACGTACGAGGAGAGTCAGGTCGACCTCGAACCCGGCTCCCTTGACACGAATCCCGCCCCGCCCTTCCGGGCCGGCGACCGTTTCGTTCCCTGGTGGGAATTTCCGATTTCGGGCACGCGGAAGGGCTTTCGGGGCGGTGTCGGGTCGTAGGCTGCGCCCCATGTGCGGAATCGTGGGATACGTGGGGCCGCAGTCTGCGCTCGAGGTCGTGATGGCCGGGCTGAAGCGGCTGGAGTACCGGGGGTACGACTCGGCGGGTGTCGCCGTGCTGGCCGACGGCGGTCTGGCGGCGGCGAAGAAGGCCGGGAAGCTCCTCAACCTGGAGAAGGAACTGGACGGCCGGCCGCTGCCGACCGGCACGACCGGCATCGGGCACACCCGGTGGGCCACGCACGGCGGACCGACGGACCTCAACGCCCACCCGCACCTCGACAACGCGGGCCGGGTCGCCGTCGTGCACAACGGCATCATCGAGAACTTCGCCTCTCTGCGCGCCGAGTTGGAGGAGCGGGGCCACGAGCTGGCGTCCGAGACGGACACCGAGGTCGTGGCGCATCTGCTCGCCGAGGAGTTCTCGTCGTGCGCGGATCTCGCCGAGGCGATGCGGCTGGTGTGCCGGCGGCTGGAGGGCGCGTTCACGCTGGTGGCGGTGCACGCCGACGAGCCGGACGTGGTGGTGGGCGCGCGGCGCAACTCGCCGCTGGTGGTGGGCGTCGGAGAGGGTGAGGCCTTTCTCGCCTCGGACGTCGCCGCGTTCATCGCGCACACGCGCTCGGCCATCGAGCTGGGACAGGACCAGGTGGTGGAGCTGCGCCGGGACGGCGTGGTGGTGACGGGCTTCGACGGCCGCCCGGCCGACGTCCGTTCGTACCACGTCGACTGGGACGCGTCGGCCGCGGAGAAGGGCGGCTACGACTACTTCATGCTCAAGGAGATCGCCGAGCAGCCCAAAGCGGTCGCCGACACGCTGCTGGGCCGGATCGACGGCTCCGGTTCGCTGACGCTGGACGAGGTGCGGATCCCGCCGCGGGTGCTCCGCGAGATCGACAAGGTCGTCATCGTCGCGTGCGGTACGGCCTTCCACGCCGGGATGATCGCCAAGTACGCCATCGAGCACTGGACGCGCCTGCCGTGCGAGGTGGAACTGGCCAGTGAGTTCCGCTACCGGGACCCGATCCTGGACGCACAGACCCTGGTCATCGCGATCTCACAGTCCGGCGAGACCATGGACACCCTCATGGCGCTCCGTCACGCCCGGGAGCAGGGCTCGAAAGTCCTGGCCATCTGCAACACCAACGGCTCGACGATCCCGCGCGAGTCGGACGCGGTGCTGTACACGCACGCCGGGCCGGAAGTGGCCGTCGCGTCCACCAAGGCGTTCCTGACGCAGCTCGTGGCGTGCTACCTGGTCGCGCTGTATCTGGGGCAGGTGCGGGGCACCAAGTGGGGCGACGAGATCCGGGCGGTGATCCGCGACCTGTCCTCGATCGCCGGTGCGGTGGAGCAGGTCCTCGGGACGATGGAGCCGGTGCGGGAGCTCGCGCGCACGCTGGCTTCGAAGAACACGGTGCTGTTCCTCGGGCGGCACGTGGGGTATCCCGTGGCGCTCGAAGGCGCGCTGAAGCTCAAGGAGCTGGCCTACATGCACGCCGAGGGGTTCGCGGCCGGGGAGCTGAAGCACGGGCCGATCGCCCTGATCGAGGAGGACCTGCCGGTCGTCGTCGTGGTGCCGTCGCCGCGCGGGCGGTCCGTGCTGTACGACAAGATCGTGTCCAACATCCAGGAGATCCGGGCGCGAGGGGCGCGGACGATCGTCATCGCGGAGGAGGGCGACGAGGCGGTGGTGCCGTACGCCGACCATCTGATCCGGATCCCGGTCACGCCGACGCTGTTGCAGCCGCTGGTGGCGACCGTGCCGCTCCAGGTGTTCGCCTGCGAGTTGGCCACGGCCCGGGGGAACGAGGTGGACCAGCCCCGGAATCTGGCGAAGTCGGTGACGGTGGAGTGAGCGCAAGGGGCGAACGGCCGACCGCCGTTCGCCCTCACTTGCTGGTCTTGCCGCAGGCCGTGTACGAGCCGCCCTTGTAGGCCTTGCCGTCGTGAGGGGGGCGTCAGTACGGGAAGGTCCAGGGCGGCGGCGGTGTGGGGCTGTAGGGGAGCTTGGTCCAGCCCTCGGGGGTCACCTGGTAGAAGTCGCCGTTGTCGCCGTCCATCCGCGAGCTGCCGTTCACGTGCACGGTGTCCGCGTGGAGGCGGTAGTGGAAGCCGCCCATCATGCCGACCACCCGGAAGAAGATCCGCACGTCCAGACCCTCCGTCAGGGGCGACAGGGGCGGCAGCAGGTGCTCGATCTCGTCGAAGCAGCGCCCTGTCCGCTCCCGCAGCATCGCGTGGAAGTGGTGCTCCAGCGCGTCGGCGGGGGAGGGGAGCCGCCGTACCGCGACGGGTTCCAGGAGTTCCAGCAGATGTGTGTGTCCTCGCTCCCGCGCGACGTCCACGGGGAGCCGTCCGTCCCTCGTGCGCTGCGTGCGCCAGGCGCCGTGCGCGATCAGCCGGGAGACGACGGCGATACCGGCGCCGTGCCAGGCCGCCTGGTGCAGCGGGGCGAATCCGCTGCGGTTGCCGGGGCGGGGCAGGTTGACCCACCCGGGGTTCTCCTCCAGCTCCCCGAGAACGCCGTCCCAGTCGGCGTCCCGGGCCGAGTCCGAGAAACGGTCCCGGCCCTTCAGGTACCAGTCCCCGTAGCGGTCGCGGTCGGTGAGGCCGTCCCATTCCATGCCGATCATGCTAGTCATCGCGTGGAAACGCCGTGGCGTCACCGTAGGGTGCTGCGCATGAGCATCATCGGGGTCGGGATCGATGTCGCCGAGATCGAGCGCTTCGCGGCGTCTTTGGAGCGTACGCCCGCGCTGGCCGAGCGGCTGTTCGTGGAGCGGGAGTTGTTGTTGTCCAGCGGGGAGCGCCGGGGTGTCGCCTCGCTGGCTGCCCGGTTCGCCGCCAAGGAAGCCCTGGCCAAGGCGCTCGGCGCCCCGGCCGGACTGCTCTGGACCGACGCGGAGGTGTACGTCGAGGACAGTGGGCAGCCCCGGCTACGGGTGACCGGGACCGTGGCCGCCCGGGCCTCCGAACTCGGCGTGAAGTCCTGGCACGTGTCGCTGAGTCATGACGCGGGCGTGGCGTCGGCCGTCGTGATCGCGGAGGGGTGACCCGAGGGGGCGGAACGGGTCAGTACATGGCCCACAGGAGCGTGACCGTGCCGACGAAGCCCGCCGCGCCCAGCACCGCGCCCGCCGCCGCCGTCCACATGCGGCCCATGCCCTTGCGGGCGTAGTGCACGCCCATCGCGCCGAACGTGACGGCCAGCGCCCCGGCCAGCACCGTCCAGGGGATCAGGAACGCCCACGTGCCCACCGCGGAGAAGGCGCCGAGGACGAATGCCGTGGGGCCGAGGGCGGTGGCGGGTGAGTCGGTTGCCGTGGAGGTGGTGGATCCGGCCATGTCTGGCCTCCCCTGTTCGAGCGAATTTTGTTCGAGCGACTTTTGAACGAGTTCAAATCGTACGTCGATCATAGCGACTTCCGGGAGGGCACGGCATGACCACGGTGAAAGGCGTCGACACCCGCGGCGCGCAGCACTGCGAGACGACAGCACTGGGAGTGCTGCTCCGGCACCAGGGAATCGAGCTGTCCGAGCCCATGCTCTTCGGCCTCGGCGCCGGCCTGTCCTTCGTCTACTGGGACAGCAAGAACATGCCGTTCCCGTTCCTCGGCGGGCGGGTCAAGCCCTTCGAGCTCACCAGGAACCTCGCCGGCCGACTCGGGCTGGATCTGGTGGTGCGGGAGACCGGGTCCGCCCGCAAGGGATGGGAGAACGTGGCGGCGGCCATCGACGCCGGCCGTCCCGTCGGACTGCAACTCGACAGCTACCACCTGGACTACTTCACCTCGAAGGTGCACTTCGGCGGTCATGTCGTCGCCCTGTACGGCTACGACGAGCGGCACGCCTACCTGGTCGACACCGAGCAGCAGGGCGGCGCCGTGTCCACCGGTCTGGACAGCCTCGCCCGCGCAAGGGCCGCACGCGGGCCGATGACCGCCCGGCACCGGTCCTTCACCCTCACCGTTCCGGCGACGTCACCCGCCCCGCGGGACCGGATCCTCTCCGCCGTCACCGCCTGCGCGGACGCCTTCCTGCACCCGCCCATCGCCAATCTCGGCCACCGGGGCATCGAGAAGGCCGGGAAGCTCGTGCCCACCTGGCTCGGGCGCACCGACGACCCGCGGCGGGACCTGCCGCAGGCCGCCCTCCTGATGGAGAAGGCCGGCACCGGCGGGGCCCTGTTCCGCAACCTCTACCGCGACTTCCTCGCCGAGAGCGCCGAGTTGCTCGACAGCGGTCCGCTGCGTACCGGGCACCGGCTGTACGCCGAGGCGGCCGGTCTGTGGACGGACGTCGCGGCACTGATCACCGAAGCCGGTGAGTCGGGCGAGAAGCAGTGCCTCGTCCGGGCCGGTGCCGTCCTCTCCGGCATCGCACGCGTCGAACGCGAGGCCATGCGGGCGCTGATCCGCCTGCGCGACTGAGCCCCCGCCGGGTGAGGGCGAGGGCTCGGCCGGCGGGCGTCAGCAGATGGACTGGCTGCTGTTCACCCGCGTGATGTTGCGGAATGTCGTGTTCTCGCCGCACGGGCTCTCCCTGATGGCCGAGTTGGTGACCGTCAGGTTCTGGACCGTGATGTCCTTGTTGTTGGGGAACTCCGAGCGGGCGGCCAGCCGCAGCTCGCCGCCGCCCGAGATCGTGCCGCTCTGGGCCGCCAGATTGACGTTGTAACAGTTCTCGATCAGGACCGAGTTGTTGCCGGTGTTGGAGAGGGTGACCTTGTCGATCGTCGCTCCGCCGCTCTCCGAGACGCAGAACACCCCGCGTCCGCCGCCCCGGGCGACGACCTCGCCGACCCGGATGTTGGTGGGGTAGCCGCTGCCGACCCGGCCGTTGCGGTTGGCCATGCGGAAGGCCGCGTAGCCGGTGCCCGTGCCCGCGTTCTCCGCGTCCACCTTGGTGACGCTCGCGTTGATGGTCTGGTTGAGCAGCAGGCCGGACTCGCCCACGTTGCGGGCGGTGACGGTGCCGATGGTGAGGCCGTCGACGCCGTAGGTCTCGACCGCGTGGCTGGAGGCGCCGGAGACGTAGACGGTGCCGATACGGACGTTGCGCGTCCACTGGCTGGTGTCGCCGCGGTTGTCGATGCGGACGCCGAGGCCGCGGGAGAGGCGCATGTCTATTTGGCCGAGCACCACGTTCTGGACGTTGCGCAGGAAGATGCCGTACAGCGGGGCGCCGGTGAGCTTGAGGTTCTGGACCTCGATGTCGCGGGTGCCGCGGGAGTAGACGGGCGCCTGGTCGCCCGAGCCGCTGCCCGTGACGTCGATGGTGCCGCAGACGTCGAGGACGGTGTAGCTCGGCAGGGAGATGCGGGAGCCCGCCGAGATCGAGCCGGAGCCGCGGACCACGACCCGTTCCTTCGACGTGCGCCCCGGGGTGAGGCTGTTGACGGCGGCCTGGACGGCCGCGCGCATGTCGGTGCCGGTGTAGACGGTGCTGCCGCCGCGCCGGGCGGTCCAGGTGCCGCCGCTCTGCACGGCCTCGGCCTGGTAGGAGCCGTCTCCGCAGGCCGCCGCTCGTGCGGGGGCCGCGGTGGCGGGAGCGGTCAGGTTCCCGGCGGCCGTCAGGAGGGCGGTGGCGCCGGCGGCGGCGAGTAATGCGGCTCTGCGTCCCATGGGGGCCTCGGTTTCGTCGGACGTGGGGGGTGTGCGCCGGTGTGCAAGCGCTTTCTGCGCGGGCGGGATTCTGGCAAAGGGACGGCAAAGCGTCAATGGACGCGGCACGGCCGGGAGTTGCGACACGGGGTGGAGTCGCGCGAGATGCGGGGGGGAATGGCCCGGCGGTCGTACGGGAAACTCGACCGCATGCGGAGTGCGTACAGCGTGGAAACGGTCAGGACCGCCGAACGGGAGCTGATGGCGCGGCTGCCGGAAGGGGCGCTGATGCAGCGCGCCGCCGCCGGACTCGCCGCCGCCTGCGCCGACCTGCTGGGGCGGGTGTACGGCGGCCGGGTCGTGCTGCTGGTCGGCAGCGGCGACAACGGCGGTGACGCGCTGTACGCCGGTGCCCGGCTGGCCCGGCGCGGGGCCGGGGTCACGGCGGTGCTGCTCGCGCCGGAGCGGGCTCACGCCGGTGGGCTCGCGGCGCTGCGGCGGGCCGGGGGGCGTGCCGTGGAGGCCGGTGAGGCCGTGGGGGGCGGTGGCGTCGAGGAACTGGTCGAGCGGGCGGATCTCGTCGTCGACGGCATCGTGGGGATCGGGGGGAAGGGCGGGCTGCGCCCGGACGCGGTGCCGCTGGCCGCCGCCGCCGAACGGTCGCGGGGCGCGGTCGTCGCCGTCGATCTGCCGAGCGGGGTCGACGCCGACACGGGCGAGGTCCGCGGGACGGCCGTACGGGCGGATCTGACGGTGACGTTCGGGACGCACAAGCCGGGGCTGCTGATCGACCCGGCGCGGGAGTACGCGGGAACCGTGCGGCTGGTCGACATCGGGCTGGAGCTGCCGGCCGAGCCGGAGCTGGAGGCGTTGCAGCACGCGGACGTGGCGCGGCTGCTGCCGGTGCCCCGGGCCGAGAGCGACAAGTACCGCCGGGGTGTCGTCGGGATCGCCGCCGGGTCGGCACGCTACCCGGGCGCCGCCGTGCTCGCCGTGGCGGGCGCGCTGCGGGGCGGGGCCGGGGCCGTGCGGTACGTCGGGCCGGCCGGGGACGCCGTCATCGCACGGTTTCCCGAGACCCTCGTGTCGGACCAGGGGCCGAAGCGCGCCGGGCGGGTGCAGGCCTGGGTCGTCGGGCCCGGGGCCGGGGACGACGCGGCGACGGTGGCGGAGGTGCTGGCGGCGGACGTGCCGGTGCTGGTCGACGCGGACGGGTTGCGGCTGGCCGACGCGTCGGCCGTACGGGCGCGGCGGGCGCCGACGGTGATGACGCCGCACGCCGGGGAGGCGGCGGCGCTGCTCGGGGTCGACCGGGGGGAGGTCGAGGGGGCCCGGCTGGCGGCGGCCCGGGAGCTGGCGGGGCGGTACGGGGCGACCGTGCTGCTGAAGGGGTCCACGACGTTGGTGGCGGACTCCGGGGGCGGGGCGGTGCGGGTCAATCCGACGGGGACGTCATGGCTGGCGACGGCGGGCAGTGGGGACGTGTTGTCGGGGCTGACGGGGTCGTTGCTGGCGGCGGGGCTTTCGGCGGTGGACGCGGCGAGTGTGGGGGCGTACGTGCATGGGCTGGCCGGGCGGCTGGCGGCGGACGGGGCGCCGGTGGGGGCGCATGATGTGGCCGAGGGGGTTCCGGAGGCCTGGCGGAATGTTCTCGGCTGAGTGAGTCGGGGGTGCTCGGGTGGGTGGGGGTTGTTGTGGAGGTGGGTCGCCCCCTCCGCCCCTTCCCGTCCCGAGTCCGGGGGCTGCCGCCCCCGTGCCCCCGCTTCGGCCTGGACGGCCTCGTCCTCAAGCGCCGGACGGGCTGAGAAGGCTGAGCCGGGTCCTCCCGCCCGGGGCAGGGCGCTCTGAGACACTGGGCGCGATGAGCGAGAGAACAGTCCCGGCCACGGCGCCCCTGCGGGCCCGTGCGGAGATCGACTTGGCCGCCCTGCGGGGCAATGTGCGCGCCCTGCGTGCCCATGCGCGGGGTGCGGCCCTGATGGCCGTCGTGAAGTCCGAGGCGTACGGCCACGGGGCTGTGCCGTGTGCCCGGGCGGCCGTCGCCGCGGGGGCGGACTGGCTGGGCACGGCCACGCCCGAGGAGGCCCTCGCCCTGCGGGCCGCCGGGCTGCCGGGCCGCATCATGTGCTGGCTGTGGACGCCCGGCGGACCCTGGCGCGAGGCGATCGAGGCGGATCTCGACGTGTCCGTCAGCGCGATGTGGGCCCTCGACGAGGTCATCGCTGCCGCCCGGCTCGCGGGCCGGCCCGCCCGCGTGCAGCTCAAGGCCGACACGGGGCTCGGGCGGGGCGGCTGCCAGCCCGGGGACGACTGGGCCGAGCTGGTCCGGGAGGCGCTGCGCGCCGAGGCCGAGGGGCTGCTGCGCGTCACGGGGCTGTGGTCGCACTTCGCCTGTGCCGACGAGCCCGGCCACCCCTCCATCGCGGCCCAGATCGGCCTCTTCCGGGAGATGGTCGGCTACGCCGAGGAGCGGGGAGCCCGCCCCGAGGTCCGGCACATCGCCAACTCGCCCGCCACCCTCACCGTCCCCGAGAGCCACTTCGACCTCGTCCGGACCGGCATCTCCCTCTACGGCATCTCGCCCAGTCCCGAGCTCGGCACCCCGGCCGACTTCGGGCTGCGCCCGGTGATGACGCTGTCCGCCTCGCTCGCCCTGGTCAAGCACGTACCGGGCGGACACGGCGTGAGCTACGGCCACCATTACGTGACGTCCGGCGAGACCACCCTCGGCCTCGTGCCGCTGGGTTACGCGGACGGCATCCCGAGGCACGCCTCGTCCGCCGGCCCGGTCCTGGTCGAGGGCAAGTGGCGCACGATCGCCGGGCGGGTCGCGATGGACCAGTTCGTGGTCGACCTGGGCGGGGACGAGCCCGCGGCGGGCGACGAGGCGGTGCTCTTCGGGCCCGGGGACCGTGGCGAGCCCACCGCCGAGGACTGGGCCCAGGCGGCCGGAACCATCGCCTACGAGATCGTGACCCGGATCGGAACGCGCGTTCCGCGCGTCTATGTGAACGAGGGACGGGACAGCTAGCCCGGACGGGGAACTCGTCACCCGAAGCACGACAGTCACGCGCACAACAGCAGCACCGAACAGCACCAAGACCAGCACCAAGACCAGCAGCAAGACCAGCAGCAAGACCAGCACCGAGACCAACACCAGAAGCGGCATCGCGATGAGCAGCCCGGCGAAGAGGAGCGGTACGTGAGCGAGAGCAGTGCGGAGGTCGTCGCGCACGCCGCCTCCGCGGCCGTCGCGGCCTCCGCCGCGGGGGCGGCGGGAGGCTGGCGCCGGGCGACCGGCATCGCGGGCGTCGCGATAGGCGTGGTGGCCGCGGGCGCGGCCGCCGGTGTGGCCCTGGAACGGATGACCGTCGGCCGCGGCATGCGCCAGAAGGCGCGGCTCGCGCTGGACTCGGCGGGCCCCTACGGCTCGCTGCGCGGCATGCCCGGCAAGGCGTTCGCCGACGACGGCACAGAGCTGTACTACGAGGTCGACGACGTCGACCCGGAGGCCGCCTCGGCCATCGGCCCGCGCCGCCGGAGGCTCTTCGGCCGCAAGTCCCCGGCCCCCGTCACGGTCGTCTTCAGCCACGGTTACTGCCTCAGCCAGGACTCCTGGCACTTCCAGCGGGCGGCGCTCAGGGGCGTCGTACGGACCGTGCACTGGGACCAGCGCAGCCATGGCCGCTCCGGCCGTGGCGTGGCCCAGGCGCGGGACGAGGCGGTCACCATCGAGCAGCTGGGCCGGGACCTGAAGGCCGTCATCGACGCGGCCGCGCCCGAGGGGCCGATCGTGCTGGTCGGGCACTCGATGGGCGGCATGACGGTGATGGCGCTGGCCGACCAGTACCCCGAGCTGATCCGGGAGCGGGTCGTCGGGGTCGCCTTCGTGGGGACGTCGTCGGGGCGGCTCGGCGAGGTGAACTACGGGCTTCCGGTCGCGGGCGTCAACGCGGTGCGGCGGGTGCTGCCCGGGGTGCTGAAAGCGCTGGGGCAGCAGGCCGAGCTGGTGGAGAAGGGGCGGCGGGCCACCGCCGACCTGTTCGCCGGGATCATCAAGCGGTACTCGTTCGCGTCCCGGGACGTGGACCCGGCCATCGCCCGGTTCGCCGAGCGGATGATCGAGAGCACGCCCATCGACGTGGTGGCCGAGTACTACCCGGCGTTCAACGACCACGACAAGACCGAGGCCCTCGTCCACTTCGCCGACCTCCCGGTCCTCGTGCTGGCCGGGGTGCAGGATCTGGTCACGCCCAGTGAGCACAGCGAGGCCATCGCCGATCTGCTGCCGGACGCCGAGCTCGTGCTGGTGCCGGACGCGGGGCACCTGGTGATGCTGGAACACCCGGAAGTGGTCACCGACCGCCTCGCCGACCTGCTCACCCGCACGGGTGCCGTGCCCGCAGGGGCTACCGTGAAGGGCTATGGGAACACCAGCACCGCACAGCCCGGCTGAGCCCGGATCCGTCCAGATCGTCGTCACCTCCCCCGAGCAGATGCGGGAGCTGGGCCGCCGGCTCGCGAAACTGCTGCGCGCGGGTGACCTGGTGATGCTGAGCGGTGAGCTCGGAGCGGGCAAGACGACGCTGACCCGTGGGCTGGGCGAGGGGCTCGGCGTGCGCGGGGCCGTCACCTCGCCGACCTTCGTGATCGCCCGGGTGCACCCGTCGCTGGGCGACGGGCCGCCGCTGGTCCATGTCGACGCCTACCGGCTCTCCGGCGGGCTGGACGAGATGGAGGACCTCGACCTCGACGTCTCGCTGCCCGAGTCCGTGGTCGTCGTGGAGTGGGGCGAGGGCAAGGTCGAGGAGCTGACCGAGGACCGGCTCCAGGTCGTCATCCACCGGGCGGTGGGCGACACGACCGACGAGGTCCGGCAGATGACGATCACCGGTCTGGGAGAACGCTGGGTGTCGGCCGACCTGAGCGTGCTCGCGGCGTAGACCCGGCCGCGTGGTGTTTTGATGAACGTTCCGACAAGGCGTCGGCAAGATGTTGCGTCCGGCGTCCCGGACGTGGTCACATGGTATCCAGTCCGTAGTTAGGTCTACCTAACTACGTCCGCCCCCGCCCTTCAGGAGGCGTCCATGTCGGCTACACAGAGCAAGGGGCAGCCGCTGCCCTTCGCGGTCGCAGGGGTGTCCATGCGTGATCTGCTGGCGGCGGGCGAGGCGGCGGTGCTGGTCTCCACACCCCCGCGCGCTCCCGAGCCGGAGCTCTCCTCCGAGCCGGCCGAGGACCACCGCGAGGCCGCGTAGAGCATCCGCGGGCGGGCCCGCCGGGGAGACGGCCTGCCGGCGGACGGCCTGCTAGCGGACGACCACGACCTTGCGGCCGATCGTCGCGAACGTCCACATCGCCGCGCCGTCCAGGCGTGACTCGCGGATACCGCCCGTGCGCGCCTGCCCGGCGGGTGCGGGTACGGGTGCGGGTGAGGCGGTCGGGTCGCCGACGGCCGCGCTGAAGCCGATGACCACGCCCTGCACGCTGGTGAAGCGCACGACGTGCTCGACGGGGACGCCGTCGGAGCCGGTGATCGTGTTCGAGCGGGACGTGACCGTGTAGCTGCCCGGGACCGGGTCCACCTGACTCGGGTCGACCTCGAACGTACGGGTGACCACCTCGTCGGAGCCGACCAGCCACACCCGGTCGCCGCTCAGGGAGTACACGACCCGTGCGCCCGCGCCGGAAGCGTCCGGCAGCGCGGCCGGGTCCTTCTTCACCTGGGGCGCCTTCGAGGCGCCGGCCGACGGTGAGGCGCCCGCCCGGGGCCTGCCCAGACCGGCCGGGACGGTCTGCGACGCCTCGTGGGCGAGGTAGCCGACCGTGACCAGGGCAGCGGCGGTGAGCCCGGCCACGATCCCCGAGCTTCTTGCTGCCACCGTCGCCCACCTCCGCGTCGTACCACCTGCCGTGCACGCCGTGTCCGCCGCGCCGTGACGGTAGGTGACGGTAGCAGCAGGTGACGACCCGGCAGGTGCGACCGTGCCGGGCTCGGGGCCCGTGTCGGACGTACCGCCTGCCCCGCCCCGGCGGGCGGACGACGGTCCGTCCGACACGGGCCCCGCGGAGCCGTAGGCTGTTTGCGTGCTCTTGCTCGCTCTGGATACCGCCACCCCCGCCGTCACCGTCGCCCTGCACGACGGACGCGACGTCATCGCCTCGTCGAGCCAGGTGGACGCGCGGCGGCACGGGGAACTGCTGCTGCCGGCGATCGACCGGGTGCTCGCCGAGGCCGGCCTGAAGCTCGACGCCGTCACCGGGATCGCCGTCGGCATCGGCCCCGGCCCGTACACCGGGCTGCGCGTCGGGCTGATGACCGCCGAGACCTTCGGGCTGGCGCTCGGCGTCCCCGTGCACGGCGTGTGCACGCTGGACGCGCTCGCCTACGCCGCCGACCTTCAGGGCCCGTTCGTCGTGGCGACCGACGCCCGCCGCAAGGAGGTGTACTGGGCGCGCTACGCCGACTCCCGCACCCGCGTCGGCGACCCGGCGGTCGACCGGCCCGCCGACATCGCCGAGCAGGTCGAGGGCCTGCCCGCGGTGGGCGCGGGCGCGCTGCTCTACCCGGACACCTTCCCCAAGGCGCACGAGCCCGAGCACGTGTCCGCCGCCGCCCTCGCCCGGCTGGCCGCCGAGCGGCTCGCCGCGGGTGCCGAACTCCCCGCGCCCCGGCCGCTGTACCTGCGCCGCCCCGACGCCCAGGTCCCCAAGAACTACAAGGTGGTCACCCCCAAGTGACCGAGCCCATGACGAGTGTGCTGCGCGAGATGCGCTGGTGGGACATCGACCCCGTGCTGAAGATCGAGCGGAACCTGTTCCCCGACGACGCCTGGTCGCGGGGCATGTTCTGGTCCGAGCTGGCCCACGCGCGCGGACCGGAGGCGACCCGCAAGTACGTGGTGGCCGAGGCGGGGGAGCGGATCGTCGGCTACGCCGGTCTCGCCTCCTCCGGCGATCAGGCCGACATCCAGACCATCGCCGTCACCCGGGAGCAGTGGGGGACGGGGCTGGGCGGCCGTCTGCTCACCGAACTGCTGCGGGCCGCGACCGCCTTCGAGTGCGCCGAGGTGATGCTGGAGTGCCGCGTGGACAACATCCGCGCGCAGAAGCTGTACGAGCGGTTCGGCTTCGAGGCCATCGGCTTCAGGCGGGGCTACTACCAGCCGGGGAACGTGGACGCCCTGGTGATGCGACTGACCACGAAACCCGGCAGCGGCTCCGCCCCGGGTTCGACTTCCGTACAAGGAACCGAGATCAATGGCTGACGAACCACTCGTCCTCGGCATCGAGACCTCCTGCGACGAGACCGGCGTCGGCATCGTCCGCGGCACCACCCTGCTCGCCGACGCCGTGGCCTCCAGCGTCGACGAGCACGCCCGCTTCGGCGGTGTCGTGCCCGAGGTCGCCTCCCGGGCGCACTTGGAGGCGATGGTGCCCACCATCGACCGCGCGCTGAAGGAAGCGGGGGTGAGCGCACGGGATCTGGACGGCATCGCCGTCACCGCCGGTCCCGGGCTCGCGGGCGCCCTGCTGGTCGGCGTCTCCGCGGCGAAGGCGTACGCCTACGCTCTCGGCAAGCCCCTCTACGGCGTCAACCACCTCGCCTCGCACATCTGCGTCGACCAGTTGGAGCACGGCCCGCTGCCCGAGCCGACCATGGCGCTGCTGGTGTCCGGCGGCCACTCCTCGCTGCTGCTGTCGAGCGACATCACCTCCGACGTCCGCCCGATGGGCGCGACCATCGACGACGCGGCCGGTGAGGCCTTCGACAAGATCGCCCGGGTGCTGAACCTGGGCTTCCCGGGCGGCCCGGTCATCGACCGGTACGCGCGCGAGGGCGACCCGAACGCCATCGCCTTCCCGCGCGGCCTGACCGGCCCGCGCGACCCGGCGTACGACTTCTCCTTCTCGGGGCTGAAGACGGCCGTGGCGCGCTGGATCGAGGCGAAGCGGGCGGCCGGCGAGGAGGTGCCGGTGCGCGATGTCTCGGCCTCCTTCCAGGAGGCGGTCGTGGACGTGCTGACCCGCAAGGCCGTCCGGGCGTGCAAGGACGAGGGCGTCGACCACCTGATGATCGGCGGCGGGGTGGCCGCCAACTCCCGGCTGCGGGCCCTGGCCCAGGAACGCTGCGAGGCGGCCGGGATCCGGCTGCGCGTGCCGCGGCCCAAGCTGTGCACCGACAACGGCGCGATGGTCGCCGCGCTCGGCGCCGAGATGGTGGCCCGCAACCGGGCCGCGTCGAGCTGGGACCTGCCGGCGGACTCCTCGCTGCCGGTGACGGAACCTCATGTCCCGGGCCACCACCACGGCCACGACCATGTGCACGAGGTCAGCAAGGAGAACCTCTACTCATGACGGTCGCCCTGATGTGGGAGGCCCGGGCCGTGGCCGGCCGCGGCGAGGACCTGCTGGACTGGGCCCGCGCCCAGGAGCTCCCCCGTGAGCCCCTGCGCCGCGAGACCCTGCGCGCTCCCCAGGACCGGGTCCTCGTCATCACCTGGTGGGACGCCCCGTACGACGCCGAGCTGCCCGAGCTGCCGGAGCCGGGCGGGGAGCTGGTCACCAGGGCGGTGCACCGGTGGCGGTTCGAGTCGCTGGGCGCCGGCTGACCCGGCCGCTCAGTCCGCGCGGCGCACCTCCGTCTCGCACCGCAGCATCCGGTCCGGGCCGAGCACCCGGAGCGGGCCCGTGAGGGCGAGGCGCGCGGTGTGCCGCACGTCGGCGCTGGACGCCGCCAGCCGCAGTTCCAGGGCGCCCGGTTCGACGACCCGGCGGCCCGAGCGGTCGGTGAAGGACGACAGGTCCGCATGGAAGCGGAACGTCACCCGGACCGCCTCACCCGGCGCCGCCGTCACACGCTGGTAGCCGATCAGCCGCATGTCCGGACGGGTCACCGAGGCCACCGGGTCGTGCAGGTACAGCTGCACCACCTCCGCGCCCTCGCGGTCGCCCGTGTTGCGGACGGTCACCGACACGTCGTACGTCCCGTCCGTGCCGAGCTCCGCCGGCTCCTCGCCGCCCGTGCCGTCCTCCCACGCGAACGTCGTGTACGAGCGGCCGTGGCCGAAGGCGTACAGCGGCGTCGGGTCGAGGTTGCTGACCTCGCCCGCGAGGCCCAGGGGCGGCTGGAGGTACGTCCAGGGCTGGCCACCGGGAAGCTGCGGGACGCTCACGGGGAGGCGGCCCGAGGGGTTCACGCGGCCCGACAGCACTCCCGCGACCGCCGGGCCGCCCTCCTCCCCGGGGAAGAAGGCCTGGACGACCGCGCCCGGGCGGCCGTGCCAGCGGCCCAGGGCGTAGGGGCGGCCGGTCAGCAGGACCAGCACCACGGGGACGCCCGTGGCCAGCAGCGCGTCCAGCAGTTCGCCCTGGACGCCCGGGAGGTTCAGGTCCGTGGCGTCGCAGCCCTCGCCCGAGGTGCCGCGGCCGAACAGGCCCGCCCGGTCGCCGAGGACCGCCACGCACACGTCCGCCTCCGCGGTACGGGCGACGGCCTCCTCGAAGCCCGCGGTGTCCGGGTCCGTCACGTCGCAGCCCTGCGCGAACGTCACCTTGGCGTCGGGGAGTTCGGTGCGCAGGGCGTCCAGGACGGTCGGGATCTCGACGCCGACCGGCACGTCGGGGTGGTGGGGCAGCACGTGGGACGGGAAGGAGTAGCAGCCCAGCATGGCCAGGGCGTCGGCGGCCCGGGGGCCGACCACCGCGATGCGGGTGTCGGGGGCCAGCGGCAGCAGGCCGTCGGGGTTGTCGAGCAGGACGACCGACTCCTCCGCCAGGCGGCGGGCCAGGATGCGGTTGCCCGTCGAGTCCAGGTTGACCGCGGTGGCCGGCTCGGGGGCCCAGTCCTCGTCGAGCAGGCCCAGTTCGCACTTCTGGAGCAGGACGCGGCGGGCCGCGCGGTCCACCAGCTCCTCGGGGACCCGGCCCGCCCGGACGGCGTCCAGCAGCGGCGGTCCGTAGCACTTGAGGGTGGGCAGTTCGACGTCGATGCCGGCCGTGAGCGCCGCGTGGGCCGCCTCGGCGGGGGTGCCGGCGACCCGGTGCAGGGTGTGGAGGAAGCCGATGCCGAAGTAGTCCGCGACCACCGTGCCGGTGAAGCCCCACTCCTCGCGCAGCAGGCGGGTCAGCAGCTCGGGGTCCGCGGAGGCCGGGACGCCGTCGGTCTCGGTGTACGCGGCCATCACCGAGCGGGGCGCGCCCTCGCGCACCGCCATCTCGAAGGGCGGCAGGGTGACGTCGGCGAACTCGCGGACACCGGCCCGCACCGGCGCCAGGTTGCGCGCCCCGGCCGAGGAGGCGTATCCGGCGAAGTGCTTGAGCGTGGCGACGACTCCGGCGGACTCCAGACCTCGCACGTACGCCGAGCCGATCGTCCCGACCAGGTACGGGTCCTCGCCGATGGTCTCCTCCACGCGCCCCCAGCGCGGATCGCGCACGACGTCCAGGACGGGCGCGAGACCCTGGTGGACGCCGGCCGAGCGCAGGTCGTCGCCGATGCGCCGGGCCATCTCCCCGACCAGCGGCGGGTCCCAGGTGGCGCCCCAGGCCAGGGGGACGGGGTAGGCCGTGGCCTGCCAGGCGGTGAAGCCGGCCAGGCACTCCTCGTGCGCGATCGCCGGGATGCCGAACCGGCCGGCCTCGGTGATACGGCGCTGGGCGCGGGCGAGGGCCTGCGCGCCGAGCGCCGGGTCCACGGGGGCGGTGCCGAAGGAACGGGTGAGCTGTCCCAGGCCGTGGGTGATCAGCTCGTCCCAGTCGTAGTCGGCGGTCATGTCGTGCTGGTGCGGGGCGACACCGCCACCGTCCGTCGCGGCGCCCACCCACACGCCGTACAGCTGGGCGGTCTTCTCCTCCAGAGTCATCCGGGAGAGCAGGTCGTCGACGCGGGCGGCGGCAGGCAGGGCGGGGTCACGCCAGGGCGCGGTGGTCATGAAGCTCCTGTCGGGTGGACGGGACGGCCCTCTCACGAATGGTGCTGACGAGCGCGTGAACGGTGCTGACGATCGTCTCCCGCGCCCGCTTCCACGAATGTTTCGATATGCACGTCGAATGTTCCGGGAACCTATGGCGCCCCGAGGACTTCGTCAAGGGGGCCCGCAGGGATACGATCGCCGCCATGACTTCCCCGGAGCCCGTTGAAAGCCGGACACAAACCCGGACGCAGGGGCGCACGGCGCAGACCGCGACGCTCGCCGAGATCGCCCGTGAGGCCGGTGTGTCGGCACCGACTGTTTCGAAGGTCCTCAACGGCCGGGCCGACGTCGCCCCCGCCACCCGGGCCCGCGTCGAGGAACTGCTGCGCGCCCACGGCTACCGGCGCCGCCGCGCCGAGGCGACCCGTTCGCCCCTGATCGACCTGGTCTTCCACGAACTGGAGAGCGCCTGGGCGCTGGAGGTCATCCGGGGCGTGGAGAACGTCGCCCGGGACGCGGGGCTCAGTGTGGTGCTGTCCGAGAGCGCGGGGCGGCTCACCCCGGGCCGGACCTGGGCCGACCAGGTCGCCGCCCGTCGCCCGCACGGCGTGATCCTGGTTCTGTCCGGGCTCGACGAGTCGCAGCGGGCGCTGCTGACCAGCCGTTCCATCCCGTTCGTGGTGATGGACCCGGCCGGTGACCCGGGGGCCGACGTGCCGTCGATCGGCGCGACCAACTGGCAGGGCGGTCTCGCGGCCACCCGGCACCTGGTGGAGCTGGGGCACCGCCGGATCGGCGCGATCAGCGGGCCGTCGCAGATGATGTGCAGCCGCGCCCGCGTCGACGGCTACCGGGCCGCCCTGGAGACGGCCGGGCTGCCGGTGGACCCCGCGCTGATCGCGAACGGCGACTTCCACCACGAGGCCGGCTACCGGCTGGGCCTGGAGCTGCTGCGCCGCCCGGACCGGCCGACCGCCGTCTTCGCCGGGAACGACCTCCAGGCGCTGGGGCTGTACGAGGCCGCCCGCGAGCTGGGGCTGCGCATCCCCGAGGACCTGAGCGTGGTCGGCTTCGACGACCTGCCGGTGGCACCTCTGGTCGGCCCGCCGCTGACGACCGTACGGCAGCCGCTGACGGAGATGGCCGAGGCGGCGGCCAAGCTGGTCCTGGACCTCGGCCGGGAGGAGGGCACTCCGGCGGCCACGCGGGTGGAACTGGCGACGAGCCTGGTGGTGCGGAGCAGCACGGCGGGGCCCGTGGCCGGAAGCTGACGTATTGACGGGTGGAAACAGGCGTCTCCCACTCCTCCGAAGCCAATCGGCTGCCCAATCGAAACTTTCGGATGGGCGGATGAGGTCTCTGGGTCATTCGGTGCCGGTGGTGACGCTGGGTGAGGTCCGGGGTTCGGAAGTCTGAGAATTTCCGAAGAAAACGCTCTCTGAGGTCCCTGGCGGCCATAATTCGGACTTATGTTCCTGCCCGTGACGGGACACGACTCGGACCGGGACGAGGGCGGCGAAACGGGCCGGCGGTCGAGAGCGCTGAAGATCGCGGGCATCGCCCTGGCAGGTGCGCTGGTGCTGGGCACGGGGGCGGCGGGCTGGGCCTACTGGCATCTCGACAACAACATCACCGGCGTCGACATCGACGACGCGCTGGGAGACGACCGCCCGCCGAAGCCGGTGACCACGCCGTCGCCCTCGGCGCCGGTCCTGCCCGGCGGGGCGCTCAACATCCTCGTCCTGGGCTCCGACTCGCGCAGCGGCGCGGAGAACCAGCGGCTCGGCGGCGGTGACAGCTCAGGTGCCCGCTCCGACACGGCCATGGTCGTCCACCTCGACGCCGGGCGGACCGCCGCGACGGTGGTGAGCATCCCGCGCGACACCCTGGTCACCCGCCCGTCCTGCCCCCGTCCGTCGGGTGGCTCGACGGCTGTCGCGTACGACTCCATGTTCAACGACGCCTACGCGGTGGGCGGCCCGGTCTGCGCGGTGAAGACCGTCGAGTCGATCACCGGCGTCCGCATGGACCACTACGTCGAGATCGACTTCTCCGGGTTCGCGAAGCTCGTGGACGCGCTCGGCGGCGTCACCGTCACCACGGACGAGGACATCGCGGACGACGACAGCCATCTGCACCTGAAGGCGGGCACCCACCATCTGGACGGCACCCGGGCCCTCGCCCTCGCCCGCACCCGCCACGGCATAGGAGACGGCAGCGACCTCGGCCGCATAGGCCTCCAGCAGCAGCTGGTGAAGTCACTGCTGGAACAGGTCGCCGCGCAGCGCCTGCTCACCGACCCGGCCAGGCTGTACCGGGTGGCGGACGCGGCGACCGCCGGCCTCACCACCGACACCGGCCTGGACTCCCTCGCCGAGCTGACCCGGCTCGGAGAGAGCCTGAGGGGCCTGCCGGCGAGCGAGGTGCGGACGGTGACGATGCCGGTGGTACGGGCACCGTCGGACCCCAACCGGGTGGTGGCCAAGGAGCCGGAGGCGCGGGAGCTGTGGGAGTCGCTGCGCTGACCTGCGTAGATGCGATCCGGAAAAAATCTTCGAAGAAATGCGGCGACCGTGTCGATCCGCCGGTCTCCCGATCGACGCAGGGGTGAGAGCGGGGAGAGGCCCCGCTCGCCTAGGCACCGAGGAGTCACCATGCCGCGCTTTCTCACCCTGATCCGCGTCGACGAGAAGAACGCCCCCGCCGAGGGGCCGAGCCCTGAGCTCATGGAGCGGATGGGCAAGCTGCTGGAGGAGATCACCAAGGCCGGGGTCATGCTCGACACGGCCGGGCTCACCCCGACCGCGGACGGCACCCGGGTGACCTGGGAGGGCGGGCAGCTGTCCGTCACCGACGGGCCGTTCACCGAGTCCAAGGAGGTCATCGGCGGCTACTCGATCAGCCAGTGCAAGGACAAGGCCGAGGCGATCGAGTGGACCAAGCGGTTCCTGTCCCTGCACGAGGACTACTGGACGATCACCGCGGAGGTCCGGCAGATCGCCGAGGACTGACCGGAGCTGCTTGGCCGGGGGCGGCCGAGGGTGTCTGATGGTGGGCTGTGACACCGCAGCCCACCGCCGGCCCGAGCGACGCCGGCCCGGCCATCGAGACGGTCTTCCGACTCCAGTCGCCCCGCATCATCGCCGGCGTCACCCGCATCGTCCGGGACGTCGGGATCGCCGAGGAACTCGCGCAGGACGCGCTGGTCGCCGCGCTGGAGCAGTGGCCGCGGGACGGGGTGCCCGACAACCCGGGCGCCTGGCTCATGGCCACCGCCCGCCACCGCGCCGTCGACCTGGTCCGCCGCCGCGAGAACTACGCCCGCAAGCTCGCGGAGATCGGCCGGGCCCTGCCGGACGCGGCCCCGCCGGAGGAGCCCGCCGACCCCGACGACATCGACGACGACCTGCTCCGCCTGGTCTTCACCGCCTGCCACCCGGTGCTGTCCACCGAGGCCCGTACCGCCCTCACCCTGCGCCTGCTCGGCGGCCTGACCACGGCCGAGATCGCCCGTGCCTTCCTGGTCCCCGAGCCGACGGTCGCCCAGCGCATCGTCCGCGCCAAACGCACCCTGGCGACCAGGAACATCGCCTTCGAGGTGCCCTACGGCCCCGACCGCGAAGCCCGCCTCGGCTCGGTCCTGGACGTCATCTACCTGATCTTCAACGAGGGGTACGCCGCCACGGCCGGCGACGACTGGCTGCGCCCCTCCCTGTGCGAGGACGCCCTGCGCCTGGCCCGCGTGCTCTCGGGCCTCATGCCGAAGGAACCCGAGGTGCACGGACTGACCGCGCTCCTGGAGCTCCAGGCGTCCCGCACGGCCGCCCGCACCGGCCCCTCCGGCGAACCCGTCCTCCTGAAGGACCAGAACCGCGCCCGCTGGAACCGCATGCTCATCGCCCGCGGCATCGCCGCGCTGGGCAGGGCCGAGGCCACCTCCTGCGGCGCCCCGGGCCCGTACCTCCTCCAGGCCGCCATCGCCGCCTGTCACGCGCACGCGTACACCTACGAGGAGACCGACTGGTCCCGCATCGCCACCCTGTACGGCCTCCTGGCCGTCCGCGCGCCGTCCCCGGTCGTGGAACTCAACCGCGCGGTGGCCGTGTCGATGTCCGAGGGTCCGGGCCCCGCCCTGGCCCTCGTCGACGCCCTCGCCTGCGAACCCGCCCTCCGCGACTACCACCTGCTCCCCAGTGTCCGGGCCGACCTCCTGGCCCGCCTCGGCCGACCGGCGGAGGCCCGCGCGGAGTTCGAACGGGCGGCGTCCCTCACCCGGAACGAACGGGAGCGGGAGCTGCTGCTGCGCAGGGCGGCGGAACAGGCCTGACGGCTACACCCGGACTGGGTGCCCGACGAGCATGGCCGGGGCTCCCGCGACCCGGGTCAGGAACACCGTGGCCGCGTGCGGGCCCTGCGGCTTGACCTTCCTGCGGAGTTCCTCCGGCTCCACCGCCGAGCCTCGCTTCTTCACGGTGAGGTTGCCGACCTGACGCTCACGCAGCAGGGCCTTCAGCTTCTTGACGTTGAAGGGGAGGTGGTCGGTGATCTCGTAGGCGGTGGCGTACGGGGTCGGGCGCAGGGTGTCGGAGGCGACGTAGGCGATGGTCGCGTCCAGGAGGCCGCCGTCGACCTCGTCGGCGACCTCGGCGACCAGGTGAGCGCGAATGACGGCGCCGTCGGGCTCGTAGAGGTAACGGCCGGGCGGGCGGACGTCCGGGTCGGGCAGGCCCCCGGAGAGCAGGGTGCGCGGGCCCGGCAGCAGGGTGGCCCGGACCGCCCCGGGCTCGGTGCCGAACCACAGCACCGCCTCCTTCACGTCACCGCCGTCGGAGATCCACTCGGCCCCGGCGTCCTCGGGTACCGCCTCGTGCGGGACGCCGGGGGCGATCTTCAGCGCGGCGGCACGGGGAGCGCGGCGGGCGGCGGACACCGCCCAGGACAGGGGCGGCGAGTAGGCCTCCGGGTCGAAGATCCGGCCGCGTCCGCCGCGCCTGGCGGGGTCGACGAACACGGCGTCGTACCCGGCCGTGTCCACCTCCGTGACATCGGCCTCCCGCACCTCGATCAGGCCGGCCAGCCCCAGCGCGTCGGCGTTCGCCCGCGCCGCCGCGGCCGTCAGCGGGTCCCGGTCCACGGCCAGCACCCGGATCCCGGCCCGGGCCAGCGCGATCGCGTCGCCCCCGATGCCGCAGCACAGGTCGGCGACCGAGGTCACGCCCAGCTCCGCGAACCGCCGCGCCCGGTAGGCCGCCACGCTCGCCCGGGTCGACTGCTCCACCCCGTTCGGCGTGAAGAACATCCGCGCCGCGTCCTCGGCCCCGAACTTCACCACCGCACGCTGCCGCAACCGCGCCTGGCCCAGCGCCGCCGACACCAGCTCGGCGGGGTGCTCCCGCCGCAACCGGGTCGCGACGGCCAGTTCCCGGGCCGGGTCGGTGTCCCGCACCTCCTCGAGGAGGGCACGGCCTTCGGGGGTGAGGAGGAGGGCGAGGTCGTTCACCGGATCATTGTCGGCCACGGCGTCGTGCGGGCGGTGTGTGGGCCAGTCGGTGGATGGTGGGCCGCCGGTCGCGGTGTCGGGGCCGCTCCGAGCCGGCCGGCTGCGAGGATCCGGCACCATGCGAGCAGTCGTACAAAATGACAAAAGGCGGGCATCGGGCGGTGTGCGGATCGGTCTCATCGTGCTCGCCCTCGCCGCCATCGCCTCGGGCTGCACGCAGGACGCGGACGAGCGGATCACTCCGGCCGGCGGCCAGCAGCCCCTCGACGCCCCCGCTGCCCAGGCGCTCGACTCCTACGCCTCCAGGCTGCGCGCCGCGTACGCCGTCCGGGTCGCCGCCGCACGACGCTGGGGCCTCAAGAAGGTCCCGCTGAGCGCCCCGCCGGCCCCCGCGAAGAAGCCGAGGATCAAAACCCGCAAGGGCTTCGAGGTGACAGGCCACCGGAGGCTGAACCTCCCGCCCGTCTTCACCACGATCCCCACCCGGGACAAGGTCGTCTTCCTCACCATCGACGACGGCGTGGACAAGGACCCGGCGTTCCTGAGCATGATGAACGACCTGAAGATCCCGTACAGCGCCTTCCTCAGCGGCCTGCTGGTCAAGGACGACTACCGCTACTTCAAGAAGATGCAGGACCGGGGGGTGGCCCTGAACAACCACACCGTCCGCCACCGCTACCTGCCGGGCCTGACGTACCGCGGGCAGCGGCGCGAGATCTGCAGCATGCAGCGGTACCTCGAACTGCGCTACGGCACCCGCCCCACCCTCTTCCGCCCGCCCTACGGCAACTACGACAGGGCGACCCTGCGCGCGGCCAAGTCCTGCGGCATCCAGTACGTGCCCCTGTGGGCCGAGGAGGTGTTCGTCGACCACTGGGAGTACCGCGAGGGGGACGGGAAACTGCGCCCGGGCGACATCGTCCTCACCCACTTCCGGGGGCGCGGGCAGTGGAAGGGCAGCATGCCGGACATGATCCGCCGCTTCCTGGACAGGGTCACGGCCGACGGGTACGCGGTGGGGCGGCTGGAGGACTACCTGTGAGGCCGCGGGCGGGGTGGCCGGAGGACCGCCTCCAGGAGGATCGCCTGGCCGACGCGCCGTTCGCAATTAGCAGTCCGCTTGACCGAGTGCTAATCACGGTCATAGTCTCGGCTCTGGCACTCCCCACTGGAGAGTGCCAACACAGCGACGGGCAGGTCCGGCACCCGCGACGACGGATCCACCTGGTCGCCACCTCAGACAGTTAACCCCGTGAGATCTCCGAAGGGGGAGGTCGGATCGTGACGACCACCAGCTCCAAGGTTGCCATCAAGCCGCTCGAGGACCGCATCGTGGTCCAGCCGCTCGACGCCGAGCAGACCACCGCCTCTGGCCTGGTCATCCCGGACACCGCCAAGGAGAAGCCCCAGGAGGGCGTCGTCCTGGCCGTGGGCCCGGGCCGCTTCGAGGACGGCAACCGTCTTCCGCTCGACGTCTCCGTCGGCGACGTCGTGCTCTACAGCAAGTACGGCGGCACCGAGGTGAAGTACAACGGCGAGGAGTACCTCGTCCTCTCGGCCCGCGACGTGCTCGCGATCGTCGAGAAGTAATTCACCCCAAGCACATTGCTTTGAGCTGCGCCCCTGGCCCCCGCGATCGATAAGAAGCCGGGCGCCCGGGGCGCAGTGCCGTATATCCCAGATTCCGGAAGAGGGCTCACGCTCCCATGGCGAAGATCCTGAAGTTCGACGAGGACGCCCGTCGCGCCCTCGAGCGCGGCGTCAACAAGCTTGCCGACACGGTCAAGGTGACGATCGGCCCCAAGGGCCGCAACGTCGTCATCGACAAGAAGTTCGGCGCCCCCACCATCACCAACGACGGTGTGACCATCGCCCGTGAGGTCGAGGTCGAGGACCCGTACGAGAACCTCGGTGCCCAGCTGGTCAAGGAGGTGGCGACCAAGACCAACGACATCGCGGGTGACGGTACGACCACCGCGACCGTGCTCGCCCAGGCGCTCGTGCGCGAGGGCCTGAAGAACGTCGCCGCCGGTGCCTCCCCGGCCGCCCTGAAGAAGGGCATCGACGCCGCCGTCGCCGCCGTCTCCGAGGACCTGCTCGCGTCGGCCCGCCCGATCGACGAGAAGTCCGACATCGCCGCCGTCGCCGCGCTGTCCGCCCAGGACCAGCAGGTCGGCGAGCTCATCGCCGAGGCGATGGACAAGGTCGGCAAGGACGGTGTCATCACCGTCGAGGAGTCCAACACCTTCGGTCTGGAGCTGGACTTCACCGAGGGCATGGCCTTCGACAAGGGCTACCTGTCGCCGTACTTCGTGACGGACCAGGAGCGCATGGAAGCCGTCCTGGACGACCCGTACATCCTCATCACGCAGGGCAAGATCTCCGCCATCGCGGACCTGCTGCCGCTGCTGGAGAAGGTCATCCAGGCCAACGCCTCCAAGCCGCTGCTGATCATCGCCGAGGACGTCGAGGGCGAGGCCCTGTCCACCCTCGTCGTGAACAAGATCCGCGGCACCTTCAACGCCGTCGCGGTGAAGGCCCCCGGCTTCGGCGACCGCCGCAAGGCGATGCTGCAGGACCTCGCCGTCCTCACCGGCGCCACGGTCGTCTCCGAGGAGGTCGGCCTCAAGCTCGACCAGGTCGGTCTGGACGTCCTCGGCTCCGCCCGCCGCGTCACCGTCACCAAGGACGACACCACGGTCGTCGACGGCGCCGGCAACAAGGACGACGTGCAGGGCCGCGTCGCCCAGATCAAGGCCGAGATCGAGTCCACCGACTCCGACTGGGACCGCGAGAAGCTCCAGGAGCGCCTCGCGAAGCTGGCCGGCGGCGTGTGCGTCATCCGTGTGGGTGCCGCCACCGAGGTCGAGCTCAAGGAGCGCAAGCACCGTCTGGAGGACGCCATCTCCGCGACCCGCGCTGCGGTCGAGGAGGGCATCGTCTCCGGTGGTGGCTCCGCGCTCGTCCACGCCGTGAAGGTCCTCGAGGGCAACCTCGGCAAGACCGGCGACGAGGCCACGGGTGTCGCGGTCGTCCGCCGCGCCGCCGTCGAGCCGCTGCGCTGGATCGCCGAGAACGCCGGCCTGGAGGGCTACGTCATCACCTCCAAGGTCGCCGAGCTCGACAAGGGCCAGGGCTTCAACGCGGCCACCGGCGAGTACGGCGACCTGGTCAAGGCCGGCGTCATCGACCCGGTCAAGGTCACCCGCTCCGCCCTGGAGAACGCCGCCTCCATCGCCTCCCTCCTCCTCACGACCGAGACCCTGGTCGTCGAGAAGAAGGAAGAGGAGGAGCCGGCCGCCGCGGGCCACGGCCACGGCCACGCCCACTGACGACCAAGGTCGCCAGAGCCTGAGCGAGGGCCCGGCACCCCGGAAACGGGGTGCCGGGCCCTCGCCGTTCAAAGCCCGTTCGGCGCAACGCGCAGGTCGACGGCTGACGGGCGTCAGGAGGCGAATCCGCGGGCAGGCACTACGGCGGCCTCGTCAGCCGTCCCGGCCTCGTCAGCCGTCCCGGCCTCGTCAGCCGTTCCGGCCTCGTCAGCCGTCCGGACGCAAGTGGAACCGGACCGGCTCCGCCAACACCCCTCGTGCTCCTTCAGCGTCCCCCAGCCGCGCGGCGAGCGTGGCCTCCGCGAGCCGCACGGGCAGTGCCTCCGCGAACTTCAGGCCTCGCACGGCGTGCCGGTCCACGTCCGGCAGTGTCAGGCCCGTGGCGGCGTCCGCCACCGCCGTCCGCCACGACTGCGGCGTGACGTCGTCGCGCAGCCGGATGAAGCGGTCGTCGAGGAGCCGGTGACGCAGGGCGACCGAGGGAAGTGACGCGGCCAGGGTCGCGTTCGCCCGGTGTCCGGCCCAGGTCCACCAGCGCACGTCGCCGTCGCCCCGGCGGGTGATGACCGTGCCGGCCGGGTGCACCACGTCCAGGTACTTCTCCCGGGCCGCCGCGAGCCTCGCCTGCGCCCTGCGGGTCAGGGACACGGGCGGGTCCCCGCCGAGCAGCACGTCATGTGCGGCACGGGCCAGGGTGAAGGACCGGACGCGCTGCGCCCCGAAGCCGCTCCATCTGGCGCGTCCGCCCTCGTCCACCGGTTCCACGAAGCAGCGCCTGCGCCGCCAGTCGATGTACGTCACCAGCCAGCTGCGGCCCGCCAGCAGCAGCTTGCGCGGGCCGTCGGTCTCCTCAGTGAGCAGGTCCGGGTCGGTGCGGCCGATCTCGGTCCGTCCGCTGAGCACGGTGAACTCGGGCGGCGCGGTGAACGAGGCCGTCAGGTTCATGAAGTGCCGCTGGCCGAAACGGCGTTCGGCCTCCGGCCCGATGAACAGGGTGCCCGAATCGCGCTCCAGATAGCCCTGTTCCACCAGGTGCCGTACGACGGGTTCGGCGGCGGTGCCGAACACACCGAGGCCACCCCACCATTCCCGCCACAGGTTTTCCCCGATCCGGTGCTCCTGTAGGCACAGGGCGAGCAGCTGCTGGGCCACGAGGTGGCGCGGTTCGGGAGGCGGTGTCACCGGCTCCACCCAGCCGCGCGACCAGGCCAGCAGCAGGGCGGCGGAGGCCAGGAAGCCCTCGTCGTCCAGGGCGAGGAAGAGGCAGTTGCGCCGGGTGCCGGGGCGGCGTCCGGTGCGGCCGAGGCGTTGCAGGAACGAGGCGACCGTCGCCGGGGCGTCGAGCTGGATCACCCGGTCCAGGTCGCCGACGTCGATGCCGAGTTCGAGGGTGCTGGTGGAGACGATGACGCAGTCCCGGGCCTCGGCGAACGCCTCCTCCGCACGGCGCCGTTCGTCGGTGGAGAGGGAGGCGTGCGAGAGGAAGGTGGTCACGCCGCGCAGCCGGAGCTGCTCGCCCAACTCCTCGACGGTGCGCCGGCTCTCGCAGAAGACGAGGCGCTTCTCACCTCTGTGCAGAGCTGAGATGACGGTGGCGGCATTGGGGACGGAGCCGACGTAGTCCAGCTCCACGTCGCCCGGGGGCGGAGGCGAGGGCGCGACCCGGACGCCGGTGTCCGGCAGGGTCACTCCCGGAGCGACGACCCGTCCCGGCCTCCGTCCCAGGCCCGACCCCTGCAACCAGTCCAGCAGCTCACGCGGATTGCCCACGGTGGCCGACAGGCCGATGCGCTGTACCGGCCGCCCGAGGACGTGCTGGAGGCGTTCCAGCACGGCGAGCAGGTGCCACCCACGGTCGTCACCGGCGAACGCGTGCACCTCGTCGACGACCACGCTGTGCAGCCCGGAGAAGAAGACCCGGTGGTCCACGTGGGTGCTCACCAGCATCGCCTCCAGTGATTCGGGCGTGGTGAGCAGTACGTCGGGGCGGTTCGCCAGGATGCGGCGGCGCCGGGTGGAGGCGATGTCGCCGTGCCACAGCTCGGCGGTGCGCCCCACCCATCCGCTGTAGGTCTCGATACGCGGGTGCAGGTTGTTGAGAAGGGCCTTCAGCGGTGTGACGTACAGGATGCCGGTGCCCTTCCAGCCTTGCCGTTGCGCGCGGGTGAGCAGGGGGAACACGGCGGCTTCGGTCTTCCCGCCGGCGGTCGGTGCCAGCAGGACGGCGTCCTGCCCGGCGAGCACCGGTTCGATCGACTCCTGCTGCAACGGCCGCAGCGAGCGCCAGCCGAGGGAGTTGACGATGTGATGGGTGAGGATCGGGTCGAGCAGGTCCAGGGCGTCGCCGCTCACGGCAGCTCCAGCTCCACGTCGCCCGCACGCGCGGCCGCGTTGCGCTCCACCTCGTCGAGTTCCGCGCTGTTGACCGTGAGCGTGTAATGCCGCCGTGGGTCGAATTCGTCGAAGGCGTCGAGCCGGTCGAGGACATCGGCCACCAGCTTGCGCAGATAGAGCCGGGGCGCGATGCCCGCCTTGCCGCCCAGCGAACCGGTCACCGCCCGTGCCAGCTCGCCGAGGTAGGCGTCGTCCGCGCGCGAGGCGACGCGCTCGGGATGTCTGGCCGTCACCGTGTACACCTCCCGCACCTTGCGGCCCAGTTCGCCGAGGGACGCGAGATCGAAGCCGGTCAGCCGGAGCTGTACGGCGCGTGGGGAGTCGAAGCGCGGGTCGGTGGTGAAGTCGGTCGCCAGCCGCTGCGCGAGCGGTGCGAGACGCTGTACGCCCTGCTGCCCGTCGTAGAAGGCGGGGGTGCCGGTGATGACGAGGAAGAGTCCGGGGAACCGGCCCGCGTCGATCTCGTCGAGGAACTGGCGCAGCGCGTTGAGCGACTTCTCCCGTACATCGCCGCGCACGCGCTGCAGGGTCTCCACCTCGTCGAGCACGAGCAGAAGTCCGGGGTGACCGCAGTCCCGCAGCACGGTCAGCAGTCCCTGGAGGAAGCCGAGGGCACCGAAGTGGTCCAGGTCGCCGCGCACCCCGGCCGCGCGCTTGGCCGCGGCCGCGACGGACTTCTGCCCGCCGAGCCACGCGATCAGAGCCTCGGCACGTGCCCCGTCCCCGGCCGCCACGGCGTCGCGGTAGCCGCGCAGCGCGGCGGAGAAGGCGGGGGTCGTACGGGCGACGTCGGCGAGTCTGCGCTCCAGCAGCTCGTCCACGGCGCGGCCGAGCCCGGTCTCGTCGTTCTCCTCGGCCGCCCCGGCGTCGAGGACCTCCTCCTCCAGCGCGTAGAACCACGAGTCGACGACGGCGCGCAGCGCGGACGGCGGGTGGGTGGCGGTGGTGAGGCGCTCGGTGAGCCGCCGGTAGACGGTCTCCAGGCGATGCAGGGGTGTCTCCGTCTCGGAGATCTGCACCTCGCTGACGGCCAGGCCGCGGCGTTTGGCCCGCTCGGCGAGCCAGCGGGCGAAGAACGTCTTGCCGGACCCGTACTCCCCGCGCAGTGCGTGGAAGGCGGAGCCGCCGCGGGCGACGGTGGCCAGGTCGTCGTCGAGGGCCTCGGCGAAGCGGTCGAGCCCGACGGCGAACAGCCCGAGCCCTTGGTGCGGCACGGTGCCGCGACGCAGCGCGTCGACGACGTCTCGGGCGCGTGCGGCGCTGACGCCGGGCCGCCCGTCGGGCGTGTCCGCCTGCATGCTGCTCATGAAGTGGTGCCTCCGGTGAACTGCTGCCGCAGCAACTCCCTGTCCAGGTGGACGGTGCGGCCCGACTCCAGCAGTTGGAGTACGGGGTAGCCGTCGATGTTCAGAAGCCGCTCCAGCACGGTGACGAACCGCTCGGGGTTGCGCTGCGACTTGCCCGTCGCGGTCTGTGCCGCTGCCGCGACGGCGGCCGGGGAGAGCTTGCCGCCGGCGGCCACCAGCGCGTCGAGGGCGGCGGCCACGGCGGTGTCGGAGGGCGGCAGTCGCACGAACTCGCGCTGCGACCGGTACGCCGCGCTGCGCACCGTCTCTTCGCCGAGGGTGCCCTGGCCGGGTTGCGGGAAGAGGCTCTCCTCCTGAGGGGCGGTCTGTTTGCGTCCGCGCCCCTGCGCCCTCGGTTCGGATGCGGACTCGGCGACCGGTTCCGTGCCGCCCCGCCACCAGTCGGGCACCGTGTCCTCGGCCGGAAGTGCCGTCCACCCGGTGGGGATAGGGCTGTCGGACGGGACGAAGGCGAGCACGGGCACGGTGACCTCGGCCAGGGACGCGCCGCCGTGGTAACCGGCCTGGCGGGCGGTGTAGCGCAGGTCGTCGCGCCACGCCGCCGTGATCCGCCCGTCGGCCGCCCGCACTCGGGGCCCGGCCAGGTGGACCTCGCCGGGCCCGGCGTCCCCGGTGCGCCAGCGGGCTCCTTGCACGCCGTCGGCGGGGGTGGGGCCCGCGTCCCGGGGCCCGCGGTCCAGCACGTGTCCGTGGTCGGAGACGAGCAGGACGGGCCGTCCGCTGCCGCGGGCCGCGTCGAGGAGGTCGGTCAGTTTGGCGACGTCCGCGGTGCGCCATCGGGCCCGTCCGTTCTCCCGTCCGTCGGCGAGGGCGTCGTCGATGGTGTTCACGACCACCCCGACGATCCGCTCCTCGTGGGCGAGCTCCTCCAGGAGCGCGGGCGCGAGCCGGTGACCGGCCGTCCCCTCGTACCCGCCCTTGTGGAAGAGCACGGCGCTGCGCCTGCGCTTCTTCCAGAAGGCGGTGAAACCGGCGCGTTCCACGTCCTGCCCGCCGTCGGAGGCGGTGCCGCAGAGCAGGGATGCGCGGCTGACGCGCGTCACGGTGGGCAGCATGGCTACGGCGGCCGGCCGGCCGGGCCGGCGTCCGGCGTCCCTGGCCGGGCAGATCTCCGTCCAGGCGCGCGGGTCCAGCCCCGCCGCGAGGTTCACGGCCACGTCGGCGCTCATCCCGTCGAGGACGAGGACCAGGGGCCGTCCGCCGTCTCGGGCGAGGGGCGCGGCGACCTCCGCGAGCACGTCCTCGATCAGCAGGGCCCCGTTCGGCGCCTGCTGGGAGGCGGCCTCGGTCCAGGTGGCCAGGATCTGCGCGAACTGTTCGTCGAGTTGCCGCCGCCGTTCTCGTACCCGGCTGATGAGCCGGTGGTACGCCTCCCCGAGCACCCCGTCCCGGGAGGCGTCGCCTTCCGCCAGGATGCCGGTGGCCAGGTCGACCCGGCCGGTGGACCGCAGGTGCTCCCGTACGGCCTGCCCCACCGAGGAGACGGCGGGTTCCGGGGCGTCGAGCCACCGCACCAGGCGTACGGCGGTCCGCGCGCGTTCGGTGGACTCGCCGTACAGCGTGGCGAGCTGGTGGTCGGCGAGCCGGCGCAGCGCGTTCTGCGCGGCCCCCGGACGTCCGTCGAGGGTGGCGGCGAGGGCGCGCAGCCGGGTCCGGTACCCGGAGGGCAGGAGCCGGTCCTCGGTGAGGAGCGGAGTCAGCCGTGCGGTGCCGGCGAGCTGGTCGGCCCGCTCCAGTACGGCGACGACGCGGGCGCGGGCGTCCGCCCCGGCGGGGCCGCCAGCCTCCGCCTGGGCGATCCACCGGGTGAGCACACCGGTGGCGGCGGCGGCGAAGGGCGTGAGCGCGTCGAGCGAGCCGAGCGCGCTGCCGAAGAGGGTGCCGAGGGCGAAACCCGCGTCGGCCGCGGCCGGGCAGCCGAGGGCCGCCGCGGCGAGCGCGCCGAGCGGCAGCGCGTCGGCTCCGCGGCCGTCGGCTGCCAGGGCGAGCAGGGTGGGCGCGGCGGGCCCCGTCACCTGAGCCAGCCACTCGGTGAGCCCGGCACGTTCCGGTTCGGCCAGTTCGGCGAACCGGCGGGGTCCGGCCGGGCCGCGGCTCCAGTCGAAGAGGGTGTCGGCGTCCAGGTCGAGGGAGTCGGCGCCGGTGTCCCCGAGGCCGGTCCGGGCGGCCAGAAGGGCCCGCAGGGCCCGGTCGCGGGTGAGGACGCCACCGACGCGCGGCCAGCCGCCGGACGGCTCGGCGTCGAGGAGGGCGTCCAGCAGCCACTCCTCCCGGACCATCCGGGTGTCGAGGTTCTCCGCGCCGAAGAGCTGGGTGACGATACCGGCCCGGTCCACGGCCAGCGGGCGGCGGCGCACCGCGTGGCCGCGCAGGTCCCAGCCGAGCTGGTCGGCGGGCACCTTGCCGGTGACCACGAGGACGCCCTCCCCGTCGGGACCGGTGTCGGCGAGGTGCCGCTGCCAGGCCTCGGTGATGCCGAGCGGCGAGTCCTGGTCGGTGACGTGCACGCGGCGCGCGGTGCCGTCGATCTGGACGGTGAAGTCCCGCTCCTCGTTGCCGTCCGCCCAGACGGCGTCGACCAGCACCAGTCGCCGCCCCTCGGCGCGCGGCAGCTCCGCCTCCAGCAGCACTTCGATGGCACGCCGCCCGGCGGCGGGCCGCGTGGGCATCAGCGCTCCTCCCCGGAGTCTCCGGGCGCCCGGGTGCCGTCGGCCTGCTGCGTGTGCTCAGCCGTGCGGGTGCCGTAGGCCGCCCTGGGGTCCTCGGCCGTCCCCGGGGCATGGGCCGCCCCGGAGTTTCCCGCCTCCCGGTCCGCGCCCGACTTCTCGGCCGGCCGCCACACGATCTCGACGTCGGCGTCCGGGTGCGCGGCCCGGAAGGCGCGGATCTCCTCCTGCACAGCCGCCAGCTGCACCGCGAGCCGCTGCTCCAGCGCCGTCGCGTCGCCCCCGGCCGGGATCAGCCGGCGTCCGGAGCGGCGCGGCGGCGTACCGTCTCCGGCCGTGTCCGTGTCCGTGTCCGTGGACGAGCCGGACGGAGTGTCCGGGCCCGCCTTCGGCTGCGGCGGTACGACGGGGTGAGAGGTGGCCACCTCCGGCTCGCTGACGCGCACGTCCTGGGCCGCGGGTTGCGAGGGCCGGTCGGTGACGACGCTCTCCACCTTCAGCGCCGCGTTGATGATGGCGTTGGCCTGCTCCCGGACCCCCGGGAGCACCTGCACCAGGGACCGTTCGAACTCGGAGGACCGCGCGGCCTGCGCGATCTCGGTGAACAGCCGCCGGGCGCGGTCGCCGACGCCGTCCTCACGGCCGGTCAGCCCGTGCACGTTCCGTAGCGCGGGCCAGTCCGTGCCGTCCAGCGCCGCCAGCACCTCGCCCGCGCTGCCCATGGCGGTGTTGAGGTCCCGCTCCCCGGCGGCCGGGGAGAAGCCGGCCAGCTCGCGCACCAGCGCGGTGGCGTCACCGCCGTGCCGGGAGAGCCGGGCCAGCAGCCCGGCCGCCTCGCGCAGGATCGCGGTACGGGGAGCGGCCTCACCGGGGTCGTCGAGTCCGAGCAGCGCGGCGTGCCGCTCCAGCGAGGACCGCACCCCGGCGACGTCCCGCTCCCACACCTCGGCACGGGCGCGCAGGTCCTCGGCGAGCCGGTTGACGTTGCGCGCGTACAGCGCGGGCTTGGCGGACACCCCGAACAACCGGGCGGCCCGCTCCCGGGCCGCCGCGTACTCCTCGTCGCTCGGCAGCGGCTGTGCCCGCAGCGACCAGCCGGGCCCGATCTCCTGGAGCGCGGGCGCCTCCCGCTCCGGGCCGCCCCGCAGCACCCAGGCACGGTCGTCGAGCAGTGCGTAGGCGGCGATGAGGAGGTTGCCGGTGAGCTTGTCGAGTCCGGCGTAGCCGAGGTCCTTGGTGATCCAGGTCCGGATGTCCTCGACGTCGAGGTCGCCGCGCTGCCGGTGCCCGGCCGCGACCTGGTTGACGCGGGCGCGCCAGTCGCTGCGCATCACCAGCGGCCCGTCGTGCACGGTGCCGAGTTCCAGCGGTTCCACGATCCGTTTGACGGTCTTCAGGTGGTGGCTGTCGACGTTGTTGGCCCGTCCGCCCTCGTCCATCGCGCGGGTGATCCACTCCAGCGTGGTCCGCAGTTCGGCCGGGGTGACCGCCTTGCGCTGCCCGGTGCGGTCGGTCCCGAAGTCGGGGTGCTTGGGGTACAGCGCGGAGAACATGCCGTCGGCGAGGTGCAGCGCGTTGGCCTCGAAGCCCTTGCCGCCCTCCTCCCTGGGGTGCGCGAACTCCGGCTGGAGCGACAGCACGTGGCGCCCGTCCGGCACCTCGGGCCCGGGGTTGGCGTCGGTCGGCCGCGCCAGCCCGTAGACCTCGGCGAGCGCACCGGTCAGCTGGTCGGTGAGGGTGTCGCGGGCCACCTCCAGCTGCCGCCGCACCTTGGCCCGGTCGTCGGGCGGGAAAGTGCCGGTGTAGTCGGCGAGCCGGTCCCGCTCCAGCAGGAAGGTGATGCGCATCAGCCGGCCGAGCTGGGCGCGGCGCTGGTCGGAGAAGAAGTCGGTGAGCCACACCAGCGTCGGCGCGGTGACGCCGGACTTCCGCAGCTCCTCGACGCGATGGTAGTCGTCGCTGGGGTAGTGGTCGCCGTCGTCGAAGGGGTAGTCGACGACGAACCGCACGTTCCCCGCGGTCGCCGGGACGAACTGCTCGTCGGGCAGGTCGGCCCGGTCGCGCACGTTGCCGAAGACGAACTCCACGATGCGCCGGGTACCCCGCCAGACGATCTCCTTCTCGGCGACGAACTGCCCGTCGCGGACGCCGATCGCCTCCCACAGCCGGTCCCGCAGCCACACCCGCCGCGCGCCCGCCTTGTCCTCCTCGGCGACGGCGTCGAGCAGCGGCTCGATGTCGAGGTCGGACAGGTGCAGCGAGAACACCGGGTCGGCCTCGCCGTCGGAGCGGATCTCGGACGGGAACGCGGCCTGGAGGTCCCGCATCCGCCGCACGACGACGTCCCCGGCGGGCACGGTGCGCGAGCGCACCGAGCCGTGGTTGAGGGCGGCCAGCCGCGCCCCGGTCAGCCGCCGCAGCGCGGGCACGTCAGGGGCGAGCGCGCCGAGCAGCATCGTCTTCACGAACCGCTCGTCGGCCTGGAAGTCGGCGTGCGTGTCCGAGCCGTACTTCTCCAGCAGGTGGGCGCGTGCCTTCGCGGCGAACTTCACCGCCGCCTCCGACTCGCGCTTCAGCTTGTCGGTGAAGGCGGCCCCGGTGCCGTCCACGAGGACGTCCCACAGGTCGCCCAGCGGGATGAGCCGGCCGACGGCGGCGTCGGCGTTCCGCTCCAGCAACTGCTGCACCAGCTTCAGACCGGTCCGCTCCCGCTGGAGCGCGCCCGACAGCGCGACCAGCACGTTCAGCAGGGCCGGGGAGAGCGGGTACACGGCCCGGAAGTCCGTCCAGTCGGCCTGGGTGGCGCCGCTTCCGTCGAGCAGGATGTCCTTGACCTGCTGCCCGGTCCGGTCGATCTTCGCGAACTCGGCCTCCAGGACCGCGTCCTTGCCGGGCAGCGGCTTCAGCACCCGTTCCTTGATGATCTCCGGCAGGTTGCGGTCCTCCAGGTCGACCGTGTCGAACCGCTCGTTGAGGTATTCGAGGGCCTGTTCCATCGCCTTGACGTCGGCGCCGAGCACGTCGGAGCCGACGAGCTGGGACAGGTCGCGCTGACGGGAGATGAACGAGACGATCGGCACCGGCCGGTCCGCGTCGCCGGACTCGATCAGTTTCACCAGCTTCTGGATCTCGCTGTTGACGAAGGTCCGGTCCCGCATGTGCGCCTGGAGCCACAGCACCAGCTCGTCGAGGAACAGCACCACGCCGTCGTACTCCAGCGAGCGGGCGTGCCGGCTGATCGCGGCCAGCCCGTTCTCCAGCGGCACGTACTTCGCGGCGTCACCCCGCGCGCTCTCCGCGTACGACCGCATCGGCCCGGTGAGCAGGGCGGACTCCAGTCGCTCCCGGCGCGCGTCACCGGCGGGCGCGGTGAACGCCTCATCCAGCTCGGCCGCGGTCCAGGCGCCGCCCGCGCCGATGACCTGGAGCTCGTCGTCGTCCTCGTCCGCCCCGCCGGCACCGCTGTCGGCGGGCAGCAGCCGCACGAAGGCGTCGTCGCCGAGCTGCTCCCGCATCCGCCGGGCGTCGGCCAGCATGGCGTCGGAGCGGAACACGGTCGGCGTCGGCGCGTCCGGGTGCTGTTCCCGCACGGCCCGCACGTACCCGCCGAGCAGCGCCTCGTCCAGGTTGGCCGCGCCCACCAGGTGGTACGGCACCATGAGGAACCGCCGCCCGCGCAGCCACTCGTCGTGCTCGGCGATGACCTCCCGAAGCCGCGGCTTGGCACGCGCGGCGGGCTCGCCGTTGAGCACGGCGTGCAGCACGGTCAGGAAGTGGGACTTACCGGCGCCGAACGATCCGTGCAGGTAGGCGGCGTACGAGGCGTTCTTGCGGACGGCGCCGCGGATCAGCTTCAGCGCCTTGCCGAACTGCTCCTGGAGCTGCGGCGTGACCACGTACTCCTCGACCCGCCCCGCGGCCCGCCCGCTGAACCCCTGGGACAGCTCGACCTTGAAGTCGCCGGCGTAGACGTCCTCCTTGATGTCGAGTACGTCCCTCAGTACGACCGTCTCGCCCGCGCCCCTGGCCATCAGCCGCTTCCACTCCCCACAGCACACGCCCGGCCACCCCCGCGGCCGGGCCTCGTTCCGGGCCCGCACGGTGAAACCAGGGCCCCCTTACAGCTCTCCTTATCCTGCCAGCCGGGGCGGGAATCCCGGTCGGGGAAGCGTGAGGCCGGCGACTCGTACCGGATCCCTGTACCATCCGACTGGTACGGCTTTTCCGTACCAGTTCCTGGAGGAGGAGCATGTCCATCACTGCCAGCGAGGCCCGGGCCCGGCTTTTCCCGCTGATCCAGCAGGTCAACGACGACCATGAACCGGTGGAGATCACCTCCAGGGGTGGCAACGCCATACTGATGTCGGCCGACGACTTCCGTTCCTGGCAGGAGACCGTCTACCTGCTGCGCTCGCCCGCCAATGCCGCCCATCTCATGGCGGCCGTCGCCGCGGACAAGGCCGCCGACACCCCGGTGATCACCAGGAGCATGGCGGAGCTTGAGGCCCTGGCCGAGGACGGCGAGTGAGGGACGTACGGTTCCGTCCCACCGGCTGGGAGGACCTGCTCTACTGGCAGGCCGCCGACAGGAAGCTCTTCCGCAAGCTCGTCCGCCTGATCGCCGAGATCCAGCGGGACCCCTTCACGGGTATCGGCAAACCGGAGCCGTTGAAGGGCGACCTGTCGGGCTACTGGTCACGCCGGATCGACGACGAGCACCGCCTGGTGTACCGGGCCACCGAGAAGGAAGTCGTGATCATCAAGGCCCGGTACCACTACTGACGGTCCGAGGGCCGTCCCGGCTCACTCATGGACCGGCACGGTGGGCACCACAGCCCACACCGTCTTGCCGGGGGCGCCGGGACGCTGGGCCGTCCCCCACTCCTTGGCCAGGGCGGCGACGAGGAGGAGGCCCCGCCCGCCGTCCTCCCCGCTTCCGGCGTCCCGCGTCTCGGGCAGCCTCTCGCCCCGCGCGTCGCTCACCTCGATGCGTACGTGCCCGCCGTCCTCCCTGCTGAGCCGCAGCTCGGCGTCCCGGCCGGGGACCCGGCCGTGGGTCACCGCGTTGGCGGCCAGTTCCGCCACGATCAGCTCGACGGAGTCGTGCACCGGGGTGCCGTACCGCCAGCCCCAGGCGTCCATCTGGCAGGACGCGAGCCTGCGGGCGAGCCGGGCGCCGCGGGGCGAGGCGGTGAAGCGGAACGAGAACACCGTCTGATCGGCGAGCGGGAGCGGCAGCGCGGACCGCCGCTCCGTGCGGGGGGAAGTGGTCATGCCCTGAAGATCCCGCGCCCGCACCCCTGCTCACCAGGTACGACGCCCCCACGGCGGTTGTCTGTCGGGGCGGCGGGCGACAGTGTCGGGCCTGTCGGGGGCGACCTCCGGGCAGGCCGTAGGGGCCGTGCGCGTCAGTGCTGCCGGCTGCGGAGCAGAACGGCCATCTCTTCGAGGGAAACCGACCCCTCAGTGCCTTCGGACTCCGCTTCGTCGGCCAGCCGGTTGAGCCATGCCTCTTCGGCGTCCTCGGCTGAGCGCTCGCAAGGCGAGCTCAATCGGTGTCCGAGGCGGAGAAGAGTCCCGGGCCGCCCTACCTCCATGTAGTCCACCGAGTCCTGGCCGTCGGTCATGTCCGGCCAGAAGCCGGCCCGCAGCTCGTCGTCCGAGAGTTGCGGCTCCGTCGGAAGGAGTTCGATCTCTCGCGCCCGCATCCGCACCACCTGCCCGTGGGCGTTCTCGGTGATCTCCCCCGTGATCTCCACCCGGTCGCGTCGCCATGCCCGCCGCAGATCGGTGTCCAGATCGTCGTCGAAGTACACGGGAACCACTTCGCCCCCGACCTCGGTTCGCAGCACGGCCCGGGGGCGGTGACGCCTCTCCTCCACAAGCCCGCTGAGGCGTCCCCGTCGTGAACCGAACGTGCGCAGCCTCGCACGGGTGGCGGCCCGAAGATGAAGCGCTGTCCGCTGGGTGACCTCAGCCGTCCGCAGCGCGACTCCGTCAGCACGTACCGCGATGAACATACCGGTATCGGGTGAGGCTCCGAGAGAGCGGGCGATCTGCTGCCCCATCGATGCCGCACGGGTGGTCCAGCCGGTCGGAATCCGTTCCGCCGCCTCGGCTTCCACCAGCCCTGACACGGCTGTGCGCAGCACCCGCTCCACGACCCGGTAATCGGAGTGCTCGCCGATCCGCAGGGGTTCGAGGACACACGTCACGCTGCCCAGACCCAGCTCGCTGAAGGACCACCGGGTGTGGTGGCGGCTCGACCGCTCCGTCTCGGTGTTCTCCAGCTCGCGCAGCAGTGACAGCACGCTCTGCACGGTGCGGAGTGACTCCTGCGCGTCCATGCCGGGGTGGGGGCCTCTCAGCTTCACTTCGAGCTCCACGCTCATGTCACGCCTCCTTCCCCCTGCACACGTTCCGATCACGCCACGGTACGCAGTGCCCGAGTCCATGGTGACGCTCAGCCCCGGCGCTTTCACCCGGACGAGAGGGAATCGGACAGGAGAAATGGCGAGAGATATGCATCCGTCCTGCCTGACAACCAAGGGTTCGGCAGCGTGGGCTGGGCGTGCCGGGGACCCGTCATGGCGGTAGGCGGTCACTTCGTGCCTCTTGGTGACTGTTCGGAGCTGCTGGTACGTGTACGGAGATCACCCTGCTCCCTGAGGCGAGCCGGTGCGAGGCCCGCCAGGAGTTCAGACGGGCCTCTGCTGCGGCGACATTCCCGCTCTGCTCAGACCTGTTCCTTCAGCTGGTGCGCCACCGCGCCGCTGTCCAGCGGCCCGGCATGGGGTGGTGGCGAGTCGAGGCAACGGCGGCAGAGGTTCTCGTCGCCCGTGGGTCGGAAGAGGGTCGCCTGGACGTGGTCGCCCTCGCATTCGCGGAGGGCGGCGAGGCGACTGGACTGCCGGGCGGTGGCCGGAGCGGTGCCGCTTGGGGTGGGTGAGGGTGGCACGTCCCGGAGCAGATAGCGCAGGAGGCCGCCGGGGCGGTGGACGGGGGTGCCGTTGTCGGGGAGGCCACGCAGGATGTGCGTGCGCATGTCGGTGGGGGTGTGACCGGCCGCGAGCCAGCGGGAGACGAGCCGGGCCAGTTCGTCGTACATGCCCCGGGGGATGCGGCGCAGGTCGGGGGAGAGGCGGGGCAGGGCGGCGACGAGAGCGCGGGCGGCTTCGGGGACGTCGGCTGCGTGCGGAGCGGCGTCCGTCTGCGGTTCCGCTTCCGGTTCCGGCTTCGGCTCTGGCTCCGGCTCGGCGGGACGGTGGGAGGTGTTTTCCCCGGGGTCTCTTCTTGGATGACCGTCGGTGGGCCGAGGGGTCGGAGCACCCGCCGCCGGAATGCGGGGACTCGGAGTGACCTGCGGAGGCACGGTGGCGGAGGGCGTGTGGACGGGCATCCGGGCGAGGATCTTGGCGGCCTCGGCGTCGCTCAACGGCACGTTGGAGACGAGCTGTTGGGTCACCCAATGCCCGCCGGGCCCCTGGACCCGCCGCTCGTGCACAAACCCTTCCTCCTTGAGCTGCCGCTTGGCCCGCGTGAAGGAGCACGCCCCGATGCGGGCACGCTCGGCGGTGCGCGACAACGACTCGCGCGCTCCCTCCGGGAGGGAGAGCTGCCAGGTCAGCAGCCGTACGGCGTCGGAGGACAGCCGGGGGTGCCGGATGAGGTCGTGGGAGAACTGCGTGAAGGCGCGCGGGGGCGCGATATGGTGCCGGTAAATCACGGTGGGAGCCCTTACTTCCACTGGTGGTTCAGGCCCTCGCGGACGGCGGCTACCGTCGCGGGGGCCGTCTTCTTGCGCTCGGCTAAGCGCGGCGAAGACGTGATGTCGAGGCGACGCTACCGCACACTGCGTGTGCGAATGGACGCGTTGAGTGAAACGTCGTTCGAGGGGGTGTCGGCTCTCGCCTTCGTCGGTCTGTCCGCCCTGATGTCTCATCCGCCGGGCCCGTGCTCGTGCGCCGACGCGCTTCTGTACGCCCTTGCTCGTTGTCAACGCGCTGATGAGGCTTCGGGGCATGACTACCAGGGTGTACATAGCGGGGTCCGACTGGGATCGCATTGCTGTCGTCAACCCAGAGCTGGTTTCGGCGAGAATCGACCACTCCTTCAGACACAGCGCGGACAGCGTCGGCGAAGGGACGGGGGCGGGCGGGGGAAGCATCGACATCGTCTCCGTGACGGTGACTCTCGCGCTCGTGCCGTTCCTGCAAGCGGTCACGGGAGCCCTGGGAGGCAAGGTCGCCGATTTCCTGTCGGCGCAGGCGCCGAAGAAGGTGGTCGACCTGCTCCGCAGGAGACGGGAGGAAACCGCTTCGCTGGTGGGCGCTCGGAACTTCGACTATGTGCTGCAGGTGAGCGACACGAACATCAGGATCAGGCTGCCGCGCGATCCGGTCGAGACGGCGGAAGCCGTGCAGGTGCTCTTGGGCGTGACGTTCGAGCAATTCGGGAGCCAACGGGTCGGGATTTCCTGGGACGGATCCCGGAAGGCCTGGGAGGCCTGGGTGACGGGTGATGCGGAGGTCACCCTGTGGCGGTGGGACCCGGACGGCAGGGAGTGGAAACCGGTGCGGCCGCAGTCCTGTTCGGCGAGCTGAAGCCGGGTCACTCGGCTTGTTCGTGCGGTGCTGTCGGCCTTGCCGCATCGGCATCCGCGCAGGCGTTCACTCGTGCGACGTAACGTGCGCCGCTCTCGGCGTGGTTGACGCGGGGGCGTCCTACGGTGCCAGCACGGGTCACGGGTGGACGGATGTGCTGAGGGGGCGGGTGCGATGGAGTCGGGTGCGGACTCGGGTGCGGGCGTGGAGAGCGGGGCGGGCGCCGATTCCAACGGGGAGTTCCTGCGGTGCTTCGGACGGCAGATGAAGCTGCTGCGGGAGGCCGCGGGGCTGACACAGGCGCAGTTGGGCGAGCGGGTCGGGTACGGCGAGGCGCAGATCGCGGCGGTGGAGCAGGGGCGGCGGATTCCCCGGCCGGAGCTGGTGGACGCGGTGGATCGGGAGGTGGGCGGACGGGGGGTGCTGGTGGCTATGAAGGGGGAGGTGGCGAAGGCTCGGTATCCGGGGTTCTTCCGGCGTTATGCGGAGATGGAGGCCGAGGCGGTTGAGCTGCACGCGTACGACAATCACGTGGTCAAGGGGCTGTTGCAGACAGAGGAGTACGCGCGCGCCGTCTTCACCATGTGGCGGCCATTGCTGGACGCGGAAGTCATCGAGCAGCGAGTGGCTGCGCGGTTGGAGAGGCAGAAGCTCTTCGCTCGGCGGCCAGCACCTCTCCTCAGCTTCGTGATCGAAGAACAGGCCCTGCGCCGCCCTGTCGGTGGCCGCCCGGTACTGCGCGGCCAACTGGAACAACTGCTGCTCTACGGGCACGAGCGTAACGTCGAGATGCAGGTCATGCCGACGGACCGCGACGAACATGCAGGCTTGGGCGGGGCTTTCACGTTGATCCACCTCAAAGACCAGAGCAGGATGGGCTACATGGAGGTGCAGGAGGCGAGCATCCTGTACACCGCGCCCAAGAAGGTCAGTCCCTTGGAAGCAACGTACGGCGTTCTCCGAGCGCAGGCGCTCACTCCCCGGGAGTCGCTGGCCTTCATCACGAAGCTGTTGGGAGAGCAATGAAGGCAAGCAGCCCCGAGCCTGCCGCTGACAAGCTGAGCTGGTTCAAGAGCAGCTACAGCTCTGGAAGCGGCGGTGACTGTGTTGAGATCGCCGATGCCGGTACGGCCGTGATGATCCGGGATTCCAAGCGACCGGACATGGCGCCCCTCAGTGTTCCCACTGCCCAATGGACGGCGTTCGTGCGGATGGCCGCGAGCGACTGAAACGAACGAGGGGCGGTGGGGAACCATTTGCGCTCCCACCGCCCCTCACTCATGCCCGAAGGGGACTGCTCTGCTCACTCGCTCTTCTTCGTCCGTCCCCGCGTCTTCTTCTCGGCACGCCAGTTGACGAGGTCGGACTCGGAGAGCTGGCGTTCCGTACGGCCGGACTCTAGGGCGGCCTGGAACTCCTCGGCGGGGTTGCCCTCCCACTCCTCGTCGTACTCGCCGTACCACTGGTGCACCCAGGGCAGCACTTCGCGCAGACCGGCGAGGAGGGGTACGAAGCGGGGGTCGTCCTTGGTCCAGCCGCCGGTCTCGACGCGGCTGCGGATCAGCCCGACGAGGGCGTCGGCCTGGTCGCGGTGGTTCCAGCCGGCCCAGCCGAGCAGCAGGGAGCCGTCGGCCTCGGGGGAGGCACCGGGGTAGGAGATGAACCGCTCCTTGGGCACGTCGAGCTTGCCGCGGTTCGACCAGTAGGAGTTCTTGAGGAAGTCCGCACTGGTGTATTTCGGCGGCACCTTGATATCGAGCCGCTTCCCGGTCCGGTCCTCCTCCCGCTGCTGCTCCCAGACCTGCTCCCACTGCGCCCGCTTGCGCAGCCCGGAGTCCTTGTAGCGGAGGGCGGCGAGGTAGGGCACGTGCTCGGCCTCGATGACGGCGGCGAGCACGGTGGCGAGGGAGGCGTCCCGCTTACGGAGGTGATCGGCGGCGTACAGAGCGGCAACGTCATGTACGTCCTGGTCGTGCCGCAGCTCGTCGGCAAGCTGGTTGACAGTAAGCGGCCGAGGCACGGTAAACCCGTCCCGCTCCTCGAACCACAACTCCTCCCGCTCGGCAGCATCGAGCAGCCAGTTGCGGACTGCAGCGGCCTCACGCTTCTCCCAGGGCTCGATGGACCAGCGACGCTTGTACTCGGGCCGCTCGATGATCCGGATGTCCTTGTTGGCCTCAATGAGATCGATCCGCGCCTGCACTACCTTCCGGTATGCCTCGGGCCAGCCGGCGGGGACCTCGGTAACGGGGGTGGACCCGTGCCGCTCGAACCAGGCTGTCTCGGTGCCACTCCGTGCGAGCACAATTTCGAACGCACGCTGTCCGAGGGCCAGCTCGGGCACGTCGGCATCAGTCAGGTCAGTGAGGGTGGTTCGCGCGATCTCCTCAGCGGTGAGCAGGCCGTAGGTCCCGTAGACGGTCCAGTCCAGCTCTTCCTGGAGGACGATCATCCGCGCCCGGATCAGCTCCTGGGCTCGGTGGGCCTCGTCGAGCGCTTCACGGGCAGGAACGGCGTCGCGTGTGAGGGTGGAGGGCTCATGCTTGGCCAGCTGCTGTGCGAGCGCGTCCAGCTCTCGACCGAGGGCGAGGGGGAGCTGCTGGGGAAGCGGGAGCTCTTGGAGCTTGGTGCCGGTGAACTCGTACCGCTCCTCCCATTCCTCGTCTTGCAGACCACGGCCGAGGCCGCTGCCACCCTTGCCCTGGCTCACCTGCTTGAGCCAAAAGCATGCGGCGGAGGAGTTCAGTACCCCCAACAACTCCAGATGCCGCTCCTCATTCGCCCCCTCTGGCAACTTGACCACGGGTGAGTGCCTGTTGAATACGTGCGGTCCGTGATCCAGGACGAAGTGGTTGTGCGTAGCTACGCAGGCGAATGAAAGCGTTTGGCCGCCATATCGCCCACTGAAGAACATCGAGTACTCGTACCATGTCAGCCCGCGCTCACCTTGCGTTTTGCCGTAGGCGACGCGCTCTCGCAAAATCACGCGATTCGGCCACAAGAGTCGGTTGACCTCTGGAGTGCTTTTGGGTACTAGCTCCTGGGTCGCGTCGTAGGGCCACAAAGCATGTTCTGCCTGTGTGATCGTCCACTCGCGAGTGGTCTCGCCATCTGCCATAGGAGACGTCAGTTCGCCGGGTACGCCCGCCCGGCGGAGGGCTCCTTCTCCCAGCAAGTAGACATCGTCTGCCCGTGTGACTGCCCCAAATCCGATCGCGTCGGTTACATCCTTAAGCCGTGAGGAGCATGCCGTTTCGATGCGTGTTTGTACGGCTTCGGCGCCGCCGCCTGTTACCGACCAAGGATGATCCCTAAAACGCGCTTGGCTGGTGTCTTCGACTGAAGTCCACGCCGACTCACTCCCGGGAACTCCCACCTGAGTAACGATGGACCGCCACACTAGCCCATTCTCCGGATGTTCCGGCTGGCTCGGCTCTCCTCGCACGCCCAGGACTGCCCGCACTGATTCGTTCTGGCGAGCTAGATGATTCCGTCCCGCCAGAATCACCGTAGGCGTCCCATGCCCCGGAATGTAAGCCCCGGACGTATCAATAACGTGCGTCAGCTGAACCCTCGGAAAGAACTCCTCAATCAGCTTCTTCCCAAACTCTCGCTTCATAAAAGAATTAGCGGTGATCTGCCCAGTGAACCCCCCATCCCGATGCTCACCCCCCGCCCGCACCGCCAACTCAAAGATCCGCTGAGCAAACGGCACCGACAACGCATACTGCCGATAGCAGGCGTCATATGCGGCCTTGTAATTCTTGTTCTCGTTCGCGTCCTTCACGGTGATGTACGGCGGATTCCCCACCACCACGTGGTACGACCCCCGCCCGAGCAGATCCACCTCCCGGGCGAACCCCTCCACATCCTCCGTCCGGTAAAAGAACGGCTCGTTCTCCGCGAACAGCGTGTCCAGCGCCTCGGTGACCGTCTCCGCACCCCGCCCATGCAGCAACGAGTCCGCCACAGCCACCCGGACAGGAAACTCAGGAGCGGCACTCAACTCCCGCACCCCACAGGCCTTCAGCGCAGCCACCAGCAACCGGAACCGCGCGATCGCCACAGCGAACGGGTTCTTGTCGGCCCCGTGGACGGACTCCAACGCCCGCCGCACCAGCACCCACGCCTCCGTGCCCGGCTCGGCCTCCCGCCACTTCCCGAGCAGCCGCTCGAACATCCCCAGCAGGAAGTGCCCGGACCCGCACGCCGGGTCGATGCACCGCAGCCCCCGCACGACCTCCTCCCCACCGGGACCGTCAGGAAAGACCTCCCCGTCCCACCCACCGGGCCGGTGCTTCCACGCCGGCGTGAGGCCGAATTCCTCCACCGCCGGTTCCAGCGTCAGGTCGAGGATGAACTCCTCCACGAACTCCGGCGTCTGGAGCAGCGCGTACGTCTTGCGCGCGTGCTCCGACAGGTCCTGGTACAGATCACCGAGGAAACGGGTGTTCAGCTCGGGGTCGGTGAAGTCGTGCACGACCTCGCCGTCCGCGCCGCGCTGCCGCCAGAACGCGAGCAGCGCCGTGGCGGCCTCGTACGACGGAAGCACCTCGAACAACGGGTTGTGCGCCGGATCGAACAGCCCCGCCACCGTCCGGTGCGACTTGGCCAGCGCCTCGAAGGACGCCAGCAGCCAGTCCCGGTCGTTCAGCGACGGGTTCCGCCGGAAGAAGTCGTCGTGCTGGTCCTGCGCCTCCGCCAGCCGGTCACCGGGGCCGGACAGCCACGCGTCCGGGATCAGCCCGTTGTCCTCGCTGAACCGCACGAACACACACGCCAGCACCCACGCCGCGGCGATCTGCACGACCCGCTCGTCCCGCCACGTCTCGTACATGGCCGCCGTACGCTCCGCCGCGACGGCCTTCTCGTACTCCCCGCGCAGCGCGTCCCGGAACTCGGGCTCGCTGTCGGTCCGTGCCCGGAGATCGTCTTCCAGCACACGCGCCTGCGCCTGGAGATCCTTCAGCAGCCGTACCCGGTCCAGCGAGGCCCCCGCCCCCTGCTGCTCCTCAGCCGTCACGGTCACAGCCGCACCTCACATCCCGCTAGCCGGCCCCGCGGTCACCGCGGATGCCCTCATTTCCCGGCGAACCCCCCAAGGTCCGCCGTCCCATCCTGCCAGCCCGGCCGCGCCGGTCTCAGGCAGATCGGTGCACAGTGAACTATTCACAGGGCGTGACGGGGCACCGGGCCCGGGGCCGTCGGGCCCTGACGGCGACGGGGACGGACATCCGAGCCCCGACCGTTGAGGAACGGCTGTGGGACCGTCCGTCGCAGAACGACGGAACACCCGGCCCCGAGTCGGTCCCGGGTCGGCGGAGCCACCACGAGGACCGTGGGCCTCGCGGCCTCCCGAGCCCTGGGCCGACTCGCCGCAGACGGCCTCGTGGGTCGGACGCCTGGTCGCCCTCGTCAACCTCGCGTGACCACCGTTGCCCCGAAAGGGGGCAGCGGACTCCGGCGCCGCAGGAACGATGCATCCGCGCGCCCGCAGTGCGGACGGCCGCCGCGGCGTCACCCACCGGCTGTGGCGTGCGCGCCGGGCAGGGGTGTCGATATGTACCTTCTGGCCGACACCGTCACTGAACACGGGAGTCGGCGACTCCCGGGGAGGACACCATGCTCAAGAAGACGCTGGGCATCGTCACGGCGGCCGTGGCCCTGACCGCGCTGCTGCCCATGGGGACGGCGCAGGCCGCCACCTGCAAAGGCTCCGGCTGCACGGGCAAGAACCCGCAGGCGACGCGCTGCGGCGCCGACGCCTACACGCTCAAGGGCAGCAGGATCCGGCCGGCCGGCGGCGGCCCGGCGGTCGAGCTGCGAGTCTCACCGTCCTGCAGCGCGGCCTGGGCCCGTATCGAGAAGGCCAACAGCAACTGGCGCTTCAAGCTCGAGATCAAGAACCGTTCTCCGTACGTGGAGCACGCCTCGCCCGACTACCCGGCGTACACCGCCATGGTGTGGAACAGCCACGCCTACCGGGCCTGTGTCGAGCAGTACGACGGCGCCGGCGGTTCCTGGACCTGCACGAAGTGGTTCTGACGGCGGGGCCGGCCACGGACGGCGCCGAAGCCCCCCGCACCGGGCGGACCCGACGCCCCGGGGCACGGCTCCCGGCCCGCCATGACGTGCTGCGCGGGCCGGACCGGCCGGCCCCGGGAACGTCCGAGGGCACCGCGGACGTGCGGCGCCCGGCCGGACAGCGGAAGGCCGTCAGTTCAGTCCTCGTCCGGGACGGCCTCGGCGCCGTTCCGCCCGTGCATCCCCGTGAAGAACGGGTTGGCCGCGGCGGTGCCGGTCTCCAGGGCGGCGGCCTCGTCGGACCGGCCCTCCGCCCGCAGGGCACGGACGACGTCGTGGACCACCGCCGCCTCGTTCCACGCGTAGTCCCCCGACCGGTAGACATCGAGGGCGGCGTCGAAGTCGGCGTGCGCCTCCGCGTAGTGGCCGAGGTCGCGGTGGGCGACCCCGCGCAGATGACGGGCCATGGCGTTGGCGTAGGCGTCACCGGCGCGTTCGGTCATCTCGACGGCATGGGTGAGCGGTCCGAGGGCCTCCGCGGGCCTGCCTGCCTTCAGACGCAGCCAGCCGACGTCCCGCTGGGTGTGGGCGACCCACATCTCGTCGCCGACCTGCCGGAAGATCCCGATCGCCGTCTGGGCCGTCTCGCCGGCCGCGTCCAGGTCGCCCAGGCCCGCCAGGACGCGGATCCTGGCGTTGGCGACCCGCCCCACCCAGTGCCGTTCGCCCATCGGCCCGAAGATCTCCTCCGCCCGCCGGTAGCAGTCGAGCGCTTCGTCGCGGCGGCCGAGGAGACGGAAGATCTTTCCGAGGGCGTAGCGGGAGGCGCCCTCCCATCTGCGGTCGTTCAGCACACGGAAGTCGTGGATCGCCGCCTCCAGCAGCGGTGCCGCCTCCTCCGGCCGGCGCAGGTAGCCGAGGGTTTCCGCGAGCGTCCGCCGCAGCCGGGCACACGCCCGAAGGTCACCGGCCTGCTCGGCCAGCCGCAGCGCCTCCCGCTGGCTCCGCTCCGCGAGTTCCGGCTTCCCCCGCCACCTCTGGAACTCGCCCAGCCTCTCGAGGGAGTTCAGGACGTGCCAGGAGTCACCGGCCGTCCGTAACCGGTCCACCGCCGCGGTCATGTGCCGCAGCGCGTCCCGGAAGTCGTGCTTCGCCGCGTGAGCGGCGGCGACGACCATCTCGTCCCTGGCCCGGTCCACCGCGTCCGGCGTCTCCCCGTCCTCCGTGCCGCCGGGCACCAGCAGCGCCAGTGCCGTGTCCGGCGAGCCCTCGGCCAGCGCCATCGTCGCGCGGGCCCGCCGCAGACTGCGCCGCACCCGCGGCCTGGTCCCGGACGGCGCGCTGAACAGCCAGTCCGCGGCACCGGACGGCAGGGTGACGTCGTTGAGGAAGTACGACAGCGCCTCGCCGATCTCGGCCGCCTCCACGTCCATGCCGAGACTCCGGCCCCGGCCGATGGCCCACTCCAGCCGCTTCTGCTCGCCCGCAACCCAGGCGGCGGCCGACGAGCGGTCCAGGCCGTCGACCTGCTCCGCGGACACCTCCGTCGCGAGCTCCGGGGCACGCTGTGCGGCGAGGTGGACGACGGCGTCCCGGAACGCCCGCACCAGGCGGGCCTCCAGGTGCTGTCGGTCGTCCGGCGGCAGCCGGTCGTACTGCTCGGCCGCGTAGACCCGGATCAGGTCGTGGACGCGGTAGCCGGGGTCCGCTTCCCCGTCGCTCTGGGCCTCCATCAGACTGACCTCGACCAGCTCGTCGCAGGCCGCGACCGCCGCTCCCCGGGTCTCCAGGACGGACGCGAAGTGCCAGTCGGTGAGCCGCCCTGCCGGTAACGAGGCGATCAGACCGAAGGCCGCCCGCGTGGGCTCCGCCAGCTCCCGGTGGCTGAAGCCCAGACAGGCCTCCAGGCTGCTGTCGGCACGGGAGAGCTCCCGCAGGCGCTCCCGCTCGTCCTCGAGGCGGTCCTGCATCTGGGCCAGACTCAGGTCCGGCCGGTTCCTGAGCTTCGAGCCGACGATGTGCAGGGCCAGGGGGAGCCGGCCGCAGAACCGCGTGATCCGGAGGGCGGCGGCGAGATCGGCGGCGATGCGGTCCTCGCCGGCCCAGTGCGCGAGGACACTCAGCGCGTCGTCCTCGTTCGGGAGGGACACGTGCACGGGGGGACGGGCCACGTCCCCGACGGACAGCGCCCTGCGGCTCGTGATCAGCACCGCGCACCCCGCACCCACCGGCAGCAGGGGACGCACCTGTTCGGCGCTGTGCGCGTTGTCGAGCATGATCAACAGTCGGAGGTCGTTGGTCAGCGACCGCAGGCGCGCGGCCCGGTCCGCGACGCGGGCGGGGATGTCCTCGCGCGCGACATCGAGCCTCAGCAGGAGCTCCTTCAGGGCGTCCGCGCTCGTCATGGGCTCGTCGCCGTCACCCCGCAGCGCGAGGTGCAACTGGCCGTCGGGGTATTCGTCCTTCACCCGGTGCGCCGCGTTGAGGGCGAGCGTCGTCTTTCCCGTGCCGGGCGCCCCGTGGACGGCGATGATCTTCGACTGGCTGTGCGAGAGGTCGACGGGCAGGGCCCCGCCCGTCGGCGCCGGAACGTCCCGGAGCGTGGCGAGCAGGCCGTCGAGCAGCGTCCGGCGGCCCACCCAGGGCGCGGTGGACGGCAGTTCGTGCCGCACCACACCGCGTGCGACCGGCTGTGCGACCGCCTCGGGCCGGGTGCGCGCCGCGTGGTACCAGGCGAGGCCGCCGATCAGCACCGCCGTTCCACCTCCCACGGCGACGGCGGTCGACCCGTCGAAGAGGTCGAAGATGATGTCACCGGTCGCGCTCAGCGCGGCCACGGTGCCGCAGAGGGCGCCGGTGGCCCAGTACGACGAGCGACGTGAACTGACCTGATCCGCCATGGATTTCCCCCGAGAAGCCAACGTGGCGCGAGCCGATGATGCCACGATCACGAGTCCCTGCACAGCGGTGCCCGACGTGTGCGTCGTCGGCGGGCCGCCGCTCAGGGCAAGGCCGAGCGGCCGTCGAATCCGACCGTGCCCACGCGCCACGAGGCGGCAACCAGCAACTGGCGCGATGTTCCTGTCGGCGTTCGCCGCGTTGCACGATCCCGCCTCCCGCATCCACTACGACCGATACCGGGCCCGCGGGAAGACTGACAGGGCGGTAAGAAGGGAACGGCGAACCTCGGCTTCCGCTTCAACTACTCCCTGTTCGACGGAATCAGCAAGTCCGTCGCGGCGGAGGACGGGCCCACCGTCGATGACCCCAACGCCTCGGCCGAGAAGACGCGGTCGTGTACCTCGCAGATCCGGTGAAACCAGTCGGCGGCCGACTCCTTTCCGCAGCACTCGACCACGACCTCACCCGGCTCGGCCACCGCCGCCGTCTCCCTCCCCGATCTCCGAGGCCGTGGCATCCTCCGCCCGCCTCCGCAGCACATCGGCCAGCCCGTCGCCGAGTTCCTCGTACAGAGCCGCGGCCTGCGTCCAGAAACGCCGCGCGGCATCCGGCTCGCCGCGCGCCGCGGTCACCCAGCTCGCCGAGACTGTCGGCGAGAGGGAGCGCACCCCAGGCCAACTTCGTCGTCTCCGGTGAGCGGTTGTACACAGTCGACGGCAAGGAACTGGGGCCGGTCGAAACGACCGAAGCTTCGTCGCGTCAATCCCTGTCCGAGGCCAAGGAGCAATGGCTGGACTTCAAGGAACCCGTCGACTGATGTCGCCCCGCCCCACTGCCGGCGTCATGTCCTCTCCACCCCTGATCTCTGCCTAGGCCAGGATGCGAGCCGGGAAGGATCCGCGGGAGATCCGTGGCAACTGTCCCTTCGGTCCGGAGACCCTGAGCTGCCTGCCCTGGTGAGCCGCGACCTTGACGGTCGAGGAGGCGGAGGTGGTGAGGGGAATGAGATGTGACAACTCGTCCCGCGTGATTCCCGTGACCACTTCGTTGCCGCACACCAGGATGGCGAAGACCAGGAGTGCCGGTTCGGAGTCGATCCTCCTCTTGTCCTCGCCGGAGAAGGTGAAGAAGTAATCCCCCGGCCCCTCGCCGGCGTTGTACTTGATGAACAGGTGGCGGTCGTGGTTCACCACGTAGTGCCCGTACTTCACACTGGCGCGGTTGAGCGCGGTGAACTTCTCCGAGTCGGCGATCGCCACCAGCGCGGCGCCGTGCATGAAGTCCTTGTAATCAATCACTGTCGTCCCCTGCGCTCAGCTGTGAATCGGCGACCGGTCAAACCCGCGGGCGCGTGGGGCACGATCTGCTGAACCAGCCGCCACATTGCGCTCGACGGATTCACCTTGGCCTCCTCGCCTTTCTTGGCGAGTTTCCGGGCCCGCTCGACCGCTGCCGGCCACCCCGAGCGGTACCGGCCGAAGTCGAACTCGCGCGCCGCCTTGCTGTAGTCGGGGTGGTGGCCGGAGAGGTGCCTCTTGGCCTGCGCGTAGCCGGTGACCGCGGCGCGTTGGTCGCGGAAATGGAGCAGCAGCCACAACTCGAAGCACGGGTTGGACAGGGCGACCTCGATGTCCTTGTCCGCGGCCAGCCTCAGCGCCTCGTCCAGGTGCGCGAACTCGTCGACGTCCAGTACGCACCAGGCCTGGTGGTAATGGTCGCCAGCCTTGTCGCGTTCGGCAACGGTGTGGCGGACCACCGACACGGGATCCTGCGCGCAGACTTTGATCTTCACGGCGACGGCGCGGTTGTCCACGGAAGCTAGCAAGCCTTTTAAATAGGCCGGCTCCGTGTTCATCGCCCCGCACACCACCAGGATCGGCGGCAGTGGATCCCGGTGGGCGGGCCTGCGGCACAGCGTGGACTCACGCCTCGGTGTCTTCCTGCCATCCGGTTTCGGCTGCCTCGCCACCCGCTCCCCCTCGCCCGGCAATCGCCAACGCGAAGGTATCGTCGATCACCGGTACTGCGCCATAACTTCCGCTCAAGTACCGCCGTTCTCTGTTCTCGTCCTGCCGTGGCCGGAAGTCGGACAGCGGATAGAGCGAGGTCTCGCCGAACTCGTTCTTCGACGCGAACCAGATCTGGTCCCGCTTGAGAATGTCCTCACCGGCCTTGCGGCCGAGCAGGCTCACGTCATGACTAGTGAAGAGGAGTTGCGCGCCGTGCGGATTGCGCTCCGGATCCTGGAAGAGGCCGACGAGGAAAGCGCTCAGACGAGGATGGAGGCTGCTGTCCAGTTCGTCGACGACGAGCGTGCCGCCCCTGCTGGTCACCTGCTCCAGTGCGAGTGCGTACTCCACGGTCGCCTTCGTTCCCAACGATTCTGCGCTTAGGGGAAGTTCGAACGAGCCGTTTCTGCCCGTGTGCCTCAACCAGAGCTCGTGCCGCACGTGGCGTACCGATCGCGGCGTGTCGATCACCGCTTCCGCCGCTTCCGCCGCTTTCGCGTCCACGGCGGGCTGCCCCTTGAACTGGGACCGACGGTCCTCGAAGGGGTCCTCCTCCACGGTCTCCACCCGGAAGTCCTCGATGCCGAGGTCCGCAGCCCGCAGCAGGTCCCTCAGGTGAGCCGGCTCGCCGACCCTGCTCAGCCGCGAGGCCAGGTTCCGCATCAGGAAATGTGGGTGGCCGAAACGACGCTCCGACGTCGGACCGCGGAACACCAGTTCCTCACGGAACCAGCGGTACACCCGCGCGAGCGATGTCACAGACGCCCTTGACCTGGCCGCCATGGAGAGGAAGAGGGCGTTCGGCGCGGTTACCTCGGCCACTGTGGTCAAGGCCTTGGCCTCACGCTCCGAGCTGCCGACGCGGAAGTCCTCGCCGTCCCGCTCGAACACCACCCTCTTGCGGCCCGTGGGATAGGCGTAGAGCCACTCACTGAGGACGCTTTCGTCGTCGACCTCGAAGCCGTAGCTGTAGCGCACTCCGCGCAGCAGGAGGTCGGCGACGTACCAGGAGGCCTCCGAGGGGGCCACCGTGTCCAGTAAGAAGGGCTGCCTGCGCATCCCCTCACCGTCCTCCGCCAGGAGCGGAGAGCGGATCACCATGGTCGCCATGTAGCGCAGCGCGTCCACGACGTTCGACTTGCCGGCCGCGTTCGACCCGAAGATCCCTGCCACGGGCACTGCCTGCCAGGATGTACCCGTGGGCCGGTCCCCGTCGTACACAGGGTGCAGCTGCCACTCCAGCTCGTCCCTGATCGACCGGTGATTGGCCACCCGGAAGTTGAGAAGCACCTCGTACCTCCTTCCAGAACCTAGTTTCACCGGACTTCGTGCAAGTGAATCGTCGGTAATGAGACTTGGCAAGCCGAACTCGGTAATCAGGTGGGTGAACAAAGCGTTCTCAGAGTGCTCTCAACCCTTTGAGGAACAACCCGTCCAGCACCTCCCACTCGGTGGCCCGGTCCACCACCTCCACCGTCCGCCCGTCCAGCGTGGGCGTGGCGCGCGGGTCCTCCGCCGGCAGCAGCAGCCACAGGCCGTGCGGCATGTCCGCCGGGCGGCGGGCCGCCTGCTGGAGGCCGGCCAGCAGCTCACGGCCGCCGGCGTCCCAGTAGCGGGCGATCAGACCGGCCTCGTGCAGCAGGACCACGGTGCGCGGGCCCGTTTCCTCGGCGAGGTCCACGACCCGCTGCCTCACCCGCTCCGCCGCCAGCCGCGTGTACGAGGCGAGCGCCGCGCCCAGCGTGCCCGTCGCCGAGAACTTCGCGTCCGCCTTCAGCAGCGCCTGCCAGCGCACTGACTGCTCCTCGGCCAGCTTCCGCAGGGCTTCCAGGAACACTGCGCTCAGCGACACGGCCGCCGTGTCGTACCGGGCGGCCAGCGCGTCGGCGACGCCCGGCAGGTCGGGGCCCTTGAGGGTGAGCGCGAGGAAGCCGCCGAGGCGCCGGGACTCCGCAAGCCGTGCGGACAGCACCTCCCGCGGGTCGCGGCCCTCGGCGATGCGGCCCTGTGCCGCCGCGTACAGGGAGCCGGTGCTGGTCAGTACGGAGGACGACAGGGGCAGTCGGCTGCCGCCGGCCTCCTCGGCCTTCGGGAAGAAGCGCCGCCGCCCGGTGTCCCAGTCCAGAGGGAAACCCGCCTCGGTCAATGCCTCGGTCAGCTCGACGTACGTCGTCTCGTCCAGCACGGCCAGACCGGGGAATCGCGCCCGTACCCGCGACAGCAGGTCCTCGAGCGGGATACCGCTCTCCGGCCGAACCCCCGCCGCGGCCTGTGAGATGCGCAGAGCACGGGAGAGTCCCAGATCCAGCGGGAACAGCTCCAGACGCGGCGAGAACGCCACCCCGCCCGCCATCGACGCGGCCAGTTCCACCAGCCGGGTGTCGGCGAGCGGTGCCATGCCGTCGGGAGCCGCGACGGCACGCAGCTCACGCAGCACCGTGGTCCGGCCGGGCAGCGGTTCCCGGCGGGCCAGGCCGGCGGCCGTTTCACCCAACGCCGCGGCGTAGTCGGCCAGTTCGGCGGGGGTCGGATCGTCGGAGCCCGGCTGGTCCTCCAGCGCGAGGACGACCCGGCCGCCGCGCCGCTGCACGGCCAGCCGCGCGGGTGCCTCGGCCGATCCACCGGAGCCGGCCCCGGCCGGGGCGTCGTCCCGCTTGCGGATCTCCGCCTCGACCGCCGCGCGCACCACGGCCAGCGCCCTGGCCAGGGACACGGCGGGAGCGCCGGCCTCCGCGCCGTGCCGCGCCCGCAGCTCGGCCGCCAGCTCCTCCGCCGTGGACACCCGGTCCCGCTCGGTGAGGATGGCCACCACCTCGTCGCGCACCCTGCCGAGCCACGGCATTCCCGCCCACTGCTCGACCGCCACCTGCTGGTTCTGCGAAACCGTCGGCTGGCTGATGCCCAGCGCCTTCGCGATCAGGCTCTGCGCCGGCCACGGCTCCAGCGCCTCATCCTCCTCCAGCACACCGGGCAGCTGAAGCGTGGCCCGTACCACGTCCGAGCGCGGCCGGGTCCGGCGCTTGCCCTCCGGCGGCGTGAGCCGGGCGGCCAGGGTGTCGACCGACTCAAGAGCCTCCTCGGGCGCATCCGGCTCCAGAGTGACCGGCCGCGTCGGCGCGGGACGGCGGCGCAGCGCCTGTGTCCACTGACGGTGGCGGCGGTTCAGCTCCTTGCGGATCGCGTTGCCCGCGCCCCGGGCCCGGGAGATGAGGTGCGGGGGAATGTCGAGGAGCTGCTCGACCGTGTGCGCCTTCAACCCCTCGGCGACCGACACGGCACGCGGCGACAGACCGGCCGCCGCCAGCGGTGTCTTCAGCGTCGCGGCCTCCGCGGCCTGCTCGCGAACGTCCTCCAGATCCTCGGCGCTCAGCCCGACGGTGGCCGGCGTGGTCGCCGGATGGGCGGCGTCGGCGGCCCGGAAGACCTGCCGCCACGCCTCCTGCAACTGCCGCAACGAGTCGAAACGCTGCTCCACGTCCCGGTGCAGGGCCCGCTCGAAGAAGCCCTTCAGACCCTCGCTGAGCGCCTGCGGGAACAGCTCAGCGGCGACGTGCGGGGCGGCATCGGCGGCCATACGGGGATCGCTCTGGCCGTCGCCCCACACCGGGCGCTCGCCCGACGCCATCTCGTGCAGTGTGACGGCTGCGGCGTACCACTCGGCGTGGTCGTCGTACCGGGAGCGGCCGGCCCCACCGAGGAACGGGTCGAGGTAGCCGCGGGTACCGGCGTGCACGTCCTGGTCCGGGGCGTCGGCCAGGGAGAAGTCGAACAGCATCAACTGCCAGGAGCCGTCACTGCGCTTGAACAGACCCAGGTTGTCCGGCTTGACGTCCCGGTGCCGCACCCCGCGCGCCGCCAGCGCGTCCAGCGCCTGGAACAGGTCGTTGCCGAACCGCTCCAGCTGGTCGTACCCCAGAGGGCCCTGGTCGCGGAGCCGCGCGCCCAGGCTCACCGGCTCCCGGTCGTCCGCGCCGCGGTAGCCGCCCGCGTACTCGATCTCGAGGACCGTGTGCCCCGCCAGCTCCCTCGGCTCGGCGAGCAGCTTGACGATCCGGCCGCCGCCGACCTCCTTGAGCGCCTTGGCCTCCGCGTACAGGCGGGCGTCCTTCTCCCGGTCGAGGGCGACCTTGAAGACGCGGACTTCCTGCTCCTCGACCTCCGGCAGCGGCCGGCGCACCAGGAGGGCACGGGCGGTGGCGCCCGTACCGAGGACCCGGACCACCGTCCAGCCGTCGCCCAGCGGCTGCTCGGGCTGCACGGTCAGCGGATCGGCCGACGGCCCCGCGGACGGTTGCGGCGCCGCCGCGTCGGCCTCCGCGGCGGCCAGCAGCTCCAGGAACTCGTCGACAGAGGCGAGCCGGTCCCGTACGTCCGCCGTCGTGGCACGGAAGACGAGCGTGTCCAGGGCGGACGAGACCGAGTCGGTGACCGCGTAGGGATGCAGCCCTCCGTCGCTCTGCAACCGCTCCAGCAGCGCACTGCGCCGGTCCGCGGGCGGCCGGCCCGTGAGCAGCAGATAGGTGAGGGACCCCAGCCCGAACACGTCGAGATCGCCGGGGTCGGCGAACTCCTGGTCCGTCTCGGGCGCGAGATACACCTGTGCCGTGTCGGCGATCAGACCGGCGTCGAGCGGGGTGTCGCCCAGTGAGCGGTGCAGCGTCGTCTCGAAGTCGCGGGCGGCGGTCTGCCAGTCGGCGATGCGCAGCACCGGTTCGCTGCCGTCCTCCCGGGCAGACACATAGACAGAACGGGCGGCCAGCGCCCGGTGGTACAGGGAGCGGTGGTGCGCGTAGCGCACTGCTTCGGCGAGCTGGCGCACCAGGTCGAGCCGCACCGCCGGGGTGAGCCGGCCGCCGTACGCGTCGAGATAGGCGTCGAGCCGCAGATCGGACTCGCGGTGCCGGAAGAGGATCGCCGGACCGCCCTGGTGCTCACGGATCTGCGCCGCCTGCACGATGCCGCGGTGGTTGATCCCCTGGAGCACCTGGTACTCACGGCGGGCCGCACGGTCCACCTTCGCCCGCTGCTCCGCCGAGGCGGCCTGCCCGGCCAGGTATATACGGACCCGTCCGCTCTCCTGCACCAGCCCGTCGTCCCGCACCGCCAGCCGGTCCTCCCAGCCGGGGCCGGCGTCCAGCGCGCGCGGCTGGAGCTTCCAGTCGTCGCCGAACCGCAGGTGGGCGGTGGAGTGGCTGATGCCGATGCGCCGCATCAGCTGTTCGAGACGCTGGCCGATCACCGGCGTGATGCGCCAGCTCTCTCGCTCCGGGGGGCGGCCGAGCAGGTCGTCCCAGACCTTCGGCAGTCCGCTCGCCCCGTCGTTGCGACCGTAGACGGAAGTGCGCTGGAACTCGTCGAGGCCGCTTACCAGACCCGGGTCGTGCAGGAAGACGGCGGGCTTGATGAAGGGGACCTGCCGAGGATCCATCCCCAGCGTGCGGGCCGCCCGCTCCAGCTGCCCCTTCAACTCCTTGGCCTTGAGGTCGGTCAGATGCAGAGGGTTGCGCAGCGTCCGCACCCGGTCGTCGCCGTGGAACTGCCAGGTGTCGCCGTGGTTCACGACGCGGCCCGGATGTCCCTTGAGTTCGAGAAGGTAGACCCCACCGGGAACCGCGATCAGTACATCGCATTCGTTGATGCGCCCGGACGCCCCGGTGAACTGGAACGTGGCCCACGCCCGATAAGGCTCGGTCCCCGGCATCAGTCCACGGAGGTGGTCCAGTCCCTCCTGCTCCCAGCGGAAACCCGATCGTCGCGGCTGAAACCAGCGTTCACGTGGTGTGGGAGCAGCCGGTTTCGGAGCAGCGGGCACCGAGCACCTCCGGGAGACGGTGGCGGGAGGCCCCGTACGCGCCGCGCGTGGTGATCCTCCCCTGAAGACAGGTCCAAAATCCTAGTCGTCCCCACTGACACCGACGCCCGGACGTCTCGGCTGCGGCGGCTCCGTGAGCCCTGGCCGTCATGCTGCCGACGCCGGGCCACGTGGCGCACTCAGCGCATCGCGCTCACGGTCACCGTTTCCGGCTGCCCGTCCCTCCCCCTGAACATCGTGCGGTGTCGACAACAGCGGTCGCCAGACCGGGGTGTGGACGCCGCACAACCTCGTGTGCGCGCCGTCGCCGCACGGGTCTGCTGCCCTGAAGCCTGAAGAGCACCCCGAGGTCAGAGCTCCGTGGGCTCCAGCGCCCCCAGCTGCTGCATCAGCCCCAGCCGGTCGTACTCCCACCAGCCCTCGGCGATCTTCCCGTCCGGGGCGCACCGGTGGACGGTCGTCCCCGTCATGGTGACGTCCTTCCCGGTCGGCGGGATCCCGAGGAAGTCGCCCTTGTGGTGCCCCTTCCAGGACCACCGGGTGCACACCCGGTCACCCTGGGCGATCTGCTCCTCGATCGTGAACGAGAAGTCGAAGCCGCCCCGCCACACCTCCACCTCGCGGCGCAGCGCGTCCAGCCCGATGACGTCCTGCGGGTTGGCGGGGTCGTGGTCGTGGTAGTCCTCGATGAAGACGTCGTTGAACGGGGGCGCGTCGCCCTGGCCGGGCGCGAGCTCGAAGAACCTGCGCGCGGTGGCCGCGTACAACTGCTCGTCGCGCACCACGTCCAGATCCGTGAAGGTGGGCTCCTCGTCGCAGAGCGCCACCATCTCCCGGAAGATCCGGTCCGTCTCCGGAAGCCCGGAGTTGCGCATCGCCTCCTCGTACGACGGGAACTCCACGATCTCGACGACATGCGACGCGTCGGCCCGGTCCTTCGCCACCACACTGTGCGTCGCGGTCCGCTTGCCCTTGGTCTGCTCGACCCACCGGTCCATCAGCCGGTTCATCTCGTCGAGCCGACTGGTCCTGCATTCGATGAGCTGTACGAAGGTCATGACCTCGCCTCCGGCCCCCCTGGGTCCGGCTGAACAGCTTCATTGTCCCAACAGGAGCCGCCCGTCGCCTCTTGGCCCAAGGCTCCTACTGCGGCCCGTACTTCCGCCCCGTCCGCGACGAGATCGCCCCGAGCATCCCGCGCGGCACCAGTTTCGTCGCCCCCATCAGCGCCTTGTACCGCGGATCCGGGATGGACAGCGTCTTGCCCCGGGCCAGGTCGTGCAGCGCCGCCGTCACCAGCTTGTCCGCGTCGAGCCACATCCAGCCCGGGATATTGTCCGTGCCCATGCCGGCCCGTTCGTGGAACTCGGTGCGCACGAAGCCGGGGCAGAGCGCCATCAGCCGTACACCGCTGCCGGCCAGGTCACGCGCGGCGCCCTGGGTGAACTGCACGACCCAGGCCTTGGACGCGCCGTAGGTGCCTCGGGGGACGAACGCGGCCACCGAGGCGACGTTGACGACCCCGCCGCGGCCGCGCTCGCGCATCGCCCCGGTCGCCGCCGAGGTCAGCCGCAGCACCGCCTCGCAGTGCACCTTCAGCATCCGCAACTCGTCGGCCATGGAGACGTCGAGATAGCGGCCCTTGTTGCCGAAGCCCGCGTTGTTGACCAGGAGGTCGACCGGGCTCCTGCGGTCGCCGAGCCGGTCGGCCACCGCCTCGATGCCCTCGTCCTCGGCCAGGTCGGCCGTCAGCACCTCCGCCTCGATGCCGTGTCGGTCGTGCAGCTCGGTCGCCTGTTCCCGCAGCCGCTTGGTGTCGCGGGCCACCAGGACGAGGTTGTGCCCGTCGGACGCCAGTCGCCGCGCGAACGCGGCCCCGATGCCTGCCGTCGATCCCGTAATCAGAGCCGTTGTCATGGCGCAAGGTTAGTGACCCGGACGGAGTGCGTCCGCTTCCGATCAGGGGCTTCCCCGGTGAAGGGTCCGTGGAGACGGGCGCGGTGAGCCGCCGTCAGGCCCCGTGCCGCTCCGCGTACTCCCGTGCCTGCCGCAGCACCTCCGGGTGCAGCGCCTCGCCCGCCGGGAGCAGCCGCGGCAGCAGCGTCCGCTCGGTGGTCACCGCCCGGAACTGGAGGGCCACCGTCACGTCGTGGTCCGGCCGGTGCGCGATCTCGACGCGGTCGCCCGCCCGGATCTCCCCGGGCTCGATCACCCGCAGGTACGCCCCAGGCGCGCCCCGCTGCGTGAACCGCTTCACCCAGCCCTTCTCGTCCAGGTGGCCCTGGAACGTGCGGCAGGGGATCCGGCCGGAGGTCACCTCCAGCACCACCGCCGGCCCGATGCGCCAGCGTTCGCCGATCCGCGCGCCGGACACGTCGAGGCCCTCGGTCGTGAGGTTCTCGCCGAACGCCCCGTGCGGCAGCGACCGGCCCAGTTCGCGCTCCCATGCGTCCAGGTCCTCGCGTGCCATCGCGTACACCGCCTGGTCGTCGCCGCCGTGGTGCTCCAGCTTGCACACCGCGTCCCCGGCGAGCCCGCTGCCCCCGACGCCCTTGGGCCCGGGCGCCGACACCCGCACGGGCGTGTCCACCGGCTGCTTGTCGATCCCGGTCACGCCCGCCGGGTTGTCCGTGTACGGCACGGCCTCGGCGCGGCCCAGATTCACTGACAGAAGCCTCATGCCCGCACGGTAAGGGGGCGGACCCCAAAGCGTCGATGCATTATCCGGAGCAGAGGCAAAGGGTCGCTTATCCTCGAAGGGTGATCGAAGCTCGTCATCTCCGCGTCCTGCGCGCCGTCGCCGCCACCGGCTCCTTCTCCGCCGCCGGGCGGGAACTGGGCTGCACCCAGCCCGCCGTCAGCCAGCAGATGAAGGCCCTGGAAACCTCGGTCGGCACCCCTCTGCTGATCCGCACGGGACGCGAGATGCGGCTGACCCAGGCCGGCGAGGCCCTGGTGCGGCACGCCGCCGGGATCCTCGCCGGGCTCACGGCTGCGGAGGAGGAGGTCGCCGCGATCGCCGGGCTGCGCGCGGGACGGGTCCGGCTCGTCTCCTTCCCCAGCGGCAGCTCCACCCTGGTGCCGACGGCCCTCGCCGCCCTGCGCGACGCCCACCCCGGCACCCGTGTCTTCCTGGAGGAAGCCGAGCCGCCCGCCTCGGTCGGGATGCTGCGCGAGGGCGACTGCGACGTGGCGCTCGCCTTCCGCTACGAGGGAGCGGCGGGCGCCGAGGAGTGGGACGACCTCGTCGTACGGCCGCTGCTGGCAGACCGGCTCGTCGCCCTCGTGCCGGAACGGCACCGGCTCGCGGACGCGCGGTCCGTCGCCATCGACGAGCTCGCGCGGGAGCCGTGGATCGCCGGCTGCCCGCGCTGCCGTGGGCAGCTGGTCGAGGTGTGCGCGGCGGCCGGCTTCACCCCCCGCATCGACTTCGCCACCGACGACTACCCGGCGGTCGCCGGCCTGGTCGGCGCCGGTCTGGGCGTGGCCGTGCTTCCCCAGCTGGCCGTCGAGTCCGTACGGCCGCGTGGCGTGCGGACCGTGGCGCTGGAGCCGGTGGTACGGCGGGAGATCGTGGCGCTGACCCTGCCCGATCTCGCGCAGGTCCCGGCGGTGGCGGCGACGCTCGACCAGCTGGCACGGGCGGCGAGCCGCTGACGGCGGCGGACTCGCGGCCACAGCCGACGGCACGTACGCCCGTGCCGCAGAAACGTTCCTTCAGTTGTTCGAGGAGGCGTGGCCGCTGGATGTCGACGCCGACACCAGTCGGTTGCGCGCCCGCCCCATGAGCTCTTCGCGCTCGTCCTCGGTCAGCCCGCCCCACACGCCGTACGGCTCACGCACCGCCAGCGCGTGGGCAGCGCACTCGGCGCGTACCGGGCACCTCATGCAGACCTCTTTGGCCGAGTTCTCGCGAGCACTCCGAGCCGCACCGCGTTCGCCCTCCGGATGGAAGAAGAGCGAGCTGTCCACCCCACGACAGGCAGCCAGCAGCTGCCAGTCCCACAGGTCCGCGTTCGGTCCGGGAAGGCGGGAGAAATCTGCCATTACGTGACCCCTTGTAGCCGTTCTGTGCGGATCCGGTGTCCACGACCGTACAACTACGATCTAAGGAGATGAAAATATGACTCATTGCGAATCTAGCTCCAGACACCGGCAAAGTGGAAGAAATGGGTCTGAATGGGGCATAGGTTGTGATGAAAGTTCGAGGGTCCGCTGTGCATATCTGCACCGTGTCCGCCCCCTCACGTAGAGTGCCGAAGATGGCGGACGGCCCCGTAACTCTTTCGAGTGACCGTCGTTGAGAGTGCGAGGCGGTTGAAGGAACAAGTGCTCGGGCTGGTGTCCGAGACGGTCGACCGCACAGGTGACGATTTCGTACCAGCCTGGAGGCTCAAGGTGACGCGCATCAGCTGCGGAGGGCGGTCATGACATCCGTCCTCGTCTGCGACGACTCCCCGCTTGCCCGAGAGGCGCTCCGTCGCGCGGTCGCGACCGTGCCCGGCGTAGAGCGCGTGACGACGGCGGCCAACGGCGAGGAAGTCCTCCGCCGCTGGGGGGCCGACCGCTCGGACCTGATTCTGATGGACGTACGCATGCCCGGCCTGGGCGGCGTCGAGACGGTCCGGCGGCTGCTGTCCGCCGACCCCGGTGCGCGCATCATCATGCTCACCGTCGCCGAGGACCTGGACGGCGTCGCGCTCGCGGTCGCCGCCGGTGCCCGCGGCTACCTGCACAAGGACGCCTCCCGCGCGGAACTCCGCGCGACGGTGACGCAGGCCCTCGCCGACCCGACCTGGCGGCTCGCCCCGCGCCGGCTGCGCTCGGCCGAGATGGGGGCCGCGCCGACGCTCACGGCGCGTGAGATCCAGGTCCTCGAAGGCATGAGCCACGGCCGCTCCAACGCGGAGATCGGCCGCGAGCTGTTCCTCTCCGAGGACACCGTCAAGACGCACGCCCGGCGCCTGTTCAAGAAACTCGGCGCCTCGGACCGGGCCCACGCCGTGGCGCTCGGCTTCCGGTGGGGTCTGGTGCGCTAGGGCCTGGCGTTCGGATCGGGTCGCAGGACACCGACAGGGTCGGGCCTGCTGCGACACGCGGCGGCCGGTGCGGACCGGGGAGCGGGGGCACGCGGATGCCCCCGCGCGAGCCGCACGGACGTGGGCGCGGGCCGGCCGTCGACGGCGGTGCCGCCCTGCCCGGGCGATGTCGAGAGCTCGGGGCGGTGTACGCGCGGCCCCGCGTCCCCGGGGCGATCCGAACGGCAGGCTCCAGCGGCGGCCGCCTGTGGCGCGGGGAGCGCGGCGGAGGCACGGAAAGCCAGGTGGGCGGGGGTGGGCCGGGGGCCCGCCCGGTGCCCGCTGCTCGTTTCGCGGCTGATGCCGCATCCTTGAGGGTGTGGAGTTCCTCGGGGACGAGTCGGTCGAGCGGAAGGGGAGGGCGCAGGGGATGAGTTCCGGCGCACTTGCTCATAACGCTTCGGTGCACAACAACGGGCGTGGTGTCACGGGCCCGACGGCCGCAAGGCACCATGGACCGATGCGTGACGACGAGGCGGTCCATGCCCAAGGGGCGATCGGTGCGCTCGTCCACCGCGCCGTCGACGGAGACGAGCAGGCCACGCACGACCTGCTCGCCCGTGTCCACCCCTTGGCGCTGCGCTACTGCCGCACCCGTCTGTCCCGCCTCCCGGGCGACGCCCGGCACTTCGTGGAGGACCTGGCCCAGGAGGTCTGCGTCGCGGTGCTTCTCGCACTGCCCCGCTACCGGGACACCGGGCGCCCCTTCGAGGCGTTCGTCTTCGCCATCGCCGCCCACAAGGTCGCCGACCTCCAGCGCGCGGCGATGCGCCACCCCGGTTCGACCGCCGTGCCCTCCGACGAGATGCCGGAACGGCCCGACGACTCCCTGGGACCGGAGGAACGCGCCCTGCTGAGCAGCGACGCGGAGTGGGCCAAGAAGCTCCTGGCCAACCTCCCCGAGAACCAGCGGGAGCTGCTGCTGCTGCGGATCGCGGTGGGGCTCACGGCCGAGGAGACGGGCCAGATGTTGGGAATGTCACCCGGTGCCGTCCGGGTGGCGCAGCACAGGGCGCTGAGCAGGCTGCGGGCGCTGGCCGAGCAGTAGGCCTTCCACAGCCCTTGGTTGAACAGGCAGTGCGTCGCTTCCGTACGAACATACGAAGCCGGGAGCCGACCGGAACCGTGGAATGAGACAGCCGCGCTTCCCGTTAGCATGGACATCCGCACCGATCAAGGCCATTTGGGGAAGGTGTCATGACTGCAAACGTCGACGGAGTGCCCGGTAAATTCGCGACACTCGGGCTGACCTACGACGACGTGCTGCTGCTGCCGGGCGCATCCGAGGTGCTGCCGGGCGCGGTCGACACCTCGTCCCGGATCTCCCGCAACGTACGGGTCAACATCCCGCTGCTGTCGGCGGCGATGGACAAGGTGACCGAGTCCCGCCTCGCGATCGCGATGGCCCGACTCGGCGGCGTCGGCGTGCTGCACCGCAACCTGTCGGTCGAGGACCAGGTCAACCAGGTCGACCTGGTGAAGCGGTCCGAGTCCGGCATGGTGACCGACCCCATCACGGTGCACCCCGAGGCGACCCTCGCCGAGGCCGACGCCCTGTGCGCCAAGTTCCGCATCAGCGGCGTCCCCGTCACCGACCCCGCGGGCAAGCTGCTCGGCATCGTCACCAACCGCGACATGGCCTTCGAGACCGACCGCAGCCGCCAGGTGCGTGACGTCATGACGCCGATGCCGCTGGTCACCGGCAAGGTGGGCATCTCCGGCGTCGACGCGATGGAGCTGCTGCGCCGCCACAAGATCGAGAAGCTGCCGCTCGTCGACGAGGCGGGCATCCTCAAGGGCCTGATCACGGTCAAGGACTTCGTCAAGGCCGAGAAGTACCCCAACGCCGCCAAGGACGCCGAGGGCCGGCTGCTGGTCGGCGCCGCGGTGGGCGCCAGCCCCGAGGCCCTGGAGCGCGCCCAGGCGCTCGCCGAGGCCGGGGTGGACTTCCTGGTCGTCGACACCTCGCACGGCCACAACAGCAACGCCCTCAGCTGGATGTCGAAGATCAAGTCGAGCGTCTCCGTCGACGTGATCGGCGGCAACGTCGCCACCCGCGACGGTGCGCAGGCCCTGATCGACGCCGGTGTCGACGGCATCAAGGTGGGCGTGGGCCCCGGCTCGATCTGCACCACGCGCGTGGTCGCCGGCATCGGCGTCCCGCAGGTCACCGCCATCTACGAGGCCTCCCTCGCCGCCCGCCCCGCCGGCATCCCGCTGATCGGCGACGGCGGTCTGCAGTACTCCGGCGACATCGGCAAGGCCCTCGCCGCCGGTGCCGACACGGTCATGCTGGGCAGCCTGCTCGCGGGCTGCGAGGAGTCGCCGGGCGAGCTGCTCTTCATCAACGGCAAGCAGTTCAAGTCCTACCGCGGCATGGGCTCGCTGGGCGCCATGCAGTCCCGCGGCCAGGCGAAGTCGTACTCGAAGGACCGCTACTTCCAGGCCGAGGTGGCCTCCGACGACAAGCTCGTGCCCGAGGGCGTCGAGGGCCAGGTGCCCTACCGCGGCCCCCTGGCCAACGTGCTGCACCAGCTCGTCGGCGGGCTGCGCCAGACCATGGGCTACGTGGGCGCGGCCACCATCGAGGAGATGGAGTCCAAGGGCCGCTTCGTCCGCATCACCTCGGCGGGCCTGAAGGAGAGCCACCCGCACGACATCCAGATGACGGTCGAGGCGCCGAACTACAGCCGTCAGTAGGCACCAGGCCTGATGGGGCGGCCTCGGAAGGATCCGGGGCCGCCCTCGTCATGCCCGTCGGCGATACTGGAAGACGCTGCAACGCATCAGGGAAAGGCCACAGACGTGACTGAGATCGAGATCGGGCGCGGCAAGCGCGGCCGCCGGGCGTACGCCTTCGACGACATCGCGGTCGTCCCCAGCCGCCGTACCCGGGACCCGAAGGAGGTCTCGATCGCCTGGCAGATCGACGCCTACCGCTTCGAGCTGCCCTTCCTGGCCGCCCCCATGGACTCGGTCGTCTCCCCGGCCACCGCGATCCGCATCGGCGAGCTCGGCGGCCTCGGTGTGCTGAACCTCGAGGGTCTGTGGACGAGGCACGAGGACCCGCAGCCGCTGCTCGACGAGATCACCGGGCTGGACGAGGAGACCGCGACCCGCCGCCTCCAGGAGATCTACGCGGCCCCCATCAAGGAGGAGCTGATCGGGCAGCGCATCAAGGAGGTGCGCGACTCCGGCGTCGTCACCGCCGCCGCGCTCTCCCCGCAGCGCACGGCCCAGTTCTCCAAGGCCGTCGTCGACGCGGGCGTGGACATCTTCGTCATCCGCGGTACGACGGTCTCCGCGGAGCACGTCTCCGGTTCGCACGAGCCGCTGAACCTGAAGCAGTTCATCTACGAGCTGGACGTCCCGGTGATCGTCGGCGGCTGCGCCACGTACACGGCGGCCCTGCACCTGATGCGCACGGGTGCGGCCGGTGTGCTGGTCGGCTTCGGCGGCGGCGCGGCGCACACCACGCGCAACGTGCTGGGCATCCAGGTCCCCATGGCGACGGCGGTCGCCGACGTGGCCGCGGCCCGGCGTGACTACATGGACGAGTCCGGCGGCCGGTACGTGCACGTGATCGCGGACGGCGGTGTCGGCTGGTCCGGCGACCTGCCGAAGGCGATCGCCTGCGGCGCCGACGCGGTCATGATGGGGTCCCCGCTGGCCCGCGCGACCGACGGCCCGGGCAAGGGCCACCACTGGGGCATGGAGGCCGTGAACGAGGAGCTGCCCCGCGGCAAGAAGGTCGCCCTCGGCACGGTCGGCACCCTCGAGGAGATCCTCACGGGCCCGTCCCACACGCCCGACGGCTCGATGAACCTCTTCGGCGCCCTGCGCCGCGCCATGGCCACGACCGGGTACAGCGAGCTCAAGGAGTTCCAGCGGGTCGAGGTGACGGTGGCGGACTCACAGCACCGACGCTAGGCCTCAAGGTCTGGGAAAGGGCCGGTCACTCCCCTGCGGGTGGGGTGACCGGCCCTTTTGCGTGCTCGGGGGTGCGTGGACGGGGCGCGTTGTGGGGCAGGGGCGCGTGGTTGCGTTCGGGGCGAATGTGGGCCGAACGGGCGTAGCGGGGCGGTAGCGTCCGTGATCGGCGACCCGGTTGTCTGGGGCGCCCCCTTCCAAGGACACGGTTCCGGACCCCGGCCCTCGGGGCCCGGCCCGAATTCCGACGTGCTGCCTACCGGGCCAATGGGTGGCGTCGTGGAAGGGGGCGCGCCCATGGGCCGTCACCGCAAGCCCACCCGATGGGACCGCATTCGGCTTCGGCCGGCTCAGTACTGGCTGCGGCTCGTGAAGTTCCGGAGGAGGTGTGTCTTGTGGATCTACGGGCGATGAGCGGCCACCCCTACGTAACCTAGGGGTGGACACTCCGTGAATCGCCCGGAGCCCGCTGCAGTGGCCACTGCGGTGGGCTCCACCTGGTTCCGTACGGTACCCGCGCCGCGCGCGGCATGCCACCAGCTCCCGGGGTGCGCGCACCCCACGCGCCCCCTTCACAACCGATGCGCCGCCCCCATGGGCGTCGCCCCCCGCGTGTCCAGCAGTAGCTGGGCCTTCACCGACAGGCCCTGGAGGTCGTACGTGCGGTGCTGCTGGAGCAGGATGGTCAGGTCCGCGTCGGCAGCAGCCTCGTAGAGGGAGTCCGCGCGGGGGACGGGGCGGTCCAGGACGCTCCACTCGGGGACGTACGGGTCGTGGTAGCTGACCGAGGCGCCCAGTTCCATCAGGCGGAGCGCGACCTCCTGGGCGGGGGTGTCGTGCAGGTCGGCGAGGTCGGGTTTGTAGGTGACGCCCAGGAGCAGGACGTGCGCGCCCCGGGCCGACTTGCCGTGCTCGTTGAGCAGCGCGGCGGCGCGCTGGACGACGTAGCCGGGCATGCGGCGGTTGACCTGCTGGGCGAGCTCCACCATGCGCAGGGTGCGGCCGCCGTGCGCGGTCAGGTCCTGCGGGGCGGTGTGGCCGCCGACGCCGGGGCCGGGACGGAAGGCCTCGAACCCGAAGGGCTTGGTCTCCGCGCAGCGGACGACGTCCCACAGGTCGACGCCCAGGTCGTGGCAGAGGACGGCCATCTCGTTGACGAGGGCGATGTTCACGTGCCGGTAGTTGGTCTCCAGCACCTGCACGGTCTCCGCTTCCCGTGGTCCACGCGCGCGTACCACCTTGTCGGTCAGCCGTCCGTAGAAGGCGGCGGCCGACTCGGTGCAGGCCGGGGTGAGACCGCCGATGACCTTGGGGGTGTTGGCGGGGGTGAAGTCGCGGTTGCCGGGGTCGACGCGGCTGGGGGAGTAGGCGAGGTGGAAGTCGCGGCCCGCCAGCAGTCCCGAGCCCTCTTCGAGGAGGGTGCGCAGGAATTCCTCTGTCGTCCCGGGGTACACAGGGGACTCAAGGATCACAGTCGTGTGGGGGCGCAGGTGAGCGGAGAGGGTGCGGGCAGCGGCCTCCACCTGCGTGAGGTCCAGCCCGCCGTCCGCGGCTCGGGGGGTCGGTGCGCAGATGACCGCGGTGCGCACCCGGCCGAGTTCGGCGGCGTTCGTCGTGAGCCGGAAGCCCCCCGAGAGCATCCGGCGCTGTTCGGCGGGGCTGAGGGAGCCGGCCTCCGGGCCGGTCCGGTAGCCGATGGTGGGGATGCCGGCGGCGACGGCGGCCTGGGCCAGGGGCAGGCCGTACGGTCCGAGTCCGATGACGGCGAGGTCTGCGGGCATGGCGTGGCCGTCCTTCCCGATAGCCGAAGTGGGACAGGTGCGCAAGCCCTGTGGACAGGACGGGCGAGCGCAATGTCAGACTAGGAGTAAATATGACCGTTATGTGGGATTGCTCGGCCGAGTTTCGGTGAGTGTTCCGTGAGCGTTGTCCACAGGCTGTCGGCCCGTGGTGGCTGAAGTCGGGCAACCCGGTCAGAATTTGGGCATGGGGGGTACGGACGGGGTCTCACCCGACGGGTGCGGCCGGCGCGACCGATGAGCGGGAGGCAGCGGTGAGGACAGCGACACTCGGGCCGGCGCAGCGCGCCGAGTCACTCGCATCTATGGCCGAGCGCGAGCTGGACGTGCTGGTGGTGGGCGCAGGCGTGGTCGGGGCCGGCACCGCCCTCGACGCCGCGACGCGAGGCCTGTCCACGGGACTGGTCGAGGCGCGTGACTGGGCCTCGGGCACCTCCAGCCGGTCCAGCAAGCTGATCCACGGCGGCCTGCGCTATCTGGAGATGCTCGACTTCGCGCTCGTACGAGAGGCCCTGAAGGAGCGCGGCCTGCTGCTGGAGCGGCTCGCCCCGCATCTGGTGAAGCCCGTGCCGTTCCTGTACCCCTTGCAGCACAAGGGCTGGGAGCGCTTGTACGCCGGCTCGGGCGTCGCGATGTACGACGCCATGTCCATGGCGCGCGGCCACGGCCGGGGCCTGCCGATGCACCGCCACCTGACCCGCTCTCACGCCCTGCGCGTGGCGCCCTGCTTGAAGAAGGACGCCCTCGTGGGGGCGCTCCAGTACTACGACGCCCAGATGGACGACGCTCGCTACGTGGCGACCCTGGTGCGCACGGCGGTGGCGTACGGCGCGCAGGCGGCCAACCGGGCGCGCGTGACCGGCTTCCTGCGCGAGGGCGAGCGGGTCGTCGGCGCGCGGGTGCAGGACGTTGAGGGAGGCGGGGAGTACGAGGTCCGCGCCAAGCAGGTCGTCAACGCGACCGGCGTGTGGACGGACGACACCCAGGCCATGGTCGGGGAGCGCGGCCAGTTCCACGTACGGGCGTCCAAGGGCATCCACCTGGTCGTGCCGCGCGACCGCATCCACTCCACGACCGGGCTCATCCTGCGCACGGAGAAGTCCGTGCTGTTCGTCATCCCCTGGGGCCGGCACTGGATCGTCGGGACGACCGACACCGACTGGGACCTCGACAAGGCGCACCCGGCCGCGTCCAGCGCGGACATCGACTACCTGCTGGAACATGTGAACTCGGTGCTCGCGGTGCCCCTCACCAGGGACGACGTCCAGGGCGTGTACGCGGGGCTGCGCCCCTTGCTCGCGGGCGAGTCGGACGCCACCAGCAAGCTGTCGCGCGAGCACACCGTGGCGCATCCGGTGCCCGGGCTGGTCGTCGTGGCGGGCGGCAAGTACACGACGTACCGGGTCATGGCCAAGGACGCGGTGGACGCGGCGGTGCACGGGCTCGACATGCGGGTCGCCGAGTGCGTCACCGAGGACGTGCCGCTGCTGGGCGCCGAGGGCTACCCGGCGCTGTGGAACGCGCGGGCGCGGATAGCCGCCCGGACCGGGATCCACGTGGTGCGGGTGGAACACCTGCTGAACCGGTACGGGGCGATGGCGGAGGAGCTCCTCGAGCTCGTCACCGAGGACCCGTCGCTGGGCGAGCCCCTGCCGGCGGCCGACGACTACCTGCGCGCCGAGATCGTGTACGCGGCCTCGCACGAGGGGGCGCGGCATCTGGACGACGTGCTGACCCGGCGTACCCGCATCTCGATCGAGACCTTCGACCGGGGCACTCGCAGCGCCCGCGCCGCCGCCGAGCTGATGGCGCCGGTCCTCGGCTGGGACAAGGACCAGATCGAGCGCGAGGTCCAGCACTACGAGAAGCGGGTGGAGGCCGAACGGGAGTCGCAGCGCCAGCCGGACGACCTGACGGCGGACGCGGCGCGGCTGGGAGCGCCGGACATCGTGCCGTTGTAGGCGCCCCTGCCCTGCTACGAGGCGCGCGGGCAGAACTCGGCCGCGAGCACCGCGGGTTCGAGCTCGGGGTCCGCGATCGCGTCGGTGTTCACGCGGAACGTGAGGACACGCCGGCCGTCGACGGTGGCCGCGGTGCGCACATAGCTGCCGGATATGAACCCGTTGTGCCCCCACACCGTGGTGCCGCACGGCAGTCTCTCGGGGAACAGGCCCATGCCGTACGCGCCGTGTGCGGCACGGGTGTCGAGCATCTCGCGCAGTTGGTGCGGGGGCAGCAGCCGGCCGCCGAGCAGGGCCGCGTAGAAGCGGTCCAGATCGTCGAGCGTGGTCACCAACTCGCCCGCGGCGCCGGCCACGCGCGGGTCGAGCGCGGTGACGTCGGTTCCGTCGGCGGAGTAGGCGCGGCCGTGCGGGGAGGGCAGTGCGGAGCGGGAGCCGGGGAACGAGGTGCCCGTCAGACGCAGCGGAGTGAGGATGCGGCGCTCGGTCTCGGTCGCGTACGAGTGGCCGGTGACCTGCTGGATGACCAGGCCCAGCAGGACGTAGTTGGTGTTCGAGTAGGAGAAGCGGCCGGGCGTGCCCGGAGGGTGGGTGAGTGCGATGCGTACGGCCTGACTCGGGGTGAGGGGCGCCCTTCCTCGGGTGTCCGCGGTGAAGTCGTACAGGCCGCTGGTGTGGGTGAGCAGGGAGCGCAGGGTCAGCGCGCGGCCGTCGTTGCCCGCTCCCCGCACCAGGCCCGGCAGGTGCTCCGCCACGGTGTCGGACAGCGACAGCCGGTGCTCGGCGGCCAGTTGCAGCACCACCGTCGCGATGAACGTCTTGGTGACGCTGCCCGCGCGGAAGTGGTCCGACCGGGCGATTCCCCGCCCGGCGTGCGCATAGCGGGTGGTGCCGCCCTCGCGAGCCAGCAGGGCCGCGGCGGGAGCTCCGCCCCGGGTCACCAGCAGCGGGAGCACCGCGTTCGTGGGCGGGTCCGACAGGGCCGAGGAGTCGGCCTGGGGCAGACCGAGGAGGGCGAGGGACACAGGAAGCGCCAGCAATGTCCGAAACGGCGGCATGCGGCCTCCTCCCTGGTCCGGGCCCATCATGCAGGGCGGCGCCCGGCGTACCGCACCCGGGTTCCCGGTGGTCGGGCCCCAGGGCGCCGGGCACTTGTCGGGTGAGAGACAATGGAGGCTCTGTCAGGGCGGGTTGTATGAGGGGACGCATGTCGGAGGCGGAGCGGGCGGGCACATCTCGTCAGGACACTCGTCAGGACACTCGTAAGGACAACAGGGACCGTCTCCTCGCGGAGCGGTACCGGCTCGGCGAGGTCCTCGGCCGGGGAGGCATGGGCACCGTGTGGCGGGCCCAGGACGAGACCCTGGGGCGGACGGTCGCCGTCAAGGAGCTGCGGTTCCCGTCGAACATCGACGAGGAGGAGAAGCGGCGGCTGATCACGCGGACGCTGCGCGAGGCCAAGGCGATCGCGCGGATCCGCAACAACAGCGCCGTGACGGTCTTCGACGTCGTCCAGGAGGACGACCGGCCCTGGATCGTGATGGAACTCGTCGAGGGCAAGTCGCTCGCCGAGGTCATCCGGGAGGACGGCCTCCTCGAGCCGAAGCGCGCCGCCGAGGTCGGTCTCGCCGTCCTGGACGTGCTGCGGTCCGCGCACCGCGAGGGCATCCTGCACCGCGACGTGAAGCCGTCGAACGTGCTGATCGCCGAGGACGGCCGGGTCGTGCTCACCGACTTCGGGATCGCCCAGGTCGAGGGCGACCCGTCCATCACCTCGACGGGCATGCTCGTCGGCGCGCCCTCCTACATCTCCCCGGAGCGGGCGCGCGGGCACAAGCCGGGCCCGGCGGCCGATTTGTGGTCGCTCGGCGGTCTGCTGTACGCGGCGGTGGAGGGCGCGCCGCCGTACGACAAGGGGTCGGCCATAGCGACTCTCACGGCCGTGATGACCGAGCCGCTGGAGGAGCCCAAGAACGCCGGCCCGCTGGCGGACGTCATCCGCGGCCTGCTCACCAAGGATCCCGCCGAGCGGCTCGACGACGCGGGCGCCCGCGCGATGCTGAACTCGGTCCTCCACGCACCCGAGCGGGCCGAGCCGGAGCCGCTGGACGCGACGAAGGTCGTGCCGCTGCCGGCCCAGCCCGACCGGTCCTCGCGCAAGGGGAGTCCGGCGGGGGCCGGGAGCAAGCGGGGCGAGGAGGCCGGGGAGCGGCTGCGCGGGGCGCTGCGTTCCGTGCGCAAGGCCGCGGCGGGAACGGCCGGGGCGTCGGCCGCCGCCCGTACCGGGACCGAGAGCGGAACTGCGTCCTCCGGAGCGGACGACGGCACGGCCCGCACCGGGACCGCCGGCGCGTCCGCGGCCAAGCCGGGACCGGGTGCGGCCGCCGGCGCCGGTGAGCGGAGTGCGCAGGAGGCGAAGACGGCCTCCGGGGGCCGGAGTTCCGGATGGCCCGTGGTGCCGCCGCCGGACCTGCCGCCGAGGCCCGTGCCGAGGGCGCCGCTCACCGACGTGGTGCCACGGCGCACCCTGCTGATCATCGCGGTGGTCGTGGCGCTCGCCGTGGTCGGCACCGTGCTCGCCATCGCCCTCAGCGGCGACGACAAGGGCTCGAAGGGCGCCGCGGGCGGCAGCGGCGGCAAGACCGTCAGCACCGCGTCGAGCGGTCCCGACACCAAGAACGACGAGAGCGACGGCACGCGCACCGACAACACGGCGTCGTCGCAGCCCGCGCAGTCCGCCCCCTCCTCGAACAGCACGCCGACGGGCGGGACTTCGGGCGAGGCGGAGGAGGGGTCCGCCGGGAAGGGCACCGCGGCCGAGTCGACGCACCAGGGGAACCAGGGGTACTCGATCGGACTGCCCAAGGGATGGAAGTACCGGTCCACGGGCGCCGCCGGCGACCGGTTCACCGGGCCCGACGGGCAGAAGCTGCTCATCGCCTGGACGTCCACGCCCAAGGGCGACCCGGTGGCGGACTGGAGGAACCAGGAGCGCTACATGCAGCGCGCGCAGTACAAGAAGATCCGTATAGAGAAGGTGAGCTACCGAGGCTGGAACACGGCCGACTGGGAGTTCACCTACGCCGACGGCGGCACCAGGTACCGGACCATCGACCGGGGTTTCGTCGTCGACGACCGGCAGGGCTACGCGCTGATGTACACGGCGAAGGCGGCCGACTGGAGCGGTGAGCTGCGCAAGGAGACGTGGCGGACGCTGACGAAGACCTTCGAACCCAAGTCCTGAGCGTGAGCGGTGCCGGGTTTGGGGAGGCAGATCTCGCATCCTCACGATGCGGGTTGCCCGCGGCACGTATCGTAAATATTTGCGGACCGTGCGCAGCCGGAACGGGCCGTGGAGCGAACGGATGTGACCGACCGGGCTGGCGGGGGAGGCATCGTGGACGACTATGCGGGACGGGTACTCGCCGACCGCTACCGCCTGCCGCTGCCGCCGTCCGACGAGTACGAACTCACCGAGAGCCGGGCCTTCGACACCTACAGCGGGCAGGAAGTCCTGGTCCGGCAGGTGCCGTTGCCGGAAGTGGTCGAGGCGGAGGTCCTCGACGCGGAGGGGCTGCCCGACGGATTCACGGCGCGTGACGCCGGTGCCCGGCGGCCCGGCGGGCGTCCGGGCCTCCGGTGGCCCACGGACCCGGTGGTACGGCGCGCGGTGGAGGCCGCTCAGGCTGCCGCGGCCATCCCCGACCATCCGCGACTCGACCAGGTCTTCGACGTCTTCGCCGAGGGCGGTTCGCTGTGGATCGTCAGCGAGCTGGTGGCCGCACGTCCGCTGGCGGCGCTCCTCGCCGAGCAGCCGCTGACGCCCTACCGGGCGGCCGAGGTGGCCTCCGACGTCCTCATGGCGCTGCGGGTGCTGCACGCCCACGGCTGGGTGCACCGCAACATCACCCCGCGGACGGTCCTCGTCTGCGACGACGGCCGGATCATGCTGACCGGGCTCGCGGTGGGCGCGGCGGAGGAAGCGCTGTGCGGGTACGACCCCGTGCCCACCTCCGACGAGCCCGGCCGGGGCCCGGGGCAGGAGGGCGGCGCGTCCGGGAGGGCGAACGACGCCGGCGGTTCAGGGGGCGCGGGCGGTCCCGGTGCCATCGGTGGCCCGGGCGACCCCGAGGCCGCGCGGCGTGCCGCCATAGAGGCCCGGGAGTCCAGGGGGCTGCCGACGGCCGGGGGCGGTACGACGGGTGGTGGCGGCTCGGTGGTGCCGGCCCGCCGGAGCACGGACGACAGTGCGGACCCACGCGCCGCGCGCGCCGGAGCCATCGCCGCCTACCGGGCGGGCGCGAGGGCCGCCGCCCGGGTCCAGGAGGCGCAGCAGAACGGCCGGGCCGCGCTGCCCGGTGCCCGGCCCGCCCCGGACAACGGGCCCGCGCCCCACGGAAACGGCTCGGCGCAGTCGCCGTACGTCCCCGGACAGAGCACGGGCTCCGGCGCGATCCCGCCGGGGCAGACAGCCGACCCCTACGGCGTGCGCGGCGCCCCCCGGACCACCGCATGGCACGGCGCCACCCCCCGCGGCGGCCCCGGCGGCGCACCCACGCCGCCGAGCCAGGAACAGGCGGCCCTCCCGCCGGTGGCGGACACCGCCGACCCGAGCGCTCCCACCCGGTGGGACGACCTGGCCGCCCACACCCCTGCCTCCCGGCGCGGCCCGGCCACGGCACTCGCCGCCGAGCGGGCCCGGCAGGCACGCATGGCCGTGGTGGGGCCCGTGACGGAACGCTGGGCGCCGGAGCAGGCCGGACCCGTGCACGAGAACTGGCAGCTGGCCGCGCCGATCGGCCCCGCCACCGACCTGTGGGCCCTCGGCGCGCTGCTCTTCCGGGCCGTACAGGGCCATGCGCCCTACCCGGAGGAGTCGACGGCCGAGCTGGTGCAGATGGTGTGCGCCGAACCGCCCGCCTACGCCGAGGAGTGCGGGCCGCTCCGGCCGGTCGTGGAGTCGCTGCTGCGTCAGGACCCCACCGAGCGCCTCGACTTCGAGGAACTGCGCGGCTGGCTGCGCTCGCTCGTACGGTCGGCGCCGGAGCCGGAAGCCGGTGTGCACGTGATCGCGGCACCGCCCGCGGACGCCAGCAGGCTGCCCGTCGTACGCCGCCGGGGCGAGCTCGTGCGCAGGCGGCGGGCCGGGCTGCCCGCCCACCACGGGCGGCACAAGCGGGCCAAACGCGAGTCCGGGTCGCCCAAGCGCCTCGGCCGCACCCTGCTCCTGCTGGTCCTGCTCGCCATGGCCGCCGCGATCGCCTACGCCATGCTCTTCATGCCCAAGTCGCAGACCGACGGCGCGAACGGCACGGACCGCACCGGGGCCGCCGGCGAGGTCAGCCAGGCGCCCGAGCCCGACGCCAGCAGCGAACCCCGGCCGGACCAGACGTCCCCCGCCCCGGAGCAGAGCCCCTCGACGTCATCCGGTTCCACCGAGACACAGACCACCGGCCCCGGGACCGCCGACGGCTTCACCCTGCGCAAGGACCCGGCGGGCTTCCAGGTCGCCGTCGCCAAGGGCTGGGACCGCACCTCGGGGAGCAGCAGCGGCCAGGTCGTCTACACGAAGGGCGACTTCGAGCTCATCGTCGTACCGGGCCGGGACAGCGCGTCGCGGTACGGCAGCGACCCGATGGCCTACCAGCGGGAGAAGGAGCGCGAGCTGCAGCCCTACCGCGACTCCAGCTGGGCCACCTCCACCGGCCTGAAGACCATAGAGGTGGGCGGACGGACCATGGCCGAGGGGCAGTTCACCTGGACCGGCGGCGACGGGGGCGAGCTGTACGTGCGCAACCTGGCGATGCTGATCGGCGGGCGGTACCACGTGGTGCAGGTACGCGGCCCGGAGGCCGAGCGGGACGAGGTGACGCGACTGTACGAGCAGGCGGCGGCGACCTACAAGGCGACGGGCTGAGAGTCGGCGCGCCGACTGTACGCGGTAGTTCAACCTCTGGTTGCCTCCCGTCCCGGCAGGCGACAACCGTCACAGTGCGGTCACCGTGGTACCCCGCTTGTTCCCTGAGGAAGGGCGGGTCCTTACGCTGACCCTGTCAAGACCATTGCGGGGCAACGTGAATCAGATGCAGGGCCAGCTCGTCGCGGGCCGCTACCGGCTCGCCGACTCGATCGGCAGCGGCGGCATGGGCCGGGTGTGGCGCGCCCATGACGAGGTGCTGCACCGGTCCGTCGCCATCAAGGAGTTGACGGCGGCCCTCTACGTCTCCGAGAGCGAGCAGGCGATCCTGCTGGCCCGCACCCGGGCGGAGGCGCGGGCCGCCGCGCGGATCAACCACTCCGCGGTCGTCACCGTGCACGACGTGCTGGAGCACGACGGCCGCCCGTGGATCGTCATGGAACTGGTCGAGGGCCGCTCCCTGGCGGACGCGGTCAAGGAGGACGGACGGGTCGAGCCGCGCGAGGCCGCCCGCATCGGCCTCTGGGTACTGCGGGCCCTGCGCGCCGCGCACACCGCCGGCGTCCTGCACCGCGACGTCAAGCCGGGCAACGTCCTCCTCGGCCGGGACGGACGCGTCCTGCTCACCGACTTCGGCATCGCCCAGATCGAGGGCGACACCACCATCACCCGCACCGGAGAGGTCGTCGGCTCGGTCGACTACCTGGCGCCCGAGCGGGTGCGCGGCCACGACCCCGGCCCGTCCTCCGACCTGTGGGCGCTCGGCGCGACGCTCTACACGGCGGCCGAGGGCCGCTCGCCGTTCCGCCGCACCACACCGCTGACCACCATGCAGGCCGTGGTCGAGGAAGAAGCCGCCGAGCCGCAGCACGCCGGTCCGCTCGGCCCCGTCATCACCGCTCTGCTGCGCAAGGATCCCGCCACCCGGCCCGACGCGTCCGAGGCCGAGCACCTGCTCGCCGAGGCGGCGGAGGGGCGACGCCCGGGCGGGGCGCAGGCGTACGTCCCGACGCAGTACGGAGGCACGTACCAGGACGTCCACAGCGGTACGGGCACGGTCGGCACCGGCTCGGGATCGCACACCCGCACGCCGCTCCCGCCGCTCGCCGGCACCCCGGCCACGGGCACCCCCGTCACCGGCACTTCGACGACCGGTCCCACCACGGTCGGCCCGGTGGCGACGGGCCCGCAGCCGTCAGGGCCGCAGCAGGCCGGTTCCGGCCGGCGCCGCCGGTTGCGTACCGTCGCCCTCGTGGTCGCGCTCGCGGCCATCATCGGTGGGACCACCGCAGTGGTGCTCCAGCAGTGGAACGAGGGCCGGCAGACGCCGGGCGGCACCTCCGGCTCCGTGAATCCCGCGAGCACACAGCAGTCCGGGGGGTCGGAACCCGACGGCTGGGTCCGCCACGACGACCCCGCGGGTTTCAGCCTCTCCCTGCCCAAGGGCTGGAAGCGCAAGCCCTTCGGCCCGCAGGGCGAGCTCAAGCAGATCGACTACACGCCCGACGGCGGTCGGCACTTCGTCCGGATCGCCGTCGACACCTCCCCGGACTTCGGCGACCCGTACGCGCACCAGCTCGACCTGGAGCAGCAACTGAAGGATCTCGTCGACTACAGGCGGGTCACCCTGGAGCGCAACGTCTACCGTGACCGGGGCGGCGCCCTGTGGGAGTACACCTGGACCGCGCGGGCGAAGGACACCAAGTTCCCCGGCCCGCGCCGCGCCATCGAGGAGACGTACATCGCCCGCGACGGCACCGAGTACGCGCTCTACATGTCGTCGCCCGCGCGGGACTGGGCGAAGGCGCGCAAACAGTTCACCCTGCTGCTCCAGGGCTGGCAGGAGAAGACCTCCTGACCCAGGTGCCTCCCGGCGTCCGTCCCTTCTGACCCGGGCCGTCTGTTTCGGCCACTGGTGAGCGCCGTCCCGGAGTGGATCCGTCCGGTGGGGCATGATTGCCGCATGGTGACCGAGGGGCACAACATGCGTGTCATCGCGGGCCGTTACCGGCTCGAGGCGCGGCTCGGGCGCGGTGGCATGGGCGTGGTCTGGCGGGCGACCGACCAGTTGCTCCGCCGGGGCGTGGCGGTCAAGGAACTCCCGTACGACGAGACGCTCTCCGCGGCGGACGCCCGCCGGCAGCGGGACCGTACGCTGCGCGAGGCCCGGGCGGTCGCCCAGCTGAGCCATCCGAACATCGTCGTCGTCCATGACGTCGTCGAGGACGACGAACGCCCGTACATCGTCATGGAGTTGATCGAGGGCGGCTCGCTCGCGGACCGTATCGCCGGACAGGGCCCGGTCGACGCCGCCGAGGCCGCGCGCATCGCCATCGACCTGCTGAGCGCGCTGCGCGCCGCGCACGCGGCCGGGGTGCTGCACCGCGACCTCAAGCCCGAGAACGTGCTGCTGGAGGCCGGCACCGACCGGGTCGTCCTCACCGACTTCGGCATCGCCCAGATCCCCGGCACCCCCACGCTCACCGAGAACGGCTCCTTCGTCGGCTCGCCCGAGTACACCGCGCCCGAGCGGATGTCCGGGGCCAGGACCGGGCCCGAGTCCGACCTGTGGTCGCTGGGCGCGTTGATGTGCGCGGCCCTCAGCGGCGAGTCGCCGTTCCACCGCGACTCGCTGGGCGGCATCCTGCACGCGGTCGTCGTCGGCGACATCCAGCCACCCGCACAGGCCGGGCCGCTCCTGCCCGTCGTGCGGGGCCTGCTGGAACGCGATCCGGACCGGCGGCTGGACGCGGACCGGGCCGAACGGATGCTGCGGGCGTTCCGCGACACGGGCCGTACGCCGCAGTCGCCGCCGCCCGAGTACCCGCCTGCGGAGCAACGGGCCGCGACGGGCCGGCAGCCGCCTGCCCGGCAGGCCGTCACCGACCGGCAGCCGCAGCCGCCCCCGTCTCCGCACACGTCGGAGCTGCCCGCCCGGCAGTCCACGCGGGGCATGCTCGTGGCCGCGCTGCTGGTCGCCGCGATGGCCGGGGCGGGGGTGTCCGCGGCGGCGCTGCTCATGAACCGGGACGGCGACGGCGGCGGGCCCGCGCCGACGACTTCGGCGCCGGAGACACCCAGGACCGGCACCCCCTCCCCGAGCAGCACGACCTCGCCCGGAGCCGGCACCCCGAGCGCCACCGGGACCGGCCCCACCGCCGGGACCGGCCCCACCGCCGGGACCGGCCCCACCGGGACGGACCCCGCTCCGCGTCACGGATCTGCGACTGAAATGCCTCCGTAGTGGAGGGGTAAGCGGTTGGCGCGATAAGGATGAACCCATGAGCAGCAACGGGGGAGCCCCATCCGGGGCAGAAGAGCCGACGAGCTATGTTCTGCGCCCGCCGAACCCGCGGGCGCCGGTACCGGGCAACCCGTACGCGACCCCCACCCAGGCCGTGCCGCCCCAGCCGGAGACAGCGGCCACAGCGGCCGAGGATCCCGGCGCCGGGCGGCTGATCGCCGGGCGGTACCGGCTGATCGCCAAGCTCGGGCACGGCGGCATGGGCACCGTGTGGCGGGCCAAGGACGAGACGGTGGACCGGGAGGTCGCCGTCAAGGAACCCCGCGTACCGGACGGTCTTCCCGAGCGAGAACGCGCCAACGCCTTCGAGCGGATGCGCCGTGAGGCACGCGCCGCGGCCCGGCTCGACCACCCGGCCGTGGTCGGCGTCCACGACGTCGCGGTCGTGGAGGGGCAGCCCTGGATCGTCATGGAACTCGTGCGGGGCCGTTCGCTCGGCGATGAGCTCCAGGAGGGCACCCTGTCCCCCCGCGAGGCGGCCCGGATCGGTCTGGAGGTGCTCGGCGCGCTGGAGGCCGCGCACGCGGCGGGCATCCTGCACCGGGACGTGAAACCGGACAACGTACTGCTCGGCCGGTACGGCCGGGTCGTCCTCACCGACTTCGGCATCGCGCAGATCGAGGGCGAGACCAGTCTGACCGACACCGGCGGCTTCGTCGGTTCGCCCGAGTACATCGCGCCGGAGCGGGTGCTGGGCCGGCGCCCGGGCCCGGCCGGCGACCTGTGGTCCCTGGGCGTGGTGCTGTACGCGGCGACGGAGGGCGTCTCGCCGTTCCGCCGCAGCAACACCCCCGCCACCCTCCAGTCCGTGCTCAACGCCACGCCCGCGCCGCCCACCTCCGCCCAGGGCCCGCTCGCCGAGGTCATCACGGGGCTGCTGCACAAGGACCCGGCCCGCCGTCCGGACGCCGCCCGGGTGCGGGCCCTGCTGGAGACGGCCGCGAACCCGCCGGCCCCCCAGCCCACACAGGCCGTCCAGGTCACGGGCCAGAGCGGCGGCAGGCGGCTCCGGCTCGGCCGCGCGGCGTGGCTCGGACTCGGCGCGGCGGTCGTCGCGGTGGCGGTGACGGCGTACCTGGTGCTCGCGAACCCGTTCGCCGGGCCGTTGCCCGACGGCTGGAAGACCGAGCGGGAGAAGGACCTCGCCGCGTCGCCGGCGTTCCCCGGCGGCTACGAGCGGACCGTGCCCGGCCCGGAGTCGGACGGCCGGGAGCACCGGGTCACGTACACCGACGCGAGCGGCAGCATCTGGATCGGCCTGACCCTCGACAAGAAGGCGGAGGACACGGGCGGCAACATCGCCGGCTCCGCGGCCGCCGAGATGTACGACGACGACGGCGAGTTCAAGAAGAGCGGCAGCTACGACCTGAACATGCCGGAGAACCCGAGGACGCGCCCCGAGGAGACCACCTACAGGGGCAGGAAGGCCGCGGAGAACACCGTCGTCTACGACACGAACGACAGCGAGAACCCCCGCCCACGCGAGCTCAGGATCTTCTACTACAAGGCGACCGGCGGCGACATGTACAAGCTCACCGTCAGCTACCCGGGCAAGGGCGACTTCACGGACCGCGGGCGTGAGGTGGCGAGGACGGCGATCGCGAACCTGGACATCGACGGGACCTGACGCGCCCCGGCCGACCGGAATCGGCCCGCGTCGACAAGCGGCCGCTTCGCGGGGTACTGATGGGGCATGAGCAACGACGGGGGCGGGGCGAGCGATGCCCGGGGGCGGTTGGTCGGCGGGCGGTACCGGCTGATCGAGCGCATCGGCTCCGGTGGGACCGGCACCGTCTGGCGGGCCCACGACGAACTCGCGCAGCGCGAAGTCGCCGTGCGACAGCCCCGGTTGCCGGGCCACCCGGACGACGAGAGCTACCGGCGGGCCGCCCACCTGCTCTACCGCGAGGCCCGCGCCGCCGCCCGCGTCGACCACCCCGCCGCCGTCACCATCCACGACGTGGTCGTCGAGGCGGAACAGCCGGACGAACGCGACGGCCTGGAAGCGGTCGACACGCTCGACCGACTTCCCTGGATCGTCATGGAGTGGGTGCCGGGCGAGTCCCTTCGCGAGGTGCTCGGGCGCGGGACGGTGGAGGCGCGCGAGGCCGCCCGGATCGGCCTCGCCGTCGTCGGCGCCCTGAGTGCCGCGCACTCCGTCGGCATCGTGCACCGGGACGTGAAACCGGCCAACGTGCTGCTCGGCCCGCACCGCCGTGTCGTCGTCACCGACTTCGGCATCGCTCATGCGCCGGGGGAGGAAGCCCTCGCCTCCGGCGGGGAGCCCGTCGACTCGCTGGAGTTCGTCGCACCCGAGCGGATGTCCGGCCGCATCGCCGGGCCCGCCTCCGACCTGTGGTCCCTGGGCGTCCTGCTGTACGCCGCCGTCGAGGGCTCGTCCCCGTTCCGCCGGGCCACGCCGGAGGCCACGCTCGCCGCGATCCTGGCAGCCGAGCCGCCCGACCCGAAGCAGGCCGGACCACTCGGGCCGCTGATCGCACGGTTGCTGGCGCGGGACCCCGAGGAGCGGCCGGACGCCGAGGAGGTCGTGAAGGAACTGGAGGCGGTGGCGGGGCCGTCGGCCGCCGAGGAACAACAGGGCGCGGAACACATACGGGAGTTCACGGAGGACAGCGGCACCGGGCGCCCCGATGAGGCCGCCGACCCGGCGAGGACCGACCCGGCGCGGACCGCCCCGATGGAGACCGGCCCGGCGGGGACCGCCTCAGCGGAGATCGATCCGCCGGAGACCGACCCGGCGGCGCAGCACGAGCAGGCGGCGCGGCGCGACGGGGCAGCCCCCAAGCGCCAGAGTCTCCTCCGTCCGGCCCCCCTCGCCCTCCTCAGCGCACTGCTCGCCGGCGGCATAGGGGCCGGTACCCACCTCGCCGACACCAGCAGCGCGGAGAGTGCCGAGCAGGCCGCCGGGACGACGGACACCTGGATCACGCACCCCGAGCCGGACATGGCAGCCGTACTCCGCCTCCCGCGCCACTACCGCCCGCTCGACCGCACCGGCAGCGCGACCGACCAGCCCCGCACGGCGCTCTACGGCGACGCCCGCGGCGGCACGATCCAGGTCCGCCTCCGCCAGTGGGACAAGGCGCCCGGCTCCCCGGCGAACCAGGCCGGCGAGGCGCACACCGGATCCACCCGGACCACCGTCCAGGGCTACGACGCCGCCCTCACCGACACCACCTACCACCTGGACGACGCCCCCAGGCGGGTCATGCGGGTGCTGATCCGCACCGACGACGACCGCATGTACGAACTGCGCGTCGACATGCCCAGCGGCACGCCGGAGGAGAAGGAAGGCGTCGCGGTCTTCGAGGGGGCCCTCGACCGGCTCGGTATCGGCGCTGGATCGTAAAAGGCCGAATCACACCGACCCGCACCCCACAACGCCCTGATCAGGGCGTTCGTTGCCAGCAGCCACTGGCGTCGTGTGTGCAGTCGGTGAAGCCGTATTACCGACGGGTACCCAAAGGCCCCCCTGAGGCATACCCTGCGCCTCATGACGGACGCGCACGCCCCGGAGAAGACCGGCACGGCACAGACCGGCACCAACCCCCTCGCCCCCGCCCCGGAGGGCGCCCGCACCGCCGCCGACGTGGTGACCCCCGAGCTGGTCGCCCAGCTCACCAAGGGCGTGGCCGGCTCCGGTCGTACCGCCAACCACTCGCCGTTCACGGGCGAGAAGCTGGCCGACCTCCCCGAGTCGACGCCCGAGGACGTGGCGGGGGCCTTCGAACTGGCCCGTGCCGCCCAGGCCGTGTGGGCGCAGACCCCCGTACGGCAGCGCGCCGCCGTCCTGCTCCGCTTCCACGACCTGGTGCTGGAACGCCAGGCCGAGGTGCTCGACCTCATCCAGCTGGAGACCGGCAAGGCCCGCCTGCACGCCCACGAGGAGGTCCAGGCCGTCGCGGTCGCCGCCCGGCACTACGGCCGCAGGGCCGCCGCCTACCTCAAGCCCAAGCGGCACGCCGGTGCCATGCCGACCCTCACCAAGGTCACCGAACTGCGCCACCCGCGCGGGGTCGTCGGCCAGATCGCCCCCTGGAACTACCCCCTGGAGCTGTCCGTCGGCGACGCGCTCCCCGCCTTCGTCGCGGGCAACGCGGTCGTCATGAAGCCGGACACGGAGACCTGCCTCACCGCACTCTGGGCGCGGGACCTGCTGATCGAGGCCGGCCTGCCCGCCGATGTCTTCCAGGTCGTCCTCGGCGACGGCCCGGTCATCGGCCCGGAGGTCGTCCGGCACGCCGACTACGTCTCCTTCACCGGCTCCACCCGCACCGGCCGTGAGGTCGCCCAGGGCGCCGCCGCCCGGCTGGTCGGCGTCTCCCTCGAACTCGGCGGCAAGAACGCCATGCTGGTGCTGGAGGACGCCGACATCGAGAAGGCCGCGGCCGGGGCCGTCCGCGCCTGCTTCTCCTCCGCCGGCCAGCTCTGCATCTCCATCGAGCGGCTCTACGTCCACGAGTCGATCGCGGACGCCTTCCTGGAGCGCTTCGCCGCCCGCACCAGGGCGATGCGCCTCGGCAAGTCCCTGGCGTACGGCGCCGACATGGGCTCCCTGGTCGGTGAACGCCAACTGGAGACCGTCACGCGGCACGTGGAGGAGGCGGTGGCGAAGGGCGCGAAGGTCGTCGCGGGCGGCGTGGCGCGTCCGGACATCGGCCCGTACTTCTTCGAGCCGACGATCCTCGACGGGGTCGGCACGGACATGTCGGTCTGCGAGGAGGAGACCTTCGGCCCGGTCGTCTCGGTCTACCGCTTCCAGGACGAGGACGAGGTGATCGAGCGCGCCAACGCCACGGCGTACGGCCTGAACTCCTCGGTGTGGACCAGGAACGGCCGGCGTGGCCAGGAGGTCGCGGCCCGCCTGCGCACCGGCACCGTCAACATCAACGACGGCTACGCACCCGCCTACGGCAGCGTCCAGTCGCCCATGGGCGGCATGAAGGACTCGGGCCTCGGCCGCCGCCACGGCTCCGAGGGCATCCTCAAGTACACCGAGGCCCAGACGGTCGCCCACCAGCGCGTCCTCCCGATGGCCCCCTCCCTGGGCATGGACGACGAGAAGTACGCCCAGTTCATGAGCAGGAGTCTCCGCCTGATGAAGGCATTCCGGTTCCGGTAGCCGACCTTCTTCAGGGGCGCGGGGAACTGCGCGAACACCACTGACGGCCCGCACGGACACTCAAAGGGGAGACGGCACGTGCCAAAGGACGCTTACGACTACGACGTCATCGTGGTCGGCTCCGGCTTCGGCGGCTCGGTAACCGCCCTGCGCCTCACGGAGAAGGGCTACAAGGTCGGTGTCCTGGAGGCAGGCCGCCGCTTCACCCGCGAGACCCTCCCCAGGAACTCCTGGGACCTCAAGAACTACCTCTGGGCCCCGAAGCTCGGCATGTTCGGCATCCAGCGCATCCACCTCCTGGGCAACGTCATGGTCCTGGCGGGCGCGGGCGTCGGCGGGGGTTCCCTCAACTACGCCAACACCCTCTACGTCCCGCCGAAGCCGTTCTTCGAGGACCCGCAGTGGCGGGACATCACCGACTGGCAGGACGAACTGAAGCCGTACTACGACCAGGCCCGGCGGATGCTGGGCGTCCGGCTCAACCCGACCATGACCCCCTCGGACGTCCACCTGAAGGCCGCGGCGGAACGCATGGGCTGCGGCGACTCCTTCCACCTCGCTCCCGTCGGTGTCTTCTTCGGCGACGGCGAGGACGCCGACGGGGCGGTGAAGGCCAAGCCCGGCCAGGAGGTGCCCGACCCGTACTTCGGCGGGGCGGGCCCGTCCCGCAGGGCCTGCGCGGAGTGCGGCGAGTGCATGACCGGCTGCCGCCACGGCGCGAAGAACACCCTCAACGAGAACTACCTCTACCTCGCCGAGAAGGCCGGCGCGGTCGTCCACCCGCTGACGACCGTCGTCTCGGTCACCGACGACTCGCGCGGCGGATACGCCGTCGCCACCCTCCCCACCGACGACCGCCGCAAGGCGAAGGGCCGCACCTACACCGCCCGCCAGGTCGTCCTCGCCGCCGGCACGTACGGCACCCAGACACTGCTGCACCGTATGAAGACCGGCGGCCAACTGCGGTACGTCTCGGACAAGCTGGGTGAGCTGACCCGCACCAACTCAGAGGCCCTGGTCGGCGCCCAGACCGACGACCGGCGCTACCGCAGGGCACACGGCGCGCCGAAGGCCGACTTCACACGCGGTGTGGCCATCACGTCCTCGATCCACCCCGACGAGAACACCCACATCGAGCCGGTCCGCTACGGCAAGGGCTCCAACGCGATGGGCGGCCTGTCCATCCTCCAGGTCCCCTACGCCCGCGGCGGCTCGGGCGCCTCACGGGTCCTGGGCTTCCTCGCCCACGCGGCGAAACATCCCCTGCTGGTGCTGCGTTCCCTGTCCAACCGCCGCTGGTCGGAACGGACCATCATCAGCCTGGTGATGCAGTCGCTGGACAACTCCCTGACGACGTACCTGAAACCGTCGGGAGCCGGCCGGGGTCTGCTCACCGCCCGCCAGGGGCACGGTGCCCCCAACCCCAAGCAGATCAAGGCCGCCACGGAGAACGCGTCGGCGCTCGCCGCCGAGATCAACGGCTTCGCGGGCTCGAACGTCGGCGAACTGATGGGCACCCCGCTGACCGCCCACTTCCTGGGCGGCTGCCCGATCGGCGCCTCCCGCGAGACCGGTGTGATCGACCCGTACCACCGCCTTTACGGCCACCCCGGCATCTCGGTCGTCGACGGCGCCGCGGTCTCCGCGAACCTGGGCGTCAACCCGTCCCTCACCATCACCGCCCAGGCCGAGCGGGCGATGTCGTACTGGCCCAACAAGGGAGAGCCCGACCCGCGCCCGAGGCAGGGCACGGCCTACGAGCGTCTCCAGCCGGTCGAGCCGAAGTCCCCGGCCGTCCCGGCGGACGCGTTCGGCGCGCTGCGGCTGCCGTTCCTGGGGATGCCGGCGGTGCCGCCGAAGAAGTAACCCGACCCGGCACACAGAAGAGGGACCTGCACCCCCCTCCGAGCGCAGGTCCCTCTTCTGCTTGGTGCTACGGCCTGCCGGCCGCTATGGCTTACGCCTCCACACCGGCCTTGCGGCGACGCACCACGAAGATCGCACCGGCACCGGCGACGACCGCGGCACCGCCGACGAGGCTGATCATCGGCAGGGCGGAGCTGGAGCCGGTCTCGGCGAGGCTGCCGGTGACCTCCGGCGTGTTGCCGCTCGGCTTCTCTTCGGTGACGGGCGCCTTGCCGCCTTCCTGCGGCTTGGTGCCCTCGGTGTCCGTACCGGCGGAGACGATCTGGAACTTGTACGAGATCTGACCGAAGCCGGTGCACTCGGCGTCGTTGTCGCCGTAGATCGTCGCGCCGAGCGAGAAGCCGGCGCCGACCGGGGCGGACTTCTTGACGTTGAGGCGCAGCGGGATGTCGACCTCGTAGTCGGGCTTCAGCTCGTCGGTGTAACCGACGTAACCGACCGCGTAGCCGCCCTCGTTGAGGTCGACCCAGATCTTGTCCTGGGGGTCCCAGGCCTGGAGCTGGACCTGCTTGCTGGCGAACAGGTTCTCGCCGTCCTTGTCGGAGGAGGCCCCGGCGAAGAAGTCGAGGTCGTTCAGCGTGGAGTCGGAGTTGTTGAGCACGTTCAGCGAGAACTTGTGCCAGCCGCTACCCGCCGCGATCTTGCCGGGCAGGCCGGTGATGCTGACGTCGACCTTGGTGTCCTTGCACACCGACGGCTCGGGGTCCGGGGACTCCGACTCCTCCGGCTCGGAGGCGGTGGGCGCCGGGGTGGACGGGCTCGCGGACGTGCTCGGCGCGCTCGACGTCGCGGGAGCGGACTCGCTCACGGACGCGCTCGGAGTCGGCGTCGTCTCGGCCGGCGTGGACTCGGTGGCCGACGGCGAGGAGGACGTCTCGGGAGCGGACTCGCTCACGGACGCGCTCGGCGTGGGCGTCGTTTCGTCGGTCGCGTACGCGGCCGGTGCCGCGAGCAGTGCCACCGGGGCTATGACCGCCGTGGCGGCCGCTGCTGCCATGGCGCGGCGAAGCTTCATGAAGACCTCGGAGAGTCCGGCGTACCGCGGGCTGCGGTACGAACGTTGGGGGAGGCCTCCGCGTGTGGGGCGCGGGAGTGGCCCATGGTTCGGCAGGTTTGATCCGTGAAACCTGTGAATGGTTGTGCTGGCATTCACAGGATTTTTATGTGTGCTGAGTCACATCCATGACCTTCTTGTGGAGGCGCTCACCGCCCGCTTAGATCTTTGATTCGTGTCTGACAAGCCGTCCGATGACCAGTCATCGGACTCGGAGATCCCCGACGACGTCTGGGAGCAGTTCACCCGTGACACCGAGCGGGACATCCGTGCCTCCGCCCCGAAGGAGCCGTCAGCCCGGGCCCGGATGGTGACCGAGCGGCTGCGGCAGCAGGACGCCCGGGGCGAGTCGCCGCCGGGGTGGCGAACCGATCCCGCCCGGCAGGAGAGGACCGTCAGGAGCGCGCGGCGCCGCAAACTGTGGGCCCTTGTCGGCGTGCCCGTCGCGGTCGTCGTGGCGTTGGTGGCCCTGAAGCCGTCGCTGCTGCCCGGCGACCCCTTCGGTACGGGGGAGCCACAGGCCGCCGGTGCGTCGCCCCTGCCCGCCGAGACCGCGGCGCCCACCGCCGCGCCCGGAGCGTCGGACCCCGAAACGCCCACCCTGGACGAGCCGTTCGCCGGCTCCCCGGCCCTGCGCTGGGCCGACGGGGAGGCCGGCATCGTCCTGCCCGAGGCGAAGGCCGTCGGCGCGGTCTCGAAGGGGCGCGTGGAACAGGCTCTGAAGCTCACGAAGAAGCTTCTGGTGGGCGCCAATCTCGACCTGGGGACGGTACGCGGCGAACGCCCCGAGGCCGCGCTCTCGCTGCTCGACCCGCGGCAGCCCAAGACCCTCGACGACCTCGAAACCGCCCTGCGCTCACCCAGCAGGGAGCACGACCCGCTGACCCTGTTCAGCCGCTTCGACCCCGATCGGGTACGGCTGGTCGGCGACGTGATCAAGACGCGCGGCCGCATGACGTTCGAGAAGGGCTCGCACGGGGGCGTCACCGTGCACGCCGACTACACCTTCGTCTACCCGGTGATGCGCGCGGACGGTTCCACCGAGGTCGCCCGCACCATCGTCCGCCGGGTCGTCGACGCAGAGCTCGCCGATCCCGCGCGGTACCGCGTCACGGAGGGCCGGCTGCTCCTTCTGAAGTACGACGAGGAGATCGGCAACTCCTCCTGCGACGTCCACGACGGCTATCTGCACCCGGGGTTCCCGTCGAGCCGGGACGAGGGGAGCCGTCCCACCGGCCCGACGACCGATCCGTACGACCGCAGCAGGAGCCTGGCCGACGGCGACGCCTGCGGGACGGTGTCGCGCACCTGACGACAGTCTGACGACCTGACGACGGCTTGGTGACGGCCGGACGACGGTCGGCGCAGAGGGAAGGGCCCCGCGGGAGAGCCGCGGGGCCCTTCTTCTCGTCAGCACCGACGTCAGGGCAGCGCCGGTGCCAGGAAGCGGCGCCGGGGGGTTGCGCCGCTGGTCTCGACCTGTGGCAGTCGGGCGATGCGGGTGTCCGCGGGGAGACTTGGCCCGTATGCGCATCGTGCTGGATGAACGCGGTGCCCGCAACCGTTCGACCCGGCCTCGTGCGTTGTTGCTCGTGCGTTCCTGCTCGTCGTTCTCGCACGGTCCGCCGGCCGGCCCCGGGCGTCCCCGGAGCCGGCCGTTCTCTTGGGTGACCGGGCTGCTGTCCCCTGCCGTCCGGTCACTTCCCTGGAGCGAGGTCCCACGACGCACGGAGCGATCCGTACGTCTCATCACCCCAGGGAGCCACGCGTGGTTCTCTCGGGCCCGCGCCTGGCTGGCGCGGACACCGGGACCAACGAGGCGGCACGGGGGCGGTCACGCGCCGTGCGGGTGAGAGGGGGGCGTACGTGTGTCCCCCGCACGGGGGTTCAGATCCTGCCCCGGCACAGCTCCAGCATGGTCATCGCGAGGGCGGTGCCCGGCTTGCCCAGCGCCTCCCTGTAGCGGCCGAGGACCTCCATCTCGCGGGAGAGGTTCACGCGCCGGCCGCCGGAGGAGATCCGGGCGTCCTGGATCACGGCGGAGACCGCCGCTCGTTCCTGGATCAGGCCGATGATCCGGTCGTCGAGCGCGTCGATGCGCTCGCGCGCGCCGGTGATCACGTCGGCGGCCTCGGGGGTGCGGGCGCCGGTCACGTCGGTGGCGTTCATGGAGGGGCTCCTGGTCTGTCGAGGGGTGCCCCGGAGCGGCAAGGCCCGGACGACGACAGACGCCCCGGGCCTTGTCGGCCCGGGGCGCCTGGGAAGTCGCTTGTCAGATGCTCAAGCAGCACGACCATGGCAGCCGGCGGGCCGGGTGCCATAGGTAAAGACGAACGTCTGGTGCGTGAGCATGGGGCAAGTATGCCCCGCGCCCCGGAGGTGTCCAACACGGCTCGCATCCTGAGACGGGCCCGTTACCCGGCGCCCGGAAGACGCCCGGTGGCACCCCGGTAGAATCGGGTGGCACAAGACCCCCGCCCCACCGCCGGAAGGCACCCCGTGTCATCAGCGACTCCCGCTGCCAGCGCCGCCGACACCGTCCTGGTCGTCGACTTCGGCGCGCAGTACGCCCAGCTCATCGCCCGTCGCGTCCGCGAGGCGCGGGTCTACAGCGAGATCGTGCCGAGCACCATGCCGGTCCGGGAGATGCTCGCCAAGAACCCCTCGGCGATCATCCTCTCCGGCGGTCCCTCGTCGGTGTACGAGGAGGGCGCTCCGAGCCTCGACCGCGAGATCTTCGAGGCCGGTGTCCCCGTCTTCGGCATGTGCTACGGCTTCCAGCTGATGGCGCGGACCCTCGGCGGCACCGTCGACAACACCGGCGCCCGCGAGTACGGCCGCACCGACCTGCACGTCTCCAAGGCGTCCTCCACCCTCTTCGAGGGCACCCCCACCGAGCAGCCCGTCTGGATGTCCCACGGCGACGCCTGCTCCGCCGCCCCCGAGGGCTTCTCCGTCACGGCCTCCACGGACGTCGTGCCCGTGGCCGCTTTCGAGAACGACGAGAAGAAGCTCTACGGCGTCCAGTACCACCCCGAGGTGATGCACTCCACGCACGGACAGCAGGTGCTGGAGCACTTCCTGTACCGGGGCGCGGGTCTCACGCCGGACTGGACGACCGGCAGCGTCATCGAGGAGCAGGTCGCCGCCATCCGCGAGCAGGTCGGTGACCGGCGCGCCATCTGCGGGCTGTCCGGCGGCGTGGACTCCGCTGTCGCCGCGGCCCTCGTCCAGAAGGCCATCGGCTCCCAGCTGACCTGCGTGTACGTCGACCACGGCCTGATGCGCAAGGGCGAGACCGAGCAGGTCGAGAAGGACTTCGTGGCCGCGACCGGCGTGCAGCTGAAGGTCGTGGACGCCGAGGAGCGGTTCCTCAAGGCGCTCTCCGGGGTCTCCGACCCCGAGGAGAAGCGGAAGATCATCGGCCGCGAGTTCATCCGGGTCTTCGAGCAGGCCCAGGCCGAGATCATCGCGGACCAGGGCCCGGCGGTGGAGTTCCTCGTGCAGGGCACCCTCTACCCGGACGTGGTCGAGTCCGGCGGCGGCAGCGGCACCGCCAACATCAAGTCCCACCACAACGTGGGCGGCCTGCCGGAGGACCTCGAGTTCAAGCTGATCGAGCCGCTGCGCAAGCTCTTCAAGGACGAGGTCCGCATGGTCGGCCAGGAGCTCGGCCTGCCGGACGAGATCGTCCAGCGCCAGCCGTTCCCCGGCCCCGGCCTCGGCATCCGCATCGTCGGCGAGGTCACCAAGGAGCGCCTGGACCTGCTGCGCGAGGCCGACGCCATCGCCCGTGAGGAGCTGACCGCGGCCGGCCTCGACCGGGACATCTGGCAGTGCCCCGTGGTCCTGCTCGCCGACGTCCGCAGCGTCGGCGTCCAGGGCGACGGCCGGACCTACGGTCACCCGATCGTCCTGCGCCCCGTGTCGTCCGAGGACGCCATGACGGCCGACTGGTCGCGCCTGCCCTACGACGTCCTCGCGAAGATCTCGACCCGGATCACCAACGAGGTGCGTGACGTCAACCGCGTCGTCCTCGACGTGACCTCGAAGCCGCCGGGCACGATCGAGTGGGAGTAAGCCCTCACGGGCTCCACGGGCTCCACGGGCCTCAGGGTTCTTAGGCGCGCTTGATCGTGCGCAGGGGGGTGCCGGGCTTCCAGACCTGGACGACCAGGTACTTGTCGTCCTCGACGTAGGTGCGCACGACCTCCGTCAGCTCGGTCCGGAAGAGGTGGAACGGCTCCGGCGGTTCCACCTCTTCGGCGTATCCGGCCTTGGTCTCCACGTCGTCGACCTCGATCGCCCGGCCGCCGATCCGGACGTCGCCCCCGCCCATGCCGGTGCCCTCGCCGGGGTTCGCCTGGAGCGCGAAGCGCGGGTCGCGGCGCAGGTCGAGGGCCTTGAGCGAGTCCGGCATCATGCCGAGCCACAGTTCGCCGCCCAGGAACCGCACCTCCAGGCCGGTGGTACGGGGCGAGCCGTCCTTGCGGAGGGTGGCGAGGACGTGGTGCGTGTAGGCGCCGAAGCGCTTCTCGACGAGACCGGCCAGCTCGGGTTCGGCGGTGACGAAGGTCGCCCAGTTCGCTGTCATGAGGACGAGTCTGGCGCCGAAACCCGACATCTGCTGTCGGCTATTCGTGGGGTCCGGGCGCCCGGGGGCACACGGGTATGCGTGGGGTGTTCAGGGGGCGCTCGTCTCCATCTTCACGAAACGGTTCTGTTCTTCCCTGCCTCACCGACGGTAACTTCCGCCCCGTACGTGGAACACGCTGGAGGACCTATGCACGGGCCCACCCCGCCCCTGCCCCTGCCCACCGAGCGGCTGCGGTTCGCGATGCCGCCCATGCACGAGTCGGTCGAGGACGAACGCCGGCACCGCAAGGAACGGCTGGCGGGCGCCCTCAGGATCTTCGGGCGGCTCGGCTACGAGGACGGTGTCTCCGGGCACATCACCGCCCGCGACCCGGAGTTCACCGACTGCTTCTGGGTCAACCCCTTCGGGATGCCCTTCCGGCACGTCACCGTGAGCGACCTGGTGCTCGCCAACCAGGACGGCCAGGTCGTCGAAGGCGCCTACCACGTCAACCAGGCGGCGTTCACCGTGCACGCCCAGGTGCACGCCGCCCGTCCCGACGTCGTCGCCGTCGCCCACTGCCACTCGGTGCACGGCCGGGCGCTCTCCACGCTCGGCGAGCTGCTGGAGCCGATCACCCAGGAGAGCTGTGCCTTCTACGAGGACCACACTTTGTACGACTCGTACACGGGCGTTGCCGTCGACGCCGAGGAAGGGCGGCGCATCGCGGCCGCGCTGGGCTCCCGCAAGGCGCTCGTGCTGCGCAACCACGGGCTGCTGACCGTCGGCGACTCGGTGGACGCGGCGGCCTGGTGGTTCGTGTCGATGGAACGCTCCTGCCAGGTGCAGCTGACGGCGCAGGCCGCCGGGCGCCCGTTCCGGATCGACCACCGGATGGCGGTGGCGACACGGGAGCAGCTGGGCGGCGACCTGGTGGCGTGGATCAACTACCAGCCGATGTGGCAGGAGGTCAGCCGGAGCGAGCCGGACCTGCTCAGCTAGGCGGCTGTGCTGGGCGGGCGGCGCTGCTGGGCTGGGCTGGGCGGCGCTGCTGGATGGTCTCGGCCATATGGGGATTTCTGCAGTCAGGTCAACACGGCACGCCGAACTTCACTCGTGCTGACCACGGGGACGGTCGTGGACCGGGTGGTATAGGGCACAATTCGCTTTCGTCGCACGGGAGTTGCACAGCGGTGTTTCCGGGGTCCGGAAGGCCGGCGGTGATGGGGTCGCGGGAAGGCGGGCGTCGGGCGTGGCGGTGCGCGAGGCGGGACAGGGTGGCGCGGATGCGGGCGCGTACGCGGATGCGGGGACGGGTGTCGGAGCGTATGCGGGTCGGTACGCCGATGGCCTCGGCGGTGGCTATTCCGGTGGGGCCGCGGGCGGGTACTCCGGTGGTGCTGTGAGCGGTTACCCGGGCGGGCACGGCGATGCGCCCGGCGGGGAGCACGGAGGAGGGTGCACCTGCGGGGACTGCCCGCACGGGGCGCGTGAGGGGCATCGGCGGGCTGTCGCCGCGTTCCTGCGCAGACGCGACGAGTTCGCCGCCGGGCAGGGCCTGCCGGCCGCGGTGGCCCACTCCGCCTCCGCTTCCCGCCAGTGGGTCTCGGAGGAGCTGGCGCAGTCCGCGGGACTCGTCGCCGAGCGCGGACGCGCCGAGGGCCAGGCCTGGCTGACAGGTCTGTGGGGCCGCACCGCGGGTACGGTCTGGGCGGCCGTCGTGCTGTTGCTGCTCGGGCAGTCCCTCACGGCCGTCGGCGCGGGCTGGACGGCGGCACGAACGGCCGGGCTGGCCGCCGCGCTGGCCGTCGCCGTTGCGCTGACGGCGGCGTCGTGGTTCCACCGCGCGAAGGGCGGCGCGCTCGCTCCCGTGATCGGTGAGGACCACCGTCTGTCCACCTCCCGTACGGTCGCCGCGGCATGGGTGCTCTTCGTGGCCTACTCGGTGCTCGTCCTCGCGGGACGGCTGGCCGCCGCCTCCCGGCCCGAGGAGCGGGACGCGCTCGTCTCCGGGCTGGAACTCGCCCGCGGCGCCGGGGTCGTGACCGTGCTGGCCGTGGTGTGCGGGATCGCCGTCCTCGTGCGGCGGGTGGTCGGACTGCGGGTGCTGAGTCAACGGCTGCAGAAGGTACGCGCCGACCGCCCGCGAGCGGCCGACCTGCTGACCGACGACGCGGGGCGCGGCACCTTCGCCGACATCCAGTACGTCGTCGTCAGCGCTGTCGCCCTGGTCTTCGCGGCGGTACGGCTGGCCAGGCGGCCGGACCACTTGCCGGACCTGCCGTGGGGGCTGGCGGTGGTGGTCCTGGTGTCGGCCATGACGTACCTGGCGGGCAAGTACGCGGAGGGCGGCCGCCCGGTCATCCTCTCCGTCGTACGGTCACGCGAGGCCGGCGACCTGGACGCGCCGATCCGTACGGGCGACGACATCGAGATCCGGGGCGCCGGGTTCGTGCCGCCGGGTGCGCAGGGCGCCGACCGGCTGGCCCGGATGGTCGTCCGGGTCGGCACGGTCCACGTCCACGTGCCGTTGGTGCCCGTCCCCGGAGGCTTCAGCAACCCGACGGACACGGTGCTGACGGTGCCGGTGCCGGCCGACGTGGAGCCCGGGCGGGTGGAGGTGCAGGTGGTCACGGCGGCCGGAGCCGAGACGAATCGGTACGCGGTCGATGTGACGGAATGAAGATGTGACGGAGTGAAGGTGGGCTCCGGCACCGGCCGGGGCGCCGGAACCCCGGTCGGACGGCTCGCACCTACGGCCCGACCGGGCAAGTCAGCAAAAGCCGCAGCAACAGGATTGAGCGGGGTCGGTTCGTCATACGTATGGTTCTCTGAGGGGGCTCGGCATCGGCGGGCGAGAGGCGGCTAGCGGCGGTGACTCACAGTATGCGGACGGACACGTACTCCTCCTATCACCACGGCGACGGAGGCCGGCGTGACAGCGCCGCCCGCTACGCCCTCCTCCCTCTGCGTATCTTCCTCGGCGTCACCTTCATCTACGCCGGCTTGGACAAACTCACGGACAGCGCCTTCATGAAGGACGCCGGTGCGGGCTCGATCGGCGACATGATGCGTTCCGTTCGCGACTCCTCCGCCATCCCCGCCCTGGTCGACCTCTCCCTGAAGAACCCTGTCGGCTTCGGCTACGCCATCGCCTTCGGAGAACTGGCCGTGGGCATCGGCACCCTGCTCGGGCTGCTCGCCCGTCTGGCCGCACTCGGCGGTGCACTGATCTCCCTCAGTCTGTGGCTCACCGTGAGCTGGGCCTCCGACCCGTACTACTACGGCAACGACCTCGCCTACCTCATGGCCTGGATCCCCCTCGTCCTGGCGGGCGCACCCCTGCTCTCCATGGATGCCGCACTGCGGTCGCGACGACGGCAGCGGGCAGGCTACTGACAGCGCCCCGACGGCGGCCGGCGCGTGTGGCTCGCTGTCAGCCGGCCATGTCCGGGCCCGGCTCGTCGGCCGTGGTGCGGCCCACCGAGCGCCGTCGGCGTATGCGGCCCGTCAGGAACGCCACCACGCCGGCCAGGCACAGCCCACCCGTGACCAGGGGAATCGCCACGAACCAGGGCGTCTCCCAGGCGCCGCTCGCATCCCCCGCGTAGAGGACGCCCGCCGCGATGAGGACGAGGCCGGCGACCAGCTTTCCGGGCTGGAGCTCATGACGCAGCACGGGTCACCTCCGCCTGTCCCATGCCGACCTGGAGGTTCAGGTCGATCGTGCCGGACTTCTTGACGCTCTGGGCGGGGGAGAGGGTTATCTCCTTGTGCCGGCCCGGTTTCACGTCCACGTCCTTCGGGTCGTCGCCCGGCAGCTGGAGGTCTCCGACCCCTACGTCGACGTTCAGCCGCACCGTCACGTCCGCGGGCACGAGCACCTTCACCCGGCCCACGCCCACATCGGCCCCCGTCGTCACGGTCTGTCGTCCGGTCAGGTCCAGCCGGGTCAGGTCCAGGGTGCCGACGCCGGTGCCCAGCTCATACCAGTCCCGTACGTCCGCCGCCGTGGCCGGCTGCCAGGTCGTGCGGTTCCACTGGGTGCCGATGTCCTTGGGCAGTGCCGCCGAACCCGCGAGCAGACCCGCCGTGACGATCGCCAGGAGAATCGAGCCCGCGCCGGTCCGCCCCAGGAAGGCACTGACGGCGATACCCAGGCCGAAGACGGCGAGCGCGCAGGCCAGACCGGTCTGCAGGCTGGTGCCGAGGGGGTGCTCGTCCCAGGTGAGGCTCGTCCCCATGGAGCCGGCGAACACCGCCAGCAGGAAGATCCAGCCGCCGATCGAGCGGGGGGCGCGCGGCTTGGACGGCCGGGTGTGCGCAGCGGGTATGTCCTGGCGGTCGCCCGGTACGAGGCCGAGGCTGATGCTGATGGCTGCCGCGACATCGACATCGCGGTACTCGCGGGGGCCCCACAGATAGCCGGTGCCGCCGAAGTGCCTGCCGTCCTTGACGATGGGGTCGCGCCACCAGGAGGGGAAGGCGGCGGGCACCGGCGGCGCCTGGGGCTCCGGCGGCGCGTCGGCGACGGCCTGGGCGGCCAGCGGGTCGGGGCCGGGGGCGTCGCGCCGGCGGGACCAGTAACCCGCGCCGGCGAGGAGGAGGGAGAGGACGACGGCGAAGGTCAGCACCCCGCCGTTGTTCAGCAGGGTCAGGAACACCCCGCAGCCGACCAGCGCGAACAGCACGGCCGTGAGGGCCTGGCCGTCGACACGGCCCGTCAGCAGCTTGCGCACCTCGTTCTCGTCCTCGTCGTCGTACGGGACGAAGAGCCAGGCGAAGCCGTAGAAGAGGAGACCTATGCCGCCGGTGGCGGAGAGCACCGCGAGGGTGATCCGGAAGATCACCGGGTCCATGTCGCACTGCCGCCCGAGCCCGGCGCAGACACCGGCCAGTGTCTTGTGGTGGCGGTCGCGCCGGAATTTCCGGGGCAGCCCGGACGCGGTGACGTCCCCGGCCGGACCCGCCGCGTCGGGCGCTCCCCTCTCTTCACCCGCGTCCGCGCGCCCGTGTGCGCTCGGGGGCGCGGGGGAGTCCGTGGGCGCGGTGCCCGCGGCGGGCGCGGCATCCTGCGGCCCGGCGCCCGGTGCGGGGCGCGGGCCGGAGCCGGGTCCCGGACCCGTCGCGGCGTGCTCGTGATCGGTCATGGGTCCATGGTGACGGGCGCGGTGCCGCGGCGGCAGTCGGAACGACCCTGGCCGGACCCTGATATCGGCCCTGAGGGACGGCTCGGGAAGCGTTCGACCGGACGGTTTCCGGAGATCAGGGGAGTCTCCGGGGCCGACCCTGATGCTCCCCTCTTCCGGCCGTGTGACCATCAATGGCATGTCGGAAGCCGCAGCAGCGCCACTCGCCGAACCGCGGCCGCCGCGCAAGCTCTACCGCAGCAGTGACGGACGCTGGCTCGGTGGGGTGGCGCGGGGGCTCGCCGGGCACCTCGGGCTGCCCGTGATCTGGGTTCGGCTCGTCTTCGTCGGCCTCTTCATGGCCGACGGCCTCGGTGCGCTGCTGTACGCCGCCTTCTGGTTCTTCGTCCCGCTCGGCGTCGGCGGAGTCGAGACGCAGAAGCCGCCGTCGCTGGTCACCTCGGAGACCTCGCCGGACGGCCGCCGCAGACTCGTCGCCCGCAGACCGGACAAGGGCCAGATGGTGGCCCTGCTCCTCATGGTCGTCGTGGCCATGGTCTTCGTGGGCAACGTCAACCTCAGCGGCGGGGCCAGGGCCTACCTCTGGCCGGCCGTGCTCGTCGGCGCGGGCGTCGCCCTGGTCTGGCGGCAGGCGGACAACGCCCGCCGGGCCCGCTGGGTCGAGGTGGGCCGCCGACGGCGCACGGTCACGCTGCTGCGCGCCGTGGGCGGAGTGCTGCTGGTGACGGCCGGTGTCTCCGGCATCTTCGTCATGCAGGGCTCCGCCGCTCACCTCGGCTCCGTCCTCCAGGCGGCGCTCGCGGTCCTCGTCGGTATAACGCTCCTCGCCGGGCCGTATCTGGTGCGTATGACGCAGGACCTCTCCGAGGAGCGCCTGATGCGTATCCGCGCCCAGGAGCGGGCGGAGGTCGCGGCCCATGTGCACGACTCCGTACTGCACACGCTCACGCTGATCCAGCGCAACGCGGAGAACGCGAACGAGGTGCGCCGCCTCGCCCGCGCCCAGGAACGTGACCTGCGCACCTGGCTCTACAAGCCCGAGGGCACCGGCAAGGACGAGGCCGACGAGCCCACCACCCTCGCCGACGCCGTGCGGCGCAACGCGGCCGAGGTGGAGGACAAGCACGGTGTGCCCATCGAGGTCGTGGTCGTGGGCGACTGCCCGCTCGACGAGAGGGTCGGCGCACAGATGCAGGCCGCGCGAGAAGCGATGGTGAACGCCGCCAAGTACGGTGGCGAGGGCGGCGCCGTACAGGTCTACGCCGAGGTCGAGGGGAAGACGGTCTTCGTGTCCGTCCGGGATCGCGGCCCCGGCTTCGATCTCGACTCGATACCCGCCGACCGGATGGGTGTCAGAGAATCGATCATCGGCCGCATGGAGCGCAACGGCGGCACGGCGCGGCTTCGCGCGGTGCCGGACGGCGGCACGGAGGTCGAGCTGGAGATGGAGAGGGCGGAGAAGACGTCATGAGCGACCCGACCGAGGCGAACGGTACGGCGGGATCGGCGGAGGGGGCCGGGCCCGTGGACGCGGGCGGCGGCACCGGCGGGCGTCGCGTGCGCGTGGTCCTCGTGGACGACCACCGCATGTTCCGCACGGGGGTCCAGGCCGAGATAGGGCAGACCGAGCAGACCGGTGTCGAGGTCGTCGGCGAGGCAGCGGACGTCGACCAGGCGGTCACGGTCATCACGGCGACCCGGCCCGAGGTGGTTCTCCTCGACGTGCACCTGCCCGGTGGCGGCGGCGTCGAAGTGCTGCGCCGCTGTGCCGCGTTGATGGCCGACGCCGAGCGCCCCGTCCGTTTCCTCGCCCTGTCCGTGTCGGACGCGGCGGAGGACGTGATCGGCGTGATCCGCGGCGGGGCCCGTGGGTACGTCACCAAGACGATCACCGGTACGGATCTCGTCGACTCCGTCTTCCGGGTGCAGGAGGGCGACGCGGTCTTCTCGCCGCGGCTGGCCGGGTTCGTCCTCGACGCCTTCGCCTCCACGGACGCGCCGCCGGTCGACGAGGACCTGGACCGCCTGACCCAGCGCGAGCGGGAGGTGCTGCGGCTCATCGCCCGGGGCTACGCGTACAAGGAGATCGCCAAACAGCTGTTCATCTCGGTGAAGACGGTCGAGTCGCATGTCTCGGCGGTCCTGCGCAAGCTCCAGCTCTCCAACCGGCACGAGCTGACGCGGTGGGCGACGGCGCGACGGCTGGTGTGAGGCGTAAGCCCGGGCATCTGCTGTCGGCCGGTCACGGGCGGCGGCCCTCTCACACCACCCGGGTGGCGCCCACGAACGGCATCTCGTCGAGCGGGGCGACCCGTACCGGGGCGGAGGGATTCGGGGCGTGGATCATCCGGCCGTTGCCCACGTAGATGCCGACGTGGCTGATGCCGGCGTAGTAGAACACGAGGTCACCGGGGAGGAGTTCGGAGCGGGAGACCCGGCGTCCGGCGTCGATCTGGGAGTACGTGGTGCGGGGCAGCGAGACGCCCGCGGAGCGGTAGGCGGCCTGGACGAGGCCCGAGCAGTCGAAGGCGTTCGGGCCGGTCGCGCCCCAGACGTAGGGGCTGCCGAGCTTCTGATGGGCGTAGGACACGGCGGCGGCCGCACGGGAGTTGGGCGCCTGGGACGCGGCGGATCCAAGGGCCGTGAGGGTGTCGCGTGGGCCGGTCGAGGAGCGTGAGGCGCGGTCCGTGCCCGGCGCCTCACCGATCCTGGAACGTTCCTGCGCGCTGAGCCGGGACAGCAGCTGCCGTGCGGAGCCCAGTTTGGCGCTGATCGTCTTCTTGTGCCGTTTCAGCTCCTGCTGCCGCGACTTCAGCGAGGTCAGCTCGATGTGGGCGGCCCCGCGCAGCTGCTCGATCTCGCGGAGCTGCTCGCGTACGCGCGCGACGGCGGCCTTCTGCCGGTTGCCGGTCCGCTCGACGAACTCGGCGTTCTCGAGGTACCGGTCGGGATCGTCGGACAGGGCGAGCCGCAGCGCGGGGTCGAGGCCGCCTTCGCGGTACTGCGCGGCGGCGACGGAACCCAGGGCCTCGCGGGCCGTGTTGAGCCGGTCCTCCTTGCGGGCCGCCCGGTCCTGGAGGTCCTTCAGCCGCTGTCCGGCCGCCTCGGCCTTCTCCTGCGCGCCGTTGTACTTCTCGGTGGCGGCCTCCGCCTCCCGGTACAGCTCGTCCACCCGGGACTTGACCTGACCGGGAGTGAGCTGTGGCTCGGCGTGTCCGGTGCCGTCGAAGCCCGTCGCGGTCGCCGCGCCGGCGAGGGCGATCGTGGCGGCCGTACGGGCCGTGTTGCCGCTCGCCGAGCGCTGGCGGGGCTTGCGGTGCGCTGCCACCTGAAGGCCACGTCCTTTCCTCGACCGCCGGTGGGTGCGTGCGGCCGCCTGGGGGAGCGGACGGGCGGCCTGCGCGTCCGGCGACGGCCCGCACAGGGGAAGCGGACCGCCGCCGGACCTTCTCGGCGGTGGTGCCCGACTGCCGCCCCTGGCCCGGGCGGCGGTGGGGAGCCGGTCACCTGGAGGAGGACGCTAAACCTCGCCGCGGTGGGCCGGTGGCGGGTGCGCGGAAGTGTCCCGAGAGGACCGACGGTGACCGTATGTGGTCGCGATCTCACCCCGGCGCCGCCGCCTTGACTCAGCGTGATGACCGATGCGCCGAAACCACGGGCGAAGGACGGCGGCCGGGTGCTATGGGGCGCATATATGCAGGAGACGGGCCGGTGTCGGGCGGCTCCTGGGCCCCTCATTAGGCTCCGGCCTCATGGACATACTCATCCACCTCGTCGTCGGCCTCCACATCATCGGCATCGCGTCGCTCCTGGGCGGTTTCCTCACCCAGATGAAGGCGATGGGCGAGGGCACCGCCCGCTACGCCCCCGCGATGCTGCACGGCGCGCTGACGATGCTGGTCACCGGGGTGATCCTGGTCGGCCTCAACCAGGCCGACGACCAGTCCGTGAACAACGTGAAGATCGGCGTGAAGCTGGCCCTGCTGATCGTGATCCTCGGCCTGGTCTACGTGAAACGGGACGACGAGAAGGTGGACAAGGGCCTGTTCGGCCTGGTCGGGGCGCTGACCGCGGCGAACGTCTTCATCGCCGTGCTCTGGACCTGACCCCGCCGGGCCGGTCGCCGGCCCGGGCCGAGTCAACCGTCCAGGCGGCGCACCCGAGCCACGCCGCCACCGCGATCCACAACAGTGCCTCCCCCAGGTCGTCCAGCCACGTGACGTCGAGGGCGGCGGCGACGGCGAGGGTGGCCGTCGCCGACGCGGCCGCGCCGAACACGGTCGCCCAGCGCCGCACGTCGTAGCGGTGCCGGGGCCACACGACTTCGGCGACGACCAGGGCGACACAGCAGGTCAGTGCGAGCACGAGCAGCGTGACGGTGGTCGTGCGCAGGACGCTCCGGTTCTCGTCGTTCCACAGATACAGGCGTGCGCTGTCGGCGCTGAGGAGCTTCGCCCCGGCGAGGGCCGAGACGGCGAGCGCGCCGCCGCCCAGCCAGTGGTCCCCGGCCCCCCTGGCCACCTGTCGCGGGTCTGAACGGGGCAGAGCGAGGCCGCACAGCAGCAGCCCTAGCCAGAAGACCACCAGGGCCGCCTGAGCGAGCCAGGCCGCCGACGCGGCCGCGGCGAGCGTGGCGGCGAGCACGGCGAGCCCCTGGGTGACCACACAGCGCAGGAACGCGGTTCCGCCCCGCTCCTTGTCCTCTACGACGAGCAGCGCGGCCCAGAGCACGGCGGAGACCGCCAGCAGCGCCTCGGCGAGCGCCTCCCGGCCGGCCGCGGAGAAACCGGTGCCGAGGAGGGCGGTCGACGCCAGGACCGTGACCGCGACAGGCGTCTCCGTCCGCCAGGTCGTCCGCCGGAGGACATCCGCGACCGACACCAGCCAGGCCCCGCAGGCCAGGAGGAGGGTGATACGGGAGAGGACCTCGTACCCCGCCGAGTCGAGACCGACCGACAACGTGCCGGTCGCCAGCGCGTACATCGCCCACAGGGTGGCGAAGGGGGAGGGACCGGACATAGCGCCGATGCTAGGCAGCGACGCGCACGTTACGAGAGGGGCACGCGCGCGTGCCCCTCAAAAACGTGGGAGACCTCTCGGGCCGGGACCTCCGGGACCTCCGGGACCTCCGGGACCTCCGGGGCCTCTGGGGTCTCTGGGGTCTTTCGGGCCGGACCCTCAGGCCGGCCGCACCACGCTGTGGATCGCCGACGCGCCGTCGTAGTAGATCGACTCCTCGCGCACGTAGGCGCCGGGCTTCGGGGCGTGGATCATCATGCCGTTGCCGATGTAGATGCCGACGTGGGTGACGTCGTCGTAGAAGAAGACCAGGTCACCGGGGAGCGCCTGGGAGACGGGGACCGTGGTGCCGGCGTTGACCTGGTCGTAGGTCGTGCGCGGCAGGGTGACACCCGCGGCCTTCCACACGGCCTGGGTGAGGCCGGAGCAGTCGTAGGAGCCGGGGCCGACGGCTCCCCACACGTACGGCTTGCCGATCTGGGCGCGGGCGAAGGCGAGCGCCTTGTCGGCCTTGGTGGCGTACGAGGAGTCGGCGGGGGCCGAGGAGGAGGACGAGTCCGAGGACGACGAGGTACCGCTCTCCTGCTGCTGGGCGGCGGCCTCCTCCCGCGCCTTCTGCTGCGCCGCCTGCTGCCGGGCCAGCTCTTCGGCCTTGCGTGCGGCCTCTTCCTGCTTCTTCTTCTCGATCGCCGCGAGCCGCGCCTTCTCCTCGGCCGTCAGCTTCGACAGCAGGTCGCGGGCGTCGGCCAGCTTCCGCTGGACGGTGGACTTGGCCGTCTTCAGGTCGCTCTGCGACTCGGTGAGCGTCTCGAGGCTCTCGGTGGCCTCCTTGCGCTTCTTCATCGTCTCGGACTGCTGGGTGACGAAGTCGTCGACCGCCACCTTCTGACGGCCGGTCATCCGGTCCATCAGCTGGGTCTGGTCGAAGTAGTCCTGCGGGGTGTCCGCCAGCAGGAACGTCGCCGTGTCCGGGGCGGAGGCGCCGGTGCGGTACTGGGCCGCGGCGAAGGAGCCGAGCTCCTCGCGGGCCTCGTTGAGCTTCTGGGTGCGCTGTGCCACGTCGTCGAGGAGGGTGTCGACGCGCTTGCGCTGTTTGGTGGTCTTCTCCTTGGCCGAGTTGTACTTCTCGGTCGCCGACTCGGCCTGGCGGTACAGGTCGTCGACCTTCTTCTCGACTTCCTCGAGGCTCGGCTTGTCGTCGGCCTCGGGGGCGGCGTTGGCCGACTGGGACAGCAGGGCCACGGAGGTGAGGGCCGCCGTCGCGAGGGCGGGGGTCCGTATGCCTGCTACGCGCGTACCAGAGGGACGCGACTTGCGGTGCGACGCCAAGGGAGGCGACTCCTTCCGTGCTCCGCCTACCGGGTTAGCTGTCGGGTTCGGGCGGGTGGTTCGGAAGGGTTGCCCTACGGCCATCCCCGAAGGGGTCGGGCCGATTCACCCCAAGGTCTCGGTGGGTCCCCGGCTCCGGCTGCCGCTACGGCGCGCCGGACTCGGCGGAGGCCGCGCGGCCCGGCGACGTTCGCCGGTGGGGGTCGTACGGCCTGCCCGCACGGTAGCCAACTCGTGTGGCCCTTGTGAAGGTTGATGGGTGATATGCCCGATACATTTTCGTGACCTTATCCCGGAGCGTTGCTGAAAGTGATCTACTCGTGAGGATTGATCGTCAATCGTCCGGAATTATGCCGATCGTCGCGGGGCGTGATCGCCCGGTCCTGAAGGGTGACGGGCGGGTCGTTCCGGCGATGTTCTCAGGGCGGCGGCGGGCTGTCAGTGGGGCGCCCTAGACTCGGAGAGCGATGAGCAGCCTCTTTGACGACAGCTTCCTGGCGGACCTCCAGGCCCAGCGGGGCCCCGCGGACGAGCCCCCGCCGCCGCCCGAGGGCGATCACGTACCGGAGCCGGTTCCGGACGATCTGTTCGGCGGGAAGTTCGACGTACCGCCGGACCGGGACACGTACTACCGGGACGGCGCCCCCCGCCCGGTGGTGGACACCGCCGCCCTCCTGGAGGGGCTGAACGACAACCAGCGCGCCGCCGTCGTCCACTCCGGTTCCCCGCTGCTCATCGTGGCCGGTGCCGGCTCCGGCAAGACCCGCGTGCTCACGCACCGCATCGCCCACCTGCTCGCCGAGCGGGACGTCCACCCGGGCCAGATCCTCGCGATCACCTTCACCAACAAGGCCGCGGGCGAGATGAAGGAGCGCGTCGAGCAGCTCGTGGGCCCGCGCGCGAACGCGATGTGGGTGATGACCTTCCACAGCGCGTGCGTGCGCATCCTGCGCCGGGAGAGCAAGAAGCTCGGTTTCACGTCCTCCTTCTCGATCTACGACGCCGCCGACTCCAAGCGTCTGATGGCCCTGGTCTGCCGCGATCTGGACCTCGACCCCAAGCGCTTCCCGCCGAAGTCGTTCAGCGCCAAGATCAGCAACCTGAAGAACGAGCTGATCGACGAGGAGGACTTCGCCGCCCAGGCCACCGACGGCTTCGAGAAGACCCTCGCCCAGGCCTACGCCATGTACCAGTCGCGACTGCGCGAGGCCAACGCCCTCGACTTCGACGACCTGATCATGACGACGGTCAACCTGCTGCGCGCCTTCCCGGACGTCGCCGAGCACTACCGCCGCCGCTTCCGGCACGTGCTGGTGGACGAGTACCAGGACACCAACCACGCCCAGTACGCCCTCGTCCGGGAACTCGTCGGCACCTCCGAGCATCCCGTCGACGTACCGCCGGGACCGGATGACGTACCGCCCGCCGAGCTGTGCGTGGTGGGTGACGCCGACCAGTCGATCTACGCCTTCCGCGGGGCGACGATCCGCAACATCCTCCAGTTCGAGGAGGACTACCCGGACGCGACGACGATCCTGCTCGAGCAGAACTACCGCTCCACGCAGACCATCCTGAGCGCCGCCAACGCGGTCATCGAGCGCAACGAGTCCCGCCGCCCCAAGAACCTGTGGACCAACGCGGGCACCGGTGCGCAGATCACCGGGTACGTCGCCGACACCGAGCACGACGAGGCGCAGTTCGTCGCCGAAGAGATAGACCGTCTGACCGACGCGGGCGAGGCGAAGGCGGGCGACGTCGCCGTCTTCTACCGCACCAACGCCCAGTCCCGTGTCTTCGAAGAGATCTTCATCCGCGTCGGACTGCCCTACAAGGTCGTCGGCGGTGTCCGCTTCTACGAACGCAAGGAGGTCCGGGACGTCCTGGCCTACCTGCGCGTGCTGGCCAACCCGGAGGACTCGGTGCCGCTGCGCCGGATCCTCAACGTCCCCAAGCGGGGCATCGGCGACCGTGCAGAGGCGATGATCGACGCCCTCTCCCAGCGCGAGAGGATCAGCTTCCCGCAGGCCCTGAAGCGCGTCGACGAGGCGTACGGCATGGCCGCGCGCTCCACCAACGCGGTCAGGCGGTTCAACGCGCTGATGGAGGACCTCCGCACGATCGTCGAGTCCGGCGCCGGACCGGCCACCGTGCTGGAGGCCGTGCTGGAGCGCACCGGGTACCTCGCCGAGTTGCAGGCCTCCACCGACCCGCAGGACGAGACCCGGATCGAGAACCTCCAGGAGCTCGCCGCCGTCGCCATGGAGTTCGAGCAGGAGCGCGGCGAGGACGAACAGCCCTCCCTTTCGGACTTCCTCGAGCAGGTCGCGCTGGTCGCCGACTCCGACCAGATCCCCGACGAGGAGGACGGCGACGGCGTCATCACGCTGATGACCCTGCACACCGCCAAGGGCCTGGAGTTCCCGGTCGTCTTCCTCACCGGCATGGAGGACGGCGTCTTCCCGCACATGCGCGCCCTCGGCCAGACCAAGGAGCTGGAGGAGGAGCGCCGCCTGGCCTACGTCGGCATCACCCGTGCCCGGGAACGGCTGTACCTGACGCGGTCGACGATGCGCAGCGCCTGGGGCCAGCCGTCGTACAACCCGCCCTCCCGGTTCCTGGAGGAGATCCCGCCGGCCCACATGGAGTGGAAGCGGACCGGAGCGACCGCGCCCGCGTCCTCCGGGCCGGTCTCGGCGGTGGCGGCCTCGCTGTCGTCGTCCCGCTCGCGTTCGTCGGCCTCGGGCGCCTCCGGTTTCGCCACTCGCCGGACCTCCGAGAAGCCGGTCGTGGCGCTGGCGGTGGGCGACCGCGTCACACATGACCAGTTCGGGCTCGGAACCGTCGTCGCGGTCAAGGGCACGGGCGCGAACGCCGAGGCGACGATCGACTTCGGGGACACCAAGCCGAAACGGCTGCTGCTGCGGTACGCGCCGGTGGAGAAGCTCTAGCCCGGTCGGATGCCGGCCCCCGCTCGCACACGCGGCGGGGGCTGCTGAGACGTTACGTCGGGTCGACGCCGTGGCTGCGCAGCCACGGGAGCGGGTCGATCGGTGAGCCGCCGGCCGGGCGCACCTCGAAGTGCAGATGAGGGCCGGTCGAGTTGCCGGAGTTGCCGGAGCGCGCGATCGGATCGCCGGCCTTCACGGACGTACCGGAGGGGACCGTGTAGGTGGAGAGGTGGCAGTACCACGTCTCCGTGCCGTCCTTCGCGGTCAGGATCAGCATGTTGCCGTACGCGCTGTTCCACTGGGTGCGGACGGTGCCGTCGGTCGCGGCCATCACGGTCGTGCCGTACGAGACGGGGAAGTCGATGCCGGTGTGCAGGGACATCCAGTTGATGCCGGACTGGCCGTACTGAGCGCTGAGTCCGTGGCGGGCGACCGGCATGGCGAACTTCGGGCGCAGCCGCTCCTTGCGGGCCGCCTCCTCAGCCGCACGCTTCCGCTCCGCCGCCTGCTGGGCCTTGAGGTCGATGCGCTCCTGCGTACGGCTGGCCCGGTCGGCGAAGTCGTCGGCTCCGGCGGAGAGGCTCTGCAGCTGGGTGTCGAGCTTGTTGTTGGCGGCGGCCGGTTTGACCGGCTGCGCGTCCGCCGCGGTCGTGTGCGCCTCCGCGGCGCTGTCCTCGGTGAGGCTGCCGACGGAGGCCGCGGCGATCCCGGCGACGCCCATCACGCACGCGGAAGGCACCGCGATGGTCATCAGCGCCGAGCGCTTGGGGGGCGTACGGCGGCGGGAACGGGACGCGGCGCGGGAGGCCGCCCGTGAGCCCGGGGGCGGGGAGGCCTCCTCCTGGCCGTCCAGGAGGGGGGCCACGGTGGGCAGTTCACCGGTGGCCGCCGGCTCATCGCCGTCCGTGGCGGGGTCGAGGTGGAGGGCGCCGGTGGATTCGTCGTAGCCGACCTGCTCGAACGTCGCGGTCTCGTGCTGGTCGAAGGTCTCGCCGTGCTGCTCGTACGCCTCGGGGGCCGTCGCGGCGGTGCCGTCGGAGTTCCACTGGGTGGCGTCGTAGGCGCCTGTGTCGAAAGCCTGCGTGCCCCAGTCCCACTGCTGGGTCTGGTCGGCCGGGTTGCCGGACTGGTCGGGCTGGTGCCAGGCGCCGGTGTCCCACTGCCCGGTCGCGTCCGGGGAGGAGGCCTGCGGCGGGATGACCGAGAGCGGCTGCCCTGTCGTCCAGCTCGTCGTGTCGTACACGCCGGTGTCGTAGGCGGCGTGGTGCTGGGCCGCGTACGCGTCGTAGTGCACGTTCTCGTGGGTGCCGGTGGGCCAGTGGCCGGTGTCGTACGAGCCCGTGTGCTGACCGCTGTCCGGCAGATCGCCGAAGAGGGGGTCGGCCGCGAAGGTCGCGGTGGTGTGGCCGGTGGCGGTGGCGTCAAAACCGGTGGCGGCGTAGTCGCCGTACGTGGTGAAGTCGCCGTACTGGGCTTCCTGGGTGCCGTACGACGCATAGTGCGCCGGGTCGGCGTCGGAAGCCGGAGCCGGGGTCATGGTCCCCGACGGGTGACGGTCGTTCACCAACTTCTCTTTCGCCTCGACAACAGGGGCTGCCAGAGCAGTGCGGCGACTGTACCCGGCGGTACGCGGGCACGACAATCTTCGGCAGGTTTCGCGCGCGCAGGAAACGGGCATTCGGCCGTGTTTTGGCGGACTGCGGGCACGGGTTTGGCCCTGTGTTCGAAGTTTGTTCGACGTTGATCGGGGCTTCGGCACTGAAGGTCGGTTGTACGACGAGTTCCTGCGGCGGGACGTGGACGGTTTCAGGCCACCGTCACGCCACCGTCAGGCCGTCGGTGTGGCCGTCGGTGTCGCCGGTGGACGGTTCCCCCGGGTGGGCCGTGTCGAGGACCTGTCGTATCCCGTTGGCGACGGTGGGGTGCACGGGCAGGGCGAGGTGGCCGATGCCGGTCACGTGCACGTTCTGCGCCGTCAGATCGGGATGGTCGATGCGGGCCGTCTCCACCGGGTCCATCACGGTGTCCAGGTCGCTCCAGAAGCTGACGAAGTGCGTACGGCAGCCCGGGGCCGGTTGAGTGAGCTCCTCGAGCACCGGTGAGCCGGGGCGCATCTGGCGCACGATGGGGTGCGCGTCGGCCAGGGGCACCGCTCGGGTTCCGGAGTGCGGCGTGCCGAGCGTGACCAGGGTCCGGACGCGGGCGTCCCCGCCGAGCCGCTGCACGTAGTAACGCGCTATCAGGCCGCCGAGGCTGTGCCCGACGACGTCCACTCGCTCGGCGCCGGTGCGTTCGCAGATCTCCTCTATGTGCCGGCCGAGCAGCTCGGCGGCGATGCGCAGATCGCAGGTCAGCGGCGAGTAGTTGAGGGACTCGATCCGCTGCCTGCCGTGCTGGGCGAGGCTGCGGCGCAGCAGGACGAAGACCGAGCGGTTGTCGATGAAGCCGTGCAGCAGGACGACCGGGGGCTTGGCCTCCGTCGGAAGTTGGGCGGTGCCGTCCGTGGGCAGTGCCGGGGCGGGGACCCGTCGCTCCTGGGTGATGCCGGAGGGATAGAGGAGGAGATGCCCGGCCAGGATCGCGACCTCCAGGGCGGTGGCCTTCAACAGCGCCATGGAGAATCCGGCCGGCCGGCTCGGCAGCAGGCGCCGGCAGAACGGGAGAAAGGGCAGAACGGCCCCGGTGACCTTCATGGCCGACCTCCTGTCGGCACGCGGGAGGGCAGCCGCCCCCCGTGTGCCCTCGTGGAAAGCAGCTGCGAAGACGGCCGACGACGACCGCGCGAGCGACGTGAGCCGCGGGGACGGAGCGCGGCGTGTGGCGTGTGTGACGCCAGTGATGCGACGGGGTCCCCTGTCGGCGTGGTGACGAGGTTCCCCGCTGTTGCGCCGTGCCTGCCCTGCGTGCTGCTGTGCGTGCCCTGCGAGTCCCGCGTGCCCTCGCCGAAGTGCCGTACCGCCGCTGTGCGTGGTGGGTGGGGCGGTGGTAGGGCGACCTCGTCGCGGCTCCCGTTGCGCTCGGTTCCGCTGCGGTTCGGGTGCCGCGGATGGGTGCGGCTCCCCTGCCGCGAAAGCTCGGAACGATGCGCGGCGAACGTGTCCCTGCGTGTGATTTCCCCCTCCCTCCGCACCGCGAAACTGCCGGTTACGGGATCCTGGAGATAACGTTCGTTCACTTGCTCGGACGGTTCGGGGCGGGGTGTCCGTGCGGTGCGGTGTGTACCGCTTACGCGATATGTGCGGTACTTGTCGGTACGGATGGATGTAGTCGCTTCATGGAGGCAGTGATGGGTGTGGCAGCCGGTCCGATCCGCGTGGTGGTGGCCAAGCCGGGGCTCGACGGCCATGATCGCGGAGCCAAGGTGATCGCGCGGGCCCTGCGCGACGCCGGTATGGAGGTCATCTACACCGGGCTCCACCAGACTCCCGAGCAGATCGTCGACACGGCGCTCCAGGAGGACGCCGACGCGATCGGTCTCTCCATCCTGTCCGGCGCGCACAACACGCTCTTCACGGCCGTGATCGAGCTGCTCCGGGAGCGGGACGCCGAGGACATCCTGGTCTTCGGCGGCGGGATCATCCCCGAGGCGGACATCCCGCTGCTGAAGGAGAAGGGCGTCGCGGAGATCTTCACGCCCGGCGCGACGACGGCGTCGATCGTGGACTGGGTCCGCGCGAACGCCCGGCAGCCCGCTGAGGCGTAGGCCTCCGGCGGGTGGGCCGGCGGAACTGCGGCCCAGCAGGGTCACCGGCTTCGAGCCGGTGGCGTCGGCACGGGTGTCGGTGGGTGTGCCCGTTGGCGCTACTGCATGCGCAGTTCCTCGGTCATCGCCGCGCGCAGGCGCAGTGTCGTGGACAGGCGCTGGAAGGACTCCGCCCAGTAGCCGCCGGCTCCGGGTGACGCGTTCTCCGGTTCGTCCGGTACGGCCAGCAGCGCGTCGAGACGGCCGGCCTCGGACGGGTCGAGGCAGCGCTCCGCCAGGCCCATGACCCCGCTGAAACTCCATGGATAACTCCCCGCGTCCCGGGCGATGTTGAGCGCGTCCACCACCGCCCGGCCGAGCGGCGCCGCCCACGGCACCGCACACACCCCGAGCAGTTGGAAGGCCTCGGACAGGCCGTGCGCCGCGATGAAACCGGCGACCCACTCGGCCCGCTCGGCGGCGTCCAGCGTGCCGAGCAGCTTGGCGCGCTCGGCCAGGGACACCGCACCCGGACCTCCCGCTTCCGGCGCCGAGGGCTCTCCCAGCAGGGCGCGCGACCACGCGGCGTCCCGCTGACGCACCGCGGCCCGGCACCAGGCCGCGTGCAGCTCGCCCTGCCAGTCGTCCGTGACCGGCAGTGCGACGATCTCCCTGGGCGTCCGCCCGCCCAGCCGCCGCGACCACGTCCCGAGCGGTGCCGCCTCCACCAACTGGCCGAACCACCACGACCGCTCACCCCGGCCCGCGGGCGCCTTCGCCACGACACCGTCGCGCTCCATGCCCGGATCGCACTCGTGCGGAGCCTCGACGGCGATGGCCGGCGTGCTCAGGGTGCGGTCGATCGCCACGCACGCCTCCGCCCTGACCGCCATTCGCGCGGCGAGCGCCGAACCGGGCAGCGCCGACAACAGCTCCGCCGCCGTCGCCCGGACATTGCGGCTGCGGTCGGCCAGGGCCTGTTCCAGGAACGGCTCGTCGTCCGGGCCGAGGCCCGTGCGCAGCGAGTCGAGGAACATCAGCCGGTCCTCGGCCCGTTCCGTCGTCCACGTCGTCGCGAGCAGCTCCCGCGCGGCTGCGGGTTCGCGGGAGCGGAGGGCGGACAGGAGAGCGACGCGTTCGGCGAACAGGCCCTCCTGCCACAACTGCCGGATGCTGCCGTCGTCCTCGAGCTGCGGCAGGGCCGCTCCACCGCCCGGTGTCGAACGCAGGGCGAACCGCCAGTCCGGGTTCAGCCGCGCCAGCCACAGGGCCCGGGGACCCGCGAACTCCAGCGCCGCCGGACGCAGATCGGTCCGCCCCCGAGCCGCGTCCAGCAGCGCGGGCAGCACCTGCGGAGGCGGCGCGAAACCACGGGCGTTCGCCGCCGCGAGCCACTGGGGAAGCAGCTCCATCAGGTCGGGCGCGGTGCCACGGCGTCCGCCGCCGGACGCGCCGGGGCGATCGGCCAGCAGCATCGCCAGTCTGCGGGCGGCCGCCGGCGGCAGCGGTGGACGCGGATCCTCCGGAGCCGGCCGCGGACGCTCCGCCGCCCGCGCCGGACGCAGACCGGCCCGTCGTCGTACGGTCTCCACGGCCGCCGCGTCCAGCAGGGCCACCGGCGCCTCCGGGCCCGGCCCGGCCCCCGGCGGGGTGCGCCGATCCGTGCCCAGAAGTGCCGTGGTGACGAGCCCCTCCCAGGCGCCCGTGGCGGGCGCGTCCACAGGAGCGGAAGTCCTGTTCATACGGGTCCTTTCCGCGGGGCGCCCGGGGGTGGTTGAAGACTCACCCTGATCGGTTGTCCCGTGATGCCTGAAAGATGCGTGCATTCGTGAGAAGTGCGACTCCGGCCGAAGGAGCGGGAGCGCTGCGCTCGGCTCAGCACAACGCGACCGCCTCGCCCGGGCCCTCGGGCCAGGCCGTCAGCGGGGCGAAACCCTGGTGGCCGCATTCGCCGAAGACCCTGACCGGGGCGCCGCCCGACAGGGAGACGAGCCGCCACAGACCGGGCCGGGACCGCGAGGCCGGCGTGAGCGGCAGCGCCGTGTCCCCGTCGGCGTCCGCCAGCTGCCACGAGTCGCCGTCCGGGGTGGGCACGACCCGGTTCAGCGTCACCGGGACCGACTCCAGCCACGGATCGTCGCGCAGGGCGTCGCCGTAGCGGGCCGCCGCCTCGGACGTCGTCACCCCGGGCGGCCGGGTCTCAGCCGGTGCGGGTGGTGCGAACTGCTCGCCCAACGCCGCTCGCAACTGCCCGGCACCCGGATAGGAGGACACCTCGGCCTCCAGAGCCAGACCCACCGGCAGCGCCAGCTCCGGGGCGCGGCCGGCGGCGCCGTGGGAGAGGAGCAGCACCGTGCGGCGGGATTCGGCGCCGTACAGCCAGATCCGGCGGGTCGTCAGGCGCGTGTCCGCCGTGTCGTACTGGGCGAGCACCAGCCAGCGGTCCCGCACCGGCGGGCCGTCCGCGGAGGCCGGCAGGCCGATCCGGGAACGGACCGTGGCGGCGAGGCCCTCCGGCAACCGCTCGCGGCGCAGCCAGCCCTGACCGAGCAGATGCAGCAGCGCGCACTCCTCCAGCAGCCGCACCGGCCAGCCCGGCCCCGTGGACGGGATGGCACCCAACTCCCGGACCCGGCCGGCCAGGCCCTGCGCCTGGGCATCGACCATCCGGGCCGCCGTCTCCTCCCAGAGGCCGTAACCGGACCGCTCCGCCGCCGCCAGACCGCCGCGCAGCAGATCGGCCAGGCGCTGCTCCAGCTCCACCGCGCCCGCTGTGACCCGCTCGGCCCGGCGCTCCGCCCGGCGCCGGGCCGCCTCCGGATCAGCGGGCCCGGACGGGGACCCGGGGCTCTCCCCGGACCTCTTCTCCTCCGTGCGCTTGCGCCGCCCCGCTATCCACTGCCCGGCCCACTCGGGCGCCTCCCCCCGCGGCACCGCTCCGTCGCCGCCCGCCCAGAGCAGCAGCAGGCCGAGGGCGTGTTTGCACGGGAACTTGCGGCTCGGACAACTGCACTTGTACGCGGGCCCGGAGGCGTCCGCGATGTCGACGACCGTCTGATACGGCTTGCTTCCGCTGCCCTTGCACAGCCCCCACACCGTCCCCTCGTCGGAACTCCCCGCCTCGGACCACGGCCCCGCCGCGCCGAGTTTGCTTCCCGCTTTGCGTGACGCGGTGTCAGGCGCCAGTGCCAGCACCTGGTCCGCGGTCCAGCGCACCCCCTGCTGAGTCATGTCACCGAAGGTAGATCCCACCACTGACAATCGAGTCCGCGAGCGGCATCGGCAGAGCGTTTGTGCAGGTCAGAACGCATTGTCAGTGGTGTGGTGCAACGTGGATGCCAGATCCGAACCGGCTGAGCTGGAGGGGGACTTTGCCATGACTGTGTCCGTTGAGCCGACGTCCGTCGAAGCGGGGGAGACGGAATCGACCCAGGCGTTGCGACCGCACGCCGAGGACGCCTTCGCCGGTGAACTCGCCGCGCTGGCCGCGCAGGACGACCGTCCGCGCCCGGCCCGCTGGAAACTGTCGCCGTGGGCCGTCGCGACGTACCTGCTCGGCGGCACACTGCCGGACGGCACGGTGATCACACCGAAGTACGTGGGCCCGCGCCGCATCGTCGAGGTCGCCGTCACCACGCTCGCCACCGACCGCGCCCTGCTCCTGCTCGGCGTACCGGGCACGGCGAAGACCTGGGTGTCCGAGCATCTGGCCGCGGCGGTGAGCGGCGACTCCACACTGCTGGTGCAGGGCACCGCCGGCACACCCGAGGAAGCCATCCGCTACGGCTGGAACTACGCGCAGTTGCTCGCCCACGGCCCGAGCCGTGACGCCCTCGTGCCCAGCCCCGTCATGCGGGCCATGGCCGACGGCATGACGGCCCGCGTCGAGGAGCTGACCCGTATTCCGGCGGACGTGCAGGACACGCTGATCACGATCCTGTCCGAGAAGACCCTGCCGATACCGGAGCTGGGACAGGAGGTGCAGGCGGTCCGCGGCTTCAACCTGATCGCCACGGCCAACGACCGGGACCGCGGGGTCAACGACCTGTCCAGCGCCCTGCGCCGCCGTTTCAACACGGTGGTGCTGCCCCTGCCGGAGAGTCCCGAAGCCGAGGTCGACATCGTCTCGCGCCGCGTCGACCAGATCGGCCGGTCCCTCGACCTGCCGGCCGCGCCCGACGGCCTCGACGAGATCCGCCGCGTCGTCACGGTCTTCCGCGAGCTGCGCGACGGCGTCACCGCCGACGGCCGGACGAAGCTGAAGTCGCCCAGCGGCACGCTGTCCACGGCCGAGGCCATCTCCGTCGTCACCAACGGGCTCGCCCTGGCCGCTCACTTCGGTGACGGCGTGCTGCGGCCGAGCGACGTCGCCGCGGGCATCCTCGGCGCGGTGGTCCGAGACCCGGCGGCGGACCGGGTCATCTGGCAGGAGTACCTGGAGGCGGTCGTCCGTGAGCGGGACGGCTGGAAGGACTTCTACCGGGCCTGCCGGGAGGTGAGCGTGTGAGCGATACGGGGCCGGGGGCCTTGGCCGGCGGGGCAGCGGTCGCTGACGGGTTCGGCCGGGACGTCGGGGATGAGAGGGGGAGGAAGTGACGAGCGTGGCAAGTGCTGTGGGCCGGGGGGCCGGAGCGGGGCCGTTGCTGCTCGGGGTGCGGCACCACGGGCCGGGGTCGGCGCGGGCCGTGCGGGCGGCGCTCGACGAGGTCCGGCCGCGGGTGGTGCTGATCGAGGGGCCGCCGGAGGCCAATGCCCTGGTTCCGCTCGCCGCGCACGAGGAGATGCGGCCGCCGGTCGCCCTGCTCGCCCATGCCGTGGACGAGCCCGGCCGCTCGGCGTTCTGGCCGCTGGCGGAGTTCTCCCCGGAGTGGGTCGCCGTCCGCTGGGCCCTGGCGCACGACGTCCCGGCCCGCTTCATCGACCTGCCGGCCACGCACACGCTGGCCTGGGGGAGGCAGGAGGACGAGGCAGGCGTCCCGGGCGAACGTCCTCTGGACGCAGAGGCCGCCGGGACCGCCGGCGCCACCTCGAAGGACCCGGCTCCCGGTTCCGCGCCCGCCACCGCTCCCGATTCCGCCCCCGACCCCGCCGACGTGCGGATCGACCCGCTCGGTGTGCTGGCGGAGGCCGCGGGTTACGACGACCCGGAGCGGTGGTGGGAGGACGTCGTGGAGCACCGGGGCGCGGGGAAGGGGGACGCGCTCGCGCCGTTCACCGTGCTCGAGGAGGCCATGGCGGCACTGCGGGAGACCTACGGCAGCGGGGGACACGACCGGGACCTGGTGCGGGAGGCCCACATGCGGCTCCAGGTGCGGGCCGCGCAGCGGGAGTTCGAGGACGGTGTGGCCGTCGTCTGCGGGGCCTGGCACGTACCCGCACTGCGGCGGAAGACCACCGTCGCCGCCGACAGGGCGCTGCTGAAGGGGCTGGCCAAGGTCAAGACGGACATGACCTGGGTGCCGTGGACCCACCGCAGGCTGTCCCGGACCAGCGGGTACGGGGCCGGCATCGAATCACCGGGTTGGTACGGGCACTTGTTCAGCGCCCCGGACAGGCCGGTGGAGCGGTGGATGACCAAGGTGGCGGGGTTGCTGCGTGCCGAGGACCGGATCGTCTCCTCGGCGCACGTCATCGAGGCCGTGCGGCTGGCCGAGACGCTCGCCGCGATGCGCGGCCGTCCCCTGCCCGGGCTGAGCGAGACGACCGACGCGGTGCGGGCGGTGATGTGCGAGGGCTCGGACGTGCCGCTGGCGCTGGTGCGGGAGCGGCTGGTCGTGGGGGACGTGCTGGGGGAGGTGCCGTCGGCGGCGCCGGCGGTTCCGTTGCAGCGGGACCTCGCCCGGCTCCAGCGCCGCCTGCGCCTGAAACCGGAGGCGCTGGAACGGGAGCTGGAACTCGACCTGCGCAAGGAGAACGACGCCGCCCGCAGCAGGCTGCTGCACCGGCTGAGACTGCTCGGGATCGCCTGGGGGGAACCGGCCGCCTCGCGGGGCAGCACGGGCACGTTCCGGGAGACGTGGCGGCTGCGCTGGGAGCCCGAGCTGTCCGTGCGGGTCGCCGAAGCGGGGGTGTGGGGGACGACCGTCCTGTCCGCCGCGACGGCCAAGGCCGAGGCCGACGCCGTCGCCGCGCAGGGACTCGCCGACGTCACCGCGCTCGCCGAGCGCTGCCTGCTGGCCGAACTGCCCGACGCGCTGCCCACGGTGATGCGGATCCTCGCCGACCGGGCGGCCCTCGACGCGGACGTCGGCCACCTCGCCCAGGCGCTCCCGGCCCTGGTCCGCTCCCTGCGCTACGGCGATGTGCGCGGCGCGGACACCGGGGCGCTGGGCGAGGTCGCCGCGGGTCTGGCCGAGCGCGTCTTCGTCGGTCTGCTCCCGGCCTGCGCCGCGCTCGACGCGGACGCCGCGGAGGAGATGCGGGGGCATGTCGACGCCGTGCACGGGGCGGTGGGCCTCCTGGGAGACGCACCCGCGGCGGCACAGGGCCGTCTGAGGACCCGGTGGCATGCGGTGCTGCGTGTGCTGTGCGCGCGGGACACCGTGCCCGGCGTGATCCGGGGGCGGGCTGTGCGGCTCCTGCTCGACGACGGGGAGTTGGCGCAGGACGAGGCGGCACGGCTCATGGGGCTCGTCCTCTCCCCGGGCACGCCACCCGCGGACGCCGCCGCATGGATCGAGGGCTTCGTCGGAGGAGGCTCCGGCGGCGGAATGCTCCTGGTGCACGACGAGCGACTGCTCGGGCTGGTCGACGCGTGGCTGACCGGGGTGCCGGCGGAGGCCTTCACGGACGTGCTGCCCCTGCTGCGGCGGACGTTCTCGGCGTACGAGCCCGGGGTGCGCCGCACCCTCGGCGAACTGGTCCGGCGCGGACCGGCAGCCGGGGGCGGTGCGGCAACGGCCGGCTCCGGCATACCCGGTTTCGCGGCGGAACTCGACCAGGTGCGCGCGGATGCCGTACTGCCGGTCGTGCGGCTGCTGCTGGGACTGGACGAGGTGGCGGAGACGGCAGGCCAGGACTTGACGGGGGTGACCGGATGACGACCGACGCACTGAGGAAGCCGACGACGAGGGTGACGGAGGCGGAGGACACCGTGAGGACCGGACCGGGGGCCGAAGGCCGGCCCCCGACCACGACCGTGCCGGTGATGCCGCTGTGGGAGCGGCTGAGCAGGGGAGGACGCGGATGACGGCCGAGGTGGCCGAGACGGACCCGGCGCAGGAGCGGTTGCGGCGGTGGCGGCTCGTGCTTGGCGGTGACGCGGCGGACGGCACCGGGTGCGCGCTGTCGGGGCAGGACGCGGCGATGGACGGAGCGCTCACCGCTCTCTACGGCAAGGGGGACAACAAGTCGCCGGGCGGCCGGGACCGTTCGGCGGGGCTCGGGGCGTCGGCGCCGTCTGTGGCGCGCTGGCTCGGGGACATCCGGACGTACTTCCCGTCCTCCGTCGTGCAGGTCATGCAGCGGGACGCCATCGACCGGCTCGGTCTCGCCACACTCCTGCTGGAGCCGGAGATGCTGGAGGCCGTGGAGGCCGACGTGCATCTGGTCGGGACGCTGCTGTCGCTCAACAAGGCCATGCCGGAGACCACGAAGGAGACGGCACGGGCCGTTGTGCGCAAGGTCGTCGAGGACCTCGAGAAGCGGCTCGCCACCCGCACCCGGGCCACCCTCACCGGTGCTCTCGACCGCAGTGCGCGCATCAGCCGGCCCCGCCACCACGACATCGACTGGAACCGCACCATCGCGGCCAACCTCAAGCACTACCTGCCCGAGTACCGAACGATCGTGCCGGAGCGGCTCATCGGGTACGGGCGGGCGACCCAGTCCACGAAGAAGGAGGTCATCCTCTGTATCGACCAGTCGGGATCCATGGCGGCATCGGTCGTGTACGCATCGGTGTTCGGAGCGGTGCTCGCCTCGATGCGGACGATCTCCACGCGACTCGTCGTCTTCGACACGGCGGTCGCCGACCTCACGGACCAGCTCGACGACCCCGTCGACGTCCTGTTCGGGACGCAGTTGGGCGGCGGCACGGACATCAACCGGGCGCTCGCCTACTGCCAGTCGCAGATCACCCGGCCCGCGGAGACGGTGGTCGTGCTCATCAGTGACCTCTACGAGGGCGGGATCCGGAACGAGATGCTCAAGCGGGTGTCGGCGATGAAGGCCTCGGGGGTGCAGTTCGTGACGCTGCTGGCGCTCTCGGACGAGGGGGCGCCGGCGTACGACAGGGAGCACGCGGCCGCGCTCGCCGCCCTGGGGGCACCGGCGTTCGCCTGTACGCCCGATCTGTTCCCGGAGGTGATGGCGGCGGCGATCGAGAAGCGGCCGCTGCCGATACCTGACGCGGCATGAGAAGCCGAAGGTGGAGCTGACGAGCCGAGGGCAGGGCTGACGGGGGAGGGGCGGATGGCGACTTGTCGATGCGTCGTCGTCCACCCCGGTGGTGCCAAAACGGACATGACGGCCCATCGGTTCGCAAGGGCTTGCGCAACCTGCGCACTCCCGTGCGAGGATCGGCGCCTGCTCGGCGATGCGTCGTGCTGCGCCGGGCAGTACCGCGTTGTGCCGACGCGTTGCTCGTGACGCGTGGAGCGTTCCGCGCTGGTTCCGTCGCACGGGAGGAAGCTCCCCCACTTGACCTGGTCAGCAGCCCTGTCCGGTGCCGCCTTGCGCATGCTGCGCGCGGCGGCCGGGCGGCGTGTCCTCCACGTGGTGCTGCTGGTGGGCGGGGTGCTCGTCATCGGGTTGCTGTGCGGCCAGCGGGCGTCTGCGGCGGAGGGCGTGCGGGGGCTGACGGACGGTGCGGTGGGGCGGGTCGTCAACGACCAGCGGCCTCCGGTCCGGCCCGGCGCGCACGCACCGGCCGACCGGCGGGAGCCGGTGGACGCCCGGACCCTCTCCGAGCGAGGCGGCAGTGGGCACAGCCTGGGAGCCGTGGGGCAGCGGGTCGTGCGGGTGGTCGGTGATGCCGGGGAGGCAGTGAGCCGGGGGCTGGGAGAGGCGCGGACGAAGAAACCGTCGCCGTCCTCCCCGCCGCAGCCGACCGAGCCACCAACGCAGCGGCCCGAGCCACCGACACAGCCGACCCCGTCCAACCCGTCGGCGCTGCCCCATCCATCGGGCCTGCCCAAGCTGCCGGTGCTGTCCGACCCGCCGGGTCTGCCCAAACTGCCCGCGCTGTCCAACTTGCCGGTGCTCCCCAAGCTGCCAGCGCTGTCCGACCCGCCGGGCCTGCCCAATCCGCCGGCGCTCCCCAAGCTGCCGGTGCTCCCCAAGCTGCCCGTGCTGTCCAACCCGCCGGTGCTGCCCAAGCTGCCCCAGCTGCCGGTCGTGTCCGAGCTGCCGTCCCTCGTCGAGCTCCCCGCGCTGCCCGGCCTCCTGCCCGCACCCCCCTCGGGCGAGGTCCCCTTCCCCGAAGCGCCCACCCTCCCCGGCCAACCTGATCTCCCGGCCGACACCCTCCCCGCCCCGGCCACGTACGACCCGGCCCCGAGCCGGGTGACGGCACCGTCGGCCGACGTGCCCGCCTCGGCCGGTCGGACCGCCGTGGCGGAGATCGCCGATGCCGGGGCGGAGGCCAGGGCGGACGCCAAGGCACGCGGCGAAGAGCACCGTCCGGCGCGGACAAGCGACGCATACCTCGTGCGGCAGCCGGACCGCGACAGACGGGCACACCACGCCGCCCCGTCCGCCGCCCCGTCCGCCGTCCATGTCGCACCCGCCCCGGGCGCCCCCACGCACCCCGACCGCCCCGGCGGCACGCTCGGCAACCGGGCCACCGTCGACAACGGCACCCCCCGGCACGGCGACGTGCACGCCGTCACGCTGAGCCTGCGAGCGCCGCTGAGGCTCCTGCCCGCAGTCGTCGCCCGCTCCCAGGCGGCCGACACCCGGGACAGCCACCGGGACGTCCCCCTCTTCCCCGGCTAGCACGAGCGGACCACCGCTCCCCGCTGTCGCTGCCGTCCGCGCAGCCCCCGGCACCACCCGCGGACCTCGCGGCACCACCCGCGAACCCCCTGATCCACCACCGAAGGGTGCCCACCGCACCCTCACCCCACCGACTCCGCGAGGCATCGGCCCAGGGCGGTCGAAAGCCGTCGGCCGCCGAGGCCGAAACCTCGTGGATCGGGTCGGTTGGTCCCCATTGGGGTGGGGACCAACCGACCCGCGCCTCGAAGAGCGGGACCCTGAACTGGGTTTTCGTGCTCCTTCGGGGGTGTTCGGCGGGCCTCACCGGGTCAACCCCAGCCCGGTGAGGCCCCTCACCCCAGGCACGCCGTGCCAGAGAGTGCGGCATCATGTGACAGGTATCACCGCTCAGGTGTGACCCTCGATTTAGAGCGGCTCCGCAAGCGGCGATAACCTGCGAGACGGACATGCCGCGCGCTCGGACACCGTGTGCGCCTCCCTTGTGACACATGCGGACGTCACGTTGCCCTTCGCGGCACGCCCACGCATTGAACGAACCGCGATCACTGATAGGGACGGAAGCGCGTGGACCTGTTCGAGTACCAGGCGAGGGACCTCTTCGCCAAGCACGATGTACCGGTGCTGGCCGGTGAAGTCATCGACACGCCTGAGGCGGCCCGCGCAGCCACCGAGCGCCTCGGTGGCAAGTCCGTCGTCAAGGCCCAGGTGAAGGTCGGCGGCCGTGGCAAGGCCGGTGGCGTGAAGCTCGCCGCCACCGGCGACGAGGCGGTCGAGCACGCGACCAACATCCTCGGCATGGACATCAAGGGCCACACGGTCCACAAGGTGATGATCGCCGAGACGGCGCCCGAGATCGTGGAGGAGTACTACGTCTCCTTCCTCCTCGACCGTGCCAACCGCACCTTCCTCTCCATCGCCTCCGTCGAGGGCGGCATGGAGATCGAGGAGGTGGCGGCCACCCGTCCGGAGGCCGTCGCCAAGACGCCGATCGACGCCAACGAGGGCGTGACCGAGGCCAAGGCCCGCGAGATCGTCGAGGCCGCCAAGTTCCCGGCCGAGGTCGCCGACAAGGTCGTGAACGTCCTCGTCAAGCTGTGGGACACCTTCATCAAGGAGGACGCCCTCCTGGTCGAGGTCAACCCGCTGGCGAAGGTCGCCTCCGGTGACGTCATCGCCCTGGACGGCAAGGTCTCCCTGGACGAGAACGCCGAGTTCCGTCAGCCGGAGCACGAGGCCCTCCAGGACAAGGACGCGGCCAACCCGCTCGAGGCCGCCGCCAAGGAGAAGAACCTCAACTACGTCAAGCTCGACGGTGAGGTCGGCATCATCGGCAACGGCGCGGGTCTCGTCATGAGCACCCTGGACGTCGTCGCGTACGCCGGTGAGAACCACGGCGGCGTCAAGCCCGCCAACTTCCTCGACATCGGTGGTGGCGCCTCCGCGGCCGTCATGGCGAACGGCCTGGAGATCATCCTCGGCGACCCGGACGTCAAGTCCGTCTTCGTCAACGTCTTCGGCGGCATCACCGCGTGCGACGAGGTCGCCAACGGCATCGTCCAGGCGCTGAAGCTCCTGGAGGACCGCGGCGAGGACGTCACCAAGCCGCTAGTCGTGCGTCTGGACGGCAACAACGCCGAGCTGGGTCGTCAGATCCTCTCCGACGCCAACCACCCGCTGGTGCAGCGCGTGGACACCATGGACGGCGCGGCCGACAAGGCCGCTGAGCTCGCGGCTGCGAAGTAAGGGACGAGGACACTCAGCCATGGCTATCTTCCTCAACAAGGACAGCAAGGTCATCGTCCAGGGCATGACCGGCTCCACGGGCATGAAGCACACCAAGCTCATGCTCGCCGACGGCACGAACATCGTCGGTGGCGTGAACCCGCGCAAGGCGGGCACCACGGTCGACGTGGACGGCACCGACATCCCGGTGTTCGGCACGGTCGCCGAGGCGATCGAGAAGACGGGCGCGAACGTGTCCGTCCTCTTCGTGCCGCCGGCCTTCTCCAAGGCCGCCGTCGTCGAGGCCATCGACGCCGAGATCCCGCTCGCGGTCGTCATCACCGAGGGCATCGCGGTCCACGACTCGGCCGCGTTCTACGCGTACGCCGTGTCCAAGGGCAACAAGACCCGCATCATCGGCCCGAACTGCCCCGGTCTCATCACCCCGGGCCAGTCCAACGCCGGCATCATCCCGGGCGACATCACCAAGCCGGGCCGCATCGGTCTGGTCTCGAAGTCCGGCACGCTGACGTACCAGATGATGTACGAGCTGCGTGACATCGGCTTCTCGTCGGCCGTCGGCATCGGTGGCGACCCGGTCATCGGCACCACCCACATCGACGCGCTCGCCGCGTTCGAGGCCGACCCCGACACCGACCTGATCGTCATGATCGGCGAGATCGGCGGCGACGCCGAGGAGCGGGCCGCGGCCTTCATCAAGGAGAACGTGAAGAAGCCGGTCGTCGGCTACGTCGCGGGCTTCACCGCGCCCGAGGGCAAGACCATGGGCCACGCCGGCGCCATCGTCTCCGGCTCCTCCGGCACGGCCGCCGCCAAGAAGGAGGCCCTCGAGGCCGCCGGCGTCAAGGTCGGCAAGACGCCGACCGAGACGGCCAAGCTGGCGCGCGAGATCCTCGCCGGCTGAGCCACTCCCGGCTGGCAGTGGGCCCGCTCCCGGTACGGGGGCGGGCCCACCGCTGTCTCACCGTGCGGTCCGGCGTCAGCGCGGCTGCGGCAGCAACCGGTCCGGCCCGCGCTGCTGCTCCTTGCGCAGCTTCTTCCGCAGCTTCTGCTCCTTCTCCGACAGCGGTCCGGGCGCGACCCGCGGGGGCACGCCCTGGACGGTCTCTCCCGCCGGTACGGGGGGCTCGTAGCGGGCCGGGGCCGTGCGCACGGTGAGCACCGTGGTCCCGATCAGGGCCACCGTGAAGGCGATGGCGGCCCGGGTCCACAAGCGGGCCCGGCGTTCCCCGCTGCGCCGCACGACCAGCGGCTTGGCGGCCCGCAGCCGCTCGATGGAGGCCAGTTCGACGAGCCGCCAGTGGAGCACCTCCGGATCCGCCAGCTCCGGCAGCCGCTCGGCGACCGCCTCACGCGCGTGCACCAGCCGGTTCGCGGCCGCGCGGGTGCTGGCCTCCGTCTCCGCCGCGGTCTCCGGCAGGCCGAGACCGACACCGTCGTACAGCAGAAGCGTGCGGCGGTACGAGGGCGGGAGCTTCAGCAGGGTGTCCAGCAGCGCGCGGTCGAACGCGTCGGGGGGTGGTGGTTCGGGGTGCCGGTGGCGGAGGCGGAACCGGTGCCACGGGGAGAGGGCGCAGTCGTAAGCCACCGCGCGCACCCACCCCGCCGGGTCGCGGTCGCAGGCCACCTCGGGCCACTGCTGCCAGGCGATGTGAAAGGCCCGCTCGACCGACTCCCGGGCGAGCTCCCGGCGGCCCGTCAGCAGGTAGGTCTGCCGGACGAGTGCCGGGGCGCAGAAGGAGTACAGCGCGTCGAAGGCCTGATCAGGGGTCAGGGCGTCGGCGGCGTCGCCGTACCGTCGCGGGCCCACGGTGCGGGCGCGGACCCAGCCACGACCACGACTTCGGCCGGGCCGTACGGCGACCGCGCTGCGGCGCGCCGGTTCGTCAGGCTCGGGGGCGGTCACATGCGGGGCATGAGGAGACGTCAGTTCCCTTCCCCTGCCGAGTGAGTTCAGCAGCCTCGCGTACTTAGCCGCTTTCCGGCCGCGCGGTGTGGCGCGGCCGGTCTCCCACCGGCGCACCTTCTCGCTCGTGACGCCCACCCGGGAAGCCAGCTGAGCCCGCGTCAACGAGGCGGCCTCGCGCAGGCGTCGGCGTTCCGTGGGCGGGGGGAGCGGGGCGGCAGGGCTCTGCGTCACAGGGCGCCCCTCGATGCGGAAAAGTACATAACCGTATATTGGGCGACACAACGATGGTTCGCCTGTTACGAGGTGAAAGCGCGTGTCGTTGGGAGCATGGCGGGCGTGATCGAGATGACCGCTCGCCGACGTTCGCAGTCGCCCCTGCTCACCCGATTGCGCGACCGTTCGCCCGAACTGGTCGACGCCCTCGTGGGTGGTGCGGTCGCGGCGGCTCTGGGGCTCGCCTCGCTTGCCGTGCTCGTGTTGCTGCTGTGGATCAGCTCGCCCTACCCCGACAGCGGTCCGGGCGGCGCGATGCATGTCGCGGCGGCGCTGTGGCTGCTGGCGCACGGAGCCGAGCTGGTCCGCACCGACACGCTCTCCGGCGTCCCCACCCCCGTGGGCGTCCCGCCCCTGCTGCTGCTCGCCCTGCCGGTCTGGCTGCTGCACCGGGCGGCGCGCGACACGACCGACGGCGGGCCCGGGGACGGCGACGCCGGCTTCGTCGAGGAGGCCGGGGCCGTCGAGGTGGTTCCGGGGCCGCCGCCGGTCTCCGCGCGTACGGCGTGGACGGGGGTCGTCCTCGGCTACGTCGCCGTCGCCTCGCTCGCCGCCCTGTACGCGGCCGGCGGTCCGCTGCGGCCGTCGTGGGTGTGGGCGGGAGTGTGCGTCCCGCTGGTCGCCGTCGTGGCGGCGGGGACGGGCGTGTGGTCGGCGTACGGCCGTCCGGGCGGGCCGCTGCGGCCGCTGCTCGGGGTGCTGCCGGCGTGGGTACGGCCGCTGGTTGTCGGCCGCGACGGGCGCCCGGGTGTGGCCACCCGGGCCGTGGCGGCCGGGCTCGCGGTGCTCCTCGGGGGCGGCGCGCTGCTGGTGGCGGTGTCGCTGGTGGGGCACGGGGCGACGGCCCAGGGGGCCCTGCTGCGGCTGACGGAGGGGTGGTCGGGGCGGGCTGCGGTGCTGCTGCTGTGTGCGGCCCTGCTGCCGAACGCGGCGGTGTGGGGTGCCGCCTACGCCCTCGGGCCGGGCTTCGCCCTCGGCGCCGGTCACGTCGTCAGCCCGCTGTCCTCCGCCCCGGCGCCGTTCCTGCCGCCGTTCCCGCTGCTGGCGGCGGTGCCGGGGGCGGGGGAGGGGCGGCTGGTGCACTGGGTGGCCGGAGTCGTGCCGATGGCTGCCGGGGTGGTCGTCGGCCGGGTCGTGGCGCAGGGGGCGGCCGCGGGGGAGAGCGGCGGGACGCGACCCGGCGGTGGACGGGGTGCCGTCTGGTCACCGTGGCGCACCGCCCGGGCGGCCGGGCTGGCCGCGGTGCTGTGCGCGGCCGTGCTCACCGGTCTCGCCGCGCTGTCGGGCGGGCCGCTCGGGGTCGCCGTACTGGCCCGCTTCGGGCCGGTGTGGTGGCAGGTCGGGGCGGCGGCGCTGGCCTGGATGGTGCTGGTGGCGGTCCCGACGGCACTCGGAGTGCGGGCCTGGCGGTGCCGGACGCCCGGGGCGGACGGAGCGGCCATGGGCAGGCAGCGGGAGAGGAGGCCCGAGGGTGACGCTCACCAGAACGGTCGGCCTCGCAAGCGCTCACGCCTCGGCCGGGGCGGGTCCGGACGCACCGAAGCCACCGGGACAGGGGGCGGTCTGCGGTCCGGCGGAAGCCGGAACCCCAAAGGTGCCGGAGCCGCCGCGGGCGGTGCCTCGACCTCCGGCAGGGGCACGGCACAGCGGACCTCCGACCCCCGACCGGAAGAGCCCTACGCCCCCTTCGCCCCCCACGTCCCCATCGCGCCCCACGTCTCCTTCGGGCAGGACGACCTGTACGGCCACCGGGGCCAGGACGACGCCGAGTTCGAACCGTACGACTTCCTGCCGGCCGACCCGTCCCCCGAGTCGTACGGCTTCCGGCCCTCGCCCGGCGACGCGGCCCCCGGGCGGGACGGCCCCTGAGGGCGGCGGCGACCCGTCAGTCGTTCGTCCCCAGCAGGCCCCGCAGCTCGTCCGGCAGCAGATGCGTGCAGGATTGCTTGGCCTCGTTGGTGAGGGCGTCCTTCGTGCACGTGTAGTAGTCGCTGTAGACCAGCTGGGCCGTGAAGGTCGCGGCCACCAGGGCGATGGCCAGGGACGCCGTGACCAGGCCGCTCACCGCCGCCGTCGTCTGGGGCCGGCCGTGCTGTTCGGGGGCGGGGGAGTCCGGGTCGGGCCTGCGGGGCTTGGCGCGCAGGGCGCTGATACCCCAGTAGAGGGCGAGCGCGCCGAGCAGCAGCGCCACGTACGGCCAGCTGAACAGGGCGAAGAAGAAGGCCCACATGCCGGACAGCAGGGCGTAACGCGCGCGGCGCTGGGCCGGGTCCGTCGGGTCCCAGCGCGGGTTCTGGCCGCCCTGGGGGCCGCCGCCCTGGCCCTCGGGGCCGCCGCGCGGGCGCTCGCCGAAACCGCCAGGGGAGCGGCCGGGCTGGCGGTCGCTCCACTGACCGCCCCACGGCGAGCGGCCACCCTCGCCGTCACCCCGGGAGCCGTCTCCACCTCCGCCGTCCCCGGAGTCGTCGCCCGACGGGTGCCGCGGCTGCCAGGGCCGGTCCGGGGTGCCCTCGGGCGGCGGGGCGAACGGGTTGTCCTCCTGGGGGCCGCGCCCGCGGCGGCTGTCACCGTCGGAAGGCGCGTCGGGCGGCGAGCTGGGGCGCTCCCGCAGCAGCACGGCGCCGCGCTTCCCTCCCTGTGCCGACAGCGGGGGGAACGTGAGGAGTCGCAGGCTGCGGTCCGGCATCAAGTGAGCGTCTTCCCGTTGGTGAGTAGGAACGAGTGGACAGGACTGGAAGGTGTCGGATCCGGGTCCGTCACCTTCTGAACGCACCACATCCGGACGACGTTCCCGAACCGGCTCCGCCCAGACGCTACCTTCCGGCCGCGCCCCCGTCCCGTGGGGGCCGTCCGGAGTGCCGGTATCGTTGCTGACGGCCGACCGGTTCGTAGGCTTCCCCGTATCCGGGGGCGCGAAGCATTCGTATGAATGCACAAACGCCATGCCGCACGTCAAGCGTCGGCCGCCTGGACAGACGCTCCCCCGAGAAAGGCCCCCACCGTGGCCGCCAAGCCCGTGGCCCAGCGCGCCAAGCGCCTCGTCGTGCTGGTCTCCGGATCCGGCACCAACCTGCAGGCGCTGCTCGACGAGATCACCGCCGTAGGCGCGCAGGCGTACGGGGCCGAGATCGTGGCCGTCGGCGCCGACCGCGAGGGCATCGAGGGACTGGCCCGCGCCGAGCGCGCCGGACTGCCGGCCTTCGTGTGCAAGGTCAGGGACCACGGCAGCCGCGAGGAGTGGGACGCCGCCCTCGCCGAGGCCGTCGCGGCGTACGAGCCCGACCTCGTCGTCTCCGCCGGGTTCATGAAGATCGTCGGCAAGGAGTTCCTCGCGCGGTTCGGCGGGCGGTTCGTCAACACCCACCCCGCCCTGCTGCCCAGTTTCCCGGGAGCCCACGGTGTGCGGGACGCGCTCGCGTACGGCGCCAAGGTCACCGGCTGCACCGTCCACTTCGTCGACGACGGCGTCGACACCGGCCCGATCATCGCGCAGGGCGTGGTGGAGGTCCGGGACGAGGACGACGAGAGCGCTCTGCACGAGCGCATCAAGGAAGTCGAGCGAAGGCTGCTCGTCGAGGTCGTGGGGCGGCTCGCCCGCAACGGCTATCGCATTGAGGGACGAAAGGTAGTTATCCAGTGACCGCCGAGAGCAACAAGCGGCCCCTTCGCCGGGCGCTCGTCAGCGTCTACGACAAGACCGGGCTTGAGGACCTCGCGCGCGGGCTCCACGAGGCCGGGGTCGAGCTCGTCTCCACCGGCTCCACCGCCGCGAAGATCGCCGCTGCCGGCGTCCCCGTCACCAAGGTCGAGGAGCTCACCGGCTTCCCCGAGTGCCTGGACGGCCGCGTCAAGACCCTGCACCCCCGGGTCCACGCGGGCATCCTCGCCGACCTGCGCCTGGAGGACCACCAGCGGCAGCTCGCCGAGCTGGGCGTCGAGCCGTTCGACCTCGTCGTGGTGAACCTCTACCCGTTCCGCGAGACCGTCGCCTCCGGTGCCACGCCCGACGAGTGCGTGGAGCAGATCGACATCGGCGGGCCGTCGATGGTCCGGGCCGCCGCCAAGAACCACCCGTCGGTCGCGGTCGTCACCAGCCCGGCCCGGTACGCCGACGTGCTCAAGGCCGTCCAGAGCGGCGGCTTCGACCTCGCCACCCGCAAGCGGCTCGCCGCCGAGGCGTTCCAGCACACGGCCGCCTACGACGTGGCCGTGGCCTCCTGGTTCGCCTCCTCCTACGCGCCCGTGGACGAGTCGCAGTTCCCCGACTTCCTCGGCGCCACCTGGGAGCGCGAGCACACCCTGCGCTACGGCGAGAACCCGCACCAGCCCGCGGCCCTGTACGTGTCCGGCACCGGCGGCCTCGCCGAGGCCGAGCAGCTGCACGGCAAGGAGATGTCGTACAACAACTACACGGACACGGACGCCGCCCGCCGTGCCGCGTACGACCACACCGAGCCGGCCGTCGCGATCATCAAGCACGCCAACCCCTGCGGTATCGCGGTCGGCGCGGACGTCGCCGAGGCGCACCGCAAGGCCCACGCCTGTGACCCGCTGTCGGCGTTCGGCGGCGTGATCGCCGCCAACCGGCCGGTCAGCAAGGAGATGGCCGAGCAGGTCGCGGAGATCTTCACCGAGGTCATCGTCGCGCCGGACTACGAGGACGGCGCGCTGGAGGCCCTCACCAAGAAGAAGAACATCCGTGTGCTGCGCTGCCCCGAGGGGCCGTCGGCGCCCGTCGAGGTCAAGCCGATCGACGGCGGCGCCCTGCTCCAGGTGACCGACCGGCTCCAGGCCGACGGCGACGACCCGGCGAACTGGACGCTGGCGACCGGTGAGGCGCTGAGCGCCGAGGAGCTGAGCGAGCTGGCCTTCGCGTGGAAGGCCTGCCGGGCCGTCAAGTCCAACGCGATCCTGCTCGCCAAGGACGGTGCCTCGGTCGGCGTCGGCATGGGGCAGGTCAACCGCGTCGACTCCGCCAAGCTCGCGGTGGAGCGGGCGGGCGCCGAGCGTGCGCAGGGCTCCTACGCGGCTTCCGACGCCTTCTTCCCCTTCCCCGACGGCCTGGAGATCCTCACCGCGGCCGGGGTGAAGGCCGTGGTCCAGCCCGGCGGATCGGTCCGCGACGAACTGGTCGTGGAGGCCGCGCAGAAGGCCGGCGTCACGATGTACTTCACCGGGACGCGGCACTTCTTCCACTGAGAACCGGGTGACGGAGCGGGCCGGCGCCGGGCCTCCGGCCCGCTCCGGCGCGTCAGCCGTCGACCTCGTAGCGTCCGACCTCGAGGAAGTACCGCAGCTCCTCCGGAGTGCCGTCGATGGCTTCCTCGGCGGCCGCACGGAGTGCCGGGCTGATGGTCGGGTCGGCCAGGATGCGGGCGATGGCGACGCGGTCGTCCTCGGCCTGGGCGAGGCGGTAGCCGGTCTCCAGGAAGGCGCGGAGGGCTTCCGGGGTGTTGGTGTCGAGGGCCTTGGTGGCCTCGCGCTTGACGCCTCGGCCGGAGTCCGGGTCGGCGAGGATGCGGAAGATGGCGACGCGGTCGTCCTCGGCCTGGGCGAGGCGGTAGCCCGTCTTCAGGAACGCGCGCATGTCCTCCACGGTGCCGTCGAGGGCCTTGTTGGCCTCCCTGACGACGCCTCGGCCGCTGTCCTCGTCGGCGAGGATGCGCAGGATCGCGATACGGAGATCGTCCTCCGACATCTCGTCCACCGGCGTGCCGTCCGTCACCGCCGTGGCCGACACGGCGGGGGCCGAGGAGGCCGGGCCGGCGGCGAGGGCCGGGGTGGCGAGGAGGAGGGCCGGCGTCAGGGCGGCGGCGGCTATCAGGGCACCGCGAGTGCGTCTCATGCGTGAACCTGCCTTCAGGTCGGTCGAGTTGGATGATCCGGGATCATCCTCACATCCCCCGCCGCGTGAAGCAGTGCCCTTTTCAACCGATGCCCTTTTCCACCGAGGAGGTACCTCACACGTCTCAGGGTCACTTCTCCTGGGGCGGGGTGTACTCCTTGAGGTAGTGGGCGATGCGGGCGGCGTAGTCGCGGTGGTTCGGGGGAACGCCGCCCGCCTTGTTCACCGTCCCGTACGACGTCCGGTACGCGGCGGCGACCAGCACACGGCGGTCGCCCCGCGCCCCGGCCTCCAGGCGCGGGGCGATCCAGCACAGGTAGCGGCCCATCGCCGGAATGGACTCGGCGGGTGGGAAAGGGGGCTGGGGGACGGCCTCGCCCGGTGTGCCGTCCTCGTTCATCCACCAGCGCAGGACGCGCGGGGTCCAGCGGGCGATGCCGAACTCGTCGTTGGCGGGGTCGGAGAGGTCCGGGTCGAAGTCGCTCTCGACCTTCAGCATGGCGGCGATCAGGACAGGAGTGACCTCACGCCGGTCGCAGTCGTGCGCCGTCTCCACGATCAGCAGACGGTAGGCGGGCGGGATGCCCCGGTCGGTGCGCAGCTCGGAGGCCCCGTAGGCGGCGGCGGAGACGTTCGCGGTCGCGCCCGAGCCGCTGCCGCCGGGGGCGCTGTCGGCCCAGACGCTGATGCCGTAGGCGAGGGCGGAGAGGGCTGCGACGGCACAGGCTCCGGCCGCCGCCACGAACGTACGGCGCAGGCGGCGGGCCGGACGGGGGCGAGGGAGCCGGAACGGGCGGTGCGCGAGGCCGGCGGCGGCCGCCCTGGTCCGGCGCAGGAGGATCTCGCCGGTGATGCGGTCCTGGTGCGTGCGGGTCAGACAGGCGGTGATGATGTCCCGCCAGACGTCGGGGAGTTCGGGCGACAGGCGCAGTTCGTCGGCGCCGCGGGCGTAGGCGGCGGCCGCGTCGCGGCGGGCCGTCGGGGTGGCGCCGGGCAGCGGGAAGGAGTCGGTGAGGACCAGGTGAGCCAGGACACCGAAGGCCCACACGTCGGCGGACGGCCGGATGCGGCGGCCCCGTTCGCCGATCTCGGTCCACAGGAGCTCGGGCGGGGTGTAGTCGGGGGTGGAGAAGGCCGGTGTGTAGGCGTGGGTGCCCTCCAGTTCGGCCGCCATGTTGAAGTCGGCGAGGCGGACCGAACCGTCGGCCATCAGCAGCACGTTGGCCGGCTTCAGGTCGCCGTGCACCCAGCCGGCGTCGTGCAGCTGGGCCAGGCCCTCGCAGATCTGCGCGAGCAGCGTGGGGCCCGTCCCTGGCCGGGGCGTCGCGGTGAGCAGGGCGGACAGCGAGCCCTCGGCCCGCTCCAGGACGAGGACGGTGGCGCCGTCCAGCTCGGGGTGGCCCGGGTCGTCGACCGTCAGCGTCTCGTACATCCGCACCAGCCGCGGATGTCTCAGCCGCCGGTACAGCTCGACCTCCCGCTCGATCAGCTCCCGCAGATGGCTGAGCCGGCGGGGCGTGGCCGTGCCGGTGGGCAGGAACTTCAGGGCGGCCGTCCGGGGCAGCTCGGTGCTCTCCCCGACGCGCCGGGCCGCGTACACACTGCCGAAAGCGCCGGTCGCGATCGGCTCGCGCACCTCCCAGACGCCGACCCGGTAGCCCTTCGGCACGGGCACGGCGTAGGGCTCGGTCACCGGGTCACCCGGCCCGGCGGGGCGGCCAGCACGGCCAGGTCGTCCTCGCGGACCAGGTCGAAGCGGAGCGCCAGGGAGACCAGGGACTCCTTCTTCCCGTTCAGCCGCGGGCCCGGGTCCGCGCTTTCCGGGCCCGGTTTGAGGCGCAGCTTCACGGCCAGGTAGTCGATGTTCCACTGCACCGACGTGCGGGACGCGGCCGGCCAGGCGGGGCGCAGCCGGTCGGCGACCTGGTCGACGGTCGGCACCGGGGCGTGCGGGGTACCGCGCAGGCGGGGTTCGCACAGGGCGGCCAGGACCGCGAAGTAGCGCTTGCTGCGGTCGAGGGAGAAGGCCGGTGCGGTGGTGGTGCCGTCGAGGCCGCCCGTGCCGCTGAGGTAGTCGTGGCGCGGTGCCCACACCTGGAGCGTCAGCAGGTCGCCGGCGGCGGGCAGCACGATCCGTGAGAACTCGAAGGGGATCGGCGCGTCCAGCCGGCCGGGCGCCACCTTGACGTGCTCGCCCGCGCCCTCCGGGTTCTCCACCACGTAGGTCTGTTCCCGGCTGAGATTGCTGAGGATCCAGAAGGCGCCGTGCGCGGTGATCTCTCCGGCCCGCCGGGAGACTCCGTCGTGGGCGATGTGGAGGTCGTTGTCGTGCGCGGACCGGCCGAAGGTGAGGCGTTCGCCGGGCGCGAGTCTGATCTGGCTGCGGTTTCGCTCGTCCTCCGTGGTCGGCGGAGGTACCACGATGATGCTGTACAAGGTGCTCTCCCCGTGCCTGACAGCTACCACCGTCAGACTAGGGCGACGCACCAGGGCCGTGCCCCCCTCGTACGGGTGAGACACGGCCCTTGGATGTGATTGGCGTGAACTGGTCCGCTCGCCGCGGTCCGTTCAGTACTTGGGGCGGTTGAACCAGGCCTTGCCGTTCGCGTTGCCGACGAACACCGCGACCAGAATGCCCAGGATGGTGTGGACCAGGCCGATGATGACGAACGGGTAGAGACCCAGGACGGCCGTGATGATGGCGAAGACCAGGATCGTGACCCGGGCGCCGTTGCCGCCGTTCTTGAACTTCGTCGCCAGGACGGCCGCGAACACCAGCCAGGCGATGCCGAACACCACGTAGCCCCAGATCACGCCGGTCGACTGACCGACCAGGTCCTGGAAGGCGGTGTTGTCCTGGAGGGACTCGTCGTCCTTCGCGGCGTTGAGGGCCGCGGCGGCGAAGGCGAGCAGCGCCACGCCGACGACCTGCAGACCGACGATCACCCACACCATCACGCGGGCCGCGCTCACCGAGCTGGGCATCGTGGTCGGGGCGGCGGGGCCGGCACCGTAGGGGGAGACCGGCGGGGCCTGCGGGTAGCCGTAACCGGGCGCCTGTCCCTGCTGCTGCGGGTAGCCGTAGCCCGGCTGCTGCTGCTGCTGCGGCTGCTGCCCCTGGGGCGCGCCGTAGGGGTTGTTCGGGTCGCCGTAGCTCATGGCGAAGTTCCTCCGTTGTGTTTCCGAGTGCGGGGACAACGCGTGGCATCCGCACGGAGGAGACTTCTTCAGATTGCGACCGTCCCCCCGTTGAACCGCCCGCGGCACTTGTCAGGTCATCGTTCTTCACCACTGACGGGCTTGTCCAGCCGCATTCCCGATGTGTTGTGCAAGTGCAACATCACTGATCTTGGGCGGATACGGGGGGACGGGCCCCCTGGTGCCCGGATTGCGGCCGGATTGGAACCGTGGCGGGGTCATCCGCGAGGATGGGGCCATGACCGCCCAGATTCTCGATGGCAAGGCCACCGCAGCCGCGATCAAGTCCGATCTGACCGCCCGCGTGGCGGCGCTGAAGGAGAAGGGCGTCACGCCCGGCCTCGGCACGATCCTCGTCGGGGACGACCCCGGCAGCCAGAAGTACGTCGCCGGCAAGCACCGCGACTGCGCGCAGGTCGGTATCGCCTCCATCCAGCGCGAGCTGCCCGGCACCGCCACGCAGGAGGAGATCGAGGCGGCCGTGCGCGAGCTGAACGAGGACCCGGCCTGCACGGGTTACATCGTGCAACTGCCGCTGCCCAAGGGCATCGACGAGAACCGCATCCTGGAACTGATGGACCCGGACAAGGACGCGGACGGGCTCCACCCGATGAACCTCGGCCGCCTGGTCCTGAACGAGCCGGCCCCGCTGCCCTGCACCCCCAACGGTGTCCTGACCCTGCTCCGCCGCTACGGCGTGGAGATCAAGGGCGCGGAGGTCGTGGTGGTCGGCCGCGGTGTGACCATCGGCCGGCCGATGCCGCTGCTGCTGACGCGGCGCAGCGAGAACGCGACCGTGACCCAGTGCCACACCGGCACGCGTGACCTGTCGGCGCACCTCAAGCGCGCGGACATCATCGTCGCCGCGGCCGGTTCCGCCCATCTGATCCGCGCGGAGGACGTCAAGCCGGGCGCGGCCGTCCTCGACGTCGGCGTCTCCCGCAGCGCCGAGGGCAAGATCGTGGGCGACGTCCACCCCGACGTGGCCGAGGTCGCCGGCTGGATCTCCCCGAACCCCGGCGGGGTCGGTCCGATGACCCGCGCCCAGCTGCTCGTCAACGTGGTCGAGGCGGCGGAGCGCAGTGCCGGCTGAGCGGGGCGCCGCGGGCGCCGGCAGCACGCCGATCGCTGGGTCCGGGCAGAGCGGGAAGGACGCCGGGGCCGCCCAGGACACCGAGAGCGCGAGGGCCGCGGGGGGCGCCGAGAGCGACGGGGTCCCTCAGGGCACCCGGAGCGCTGGGTCCGAGGAGGGCACCCGGAGCGCGGGTGCTGTGCGGAGCTCGCAGGACGTCGCCGTCGGGCGGAGTGACGCGACCGGTGGGGACGGGCAGGCCGGCTCGGGCGGGCAGGAGGCGGCCGAGGAACTCACCGTCCGGGATCCCGTCAGCGCTCCCGATGCCGAGGGGCGGCCGCGGCGGGTCACTCGGCGGTTTCCGCTGTTCACCAAGGACACCGCACGGCCCGAGGGCGGTGGCCGGGCGGCGCCCGGTGACGCGCCCGCGCCGGCCCGGCAGTGGCCCGTGCTCGCCGTACTGGGACTGGCCGGACTCGGCCTGATCGTGACCGCGTTCGGTCAGTTCCGGCTCGGAATCCTGATGATCGGCACCGCGCTGCTGGGCGGCGGCGCGATGCGCTGGCTGCTACCGGATGTCGGCATGCTCGCCGTCCGGTCCCGCTTCACGGACATCGTCACTTACGGCGTGATGGGCGTCGTGATCGTCATGCTGGCCCTGATGGCGCAGCCGGAACCGTGGGTGCAGCTCCCGTTCCTGAAGGACACGCTGCACTTCACCGTCACGAACGAATGAGCGAACGACGGCCCGTCCTCTCCCCCGAGGAAGGACGGGCCGCCGCCACGCCCCACCCTCGTGCACCGCGAACGGCCTGTTCAACGGCTGTCAGTACGCTGTGGCACGGAAGTGACGGTTCCGGTACGTCGCTTGCCTGATTTCGCACGAAGTGGTGCGACACCCCGGTGGCATGGACAATCAGGACGGTCCGGGGTGTACCGCGCGCGGTCCCATGCTTCTGTGCGCCCCCCGTCAGGGAACTGAGATCCTGAGTGTGCGCATCCCTGTGGGTAGCCAGAACGGGGACTCGGCCAAGGCCGCCGGCGCGCGGGGCGAACAGCGCGGGAAGCAACAGCACGAACCGGGGGGAAGAGGGGGGAAGCAATGCCTCGTTGGAAGGCCTTGCCGGATGAACTCGATCCGCAGATCAGGGAGTTCACCAGCCAGTTGCGCAGGCTCGTGGACCGCAGTGGTCTGAGCATCGCGTCGTTGGCGGACCGCACGGGATACAGCAAGACGTCCTGGGAGCGTTATCTGAACGGCCGGCTGCTCGCGCCCAAGGGCGCGATCGTGGCCCTGGCCGAGGTCACCGGGACGAACCCGGTGCACCTGACCACCATGTGGGAGCTCGCCGAGCGCGCCTGGAGCCGCTCGGAGATGCGGCACGACATGACGATGGAGGCCATCCGGATATCCCAGGCGCGGGCCGCGCTCGGGGAGTTCGGCGGGCAGGACTTCGGCGGCCCTTCGACCGCCTCCAAGGGCGACGGCCGGACGGCCTCGGCGGGCGGCGGCGACACGCCCCGCAGGAGCGGCAACACCACGGTCACGCCCGGCATCGCGGGCCCGGCCGGGGTCTCCCCGACGGTCCCGGCGCAGCCGACGGCCCCCGAGGTGCAGGACTCCACCGGCGGCGGTGTGCGGGAGGACGGCGGCCGGGGTGGTGCGACCGAGGGCAACTCCTGGGGGCTGGCCGGGTACAAGGGCCCGTCGCCGACCGGGGCGCGCGGCAGCGGCTCCGGATCAGGCGGCTCCGGAGCCGGTAGCGGCTCCGGTACGGATAGCGGCTCCCGGCCCGGTTCGGGGCCCGGCGGCTCCGTCGGGGCGTCCGGCGGCCCTGCCTCGGCCCGAGGCGCGGGGGCGGGCGCGAACGACACACCCCCGCGGGGCGCTGCCCCGGCCCGCGCCGGTGGTGCCGGCGGCCTCGGCGGCAAGAAGCGGACCGCGACATTCCTCGCGGGTGTGGTGGGCGTGCTCGTGGTGATAGCCGGTGCGTTCTACCTCACCGGCGGCGGTGGTGACGACGAGGCCAAGGGCGCCACCAAGTCCCCCTCGCCGTCCGCCAGCACGGACCCGAACCTGCCGCCCGGCGTGAAGTGCAGCGGTGACAGCTGCACCGGCAAGGACGCGGAGGCCATGGGGTGCAGCGGTGACCTGGTGACCACGGCCCGGACGGCGACCGTCGGCACGACCACGGTGGAGGTCCGCTACAGCGAGACCTGCAAGGCGGCCTGGGCACGTATCACCCAGGCGACCCAGGGCGACGAGGTCCAGGTCAGCGTGGGCAAGACGAAGGAGACCGGCAACATCACCGAGGCCGGGGACGCGATCGCGTACACGCCGATGGTGGCCGTGAAGAGCGCCGCCGACGCCAAGGCCTGCGCAACGCTCGCGTCCGGCGTACAGGGCTGCACCGAGTAGCAGGGGCTGCGTCGGGGGGCTGCTCCGCCACCCGCATGCGGACCGTCACACGCAGGCCGGTCCGTCCAGCACACGGCGCGGGGCCCGCGCTGGGCGGCGGGACACCCGTGCGCGGGGCGGCGGGACGCCCGGCGCGGTGTCCGGCACCGGCACGGTGCCCGCCCGGCGGGTCGCTCGGCATCCTGCGGTCGGTGGGGTCTGTGCCCGGTAATCCCCTTCGCACCGGCCCTCGCCGCCGTGTGTACCGGTGTGCGGTGTCCTGTCCCGGTGGGTCGCTCGGCGTCCTGCGGCCGGTAGGCCCCGTGCCCGGTGGTCCCCTTCGTACCGGTGGCGGCGGGGCCAGGACGGCCGGCGCCGATGCCCGCGTCCTCGCCGCCGCCCGTGTATCCCGGTGTGCGGTGTCACGCCCGGTGGGTCGCTCAGCGTCCTGCGGTCGGTAGACCTGGCGCCCGGTGGTCCCCCTCGCACCGGTCACGGCGTCCCCCTCGCCGCCGCGTGCCCCGGCCGTCCGCCCGGTGGGAACAAATTTCGGAGACGGAGGAATGCGCGGCCGAATCGGGGGCACGCGAGCCATACCCCCACGGGAGTCCGGCACGGTCGGTTCCCCCCAGGCGGCCGCCTTCGTCCTCCTCTCCCGGACGGGCGGCCGCCTCTTGTACGGGCATGCGATGGGTTGTGGGGTGGGCCACACCGACCCGGCCGTCCGGGATCCCGGATGCGCGATAGCCTGACCGCTGGATGGATCTCTTGACGCCAAGAGATCGATCAAACGTCCGGGGCAGGGACCCCGCCCCACCGCCAGCTGTCATACGGAGAACGCCATGACCCGCACTCCCGTGAACGTCACCGTCACCGGCGCGGCCGGCCAGATCGGTTACGCCCTGCTCTTCCGCATCGCCTCCGGTCAGCTGCTCGGCGCGGACGTGCCGGTGAAGCTGCGCCTCCTGGAGATCACGCCGGCCCTGAAGGCCGCCGAGGGCACGGCCATGGAGCTGGACGACTGCGCGTTCCCGCTGCTCCAGGGCATCGACATCACGGACGACCCGAACGTCGCCTTCGACGGCACGAACGTGGGCCTGCTCGTCGGCGCCCGCCCCCGCACCAAGGGCATGGAGCGCGGCGACCTGCTGGAGGCCAACGGCGGCATCTTCAAGCCGCAGGGCAAGGCCATCAACGACCACGCCGCGGACGACGTCAAGATCCTCGTCGTCGGCAACCCGGCCAACACCAACGCCCTCATCGCACAGGCCGCCGCGCCGGACGTCCCGGCGGAGCGCTTCACCGCGATGACCCGCCTCGACCACAACCGCGCGCTGACCCAGCTCGCGAAGAAGACGGGCTCGACGGTCGCCGACATCAAGCGGCTCACCATCTGGGGCAACCACTCCGCCACCCAGTACCCGGACATCTTCCACGCCACCATCGCCGGCAAGAACGCCGCCGAGGTCGTGAACGACGAGAAGTGGCTGGCCGAGGACTTCATCCCGACCGTCGCCAAGCGCGGCGCCGCCATCATCGAGGCCCGCGGCGCCTCGTCGGCCGCCTCCGCCGCCAACGCCGCCATCGACCACGTCCACAGCTGGGTCAATGGCACCGCCGAGGGCGACTGGGTCTCCATGGGCATCCCGTCCGACGGTTCGTACGGCGTGCCGGAGGGGCTCATCTCCTCCTTCCCCGTCACCACCAAGGACGGCACGTACGAGATCGTCCAGGGCCTGGAGATCAACGAGTTCTCCCGCGCCCGGATCGACGCCTCCGTCAAGGAGCTCGAGGAGGAGCGCGAGGCGGTCCGCGGCCTCGGCCTCATCTGACCGACGCCTCTCAGCGTTTCCCGCAGGCCCCCACCGGTTGCTTCCGGTGCGGGGCCTGCGGGCGTTCCAGGAGCATTTCATGGGCTATTTGTCCATGTTTGCCCGCATGTTCAGTGATGCCGCGCACTTTCAGCCATGGATTGCGCATGCAACCGGGAGCCCCGGGCAGGCGAACTCGGTCTCCTGTGTCACACATGTGTGAGACAAGGGCGCTGAACAGGAACGGAAGGGCAGTTACGGATCATGGCGGAAAGTACCGAACTTCAGGCACGTAAAACCATCCATGCGGGAGGAGAATGGCGTGCCGCCGTCTCCGGTGCCACCCGCGAGATCCTCGACCCCGCGGACGCCCTGCCCTTCGCCCTCGTCGCGGAGGGGGACGAGAAGGACACCGACCTGGCGATCGCCGCCGCCCGGCGCGCCTTCGACGAGGGGGAGTGGCCGCGCACGCCCGTCACCGAACGGGCCGCACTGCTGCGCCGCGTCGCCGACCTGCTGGTGCGCGACCGTGAGCAGCTCGGACGGCTGGAGGCCCAGGACGCCGGCAAGACCGTCGAGGAGGGCCGTGTCGACATCGACTGTGTCGCCGACGCCTTCCGCTACTTCGCCGACCTGGTCGCGGGTGAGGCGCCGGGCCGGGTCGTGGACGCGGGCTCGCCCGACATCCACAGCGTCGTCGTGCACGAGCCCATAGGCGTCTGCACGATGATCACGCCCTGGAACTACCCGCTGCTCCAGGCCAGCTGGAAGGTCGCCCCGGCCCTCGCCGCCGGCAACACCTTCGTCATCAAGCCGAGCGAGATCACCCCGATGACGACCATCGCGCTGATCGAGCTGCTCGTCGAGGCCGGGCTGCCCGAGGGCGTCGCCAACATCGTCACCGGCCCGGGCCATTCGGTGGGCGCACGGCTCTCCGAGCACCCCGACGTCGACCTGGTCTCCTTCACCGGCGGTCTGGTCAGCGGCACCAAGGTGGCCCAGGCCGCCGCGCCCGGCGTCAAGAAGGTCGCCCTCGAACTCGGCGGCAAGAACCCCAACGTGGTCTTCGCCGACGCCTGCGCCACCGACGAGGGCTTCGACACCGCCGTCGACCAGGCCCTCAACGCCGCCTTCATCCACAGCGGCCAGGTCTGCTCGGCCGGCGCCCGCCTCATCATCGAGGAGTCGGTCCGGGACCGGTTCGTCACCGAACTCGCCCGGCGTGCCGAGAAGATCCGCCTGGGGCGCGGCACCGAGGACGGCGTCGAGTGCGGCCCGCTCGTCTCCGAGCAGCAGCGCGCCAAGGTGGAGGCCTACGTCGAGTCCGCCCTCCAGGAGGGCGCGGTGCTGCGCTCCGGCGGCAAGCGCCCCGCACCCTCCCCGCAGCGCCCCGAGAACGGCTACTTCTACGAGCCGACCGTCCTCGACCACTGCCACCGTGAGATGCGCGTCGTGCGGGAGGAGGTCTTCGGGCCGGTCGTCACCGTCGAGACCTTCCGCACCGAGGACGAGGCCGTCGCCCTCGCCAACGACACCGAGTACGGGCTCGCGGGCGGTGTCTGGACCGCCGACGCGGGCCGCGCCCGGCGCGTGGCCGGCCGGCTGCGCCACGGCACGATCTGGATCAACGACTTCCACCCCTACCTGCCGCAGGCGGAATGGGGCGGTTTCGGCAAGAGCGGAGTGGGCCGGGAGCTCGGCCCGGCCGGCCTCGCCGAGTACCGGGAGACCAAGCACGTCTACCAGAACCTCGCTCCCCAGCCGGTGCGCTGGTTCGCGGGCTGAGCCCCCGGCCCGGGCCGACCTCCCCCCGGCCCGGGCCGACCTCCCCACCCTTCGAGCCCGTCCACTTCATCCCCACTGGAGCAAGCAAGCCATGTCCCACACCGTCCATGAGTACGACTATGTCGTGATAGGCGGCGGAACCGCAGGTTCCGTCATTGCCTCCCGCCTGACCGAGAACCCCGACGTCACCGTCGCCGTCATCGAGGGCGGCCCCAGCGACGTCGGCCGTGACGACGTGCTGACCCTGCGCCGTTGGATGGGCCTGCTGGGCGGCGAACTCGACTACGACTACCCCACCACCGAGCAGCCACGCGGAAACTCGCATATCCGGCACAGCCGGGCCCGGGTCCTGGGCGGCTGTTCCTCGCACAACACCCTGATCGCCTTCAAGCCGCTGCCGGCCGACTGGGACGAGTGGGAGGACGCCGGCGCCAAGGGCTGGGGCGCGGTGCAGATGGAGGCGTACTTCGCGCGTCTGCTCAACAACGTCGTCCCGGTCGACGAGCAGGACCGCAACGCCATCGCCCGGGACTTCGTCGACGCGGCGCAGGCGGCGCTGAACGTGCCCCGCGTGGAGGGCTTCAACAAGAAGCCCTTCACCGAGGGCGTCGGCTTCTTCGACCTCGCCTACCACCCCGAGAACAACAAGCGCTCCTCGGCGTCGGTGGCGTACCTGCACCCGGTGATGGACGAGCGGCCCAACCTGACGATCCTGCTGGAGACCTGGGCGTACAAGCTGGAGCTGGACGGCAACCGCGCCGAGGGCGTGCACGTGCGCACCAAGGACGGCGAGGAGATCCTGGTCAAGGCCCGCGGCGAGGTGCTGCTGTGCGCCGGCGCCGTCGACTCCCCCCGGCTGCTGATGCACTCCGGCATCGGCCCCAAGGCCGACCTGGAGAAGCTCGGCATCCCCGTCGCGCACGACCTGCCGGGCGTCGGCGAGAACCTGCTCGACCACCCCGAGTCGGTCATCGTGTGGGAGACCAACGGGCCCATCCCGGAGAACTCCGCGATGGACTCCGACGCCGGCCTGTTCGTGCGGCGCGACCCCGAACTGCCCCACCCCGACCTGATGTTCCACTTCTACCAGATCCCCTTCACGGACAACCCGGAACGACTGGGCTACCAGCGGCCCGAGTTCGGCGTCTCGATGACCCCGAACATCCCCAAGCCGAAGAGCCGCGGCCGGCTGTACCTGACCAGCGCCGACCCCGAGGTCAAGCCCGCCCTGGACTTCCGCTACTTCACCGACGAGGACGACTACGACGGCAAGACCCTCGTCGACGGCATCAAGATCGCCCGTGAGATCGCCAAGACCGAGCCGCTGGCCGGCTGGCTCAAGCGCGAGGTGGCCCCCGGCCCGGACGTCACCGGTGACGAGGAGCTCAGCGAGTACGCCCGCAAGGTCGCCCACACCGTCTACCACCCCGCCGGCACCTGCAAGATGGGCGCCGACGACGACCGGCTCGCCGTCGTCGACCCCGAGCTGCGCATCCGCGGCCTGGAAGGCATCCGCATCGCCGACGCCTCCGTGTTCCCCACCATGACCACCGTGAACCCGATGATCGGAGTGCTCATGGTCGGGGAGAAGGCCGCCGAACTGATCGGAGGTGGTTCCAAGTGACCGCGACCCTCGAGCCCCCCACGGAGCAGACCATGGACACGACCCCCGTCTTCTCGGTGGAGGGCCTGTGGAAGGTGTTCGGCCCGAAGGCCGACCGCGTCCCGGGCGACCCCGAGCTCACCGCCCTCGACCCGGCCGAACTGCGCTCCCGCACCGGCTGCACGGCCGCCGTCCGCGACGTCAGCTTCGACGTGCGCAAGGGCGAGGTCTTCGTCGTCATGGGCCTGTCCGGCTCCGGCAAGTCCACGCTGGTGCGCTGTCTGACCCGGCTGATCGAACCGACGGCGGGCACCATCGTCATCGACGGCGAGGACGTCCGCGCCATGGACCGCTCCCGGCTGCGCGAACTGCGCCGGCACCGCGCCGCCATGGTCTTCCAGCACTTCGGCCTGCTGCCGCACCGCACGGTCCTCGACAACGTCGCCTACGGCCTGGAGATCCAGGGCATGGGCAAGGCCGAGCGGCGTGAGCGGGCGGCCGAGGTCGTCGCCAAGGTCGGCCTGGAGGGCATGGAGCACCGCCGCCCCGGCCAGCTCTCCGGCGGCCAGCAGCAGCGCGTCGGCCTGGCCCGCGCGCTCGCCGTAGACCCCGAAGTGCTGCTCTTCGACGAGCCGTTCAGCGCGCTCGACCCGCTGATCCGGCGCGAGATGCAGGAGGAGGTGGTCCGGCTCCACCACGAGGAGGGCCGGACGATGGTCTTCATCACCCACGACCTCCAGGAGGCCCTCAAGCTGGGCGACCGCATCGCCCTGATGCGGGGCGGCCGGATCGTGCAGCTCGGCACGCCCGAGGAGATCGTGGGCTCGCCCGCCGACGACTACGTCCGCGAGTTCGTCCGGGACGTCCCGCGCGAGCAGGTCATGACCGTCCGCACCGCCATGCGCCGCCCCACGGCGGATCAGGACGGCAGCGGACCCGCGGTCCGGCCCGACGCCACGGTCTCCGAGGCGATCGAGGCGGTCGCCCGCGCCGGCGCACCGGCCCGTGTCGTGGACAAGGGCCGCTGCGTGGGCGTGGTCGACTCCGACACGCTCCTCGGGGTCGTCGCCGGTACGGAGCAGCCCGAGCCGCCGGGCACCGAACAGCCCAAGGAGGCGGTGTGATGGCGACCATCACCGCGAACCCGCCCCGCCTCGGCCTGCCCGGACTGCTGAAGAAGCGTGCCGTCCAGAAGCTCTTCCTGCTGGCCCTCGCCGCGGCGGTCCTCGTGCCGCTGGCGAACGCCCGCTGGGCGAGCGGCACCTGGCCGAGCGCGCTGACCGTCGACTTCTCCGAGCCGCTCGCCAAGGCCAGCGACTGGATCATCGACAACCGCGACAGCCACCCGCTGTTCCTCTACTTCTTCGGCCACGTCAGCAACGTCGTCGTCATCGCCGTACGCGCCGTCTACCTCACCCTCCTGGCCGTCGGCTGGGCGGGCGTGACGGCCCTGGGCGCGCTGGTCGCCTGGCGGGTGGCGGGCGTGAAGCTGGCCCTCGGCACCGCCGCCGCGTTCCTCGCCTGCGGCCTGCTCGGCATGTGGGTGCCGACCATGCAGACCCTCGCCCTGATGGTCGTCGCGGTCCTCGCGTCGGTCGTCGTGGGTGTGCTGCTCGGACTCGCGTCCGGGCTGTCCGACCGGATGGACCGGGCCCTGCGTCCCGTCCTGGACACCATGCAGGTGCTGCCCGCCTTCGCCTATCTGCTGCCCGTCGTCCTGGTCTTCGGCATCGGTGTCCCGGCGGCCGTCCTGGCCACCGTCATCTACGCCGCCCCGCCCATGGCACGCCTGACCTCGCTCGGTCTGCGCGGCGCCGACAAGTCGGTGCTGGAGGCCGTCGAGTCGCTCGGCTCCACCGCACGCCAGCGGCTGCTGACCGCCCGGATCCCGCTGGCCCGCAAGGAACTCCTGCTCGGCGTCAACCAGACGATCATGATGGCGCTGTCCATGGCCGTCATCGCGGCCGTCATCGGCGCGGGCGGTCTCGGTGACCGCGTCTACCAGGCCCTGGCCTCCGTCGATGTCGGTGCCGCGCTCGCCGCCGGCATCCCGATCGTGCTGCTGGCCGTCGTCCTGGACCGCGTCACGGGCGCGGCGGGGGAGCGGCTCGGCGCCGAACCGGAGCCCCGCAGCGGACTCGGCTGGCTGTTCGCCCTCGTCGGCGTCGTCGCCGTGGCCGTCGCCGGGCGACTCGCGGGCCGGCTCGACTGGCCCGAGACCTGGACCGTCGGCATCGCCGAACCGGTCAACCGGGCCGTCGACTGGATGACCGCGCACCTCTACTCGGGCGTCCCTTACATCGGCGGCACCGCCGACTGGGCCGGCCACTTCACCACCTGGGTGCTCGACCCGATGCGCGACGGCCTGCAGTGGCTGCCCTGGTGGTCGGTGCTGCTGATCGTCGCCGCCCTGGCCTGGGTCATCGGCACCTGGCGCACCGCCCTCACCGCCGTCCTCGCCATGGCCGCGATCGGTGTGCTCGGCGTCTGGAAGCCGTCCCTGGACACGCTGTCGCAGGTCCTCGCGGCCGTCGCCGTCACCCTGGTCGTCGGGTTCGCCGTCGGTATCGCCGCGGCCCGCAGCGACCGCCTGGAGCGGGCGCTGCGCCCGGTCCTCGACGTGTTCCAGACGATGCCGCAGTTCGTCTACCTGATCCCGGTCGTCGCCCTGTTCGGCGTCGGCCGCGCCCCGGCCGTCGCGGCCGCGATCGTCTACGCCCTCCCCGCGGTCGTCCGCATCACCACCCAGGGCCTGCGCCAGGTCGACCCGGCCGCGCTGGAGTCCTCGAGCTCCCTCGGCGCGACCAGCTGGCAGCAACTGCGGCAGGTGCAGCTCCCGCTGGCCCGCCGCGCGCTGCTGCTCGCCGTCAACCAGGGCCTCGTGCTGGTCCTCGCCGTCGTCGTCATCGGCGGCCTGGTCGGCGGTGGCGCCCTCGGCTACGACGTGGTCTTCGGCCTCGCCCAGGGCGACCTGGCGACCGGTCTGGTGGCCGGCGCCGCGATCGTCTGCCTCGGCCTGATGCTCGACCGGGTGACCCAGCCCACCGAACGCCGCGCGAAGAAGGGAGCGTGACATGCGCGTCCGCAAGGTCCGTAAGACTGCCGTGATCGCCGCGGCGAGCTCCCTGGCGCTGCTCACCGGCTGCGGTGCCGCCGACATGACCAAGCAGGCCTCGCCCTTCGCCAACGCGCAGGGCTCCAAGACCGTGACCCTGTCCGTGCAGTCCTGGGTGGGCGCGCAGGCCAACGTGGCCGTCGCCCAGTACATCCTGGAGCACGAGCTCGGCTACCGGGTCGACACCGTCCAGGTCGACGAGGTGCCCGCCTGGGACGCGCTCAGCCAGGGCCGCGTCGACGCGCTCCTGGAGGACTGGGGCCACCCGGAGCAGGAGAAGCGGTACGTCGACGACAAGAAGACGATTCAGCGCGGCGGCGGCCTCGGCGTCACCGGGCACATCGGCTGGTTCGTCCCGACGTACCTCGCCAAGCAGCACCCGGACATCACCAACTGGAAGAACCTCAACAAGTACGCCGACCTCTTCCGCACCCCGGAGAGCGGCAGCAAGGGCCAGCTGATGGACGGTTCGCCGTCCTACGTCACCAACGACAAGGCGCTGGTGAAGAACCTGAAGCTGGACTACCAGGTGGTGTTCGCCGGCTCCGAGGCCGCGCAGATCACGCAGATGAGGCAGTTCGCCAAGGAGAAGAAGCCCTTCCTCACCTACTGGTACCAGCCGCAGTGGCTGTTCAAGAAGGTCCCGATGACCGAGGTGAAGCTGCCGCCGTACAAGGAGGGCTGCGACGCCGACCCGGACAAGGTCGCCTGCGCCTACCCGCACACGCCGCTGGAGAAGTACCTCAACACGGACTTCGCGAAGAACGGCGGCAAGGCGGCGGCCTTCCTGAAGAAGTTCAAGTGGACGACCGAGGACCAGAACGAGGTCTCCCTGATGATCGCCGACAAGAAGATGACGCCGGAGGACGCGGCGAAGAAGTGGGTGGACAGCCACGAGTCCACGTGGAAGAAGTGGCTGTCCTGACCGGCCCTAGACCAGCTGAGCGGCGATCTCCCGCAGTGCGCGGGTGGCCCGCCGCTGGAGCCCCGGCCCGAAGGTGATCCGGGTGGCCCCTCGCACGCCGAGTTCGGCGGGCGAGGGGCCTTCCTCGGTGAAGACCCCCACATTCACCGGCCCCCGGATCCCGGACCGCAGCAGCGGCAGGACCTCCGGCGGGGCCTCGATCGGGTAGACGCAGTCGGCGCCCGCCGCGACGTACAACGCCGCCCGCTCGATGGTCCGTTCGGGGTCGGGCACCCCGTACGCGTAGGTGTCCACGCGCGCGTTCACGAAGAGCCGGTCACCGGCCGCCGCCCGCACCTCGGCGAGCCACGCGGCGTGCTCGTGCGGGTCCTTGAGCTCCCCGCCCTCGGAGTCCTCCAGGTTGCAGCCCACCGCCCCCGTCTCCAGCAGCCGCTCCACCAGCTCCTTCGGCGCGAGCCCGTACCCGCCCTCGACGTCCGCCGACACGGGCACGTCGACGGCCCGGACGATCCGGGCGACCGCGGCGAACATCTCGTCGGCCGGGACCTGCCCGTCCTCGTACCCGAGGGAGGCGGCGACGCCGGCGCTGGGCACCGCGAGCCCCGGGAACCCGGCCTCGGCGAACACCCGGGCGCTGACCGCGTCCCACGGCCCGGGCAGCACCAGGGGATCCTCCGGCGCGCGGTGGTGGTGCAGGGCGCGGAACGTGCCGGCCTTGCTCATGGCGTGTACCCCCCTGGCGGAATCCGGCGGCTGACCATCACACGGTTCCAGTTGTTGATGGCGACGACCAGCCCGATCAGATGAGCCAGCGCTGCTTCGCCGAAGTGCTCGGCGGCCCGCTCGTACACCTCGTCCGGGACGAAACCGTCCGTCAGCACGGTCACGGCCTCGGTCAGCGCCAGTGCCGCCCGCTCCCGCTCGTCGAAGAGGTCCTCGGCCTCCTCCCACGCCGCCAGCAGGTCGAGCTGCCGCTCACTCACCCCGTGCTTCCGGGCGATCGCGAGATGCATGTCGAGGCAGAACGCGCACTGGTTGAGCTGCGAGGCGCGAATCACGACGAGTTCGGCGAGGACCGGGTCGCCGAGACCCTTCTTCGCTGCCGCGCTGAGGGCGGACATGGCCCGGGCGACCGCCGGATCCAGCAGCCGCGTCCGGGCCGTCACTTGTACTGGCCCGGCTGGTAGTGCCCCGGCGCCATACGGCAGGTCACCCCGAACCGGTTCCAGGCGTTGATCACCGTGATCGCGGCGATCAGCTGGGCCAGTTCGGCCTCCTCGAAGTGCTCGGCGGCCTTCGCGTACACCGCGTCCGGCACGAACCCGTCCGTGAGGACCGTCACCGCCTCCGTCAGCTCCAGCGCCGCGAGCTCCTTCTCGGTGTAGAAGTGCCGCGACTCGTCCCACGCGCCGAGCTGCACGATCCGTTCGACGCTCTCGCCCGCCGCGAGGGCGTCCTTGGTGTGCATGTCGAGGCAGAAGGCGCAGTGGTTGATCTGGGAGGCGCGGATCTTCACCAGCTCGTACAGCGTGTGGTCGAGGCCCTGCCGGGCGGCGGCCTCCAGCCGGACCATCGCCTTGTAGACGTCGGGCGCGTGCTTGGCCCACTCCAGGCGGGCGGGCCGCTCGGGGGCGTACCCCGTGGTGGTCGTGGTCGTCATGCCCTCGACCCTAGGAGCGAAGCAGCCCAGGAGTATGGTCCATTTCCATGGCGGATCACTGGGCCACTTCCGGCGTCGACCTGCATCTGGAGCCGACCGGGCCGGGGCTGCGCCGGGGCCTCACCGACGCCCTGCGTGAGGCGGTCCGCTCCGGCCGGCTGGCGCCCTGCACCCGGCTGCCCTCCTCCCGGGCGCTCGCCGCCGACCTGGGCATCGCCCGCAACACGGTCGCCGACGCCTACGCCGACCTGGTCGCCGAGGGCTGGCTCACCGCCCGCCAGGGCTCGGGGACCCGGGTCGCCGAGCGCACGGTCGTCCCCTCGGCCGGCACGGCATCCGACCCCCACCCCCGCACACCCACCCGCCCCGCCTACGACCTGCGCCCCGGCAGCCCCGACCTCGCGTCCTTCCCGCGAGCCCAGTGGCTCAAGGCCGCCCGTCGCGCCCTCACCGCCGCCCCGTCCGACGCGCTGGACTACGGCGGCCCCAGCGGCCGCCCCGAGCTCCGGGCCGCGCTCGCCGGCTACCTCTCCCGGGCCCGGGGCGTACGCGCCGATCCCGAACGGATCGTGATGTGCGGCGGGTTCGCACACGGTCTGAAGCTGCTCGGAACGGTCCTGCGGGCGCGCGGGGCCCGGACGGTCGCCGTCGAGTCGTACGGCCTCGACGTGCACCGGAGGATCCTGGAGGCCTCCGGCCTGCGCACCACCCCGCTGCCCTTCGACCGACTGGGCACCGATCCGGGGGAGTTGCAGGACGCCGACGCGGTTCTCCTCACCCCCGCCCACCAGTTCCCGATGGGCGTGCCCCTGCACCGCGACCGCCGTGCGTCCGTCGTGGACTGGGCGCGCCGTACGGGCGGGCTGGTCCTGGAGGACGACTACGACGGCGAGTTCCGCTACGACCGTCAGCCCGTGGGGGCCCTCCAGGGCCTGGACCCCGACCGGGTGGTCTACCTGGGCACCGCGAGCAAGTCCCTCGCGCCCGGGCTGCGGCTGGCCTGGATGGTGCTGCCGACGGACCTCGCGAAGGAAGTCGTCACGGCCAAGGGCGGTGTCGACACCTGCGGGGTGCTGGACCAGCTGACCCTGACCGAGTTCCTCACCTCCGGGGCCTACGACCGCCATGTCCGCGCGACCCGGCTGCGCTACCGGCGCCGCCGGGACGCCCTGGTCGCCGCCGTCGCCGCCCGGGCCCCGGAGGCCCGCATCACCGGCATCGCGGCCGGGCTGCACGTCCTGCTGCGGCTGCCGCCCGGCACCGAGCAGTCGGTGGTCGAGGCGGGCCACTGGCGAGGGCTCGCGCTGCACGGACTCACCCGCTACAGCAACCCCGCCGCACGGACCGAGCCGGCCGACGCCCTGGTCGTCGGCTACGGGACACCGCCGGACCACGCGTGGTCGGGGGCGTTGGACGCCCTGTGCGCCGTACTGCCGGGATAATCACGCGAATTCCCCCTCCGCAATGGCGCGCGAAGGATATGGTCACCTCATGAGCGAAAGCCCTTCCATATCCCGTGTGGCCCTGAAGAAAATCACCCCCGACGTCTCCGCGGCAATGGGTTCCCTGCATGCCGCAGCCGTTTCCGCGGCGCAGGACGCCAAGCTCGAACCGGAACTGCTGGAACTGGTCAGGATCCGCGCCTCGCAGATCAACGGCTGCGCCTTCTGCCTGGACATGCACACCAAGGACGCCCGCGCCCAGGGCGAGACCGAGCAGCGCCTCCACACCCTGGCCGCCTGGCGGGAGACGCCCTTCTTCACCGAACGGGAGCGGGCCGCACTGGCCTTGACCGAGGCGGTGACGCTGGTCCACGACGGGCGCGTCCCGGACGCGGTCTACGCGGAGGCGGCCGAGGTCTTCGACGAGAACCAGATCGCGGCCCTCATCTGGTCGGCCACCGTCATCAACGCGTACAACCGCATCGCGATAGCGACGCGCATGGCGCCGAAAAACTGAGGGAAAACGGAAAGTGCGCCGGGTCGATTCCCTTCGACCCGGCGTTGTGTTCGCGCGTTGTGTTCGTGCCCGAATTCAGTCGGCAGGTAGCGGCTCCGTGCTTCCGTCCAGCCACTCACGCCATTCCCCGGCCTTTTCCGCCGGAGGCACCCCCATCGGCCGTCCCGTCCAGCCCGTCACGGGCCGGATCCCGTGCAACGCGTTGACGAGCCACACTTCCCGGCCGTCCAGCTCGGCCACCGTCCGCTCACGGTGGGCGATCCGGATCCCGGACCGCAGTGCCCGCTCCTGGATCAGCCCGGCCGTCACGCCCGGCAGGACGGGCATCACGGGCGGCGGCAGACAGAGGGTGTCGTCCTCCCACCACAGCACGCTGGCCGTGGCCGACTCCAGCACCGTGCCCGAGGGCGCGATCAGCAGCGCCTCCTCGGCGCCCTCGCCGGCGGCCCGGCGGCGCACCCGGGCCAGGGTGTCCAGGTCGGGGCCCTTGCGGCGGGGCACGGTCCGTGGATCGGACTGGCCCGCCGCCCACACCCGGATCCCGGTGCCGAGCGGCGGCGCGGGCCGCAGCAGCAGACGCAACTCCAGGGACCCGGCCGCGAGTTCCACCCGCGGGAACCACGCACCCGTGCGCGGCAGTACGGCGGTCACCTCCCGCCAGAACTCGGCAAGCCGGCGCGGCCCGGGCCCGCCGCACTCGGCGCAGGACCGCGAGAACCGCTCCCGGTGCCGGGCATAGGCCCGCACCCGGCCCTCGCGCAGCAGCCACGAGTCCGCCACGAGCAGCCGCCCCCCGGCCGTCCGGTCCGGTGCCGGGGCCAGGCCACCGCCGGGCGTCCACGTCCACAGGCCTTCCGCCACCGCCGTTCCGGTCATCGACAGCCTCCTCAGTACTTGCGTCCCGCGACGGCCGGTGCCCCGTGCCGGGGACCGTACGGCGCGTGCTCCAGCCATGACCCGCACCACGGCAGCACCGGTGCCAGTGCCGCCGCCGCCCGCTGTCTGACCCGGACGGTCCGGCGGCGCGGCCGCAGATGGTCCAGGGCGGTGCCGGCGGCGGCGCTGTTGAACAGGGCCGCCGCGCGCCGCACCTCGGCGAACCGCGCGACCGCCTCGCCGGTCCCCGCGGCGATCGCCTCGGCCGCGCTCGCCGCGTCCGCGATCCCGCTGTTCATCCCCCGCGCCCCGAACGGCGGGAAGAGGTGCGCCGCCTCGCCGGCCAGCAGCACCCGCCGGTGCGGGTCGGTGAACGAGGCGGCCACCTTGCGCAGGAAGCGGTACGTCGACACCCACAGAATCCGCTCGCCGTAGCCGTCCCCGACAACTCCGGGCAGCCAGCGGCGTACGGCCTCCTCGGTGCCGTACTCCTCCGGCCGGTCGTCGTCACGGCACTGCAGGTCGACCTGGAAGCCCCCGGTGAACGGCACCCGCATCACACTGCGCCCGCCGACCCCGGGATGCTCGTAGTGGAAGACCCGCTCCAGCGGCAGCTCGGCGCCCGGCACGTCGGCGACGTCCACGACGACGTGGAAGCCCTCGCCGCGCGTCCCCTCCAGCTCGATGCCCAGCTCCCGCCGGACCGCCGAGCGGGCCCCGTCGGCGGCGACGGCGTACGCGCCGGTCCACACCCGCCCGTCCTCGCCCGTGAGCCGGACCTCCGTCTCCGTCGTGCGGACGCCCGTCACCCGCGCGCCCCACACGAACTCCACCCCGGCCCGCTCACAGGCCGTGCGCAGGAACCGTTCCGTGTCCGTCTGGCGCAGGCTGGTGAAGGGCGGCGGCCCGGACGGCGGCGGGAAGGTGCGGGCGTAGACCTCGCGCCCCCGGTAGAGGGTGCGCCGGGTGTGCCAGGTCCGCCCGTACGAAATGATCTCGGCGGCGAGGCCGGGGCGCATGGCGTCGAGCAGGCCGAGGGTCTCCCGGTGCACGAACAGGGCGCGGCTGCCCGGCCGTTCCCGGTCCTCCGGTTCGGCCTCCAGCAGGACGGCCGGCAGCCCGTGGGCTCGCAGCGCGAGGGCCGCCGACAGGCCCACCGGACCGGCGCCCACGACCAGGACCGGGGTCATGCCCGCACACCCTCGGTGAGCATCCGGGCGATCTCCACGCGCTTCACCTTCCAGGTGGCGGTCATCGGCAGGTCCTCGAACCGCCACTGCCGCGGCTCGGCCATCGCGGGCAGCCCGGCCGTGGCCCACCGCCAGCGCTCCGGGTCCAGGGGCCGCTCGCCGCGCACGCACACCACCGGCACCGGCTCGCGGTCCGCGCCCGGCACGATGACGACCTCGCGCAGCTCCTCCAGCCGGGACATCAGCTCGTCCTCGACCTCCAGGTTGCTGTGCACCGCGTCGATCGTGTCGATCTCCCGGTCGATGAGGTGCAGCGCGCCCAGCCGGCTCCGGTAGCCCATGTCCCCCATCTCCCACCAGCCGTCGGTGAGCTGACGGTCGTAACGCTCCGGCATGCCGAGGTAGGTGAGGATCCGGCCCCGGGTCCGGGCCTCGATCCGGCCGGGGATGCCGGGCGGGACCCGACGGCCCTCGGCGTCGGTGACCCGGACCCGGGTGAAGCCGGGTATCCCGAACCCGACCCGGCGGCCGTCGGCCCGGGCCGCACTGCGCCGCGTCACCACCTGGAACGCCACCGGGCCGGTCTCGCTCTGCCCGTACAGCTGGACCAGCCAGGGCGTACGGCGCCGGGACGCGCCCAGCAGCCGCCGTACGGTGCGCGGATGGATCGCGTCGAACGTGGAGCCGTAGGCACGGACCCGGGACAGCGGTGCCCCGGGCGCGTCGACCAGTTCCTCCCACAGCACGAACGTGTTGGGGTGCGTCTCCACGATGCCGGGCCGGTGCCGGACCAGCAGCGGGCCCACCGTGGCCGGGTCCGGGTCGGTGATCAGCACCAGCGGGCTGCCGAAGTGCAGCAGGACGCCGAGCAGATGGTAGAAGCGCGAGTGCACGAAGGACATGTGCAGCGCCGCGGGCTCGCCGCGGGTGGGCCAGCCCATCGCCTGCTGCGGGACGAGCCGGTTCCACATGGTCTGCGCGCAGTGCACGGCCAACTTCGGGACACCGGTGGTGCCCGAACTGTGGGTGATCAGCGCGGGTTCGCGGGGGTGGAGCCGGACGGGCGGGGGCGGCTCGGCGCCGGCGTACTTCGCCAGGGCCTCCGCCCGGGGCGAGTCGTCCACGGTCAGCGTGCGCCGCACCAGCCCGGACAGGGGGACCTCCCGCAGCCCGTCCAGGGTGGCGCTGTCGGTGATCAGCCAGGGCCTGCGCAGCCGTTCGAGGAGCTGCCCGGCCACGGCCGGGTCCAACGTGGGCGACAGCAGCACCGGCACGGCCCCGATCCGGGAGACGGCGCAGGTCAGCAGCATGATGTCGACGTTGTCCGCCTTGTGCACCACCACCTGCTCGGAGGGCCGCACCCCGGCTTCCCACAGCCGCCCGGACAGTTCGTCGACCAGGTCGGCCAGCACGGTGTAGCTCAGGTCGACCCCGAGGGCGGGGGCGACGTCCAGCGGCCGGTCCAGGGTGACGAAGACGGCCCCGTGCCGGTCGGCCGCCCGCCGGAAGACCGGCCCCAGGTAGAAGCCGCGCTCGGCGGGCAGAAGGTGCCGCTGTCGCATGTGGCCGTTCCTTTCCGTGGTGTTCACCAGGCGCCCCGGCGGACCAGATGGCGGCGGAGCTTCCCGGTCGGGGTGCGGGGCAGCGACGGGACGAAGCTGACGCTGCGGGGGACCTTGAACGCGGCGAGGCTCTCCCGCGCCAGGCCGATGAGCTCGTCCGCCAGGCCGTCCCGCACCGGTTGCGCCGGGACCACGAAGGCCCGCAGCCGGCTCGCGCCCCGCCCGTCGGGGACGGCAGCGACCGCCACCTCCCGCACCGCCGGATGGCCGCGCAGCACGGCCTCCACCTCCAGCGGGGAGACGGTGATGCCGCCGACCATCTCCATGTCGTCGGCGCGGCCCAGATGCCGGTAGGTGCCGTCCGGTTCGCGGCAGGCCCGGTCGCGGGTGGCCAGCCAGCCGCCGACGAGGGTGCGGGCGGTCTCCTCGGGCCGGTTGAGGTAGCCGGGCGTCACCGTCGGCCCGCGCACCCACATCTCGCCCTCCTCACCGTCCGGCACCGGCAGCCCGTCCCGGTCCCGCAGCTCCACCTCGAAGCCGGGGACGGGCCGGCCGACGGTGCCCGGGTGGTTGTGGGCGAAGCCGTTGGCGCAGAACGCGTGACCGGCCTCGGTGGAGCCGATCTGCTCCAGCACCGGAGCGCCGAGCAACGCGCCCACCTGCCGCGCGAGCCCCTCCGGCAGCCCCTCACCGGCCGACACGGCGGCCCGCACCGAGGCGAAGCAGCCCTCGTGCCCGTGGCCCCGCTCGGCGACCAGCGCCGCGTACGCGGACGGCACCGAGTAGAGCAGCGTCACCCGGTGCCGGGCGACGAGTTCGTCGATGGCGGTCGGAGTGGGACGCCGGTCGGCCAGCACCGCGGACGAGCCGGAGAACAGCGGGAAGACGAAGGCGTTGCCGAAGCCGTAGGCGAAGAACAGCTTCGACACCGACAGGGTCACGTCGTCGGCGGTGATCCGCAGCACCCGCCGGCCGATCAGGTCGTGGTACGTCCGTGGATCGCCGTGCGTGTGCACCACGCCCTTGGGGCGGCCCGTGGTGCCGGAGGTGTACTGCACGTAGAGCGGGCTGTGCGCGTCGACCTGGTGGGCGGGGGCGGGTTCGGCGGCGGGGGCGAGCGCCATCAGCTGGTCGGCGCCGAGGCCCGCCCGGCCGGTGAACCGCTCCTCCAGGCCCGGCCCCGTCACGCACAGCGCCGCGGCGGTGTCCTCGGCCAGGAACGCGTGGTCGGCCGCGGGGAGTTCGGGGTTGGCCAGGACCGCGACGGCACCGAGCCGGGCGGTGGCGAGGAAGGCCGTCACCCAGGCGACGGAGTCGGGCAGCGCCAGCAGCACCCGGTCACCGGGACGCACCCCGTACCCTGCGAGCACGGTGGCCGCCCGGGCCGCGAGGTCGTGCACCTCGCCGTGGGTCCAGGCCCGGTGCCCCTGGTGGAAGGCGGTACGCCCGCCCCACCCACGCCGCTCGGCGAGCGCGGCCAGCTGGGCCGCGAGATTCCCGGGCGCCTCGGTCTCGGCCGGATGCGGGGCGACCTGCGGACTGGTCATCGCCGGGCCTCCTCGGGCGCCCCGGCCCGGTCCCCCGGCGGGCCCTGCCGCCGGATCCGGTCGGCCGTGTGCTGGTGGAGAGCGCGCATGGGGGCCGCGGTCTTCAACAGCATCTCCTCGTACTCCGCGTCCGGATCGGAGCCGAGGACGATCGCACCGCCCGCCCCCAGGTGCATCTCACCACCGGCGAACACGGCGGTCCGGATGACGATGCTGAGATCCGCGCCGCCGCCGCACCCGAAGTAGCCGATCGCGCCCGAGTAGATGCCACGGGCCTCGGTCTCCAGCGAGTCGATGATCTCCAGCGTGCGCAGTTTCGGCGCGCCGGTCATCGACCCGCCGGGGAAGCAGGCCCGGACGCAGTCCACCGCGTCGGTGCCCGGGCGCAGCCGTCCCTCCACGGTCGAGACGAGCTGGTGCACCGTGGCGTACGTCTCCGTGGCCATGAGCTTGGAGACCCGGACCGTGCCCGTCCGGCACACCTGTCCCAGGTCGTTGCGGAGCAGGTCGACGATCATCAGGTTCTCGGCCCGCGTCTTGGCGTCCGACGCGAGCGCGTCCCGCAGCCGGGCGTCCTCCTCCGGCCCGTCGCCCCGGGGCGCGGTGCCCTTGATGGGCCGGGCCTCGGCGGTGCCGTCCCGGCCGATCCGCAGGAACCGCTCGGGCGAGGAGCCCGCCACCTCCAGCTCCCCGAACCTCAGGAACGCCGCGTACGGGGCCGGGTTGTCGCGGCGCAGCGTCCGGTAGAACGCGAACGCGTCGGGCGGAGCGGGTAAACGGGCGGCGTTCGTCAGACAGATCTCGTAGCTGGTGCCCGCCCGCAGCTCCTGCTTGCACGCCTCGATGTCCGCGAGGTACCGCGCCCGGTCGCGCACCAGCCACGGCTCGGCGGCGCCGGGATCCGCCGCGGCCGGCGGCCCGGACAGGGGCGGCCGCTCCGTCGCCACGCAGGAGAGGTCGGCCAGCGCGCCCTCCAGCCAGTCGGCGGCCTCCCGGGCGGCCTGCGGGGTGTCCTCCGCCAGGCACACGGCATAGGTGAAGCCCTCCTGGTGGTCCACCGCGATCACCCGGTCGGCGAACAGCCAGGCGGCGTCCGGGGCAGTTGAGCGGTGGCGGTTCGGCGACCCGCAGTCGGCCTTCACCTCGTAGCCGAGGTAGCCGACGTAACCCCCCGTGAAGTCGAACGGCAGCCCGGTGCCGTCCACCCGGCGGCTGGTCAACTGCCGCTTCAGGTAGTCGAAGACGCTCGCCGCGACCTTCCGCACGGGCCGTCCCGCCCGCTCGATCTCACAGCGCCCGGTCGTGACGTCGTACCGCACGAGTTCCGCGAGGGGCCCGCTGTCGTCCCCGAAGAACGAGAACCGCGACCGTCCCGGCTCGACGAGCGAACTGTCCAGCCAGAAGGCGCGCGAGGAGCCCGCGTACATCCGGGTGAAGGCGGCTTCGGTGTCGACGGCACCGGTGATCCGGCGGGTGTGCAGGCGGTAGCCGACGCGTTCGGGGCGGCGGGGGCGGGGGATGGTGGCGGCGGGTGTCGCGGGTGTCGTCTGTGTCGCCGGTGTCGTGGTGGCGGCCGAGGTGGCTGGCTCGGCGGCCCCGCCGGACGCGATGGGCCGGCTGGAGGCTGTGTTCCTGCCGGATAGGACGGACCGGCCGGAGGCGACGGACCCGCCCGAGGCGACGTCCGCCCCGGATGCCATGGGTCGGCTGGAGGCGATGTCCCTGCCGGAGGCGACGGACCCACCGGAGGTGACGGACCCGGCGGGCGGCCCCGCGGCGGCCTGGGAGAGGGTGGTCATCTGGAAGACGGCCGCGGCCACGGGCCGGGATTCCGCGGCGGTCACGGGCCCGGATCCGGCGGCGGCCGTTCGTGCCGTCGGACGCCGGACCCCCGCATCGCACTCCGGGGCTACGGGCCGACGCCGGGCGGGCGCCTCGTGGGAGGGCACCGCCGTGTTCTTCGTCCGCAGCTTGCCGGCCCGCTCGGCCGTCAGGTTCCGGAAGTTCACCAGCATCCGGTGGCCGTACTCCGTGAGGACGGACTCCGGGTGGAACTGCACGCCCCACAGCGGCCTGCTGCGGTGCCGCAGTCCCATCAGGACACCGTCCTCGGCCCAGGCGGTCGCCTCCAGCGTCTCCGGCAGCGGCTCGCGCACGGACAGCGAGTGGTAGCGGACGGCGGTGAAGTGCTGCGGCAGCCCCTGGAACAGGTCCTGTCCGTCGTGCCGGATCGTGGACAGATGCCCGTGACGCGGCTCCGGAGCGGCCTCCACCAACCCACGTTCCCCGAGCGCGATGCCCTGATGGCCGAGGCACACGCCGAGCACGGGCACCGGGGACGACGCCAGCAGCCTGGTCCCGATCCCGAAGTCACGGGCGTCGGCCGGGTGTCCGGGGCCGGGGGACACCACGAGGTTGTCGAAACGCCGGAGGTCCGGCAGTTCCCCGGCGGGGGTGTCGTTGCGCACCACCACCGGCTCCTCGCCGTTCACCTCGGCGATCAGCTGGAACAGGTTGTACGTGTACGAGTCGTAATTGTCGATGAGCAGGGTCTTCACCCGCCCACCTCCCTCTGTTCGTTCGCGGGCCTAGGTGGCCCGGCGTTTGTGCCGCCCGCGCAGCGCCTGGAGCGACGGGTACAGCCATTTCCGGAAGAAACGCTGGAGCCGAGGCATGAGAATCCAGGTGACAAGGGCTGTCACACACAGACACAACAGCAGCGTGCGAATCAGGGCGTTGAGGTCACCCAGATAGGGAAGCACCGTCAGATTGAACAGGAGCACCGGCGGAAAGACCGCGCTCATATTCACGAACCACAGTTTCCATTTCGACGGCGGAGCCGGTGGCTTCGGGGTCAGCGTCTGCGCGTCGAACCAGGCCCGGGCGCCCGGCACCCTCCGGCGCTCCGCCTCCAGGGCGACGCCGTCCAGCCGGGCGTCCCACTGTGCCCGGGAGGTCGAATTCTCCCAGGCCAGAGCAGAACCCTCGCTGGCGAAGCGATAGACGACATGCCACTCCGCCCCTCCGTCGACAAGTACCCCACCCCCCAGAAACCCCGGCTGCCGCGCGGTCGCGCCCAGCATGGCCCACCCCCAGGAGTGGAAGTCGGCCGCACGGCCCGGCATCACGCGATAGGCCACGGTGACCGTGACGGGATTACTGGCCACGCCGTCCCTTACGGAAAGCGCTCCCTGTGCGTTCAGGATTCAACAAACAATTTTCCGGCTGTCCGCAAGACGGAGAGATTCAGCAGATGGGAAAGCACGTCCCATGACTACGGCGCGACCGCGCCGTCCACCGCCCCCACCGGCGCCTCCCCGAACCGCGACAACGCCAGCGCACCCGCCACAGCGATCGCCTGCAACACCGTCGCCGTACCGAAGGAGCCGCGGCACCAAGGGCGCACACCATTCCAAAGATCACAAAACGACAGTAGGGGAGCGGTCGCTGACGGGGGGCCATGTACGACCGCTCACACCGCTCTCTAGGCTGACCGCTCGGCAGCACACGACAGGAAGTACACGGGGGAGACACCGACATGGCGGAAACACGGCGGCGACTGCGCTCGAGCACCGTGGTGCTGGGCGGCATGGGGGTCCTCGCGGCGGCCCTGTCCGCCTGCGGCTCCGACCCGGACCGCCGCTGCGTGGACCGGGACAGCTACGACTACATCAACGGCTACAAGATCGTTGCCGACAAGAACTGCTCGTCCTCGTCCTCGGGCTCCTCCTCCGGCAAGAGCCGCAAGAAGACCGGCAAGACCAAGGGCACGGACGCCGACTGGTACTACGACGCCGACGTCAGCGGCGGCTACGCCGACAACGGCACCTTCAGCCGCAGCGAGGCCGTCGACCGGGGCGGCTTCGGCTGCTCGGGCGGCAGCGGCGGCGGCTGACCGGGACGCACGCACATGGAACGCCGCACCATCGACCCCCGCCCCGACTGGCAGCCGACCGTCGAGGAACAGGGCCTGATCTACCCCCTCACCCGCTACCCCGACGACTCCCTGCGCCCCTACTGGGACGAGAGCGCCTACTACGTCTTCACCCTCCCGGAGATCGAGGCCCTGGAGGAGGTGGTCGAGGAACTCCACCGCATGTGCCTGGCGGCTGCCGAGCACATCGTCACCGAGGACCGTTTCGCGGACCTCGGCATCACCGACCCCCGGGTGGCCCGGGCGGTCGCCGAGGCCTGGCGCCGCCGCGCCGAACTCCCCTCCGTCTACGGCCGCTTCGACCTCCGCTACGACGGCACCGGCCCGGCCAAGCTCCTGGAGTACAACGCCGACACCCCCACCTCGCTGGTGGAGGCCGCGTCCCCCCAGTGGTTCTGGATGGAGGACCGGTTCCCCGGCGCCGACCAGTGGAACTCCCTCCACGAGCGCCTCATAGCCGCCTGGCGGAAACAGGCCGCCCTCCTCCCGCCCGGCAGCCCCCTGTACTTCGCGTACTCCTCCGCCGACGAACTCGGCGAGGACATGATGACGGTCGCCTACCTCAAGGAGACGGCCGAGCAGGCGGGCATGGAGACCGACTGGATCGCCATGGAGGAGATCGGCTGGGACCGCCTCTCCGGCCGCTTCGTCGACAACCGCCTCCGCTTCATCCGTAGCATCTTCAAGCTCTACCCCTGGGAGTGGCTCACCACCGACCGCTTCGCGGACCACGTCCTCGACACCCTCGACAACGGCGGCGGCACGGGCTCCACCCTGTGGATAGAACCGGCCTGGAAGATGCTCCTCAGCAACAAGGCGCTGCTCGCGATCCTCTGGGAGCTGTATCCGGACCACCCGAACCTCCTCCCCGCCCACCTGGACGGTCCGAGGGACCTGCCGGGCTGGGTCGCCAAACCCCTCCTCGGCCGCGAGGGCGCGGGCGTCACGATCCACGAGCCGGGATCCGCCCCCACCGTCCGCGACGAGCCCTGCTGCTACCAGCAGCTGGCCCCCCTGCCCGACTTCGACGGCAACAGGGTGGTCCTCGGCGCCTGGGTGGTGGAGAACGAGTCGGCGGGCCTGGGCATCCGAGAGTCCTCGGGCCTGATCACGGACGAGTACGCCCGCTTCCTCCCCCACGTGATCCTCTAGCGCCCTGCTTTTCAGGGGCGCGGGGAACTGCGCGACAAGCCACATACCACCCGCACTCGGCAACGAAGGGCAACCCGGTAGGCTGACCCTGGGCCGTGACTGGCGCGCTGGGATGGGACCAACCATCGGGGAGCGGCCCGAGCAGACAGAGCCGTGCGCCTGGGCCGTACCGTGAACGCTGAACGCAACGTCCGGAGGTCCACACATGTCAGCCGAGCCCCTCTCCACCGCTTCCACCGCCTACCGCGCCGCCCTCGACGTCATCCGCGCCGTCGAACCCCGCGTAGCGGACGCCATCGGCCAGGAGGTCGCCGACCAGCGCGAGATGCTCAAGCTGATCGCCTCCGAGAACTACGCCTCCCCGGCCACGCTCCTGACGATGGGCAACTGGTTCAGCGACAAGTACGCCGAGGGCACCGTCGGCCGCCGCTTCTACGCCGGCTGCCGCAACGTCGACACCGTCGAGTCCCTGGCCGCCGAGCACGCCAAGGAGCTCTTCGGCGCCCGCCACGCCTACGTCCAGCCGCACTCCGGCATCGACGCCAACCTCGTCGCCTTCTGGGCCGTCCTCGGTGCCCGCGTCGAGGTGCCCTTCCTGGAGAAGACCGGCGTCCGCCAGATCAACGACCTGACCGAGGCCGACTGGGCCGAGCTGCGCCAGGCCTTCGGCAACCAGCGCATGCTCGGCATGTCCCTGGACGCGGGCGGCCACCTCACCCACGGCTTCCGCCCGAACATCTCCGGCAAGATGTTCGACCAGCGCTCCTACGGCACGGACCCGGCCACCGGCCTCATCGACTACGAGGCCCTGCGCGCCCAGGCCCGCGAGTTCAAGCCGCTGATCATCGTCGCGGGCTACTCGGCCTACCCCCGCCTGGTGAACTTCCGGATCATGCGCGAGATCGCCGACGAGGTCGGCGCGACGCTCATGGTCGACATGGCCCACTTCGCCGGCCTGGTCGCGGGCAAGGTCCTCACCGGCGACTTCGACCCGGTCCCGCACGCGCAGATCGTGACGACGACCACCCACAAGTCGCTGCGCGGCCCCCGCGGCGGCATGGTCCTGTGCGACGACTCGCTGAAGGACCAGGTCGACCGCGGCTGCCCGATGGTCCTCGGCGGCCCGCTCCCGCACGTCATGGCCGCCAAGGCGGTCGCCCTCGCCGAGGCCCGCCAGGAGTCCTTCCGCGACTACGCCCAGCGCATCGTCGACAACTCCCGCGCGCTCGCCGAGGGCCTGATGCGCCGCGGCGCGACGCTGGTGACGGGCGGCACGGACAACCACCTGAACCTGATCGACGTCGCCTCCTCCTACGGCCTCACCGGCCGCCAGGCCGAGGCCGCCCTGCTCGACTCGGGCATCGTCACCAACCGCAACGCGATCCCCGCCGACCCGAACGGCGCCTGGTACACCTCCGGCATCCGCATCGGCACCCCCGCCCTGACCACCCGCGGTCTCGGCACGGCGGAGATGGACGAGGTGGCCGGTCTGATCGACCGCGTCCTCACCACCACGGAGCCGGGCACGACCAAGTCGGGCGCCCCCTCCAAGGCGGCCCACGTCCTCGACGCGAAGATCGCCGACGAGATCTCCCGCCGCGCCACCGACCTCGTGGCCGGTTTCCCGCTGTACCCGGAGATCGACCTGGGCTGACGCCCGCACCGGCGGGGCATCGGCACGGGCCTCACCGGTCCAGGTCGATCAGCTCCTGACGCGGCTCCTCCCGCGGCGGTCCGGCTTCCCGCCGGGCCGCCGCGCGGCGTGTCAGCAGTGTGCCGCCGACGCCGGCCGCGAGTCCGGCCGCCAGCCCCGCCGCCGCCCACCGGACATCGCCCCGCACCGGGCCGGACAGGTCGCCCGAGGCGGTGCTCCCGCCGGACCCGCCCTCCATGGCGCTGCCGCCGAGCAGCCGTGCCAGGTCCAGCCGCTCGAAGACGGAGCGCGGTGCCCGATGCCAGCGGATGTCGTCGTCCTCCACGGTCGGCGCGGGATCCGAACGCACCCAGGGCGTGCCGTCCTCGGCCACGAACAGCTGATCCTGACGCTCGACGGCCACGTCACCACCGGGCGGCCGGTTCGTGCTCGGCCAGCCGCCGACGCCCGAGAGCCCCCACACCACCGTGAGCCGGACCGGCGGGAACCGTCCCTGTGTCCAGGCCTCCGGCACCCGCTCCGTCTCCGTGCGCTCGGGCTGCAGCAGCTGCCACAGGCGGGCGAAGGCCGGCTCGCCCGAGCGCACGGCCGCCGCGCGGCCCGTGCCGCCCGCGACGACCATCGCCACGTCGGGGACGTCCCGCCCCCGCGCCTCAGCCGCCGCCGCGCCGGTGGCCGCCGTCGCAACCACGGCGCACACGGCGGCCCCCGCGACGAGCAGCGCACGCCACACCGTCACGCCCCTGCCCCGCCCTCTCCCCGCCCCGCTCCGTGCCCGCATCGCTCCCCCTCCACGGCCCACCCCGGCCCCCTCCCGCGCACTCACCCCTTGTTACACCGCCGGGGAGAAACGGGACCCCACCTGTTTCCGACCGGTTCCGGATCGCTCCCCGGGACCTGAGAGAATGGTGAACATGGCCTCTGACCGACCCCGCGTGCTCTCCGGCATCCAGCCCACCGCCGGCTCGTTCCACCTCGGCAACTACCTCGGCGCCGTCCGCCAGTGGGTGGCGCTGCAGGAGACCCACGACGCGTTCTACATGGTCGTCGACCTGCACGCGATCACCATCCCGCAGGACCCGAAGGAGCTGCGCGCGAACACGCGCCTGGCCGCCGCGCAGCTGCTCGCCGCGGGCCTGGACCCGGACCGCTGCACGCTCTTCGTCCAGAGCCATGTCCCCGAGCACGCCCAGCTCGCCTGGGTCATGAACTGTCTCACCGGCTTCGGCGAGGCGAGCCGTATGACCCAGTTCAAGGACAAGGCCGCCAAGCAGGGCGCCGAGCGCGCCTCCGTCGGCCTCTTCACCTACCCGATCCTCCAGGTCGCGGACATCCTGCTCTACCAGGCCCACGAGGTCCCGGTCGGCGAGGACCAGCGCCAGCACGTCGAGCTCACCCGCGACCTCGCCGAGCGCTTCAACGGCCGTTTCGGCCCGACCTTCACCGTCCCGAAGCCGTACATCCTCAAGGAGACGGCGAAGATCTACGACCTCCAGGACCCGTCGATCAAGATGAGCAAGTCGGCCTCCACGCCGAAGGGCCTCATCAACCTCCTCGACGAGCCGAAGGCCACGGCCAAGAAGGTCAAGAGCGCCGTCACGGACACCGACACCGTGATCCGCTACGACGCGGCGGAGAAGCCGGGCATCAGCAACCTCCTCGGCATCTACTCGACCCTCACCGGGGCGACCATCGCCGAGCTTGAGGAGAAGTACGCCGGCAAGGGCTACGGCGCGCTCAAGACGGACCTCGCCGAGATCATGGTCGACTTCGTGACGCCGTTCCGGGAGCGCACCCAGCAGTACCTGGACGACCCGGAGACGCTCGACTCGATCCTGGCCAAGGGCGCCGAGAAGGCACGCGCCGTCGCCGCGGAGACCCTCTCCCAGGCGTACGACAGGGTGGGCTTCCTGCCCGCCAAGCACTGAACCCGCTCCCGCGCACAGCCGTACCACCGGACAGCGCTGTACATCACTTCGGTTGCGCCTGCCCGTAACCGGGTCGTGGTCGTACAGTCGATATCCGGGTGGTCGTATCAGCGGCCCACTAACTGAAACGACAGGAGACGACGTGGGGACCGTAACGATCGGTGTCTCGATCGCGGTCCCGGAGCCTCACGGCAGCCAGCTCCAGCAGCTGCGCGCGGGCTTCGGCGACGCCGCTGCTCACGGTATCCCCACGCATGTCACCCTGCTGCCGCCGACGGAGGTCGACGAGTCGGCCCTGCCCGCGGTCGAGGCGCATCTGGCCGAGGTCGCCGCGGCGGGCCGGCCCTTCCCGATGCGGCTGTCCGGAACCGGCACCTTCCGGCCCCTGTCGCCGGTCGTCTTCGTCCGGGTCGTCGCCGGCGCGGAGGCCTGCACCGTGCTCCAGGAGCAGGTCCGCGATCCCGCCGGGCCGGTCGCACGCGAACTGGCGTTCCCCTACCACCCGCACGTCACCGTCGCGCACGGCATCGACGAGGCGTCGATGGACCGCGCCTTCGAGGAACTCGCCGGCTACGAGGCCGAGTGGCCCTGCACCGGCTTCGCCCTCTACGAACAGGGCGCCGACGGCGTGTGGCGCAAGCTCCGCGACTACCCCTTCGGCGGCTCGGTCGTCCCGCCCCAGGCAGGCTGCGTGGAACGCGGCTCGGTCCCCATGCGCTGACGCTCGCGGCGCCCGGCTCAGTACCGCCGACGCTCCCGGGCACCGAGGCGGCCAGTCCGCCCGCGCCAAGCGCTACACGCCAGACCGCACACCGCCCGCCCGCATCCGCCAGCCCGCGCGAGCCCGTTGCGCCAGCCCCTGCCCGCCGGTCTGAGCCAGCCCGCGCGAGCCCGTTGCGCCAGCCCACGCGCCCGCCGGCCTGAGCCAGATGGCGCCCGCCCGCCCGCATTCGGTAGGCCGCGCCCGCCCGCACGCGCCAGGCGGCCGCGCCCGCCCGCCCGTGTCCGGCCGTACCTGCCACACCCGCTCCCGCCCGGGTTCACACCGGCAGTCGCCGGAACACCCCCCGCGGCAGGTGCCGCAGTGCTGCCATCACCACGCGCAGTACCCCCGGCACCCACACCGTCTCCGAGCGGCGCCGCAGCCCCAGCTCCACGGCCGTCGCGACCGCCTCGGGCGTGGTCGCCAGCGGCGCCTCGGGCAGGCCGGCGGTCATCCTCGTACGGACGAAGCCGGGGCGTACGACCATCACGTGCACGCCCGTGCCGTGCAGCGCGTCGCCCAGGCCCTGCGCGAAGGCGTCGAGGCCGGCCTTGCTGGAGCCGTAGATGAAGTTGGCCCGGCGGGCCCGCTCGCCCGCGACGGAGGACATGACGACCAGGGAGCCGTGCCCCTGGGACTGCAGCGCGCGGGCGCACACCAGGCCTGCCGAGACCGCGCCGGTGTAGTTGGTCTGCGCGACCCGCACCGCCGCCTCCGGCTCCCGTTCGTCGTGCGCCTGGTCGCCGAGGAGCCCGAAAGCGAGCAGCACCATGTCGACGTCGCCCTCGGCGAACACCTTGCCGAGCACGGCCTCGTGGGAGGCGGGATCGAGCGCGTCGAAGGCGACGGTGTGCACCTCGGAGCCGAGCCCGCGCAGCTGCCCCGCGGCCTCCTCCAGCGCGGGCGACGGACGGCCCGCCAGCCAGACCGTGCGGGTGCGCCGGGCGATCAGCCGGCGGGCGGTGGCCAGCGCGATCTCCGACGTACCGCCGAGGACGAGCAGGGACTGGGGGAGGCCGAAGGCGTCCTTCATGACAGCTCCTATGGATTGCCTAGAGGTGGAGGCGACGGGCCAGGTCGGACACGAACACCCCGTGCGGGTCCAGTTCGGCGCGCAGGGCGCGGAAGTCGTCGAGCCGCGGGTACATCGCCGCGAGCAGTTCCGGGCGGAGCCGCGCGTCCTTGGCGAGGTAGACACGTCCGCCCGCCTCGGCGACCTCCCCGTCGAGTTCGTCGAGGAACGCCCCGAGGCCGGGCAGACCCGCCGGGATGTCCAGGGCCAGCGTCCAGCCCGGCACGGGGAAGGACAGCCAGCCCGGGTCGGACTCCCCGAAGCGCTTGAGGACGGCCAGGAAGGACGGGCAGCGGCGTTCGGAGATGCGGCGCACGATACGGCGCAGGGCGTCCTCCCGGCCGTGGCCGACGACGAACTGGTACTGCACGAAGCCGCCCCGGCCGTAGACGCGGTTCCAGTGCGGCACGCCGTCCAGGGGGTGGAAGAAGGCGGAGATCCGCTGGAGTTGGCCGGACCGCGCGCGGGGTGCCTTGCGGTACCAGAGTTCGTTGAAGAGGCTCACGGTGGTCCGGCTGAGCAGGCCCTCGGGAAGGAGGGCGGGGGCGGCCGGGAGGCGGGAGGGGCGGAAGGAGAGCGGGTTGCCACGGGCCCGGGCGGGCAGTGCGTCCAGGGGCGCGTGGTCGCCGCGGGTGAGGACCGCGCGGCCGGTGGCGGCGCCGCGGGCCAGCAGGTCGATCCAGGCGACCGAGTAGCGGTAGCGGTGGTCGGTGGCCGCCAGCCGGGCCATCAGGTCGTCGAGGTCCGCCGTCCGTTCGGTGTCGACCGACATCAGCGAGGTCTCGACCGGCTGGAGCCGGATCGTCGCGGTGAGGATCACGCCGGTGAGGCCCATGCCGCCCGCGGTGGCCTGGAACAGGGGCGTGTCCGGCACCACCGTGCGGATCTCGCCGTCGGCGGTGAGCAGTTCGAAGGACAGCACGTGCCGCGAGAACGAGCCCGAGACGTGGTGGTTCTTGCCGTGGATGTCGGCGCCGATCGCCCCGCCGACGGTGACGTAGCGCGTGCCGGGGGTGACCGGCACGAACCAGCCGAGCGGCAGCAGCACCTCCATCAGCCGGTGCAGGGAGACGCCCGCGTCGCACAGCACGATGCCGCCGCCGGCGTCGATGGCGTGGACGCGGTCCAGGCCCGTCATGTCGAGCACGGATCCGCCCGCGTTCTGCGCCGCGTCCCCGTACGCCCGGCCCAGGCCCCGGGGGATCCCGCCGCGGGCCCCGCACTCCCGGACGGCCGCCGCGGCCTCCTCGTACGTACGCGGGCGGATCAGCCGGGCCGCGGTCGGAGCGGTGCGGCCCCAGCCGGTCACGGTGGTGTGGTCCAGGCCCGGTACCTGCGGGACGGAGTCGGTGTCGGCAGACATGTCCGTGACCGTATCGCCCAAATGTGACCGACAAGTTAGAGAACATGGCATCCCTCCCCGAAATGGGTGATTAATGGGATGTCGCCCAATATTGCCGCAGTTCAGGCTGGTTGGGCGTGAACAGTGAGTCCACATGGACGACCTCGACGACCTGCACGACATGGACCACCGGATCGTTTCCGCGCTCAGGGCGCGCGCCACCGACCCCCGCGTGGCCGGAGCCGCGCGTGCCCTGTCCTGGGCGGGGGAGCACGCGGCGCTCTGGCTCGCGGCCGGACTCGCGGGAGCCGCCCTCGACCGCGGGAGACGCGGCGCCTGGCTGCGCGGCACCGCGCTCACCGCCGGGGCGCACCTCGTCAGCATGGGCGTCAAACGGATCGTGCGCCGGCCGCGCCCCGCGCACGTCGAGCCCCTGGTGCGCACCGCCGGACGGCACTCCTTCCCCAGCTCGCACGCCAGTTCCGCCGCGGCCGCCGCCGTCGCCTTCGGCGCCCTCGGGGCCCGCGCCGTCCCGCCGCTCGCCGCCGCGGTGTGCGTGTCCCGGCTGGTGGCCGGCGTCCACTACCCCTCGGACGTCGCGGCCGGTGCGGCCCTCGGCGCGCTCACCGCCCGGCTCGGCGCCCGCTGGATGAGGGGGGACGCCCACCATGACTGAGACGGCCGTCCTGCGGCAGCGCACCCCCGAGGAGCGGCCCGCGCCACCCCGCAGGGGCGGTCTCCCGGCCGGTCTCCTCAGGACCGCCCGCCCCAAGCAGTGGATCAAGAACGTCCTCGTGGTCGCCGCCCCGGCCGCCGCCGGTGAGCTGTTCACTCGGCACGCCCTCCTCCAACTCGCGCTCGTCTTCGTCCTCTTCACCGCCTGCGCCGCCGCCGTCTACCTCGTCAACGACGCCCGCGACGCCGACGCCGACCGCGCACACCCCACCAAGCGGCACCGCCCGGTCGCCGCCGGACAGGTCCCCGTGCCCGTCGCCTACGCGGTCGGCGGCGTCCTCGCCGTGCTCACGCCCGCCGCCGCGGCCTGGCTGTGCTCCCCGGCCGTCGCCGCGCTGCTGACGGCGTACGTGGGGATGCAACTGGCCTACTGCGTCAGCCTCAAGCACGTCCTCGTCGTCGACCTCGCCGTCGTCACGACCGGCTTCCTGATGCGGGCCATGGTCGGCGGGCTCGCCCTCGGCATCGCGCCGTCGCGCTGGTTCCTGATCACGACCGGCTTCGGCGCGCTGTTCATGGTCTCCGCCAAGCGCTACTCCGAAGCCGTGCAGATGGCCGGGGAAGCGGGCACCACGCGCGCGTTGCTCACCGAGTACACCACCGGCTACCTCCGCTTCGTCTGGCAGCTCGCGGCAGGCGTCGCCGTCCTCGGCTACTGCCTGTGGGCCATGGAGGAGGGCGGAGTCCCGCACACCAGCGTGCTGCCCTGGCGGCAGCTGTCCATGGTCGCCTTCATCCTCGCCGTCCTGCGGTACGCCGTCTTCGCCGACCGCGGCACGGCCGGCGAACCCGAGGACGTCGTCCTGCACGACCGGGCACTCGCCCTCATCGGCCTGGTGTGGGTGGCGATGTACGGCCTGGCGGTGGCCAATTGGTGAACCCGCGCGCCCGGGAAGGCCGGCCGGCGCTCCCCGGGCGCCGGGAACTCACCGGATTCGCCCTCGTCGGCCTCCTCGCCTACGCCGTCGACCTGGCCATGTTCACCTGCCTGCGCGGCCCCGCCGGACTCGGCCCCCTCACCGCCAAGACCCTGTCCTTCCTGGCCGCCTGCTCGGTCGCCTACGCGGGCAACGCCCTCGGCACGTACCGCGGTACAGCGGCCCGGGGCCTGCGCCCGTACGCCGTGTTCTTCGCGGTGAACCTCGCCGGGGCCGCCGTCCAACTGCTCTGCCTCACCGTCAGCCACTACGGCCTCGGACTCACCTCGCAGCGTGCGGACACCGTCTCCGGCGCTGTTGTCGGAATGACGCTGGCCACGGTCCTGCGGTTCTGGGGTACCCGTACATGGGTGTTCCGGGCGGAGGGCAGAGTCGGATCATGGACTGGCTGAAAAAGCTCCCGGTCGTCGGACCGTGGGTGGCACGGTTGATGATCACTCACGCGTGGCGGTCGTACGAGCGGCTGGACCGCGTGAAGTGGACGCGGCTGGCCGCCGCGATGACGTTCACCAGCTTCGTCGCGCTGTTCCCGCTGCTGACGGTGTCCGCCACCATCGCCGCCGCCACGCTCAGCACCGGGCAGCAGCACAGGCTCCAGCACAAGCTCGCCGAGCAGGTGCCCGGCATCTCCGACCAGCTGAACATCGCGGGCCTGGTGGACAACGCCGGCACGGTCGGCCTGATCGCGGGCGCGCTGCTGTTCTTCACCGGCGTCAGCTGGGCCGGCTCGATGCGCGAGTGCCTGCGGGCGGTGTGGGAGCTGCCCGACGAGGAGGAGAACCCGGCCCTGCGCTACGCCAAGGACGCGGGCGTCCTGGTCGGCCTCGGCGGCGCGCTCCTCGTCACCATCGCCGCCTCCGCCGTCGCCTCCGCGATGATCGGCTGGATCATCCGGCAGCTCGGCATCGACGAGGGCGGCTGGGGCGGGGTCCTGCTCCGGATCGTCGCGTTCCTGATCGCCGTCCTCGCGAACTTCCTGCTGCTGCTCTACGTCCTGACCCTGCTGCCGGGCGTCGAGCCGACCCGCCACCGCCTGTTCGTGGCGGCGCTGACCGGCGCGGTCGGCTTCGAACTGCTGAAACTGCTGCTCAGCGGCTATCTCCAGGGCGTCGCGGCGAAGAGCATGTACGGCGCGTTCGGCGTGCCCGTCGCGCTGCTGCTGTGGATCAACTTCACCTCGAAGCTGGTGCTGTTCTGCGCCGCCTGGACGGCGACGCAGAGCAAGGAGGAGGACGAGATCCCGGCCGTCACGGGCGGGTCCGGCGGCGCACCAGATCCGGCAGTGGCCAACGGCGGTTGACCAGGAACGCACCGCCCGCCAGCAGCACCAGCACACCGCCGGCGATGCCGAGCGCCGTCCCGACCCCGCTGGAGCCCCCGGACGAGGCGCTGGCCACCGGCTTCGAACCGGTCCCGGCCGTGCCCTTGCCGCCGTCCCCGGAGCCACCCGCCTCGCCGGACGGGTTCGCGCCGGGCTCACTCGCCCGGGCGCTCCTCGGCGGCACCAGCTCGCCGACCGGCTGCACCTTCCCGGCCGCCTTGAAGCCCCAGTCGAACAGCCGGGCCGTCTCCTTGTAGACCTCGTTGTGCTCGGGCTTCTCCGGGTTCATCACCGTCACCAGCAGCACCTTGCCGTCGCGCTCGGCGACGCCGGTGAAGGTGGCGCCCGCGTTGGTGGTGTTGCCGTTCTTGACGCCCGCGATGCCCTGGTAGACCGGCACGTCGGAGTCGCCGGCCAGCAGCCGGTTCGTGTTCTGGATCTCGAAGGTCTCGCGGACCTGCTTGCCCTTCTTGCCCTTCTTCGTCTCTCCCGGGAACTTCGCGCTGACCGTCGAGCAGTACTCCCGGAAGTCCTTCTTCTGCAGCCCCGAGCGGGCGAACAGCGTCAGGTCGTACGCCGACGACACCTGCCCCTCGGCGTCGTAGCCGTCCGGGCTGACGACGTGCGTGTCGAGGGCCTGGAGCTCCTCGGCGTGCTCGTTCATGTCCTTGACGGTGTTCTCGACGCCCTGGTTCATCGCGGACAGCACGTGCACGGCGTCGTTGCCGGAGCGCAGGAAGACCCCGAGCCACAGGTCGTGGACGGTGTACGTCTCCTCCTCCTTTATCCCGACCAGGCTGGAGCCCGCGCCGATACCGGCCAGGTCCGAGGGGACGACCTTGTGCTTCTCGCTCCGGGGGAACTTCGGCAGCAGCGTGTCCGCGAACAGCATCTTCAGCGTGCTCGCCGGGGCCAGCCGCCAGTGCGCGTTGTGCGCGGCCAGCACGTCACCGGTCTCGGCGTCGGCGACGATCCAGGAGCGGGCGCTCACGTCCTTCGGCAGCACCGGCACGCCGCTCGCCAGGTTCACCTGTGTGCCCGGCCGCCCGAGCCTGGCGCCGCCCACGGTCGACATCGACGCCGGGGGAGTGACCGACGGGCTCGCCGATGGACTCGCCGACGGGCTGCCCGAGGGCTTCGGGGCGGCGACGGCGGCGGGCGAGGCCAGGGCGAGGGACGACAGGACGGCGGAGGTGACCAGCAGGGATCGCCTGGTGGTCTTCTTCGGAGCGGGCACGGTCGGAAACGTACATGCCGTTCGGGGGGAAGTCCCGTCATCGCCCCCACCCCGGGCACGGAACCGGACACGCGGTGGCGATACTGGGTGCATGAAGCTCAGCCGCCCCGTCTCCTGGTTCCTGCTCGCCTTCGGGGTGTGGAGCTGGGTCATCTGGATCACTTTCGTCAAGAACCTTGTCAAGGACAGCAGCGGGCTCGCCTTCGACGACGGTCATCCCACGGCTTACTTCTGGGTGCACCTGCTGCTCGCCGTCGTGTCCTTCGTATTGGGGACGGTCGTCGGGGCCATCGGGTTGCGTGGTCTGCGCGCACTGCGCCGGACGTCATAACGGCAATCGGGAGACTCGACACCGTGGTCATCGTCTTCGTACTCGTGGCACTGCTGGTCCTGGCCGTCGTCGTGACGGCCAACTGGTACGTGTGGCGTCGCCTGTTCCGCGACACGACCCGCGGCCCGGGCCTCACCCGCCGCGCGGGCGCGGTCCTGATCGCCGGCGGCTGGACCCTCGCGATCACGGCCCTGGTCGCCGAACGCTCCGGCGCCCCCTTCTGGCTCCAGCAGGTACTGGCCTGGCCGGGCTTCCTGTGGCTGGCCCTGTCGATATACCTGCTGCTGGCGGTGGTGGCGGGGGAGGTCGTACGTCCGCTGCTGCGGCGGTACCTGGACCGGCGGGCGAGGACACGGGACGGCCGGCAGACGGATGGGGGCGGTGCGGCCCCGGGGTCCGGGACAGCGCCTGATCCGGAGGCGAAGGGCAACGGCACGCCCGGTGCGACGACCGCCTCGGCGACCACCGCCGGTCCGCAGGCAAACGGCGCAGCCGGTACGCCCGCGACAGCGGACGGCGGCGTGACCGCGCTCGCCGCGCAGCCCGGTACCGCCGGTGCAGCAACCGCGTCCGTGACACCGGCCCCCGGTACGGCCCCCACGCCCGCGGCGCAGCCCGGTACCGCCGGTGCGGCGACCGCGTCCGTGACCGCCCCCGACCCGCACGAGGACGACGGTGCCGTGGCGTCAGGAGCGCTCGCTGCGGCGGCGCCGATGCCGACGGCGACGCCGACGGACCCCGCCACCGCGGCCCCCGGCGGTGCCGCCTCCGGCCCCTCCCGCCGCCTCTTCGTCTCCCGGGTCGTCGCCGGGGCGGCCGCCGCCGCTGCTGTCGGGACCGTCGGGTACGGCACCTACGGCGTGCTGCGCGGGCCCAAGGTGAAGCGGGTGACCGTGCCGCTGGCCAAGCTGCCGCGCGCCGCGCACGGGTATCGCATCGCCGTGGTCAGCGACATCCACCTCGGCCCGGTCCTCGGTCGCGGCTTCGCGCAGAAGGTCGTCGACACGATCAACTCGACCCAGCCCGACCTGATCGCGGTCGTCGGCGACCTGGTCGACGGCAGCGTGAAGGACCTGGGCCCCGCCGCCGCCCCCCTGGCGCAGCTGAGGGCCCGTCACGGGTCCTACTTCGTCACCGGGAACCACGAGTACTTCTCCGGCGCCGAACAGTGGGTCGAGGAGGTCCGGCGGCTCGGCCTGAACCCCCTGGAGAACGCCCGCAGGGAGATGCCGTACTTCGACCTGGCCGGAGTCAACGACGTGGCGGGCGAGGAGGAGGGCCAGGGCCCCGACTTCACCCGGGCCCTCGGCGACCGGGACACCGCACGCGCGTGCGTCCTGCTCGCCCACCAGCCCGTCCAGATCCACGAGGCCGTCGAGCACGGCGTCGACCTCCAGCTCTCCGGCCACACCCACGGCGGCCAGCTCTGGCCCGGCAACCTCATCGCCTCCGGCGCCAACCCCACCCTCGCGGGCCTGGACCGCTACGGCAACACCCAGCTCTACGTCTCGCGCGGCGCGGGCGCCTGGGGCCCTCCCACCCGGGTGGGCGCCCCGTCGGACATCACCCTGATCGAGCTGGCGTCGAAGCAGGCCTGACCCTGTGAGAACGCTGTGAAACCGGACCTAACCGCCCATCGGTAAGCCATCGGTAAGTTCTTTCCCAACTCGGAAGATCTTCCTTCCCCCGGGTCAAACGCCTGTGATTGGGTGAGGCCGCCACGAAGGGGCGTGGCGTACGCATCTGGGGCCCCGAGGGCCCGGGGAAGGCAGGGCCGATGCGGTCGGTTCGCATGCGGATACTCGCGGGGCTGCTCGTCCTGGCAGCCGTGGGCGTGGGCGCCTGGCAGCTCGTGCCGTCGAAGAAGGACGGCGCGACCATCACGGTCGGCACGACGGACGCCGTCACCTCGCTCGACCCGGCCGGCGCCTACGACGCGGGCTCCTGGGCGCTGTTCAGCAACGTCTTCCAGTCGCTGCTCACCTTCGCCCCGGGCGGCACCGCACCCGTGCCGGACGCGGCGAAGAGCTGCGCGTTCGCGGGCGGCGACCTGGCCACGTACCGCTGCGTACTGCGCCCCGGCCTCACCTTCCCGAGCGGCCGCGAGATGACCGCCGAGGACGTGAAGTTCTCCTTCGACCGGATCATGAGGATCAAGTCCCCGGTCGGCCCGGCCCCGCTGCTCGACACCCTCCGTTCGGTGAGCGTCGACCGGGCCACCGTCACCTTCCACCTCTCCTCGCCGGACGCCACCTTCCCGTTCAAGGTGGCCACCGGCGCGGGCTCGATCGTCGACCACACGGCGTACCCGGCCGACCATCTGCGCACCGACAACGCTGTCGACGGCACCGGCCCCTACACCCTCACCTCGTACACCAAGGACGACAAGGCGGTCCTCGCGCCCAACGCCCACTACCGGGGTGCCGTCAAGGACGGCGCGGGCCGGCCCGTCGAACTGCGCTACTACGACAGCCCCGGCGCCCTGGACACGGCCTGGAAGGACAAGCGGGTCGAGGTCGCGACCCGCCAGCTGCCGCCCCGGGTCCTCGCCGGACTCAACCCCAGCGACCCCTCGCAGCGCGTCTTCGAGGCGGACGGCTCGGAGACCCGGAACCTGTACTTCGACACCCGCGCGGGAAAGCCGCTGCACAACCCGAAGGTCCGGCAGGCCATGGCCTGGCTGATCGACCGCCAGCGGCTGGCCGCCACCGTGTACGACGGCACCGTCGACCCGCTGTACTCCCTGATCCCGGCGGGGATCACCGGCCACACCACCTCGTTCTTCGACGACTATCCCGAGCCGGACCCGAAGAAGGCACGGGCACTGCTCACCAAGGCCGGCGTGACCCTGCCGGTCCGCTTCACCTACGGCTACGCCGAGGGCCGTGGCGCCGGTGCGCAGGAAGCCGCCGAGATCAAGCGGGAGCTGGAGGCGAGCGGCCTGTTCAAGGTCACCGTCCGGGGTTACGAGTGGACCGACTTCCAGAAGCGCTGGGCGAGCGGCAAGCTCGACGCGTACGCCGTCGGCTGGGTCGCCGACTTCCCCGACCCGGACACCTTCGGCGCCGCGCTCGTCGGCACCGGCAGCGCGATGAACACCGGCTACAGCAGCAAGGACGTCGACCGGCTCATCAAGGACAGCCAGCGCTACGCCGACCGCACCGAGGCCGACCAGGACTTCCGGCAGGTGCAGCAGGCCGTCGCCCAGGACGTGCCGGTACTGCCGCTGTGGCAGGCGAAGGAGTACGTCGTCACCACCGAGGACGTCGGCGGCGGGCAGTACCTGTCGGACGGCACGGGCGTGTTCCGCCTGTGGAGCCTCACGGAGATCTGACGTCCGGCACCTACGGGCTGGTGCGGCGGGCGGCCGGGTCCGGGATCGCGTTCGTCATCCCCGGCAGGAAGTCCGTGAACAGCTCGTGCACCTCGCGCACGAGCGGCCGCAGCACCCGGAAACGGGCCAGGGCGACACCGCGCGCGGTGAGCCGGGCCCCGCGCTCGGCGAGCCGGTAACTCCGCTCCCGGCCCTCCGTGCGGTCGAAGACCCAGTACAGGACGAGCCCCATCTGGGACAGCCACATCAACTCGGGCAGGATGTCGCGCAGTTCCTCGGGCACCTTGGTCTTCGTCGCCCCGGCCAGCACCTCCCGGTGGACGCTGATGGCCTCTTCGCGGGCGTGCTCCGACTCGGGGGAGAAGGGGCTGAGCGGGCTGTCCGGGTCGGCGGCGTTCTTGAAGAACTGCACCGCGAACTCGTGGTACGGCCTGGCGATGTCCAGCCAGGCCCGCAGCACCCCCGCGAGCCGGGCCTCCAGGTCGGTCTCCCGGTCCAGGACCTCCCGGACCGCCACCTGGTGCTCGGCGGCGATCCGGTCGTAGAAGCCCTGGATGAGGTGCTCCTTGCCCGCGAAGTAGTAGTACGCGTTGCCGACGGAGACCCCGGCCTCCTTGGCGATGGCCCGCATCGTCGTCTTGTCGTAGCCGTGCTCCTGGAACAGCCGCATGGCTGTCTCCAGGATCAGGGCGCGGGTCTGCTCGGACTTGGTGGGGGTGGCGCCGTCTCCGGGGCCGTCGTTCTTCGCGGACACGGGAAGAGAGCCTATCGCCGGTACCGGTGCCGCCACCGAGGGGCGCAGGTGCCGTCGGCGCAGTCAGGCGCGGTATGGATCCAGCCGCCGTCCGGGTCGTACGACCACCCGTCCGCGCGCCGGTACACCCGCCCGCCCCACTGCGCTCCGCCACCCTGCGCCCGGTTCCACTGCGCCCCGCCACCGTGCGCCCGGTTCCACTGCGCCCCGCGCCACTTGGCGGCGGCGAGCACCGCGCCCCTCGCGAGCCAGGCGCCGGACGGGGTGCTGAGCCGGTGGGCGAGCGGCCGGTGCTCGCGCAGCGCCCACAGGGTGACGACCCAGGCGGCGGGCCCCCGGTAGACCTGCCCGGCGTCTGCGACGACCGTGATCTCGTCGAGGGTCGCGCCGTGGTCGAGTCCGGGGAAGCGCCGCCGGGCCTCCTCCGAGCCGGCCGGGACCGGCTCCAGCGGCACCAACTGGGGCTGCCGCTGGAGCCAGTCGCGCAGGAACGCGCACAGGGAGCACTCGGCGTCGTACAGGACGGTGAGCCTGCGGACCGGGGTCGTGGCATTCACGGAGTTCTCCGCTCAGGCCTGGGCCGTGGGCGCCACCCAGCCCTGCGGCGGCACGGGCGGCACCTGCTCCCGCTCCATGACGCCCCGCCGCCGGATGCGGTTGAGCACGTAGACGTTGGCCAGGTGCATCACCCCGAGCACCAGCAGGACGACACCGAGCTTGGTGGACAGGGCCTCGAAGACGCCGCGCGTGTCGGTGATGGTCTCGTCGCTGCTCAGGTACAGCGCGACGAACCCGAGGTTGACGAGGTAGAAGCCGACCACCAGCAGGTGGTTCACGGCGTCGGCGAGCTTCTCGTTCCCGTGCAGCACGTCGGCGAGGAAGACCCTCCCGGTACGGCTCAGCGTGCGAGCCACCCAGATGGTCAGCGCGACGCTGACCAGCAGGTAGATGACGTAGGCGATGACCGTGCGGTCCATAGCCCCCACCCCTTCTTGAACACGTTCAAAACGCTGTCGAGAAAGACTGTAGACCTCCTTTTGAACACGTTCAACTCGTGGGGTGTGGGGCGTAGGTCACGCCGTCGGCGGCCGCCCGGCTCGCCGACCAACCGGCACACCGGCAACGCGACCACGTCAATGGGGTGAGGCTCAGTTGCCAGTTCTGGGCTGGCCGGCCTTGAGGATCTCCGCCACGTCGAGGCTCACCTTGGCGCCGATGGAGTCCGGGAGAGTGACGAGCTCACCAGGGGCATGCGGGCGGTGGTTCTCGTAGGTGCTTCCGACCGGGTCCGTCAGGACGTGGAGGCGCTGGTGCTTGCGGTCGACGACGACGTAGACGGGCACCTTGGCCTCGGCGTAGGCGGCGACCTTGGTCTTGAGGTCGTCCTTCCAGTTCCCGGAAGTGACTTCCAGGACGAGACGGAAGCAGGCCGGATCGTAGGCGTTGTTCTCGACGAAGTGGTCGTCGATGTCGGCGTCCACCACCACGAGGTCGGGGATGGCGTAGTCCTCGGCGCCGGTGGGGAGCCAGAGTCCTACGTTCTGGAGGACCTCGGATTCGCCGTCGTCCAGTCCTGCGATGAACGGACGCATGAGTTTGGTCAGGGCGCGGGCGTGGGGAGCATCCCGGGGCGGAGTCACGAGGAGATGGCCTTCGATGATCTCGACACGGTAGCCCGGATGGCGCTCCATGATCTCGTCGGCGATGGTCGTGAGGGTGAGCGGCTCTCCGCGGCCGAAGGGCTGCTCGACGGAAGCTGTGGACATGCGGTGTCTCCCGGGGCTGGTGTCGAGAGCATCGTCGTGGGCCGGAAGGCGACCGCGGGTCCGTCCCCGGACCCCTTCACCCGAAGGTGTGGCATATGCCAGAGGGCCCTGTTTCCGCTGGAAACAGGGCCCTCATACGGAAGCGGCGAGGCTCAGTACCGGCGCGTGATCAGCGCCCTCTTCACCTCGGCGATCGCCTTCGTGACCTCGATACCACGCGGGCACGCGTCCGTGCAGTTGAAGGTCGTGCGGCAGCGCCACACGCCGTCGCGGTCGTTGAGGACCTCCAGGCGCTGCTCGCCCGCCTCGTCACGCGAGTCGAAGATGAAGCGGTGCGCGTTGACGATGGCCGCCGGGCCGAAGTACTGGCCGTCGTTCCAGAAGACCGGGCACGACGTGGTGCAGGCCGCGCAGAGGATGCACTTCGTCGTGTCGTCGAAGCGCTCACGGTCCTCGGCGGACTGCAGACGCTCACGCGTGGGCTCGTTCGTGTCCTTCGTGATGAGGAAGGGCATGACGTCCCGGTACGCCTGGAAGAACGGCTCCATGTCGACCACGAGGTCCTTCAGGACCGTGAGGCCCTTGATGGCCTCCACCGTGATCGGCTTCTCGGGGTTGATGTCCTTGATGAGGGTCTTGCAGGCAAGACGGTTCTTGCCGTTGATCCGCATCGCGTCCGAGCCGCAGATGCCGTGGGCGCAGGAACGGCGGAACGTCAGCGTGCCGTCGAGCTCCCACTTGATCTTGTGGAGGGCGTCGAGGACGCGCTCCTTCGGGTCGATCTCCAGCTGGAAGTCTTCCCACATCGCTTCCGCCGCGACCTCGGGGTTGAAGCGGCGGATGCGGAAGGTGACCGTGATGTAGGGGGAGTCGGCGAAACCGGGCTCGGGCCGGCCGGCCGCGTCTTCCTTGTCCAGAACGGGTGTAGCCATCAGTACTTACGCTCCATCGGCTGGTAGCGGGTCTGGACGACCGGCTTGTAGTCGAGACGGACGGTTTCGGAGCCGTCGGCGCCGACCTCGCGGTACGCCATGGTGTGCCGCATGAAGTTGACGTCGTCGCGGTTCGGGTAGTCCTCACGGTAGTGACCGCCGCGGGACTCCTTGCGGGCGAGTGCGGAGACCGCCATGACCTCGGCGAGGTCCAGCAGGTTGCCGAGCTCGATCGCTTCCAGCAGGTCCGTGTTGAACCGCTTGCCCTTGTCCTGGATCGAGACGTTCTTGTAGCGCTCGCGCAGCTCCGCGATCTTCTCGACCGCCGTCTTGATCGTCTGCTCGGTGCGGAACACCATGACGTTGGCGTCCATGGTCTCCTGCAGCTCGCGCCGCAGCACCGTCACACGCTCGGTGCCGGTGGCGTCGCGCAGCTGCTCGACCTGGGCGATCACGAGCTCCGCCGGGTTCTCCGGCAGCTCCACGAACTCCGCCTTCTGCGCGTACTCCGCGGCCGCGATGCCGGCGCGCTTGCCGAAGACGTTGATGTCCAGCAGGGAGTTCGTGCCGAGACGGTTCGCGCCGTGCACGGACACGCAGGCGACCTCGCCGGCCGCGTACAGGCCCGGGACGACCGTGGTGTTGTCCGCCAGGACCTCACCCTCGACGTTCGTCGGGATGCCGCCCATCGCGTAGTGCGCGGTGGGCTGGATCGGGATCGGGTCCGTGTAGGGCTCGATGCCGAGGTAGGTGCGGGCGAACTCGGTGATGTCGGGCAGCTTGGCGTCGAGCTGCTCCGGCGGGAGGTGCGTGAGGTCCAGGTACACGTGGTCGCCCTCGGGGCCGCAGCCGCGGCCTTCGCGGATCTCCGTGTAGATGGAGCGCGAGACCACGTCCCGGGAGGCGAGGTCCTTCATGACCGGCGCGTACTTCTCCATGAAGCGCTCGCCGTCCTTGTTGCGGAGGATGCCGCCCTCACCACGGGCGCCCTCCGTCAGCAGGATGCCCATGCGCCAGATGCCGGTCGGGTGGAACTGGAAGAACTCCATGTCCTCCAGCGGAAGACCGCGGCGGTAGACCGCAGCCTGGCCGTCACCGGTCAGCGTGTGCGCATTGGACGTCACCTTGAAGAACTTGCCGCAGCCGCCGGACGCGTAGATCACGGACTTCGCCTGGAAGACGTGGATCTCGCCGGTCGCCAGCTCGTAGGCGACGACACCGGCCGACTTCTTGACGCCGTCGACCTCGGTGATCAGCTGGTCCAGGACGTAGAACTCGTTGAAGAACTCCACGCCCTCCTTGACGCAGTTCTGGTACAGCGTCTGGAGGATCATGTGGCCGGTGCGGTCGGCCGCGTAGCAGGAGCGGCGGACCGGGGCCTCGCCGTGGTTGCGGCTGTGACCGCCGAAGCGGCGCTGGTCGATCGTGCCGTTCGGGGTGCGGTTGAACGGCAGGCCCATCTTCTCCAGGTCGAGGACCGAGTCGATGGCCTCCTTCGCCAGGATCTCGGCGGCGTCCTGGTCGACCAGGTAGTCACCGCCCTTGACCGTGTCGAAGGTGTGCCACTCCCAGTTGTCCTCCTCCACGTTCGCCAGCGCGGCGGCCATGCCGCCCTGCGCGGCGCCCGTGTGGGAGCGGGTGGGGTACAGCTTGGTCAGCACGGCGGTGCGGCTGCGCTTCGTGGACTCGATGGCCGCGCGCATGCCCGCGCCACCGGCGCCGACGATGACGGTGTCGTACTTGTGGATCTTCATGATTCTCGCAGCCCCGTGCCTAGCGGATGTTCGGGTCGAAGGTGAAGATCACCAGCGTGCCCAGCAGGATGGTGAACACCGTGGCGGTGTAGAGCAGGCCCTTGAGCCACAGCCGGGTGTTCGCGCGCTCCGCGTAGTCGTTGATGACCGTGCGCAGGCCGTTGGCGCCGTGCAGCATCGCGAGCCACAGCATCAGCAGATCCCAGACCTGCCAGAACGGCGAGGCCCAGCGGCCCGCCACGAAGGCGAAACCGATCTTCGACACGCCGCCGTCCAGGACGAGCTGGATCAGCAGGTGGCCGAGGACCAGGACGACCAGCACGACGCCGGACAGGCGCATGAACAGCCAGGCGGCCAGCTCGAAGTTGCCCCGGGTGCTCTTCGGGGTCTTCTTGGTCCGCTTGCGCGGGGCCTCGATGAAGGGCGCGGGGTTGTCGACGGTGTAGACGGCGCCGCCCTCGACGGGGCCGACACCGGCGGCGGTCTTCTCAGACGTGGACATTGGCGTCAGCTCCCGAACAGTTCACGAGCGGCGTGGCCGAGGACGGGGTAGACCGCCCCGAGCATCAGCACGACCCACACGGCGACGACGGTCCAGAGCATCTGCTTCTGGTAGCGCGCGCCCTTGATCCAGAAGTCGACGGCGATGACGCGCAGACCGTTGAGCGCGTGGAAGAGGATGGCGGCGACGAGGCCGTACTCCAGCAGCGCGACGATCGGCGTCTTGTACGTGGCCACGACGTTGTCGTAGGCCTCAGGGGACACGCGGACGAGAGCGGTGTCCAGCACGTGAACGAACAGGAAGAAGAAAATGAGGACGCCGGTGACTCGATGAGCCACCCAGGACCACATTCCTTCCCGGCCGCGGTACAGCGTTCCAGCCGGCACGGAAGTTTCCTCCGGGAGCGGGGATTGGGGCCGCGCCGGCTTGGTGTGTCGGTCGGGCCCGGCCGGGTACGGTCCACCGGCCCCCAGCATCGTAGCGAGGCGCTGCCGCTGGGCTGAGCCGGGGTCCGGCTGTGTGATCAAACTGGCATGCGTACGGGCTAGCTCATCGGCTTCTGTGGTGGGGTGTCCCGTTATCGGCCGGGTGCGGGCTCGCTGTGGTCGATCGCGCCCACGCGGCGCCAGCCGCATGTCGACTGCGGCCCCGCGCCCCTCAGCGCGCGGACCAGCCGTTCCTTCGCCAGGCGCCGCAGCTCGTCGGCCACCACCCCCCGCTCCTCCTCCGGATCGTTCGTCAATCGTGACCGGATGGTTTCCAGGAGGTGGTCCAGGACCTCGGCCGGTGCCACACCGTCCAGGCAGATGACGAACACGTGCCCGAATCGGGCCTCGTAGGCGGCGTGGGCCGCGCGCAGGGCCGTGTGGGCCGCCGCGTAGGTGTCCGGCGGGAGGGCGGGCAGCGGCTCGGCCGCCAGTGCTTCCGTGAGGTCGGCCCAGCTCAGGTCGTAGGCCGCCTCGTCCGCCGCGGCGAGCAGGGAGGCGAGATCCGGGTAGGGGCGGTGTTCCGCGACGCGCCGGGACCAGCGGGGGCTGCGCAGGCAGATGAGGAGGGCCTGTTCCAGTTCCTCCGCGGAGGCTGCGTTGAGGTGCTCCACCGGTATGGCGCGTCGGCCGGGGAGGTCTGGGAGACGGTGCGCGGGCAGCGTGGATCCTCGTGGGCGTCACGTGTGTCGGCAGGGCATGTTGTGAGAGTTGTGACGTCACGCTATCGAGTACGACCACGACGTGTCCGACGGATGCCCGAATTTCACCCGGGAGAGAGAGTTTCGGGATGTGGGGTGGACGCGCGCCGAACGCGCGCCGGGCGGCACGGGGTTTTACGTTGGCCGTGTGAGTCAGCGCAGGCGCCGGACTTCGGCGAAGCAGGTGAAACAGCGGCAGGTGCTGGTCGTGGCCATGGCAGTCGCCCTGGTCGTGGTCGTGGCCGGGGTGGGTCTCGGGATCTGGGCGGCCTCGGGCGGCGACGGCGGGTCCACGGAACCGGAGGCCAGACCGTCGGGCGGGACCGCGGCCGCCCCGCGGGGCACCTCGCCGGAGGAGAGCCCCAGCCCGAGCCGCTCGTTCGCCCTGTCCAAGGCCCCGCAGACGATCCCCGCCGTACGCGACCACACCGCCGCACGCGGCCCGGGCTGGCGTCCCGAGAGCGGTGACCGGGTGGTCGTGGACGACCCGGCGCTGGCCGACGAGGGGCGGCTCATCGCCGGTGAGCTGGGGCTGTCGTACCAGGGCGAGAAGAACGACCGGCAGGCCGGGGACGTACGGCTGGCGCTGGACGGCGACAAGACGGCGAACCCTCAGTCGTACGTCATGACCGTGCGCGACGGGCGGGTGGAGATCAACGGGCCCGCCGAGGCGGGCGTCTTCTACGGCACCCGCACGCTCAAGCAGGAGGTGCACGACGGCGGCACGGCGCCCGAGGGCGTGGTGAAGGACGAGCCGGCCAAGCCCCAACGCGGGTTCATGCTGGACATCGCGCGCAAGAACTTCACCGCCGGCTGGATCGAGGACCGGATCCGGGAGCTCGGCGACCTGAAGTACAACGAGCTGGGCCTGCACTTCTCCGACGACCAGGGCTTCCGGATCGAGTCCGACTCCCATCCGGAGATCGTGTCCCAGGAGCACCTGACCAAGGCCCAGGTGCGGAAGATCGTCGACCTCGCGGAGAGCCGGCACATCACCGTCGTGCCCGAGATCGACTCGCCCGGGCACCTCGGCGCGGTCCTCGACGCCCACCCCGACCTCCAGCTGCGCACCGCGCAGGGGTCGGCGGTGCAGGGCGCCATCGACATCTCCAAGGCCGAGAGCGCCGAGATCGTCGACGACCTGCTGAACGAGTACGCGGACCTCTTCCCCGGCACGCCCTGGCACCTCGGCGGCGACGAGTACCAGGCGCTGGTCCGCTCCGACCCGGAGGCGTCCTTCCCACAGCTGGCCGCCGCCGCGCAGCAGAGGTACGGCTCCGGCGCCACGGTCGCCGACCTCACCACCGGCTGGCTGAACGACAGGGCCGCCACCGTCCGCGACAATCAGCGCATCCCGCGCGCGTGGAACGACGGCTTCTTCCGCGACACGTCCGTCGCGGCCGACAAGGACATCCAGGTCGCCTACTGGACCGGCAAGGAGATCGGCGCCCGGGCGCCGGTGGAGTACCTGAGCACGGGCCGCAAGGTGATCAACTACAACGACGAGTTCCTGTACTACGTGCTCGGCGAGCCGCAGACCTTCGTCTATCCGACCGGGCAGCGGATCTACGAGCAGTGGACACCGCGGATGCTGCGCGACACCGCGCAGGTGCCGGCGCGCTACGACGACCAGATCCTCGGCGGGACCTTCGCCGTCTGGTGCGACCAGCCGAACGCGCAGACGCAGGACCAGGTCGCGGCCGGAATCCGGATGCCGCTGCGGGCGACCGTCCAGAAGCTCTGGGACCCGGGCCGGCCCCAGCAGTCCTGGGCGGAGTTCCGGGCACTGGCGGACAGGCTCGGCTGACTCCGCTCGAATCGGCCCGTAAGGCTGCGAACTCCCGTACGGCTGTGGTGGTCTTCTGACGCGAGCCGAATCGAATATGCCGGGGGGAACCGGAACATGGGCTACTGGGGATATTTCGTCGTGGGCCGGGCGGAACGGCCGCTGGTGGAGCTGGACGCGCTGGCCGGGGCGGCGGACGGGATGACGTGCCGCGCCTCGGCGCCCGGCGGGTGGCAGGTCTGGGAGTACCCGAGCGGCGACGGCGACGTCGGGAACATGAACGCCCTGGCCCGGGAGACCGGAGCACCGGCGCTCTTCGGGTACGTCATGAACAGCGAGTGCGTGGCGCTGGAGGCCGCGGCGCCGGAGAGCGGGGCGTGGACGACGTGCCTCGCGCGGACCGCGATGGCCGGGTACCTGGGGGCCGGCCGGGAGGGGCTGAGGATGGAGGACTACTTCCTGGAGCCCCGCGACGCCGCCGAGCACGCCGTCCGCTGGGCCGCTGAGGCCGGACGCGAAGTGAACGCCGACGCGCTGGTGGACGTACTCACTTCAGACCCCGATCCCCTGGCCGAAAACCTCTTGTTCCGCTTCCTCGACAGACTCGGCGTGGTGCCCCTGTGACACTCCGGGGCCGTCGCACGCAGTAAGGGGAAGTGCGGGTTCCGTGAGGGGTGAGGGCTGGAAGCGGCCTGGTAGGGCCCTGAACAAAAGGCCCGCGGAGGGAGACGTGGATGAGCCTGGTGGAGTTGATCGCACAGGCCGACGAACGCGGGCTGGCCGCGAGCGGGCTGGCTTGTTTGGATCGGTGTGTGCCCCTGCTGGGCGGCGACGACGAGATCCTGCGGCCGCTGTGGGCGAGCCTCACCGACGGCGCCGGAGCCCGTGACTGGGGTGACGGCCTGGAACAGGCGCGCGGGAAGCTCGACACCGCGGGTGGTGAGGACGAGGCGGCCGTGCTCGCCCGCCGGATGCTCGAGGCCGCTCCCGCCGACCGGTCCGCCGCCGGGGTGCGGGTGTGGGCCGACGCCTGCTCCGTCGCCTCCCTCCAGATCCACCGCCTCCTCGACACCCTCCAGGACGACGCCTCCACGGTGAACGCCCGCCGCGAGGGCCGTACGGACGGCATGTCACCGCTAGTCGCCGCCGAACTGCGCCGCCAGATCACCGTCCTGGAGGTCCTGGCCGGACACGGCCAGGCCGGACTGCGGCGGGCACTGGAGGTGTCGGTCGAGGGACGGCGCGTCCTCCGCGCGGTCGTCTCCCGCCGAATCCGGCAGCAGGGGTGAGGCGCGACGCAGGGCTGGGGATCCACTGGCAGGGCTGAGGGCCGGACCTCCGAGGTTGAAGGCCCGCCGGGCGTCTGACCGGCCTAAACCCCCGTTCCTGGGAGGGTCCTGTGACTGTCGTGGGGCCGCCGTGGGGCGGTCCTGCGTCGCTTCGGGAAAGCCGCCGAATCCGGGTGACGAAACGCTTCTCGCCAGCGCTTTCCGGGGTGTGACGACTCAAGCGGAAACCAGGCCCTCGGCCGCGACGAAGCCGCTGCGATGGGCGGCGGACACGGTGGCGACGATGCGCGAGGGAGCACGGCTGCACCTCGACTACTCGGCCCAGAGCCTGTGGAGCATCGACCGGATGATCGAGGGGATACGACGGGAAGGGGCGCCGTACCCCGCGGTGCAGGAGACGCTGCGTGGCTTCGGTGCCTACGCCGGTGAGGTGATGGCACGTCAGGCCGGGGCCGAGTGGTGGGCGTCGGGCGGCGACCACTGGATCCGCACCCCCGACGGACGTCTCTGGGACCCGATCGACGAGGCCCGCCGCTGCTACGCCGGGCACGGCTCGCTGCGCCTGCTGTGCCGGGACGCGATGAGCACCGCGCCCCGGCGGTAGCGTCAGCGCCCGAACAGGCCCTCGAAGGCGGACTCGGCCGATTCCGGCAGTCCCTCGAACCCGGGCCCGGCCGACTGCGGGACAGCGGCGGCGAGCGTACCGGCGCCCGCGGCGAGGGTGCGGATCTCGGGCAGGCCGTCGTAGAGGTTCTGTCCGGGGCAGTCGGTCGGGTAGCCGTCGCGGTGCCCCGAGATGCGGTGCAGCGTCACCTTCTGGCCCGCCGTGTACTTGCCGTTGTCGGCCCCGGCCGTCAGCACCACCGTCCCCGTCGGGTCGATGCCGTACAGGCCCAGCTTCCAGGCCGCGACCTTGGCGACCGCCGCGCGCACGGCGGAGCTCACCGTCGCCTTGGTGTAGTCACCGAGCACCGAGACACTGCTGGTCGCGGTGTTGAAGCCGTAGGTGTGCGCGCCGAGGACGGGCCGGTCGATACCGCCCGCGCGACCCTCGAAGATCTTGCCGCACTTGTCGACGAGGAAGTGGTAGCCGATGTCGTTCCAGCCGTTGCTGCGCACGTGGTACAGGAACACGCCGCGCACGACCGACGCCGACTCGGAGCAGCTGTAGTCGTTGGTGCCCGCCGTGTGGTGGACGAACATCGCCTTGGTGGCGGTGGTGTAGGTCGGCGGGTCCTTCACCAGGGACTCGTCGGCGCCCCAGGCGGAGCGCGAGGTCACGGCGGGGCGGGCGACGGACGGCGCTCCGGCGGCAGGTCCGGGGACGTCCGGATCGACGACCGTGGTGTGCACGGCGTCCGACCCGCCGTCGGGATCGACCAGCTCGACGCGCAGCCCCTCGGGCAGCCCGGAGCCCGAGACGCGCACCTGGATGCCGTCCGCGGGCCCGGTCCACAACGGCTGGGTGCCGCCGCGCACCCCGGCACGGTCGCGGTCGGGACCCGCCTCCGGCGTCCGCACGTCGGTGTCCAGCGCGCGCCACGCGCTCCACTCGCCGCTCTCTCGGGAGCGGGTGCGCACATGCGCGGTGCCGTCCAGGGCGGTGTCCGGATCGTCCCAGGTGACACCGACCATGCTGAACGGCTCGGTGGTGCGCGGGGCGAGGGACCGCTCGTGGGGATCACCGTCCGGCACCCGGACGGTGTGCACGTCGTCGTCCGAGGAGGAGGCCCGGGCGGGCTGGGTCAGGCCGAGGGCACCGAGGGCCAGGGCGGTGGCGACGGCGGTGCGCAGGAGGAGGGACGGCATACGGCGCTCGCCTTTCGTCGGGCGGTTGTACTCGCGTGCAGAGCTCCCCGGTCCGTCACTTGGACAAAACCTCTCCGAGCCGGCGCTCCCGAGGACGGCGGCGCGGGATGACCCGAACGGTCGCGGGAACCGGGCGCCTGACGCGCTGTGACACTTCCGGGCGAACCGGCGCTGATGAGCGTGGGGGGCGTCGCAGAGGAGGGCGCGCACTCGGTACGGACGAGGACGGTATTTGGGTCAGGGAGCGGAACCCCGGCGCGTGCAGGCGTACGACGGGGAACTGGGCGCGGCCGTCGCGCGGGCCCAGCAGGGTGACGAGGCGGCCTTCGCGGTCGCCTACCGGATCGTGCAGCCCGGACTGCTCGGCTACCTGCGCGGGATCGTCGGCGACGACGCCGAGGACGTGGCGTCCGACGCCTGGCTGGAGATCGCCCGGGACCTCGGACGGTTCAAGGGCGACGGGGCCGGTTTCCGCGGCTGGACGGCGACCATCGCCCGGCACCGGGCGCTGGACCATCTGCGCCGGCAGCGGGTGCGGCCCCGGTCGTCCGCGCTGGAACAGGACGTACTGGAGCTGCCCGGGCCGCAGAGCACGTACGAGCAGGCGTTGGAGGCCATGTCGACCGAACACGCCCTGGAACTGGTCCGCGGGCTGCCGCGCGACCAGGCCGAGGCCGTGCTGCTGCGCGTCGTGGTCGGCCTCGACGGCCCCGCCGCCGCACGCGTCCTGGGCAAGCGGCCGGGCGCGGTGCGCACGGCCGCGTACCGGGGGCTGAAACGTCTCGCCCGGCAGCTCGGGACGGAGAGTGTGACGGATGAGGCTCCCCGGACGCTGGGTGAGTCGACGTGAACAGAGCTCAGCTTTTCCGGCCGGGGTCACCCGGACCCGGCGTTGTGAACAGGCCGGACGAGCGGGACGTACTGGTGAGGCCGGGCAGGCCTAGTGGGACGAGTGGATCGAGCAGGGACGGAAACGGACATGGGTGAACGGCAGAGCGACGGCGGGCTTGCCGGCCGCGCTTCCCGTCATGCCCTTCTCGACTCCGAGGTCGAGGCGCTCATCGCCGCCTCCCTCGTCCGGGACGGTGTCGACGCCGAGGCGGAACAGCGGGCCGTGGCCGCGTTCCGGGCCGCCCGGGACTCCGGGGCCCACCGGACGCTCACCCGCCGCCGGGACGACTGGCAGCCCCGGGAGCGGCGGCACCTGGGACGGTCGCTGAGGACGACGCTCGGCGTGCTGCTGGCGAGCCTGACCCTGGGCGGTGTCGCCGTGGCGGCGATCGGCGCGGCGGGATCCTCGGCGGACGGCCCGGACGACAGCCCCCGGCCCTCGCCCGCCACCAGCAACACCCCGAGCGACCCGGCCCGGACGCCTCCCCGGGACGGCGCCTCCGGCCACACCCCCGGCACCGCCCCCGGCTCCGCCACCGCCCGTCCCGACCGCCCTGCCCCCGCCCAGGACACCGAGGCCCATTGCCGCGCCTACCAGCGGGTCGGAGGCCGCGGCCGGGCCATGGACGCGACGGCCTGGCAGCGTCTCATCGACGCCGCGGGCGGTGAGAGGAACGTCACGCGGTACTGCGCCGCGCAGTTGGAGCCGTCGACGCCCGAGCCCCGGCCGAACAGGAGCGGCGGTTCGGAGAACAAGGGCTCCGGCGAGAACAACGGCACGGACAAGGACCGGGGCAAGGGCACCCCCGCCCGGCCCAACGACCGTTCTCAGTAAGGGATGCGGCGGACCCTGAGACGCCGCCTTGGCAACGGCCGAGGCCGCCACCCCCCACAGGAGAGGCCCCGGCCGTCGCACGGCACGGACCGCGCCGCGGCCCGTATCTCCTACAGCGCCCGGTGTGCGTTTTCTGTCACACCCCACCGTGTCACGGCTTAGTTGCATCTCCGGCGGACATGGACGTCGAGTGGTTTCAGGTCGTAACGTGCCATTCGCGCCAACAGCGGAGGCGGCAAGACCACCGCAACCACCTGCGGCCTTGAAAAACCGCAACCACCAATTGAGCAACCACGACGGCGAGAACCCGGTCCGCGGAAGCGGCACCGGTTTAGGCGCAGAAGGGCGCGCGGTGCTGGGGGACGACGCGGAGCTGACCGCCGCGGTGCGTGCGGCACAGGACGGAGACGAAAGCGCGTTCCGGACTGTGTACCGCACCGTGCACCCGCGGCTGCTCGGATACGTACGGACGCTGGTCGGCGACCCCGACGCCGAGGACGTGACGTCCGAGGCCTGGCTCCAGATAGCCCGTGACCTCGAGCGGTTCACCGGCGACGCGGACCGCTTCCGCGGCTGGGCCGCCCGTATCGCCCGCAACCGCGCCCTGGACCACATACGCATGCGCGGGCGGCGGCCCGCGATCGGCGGCGACGAGACCGAACTGACCGGCCGGGCCGCCGAGTCCGACACGGCGGGCGAGGCCATCGAGGCGCTCGCCACCGACGGCGCCTTCTCCCTCATCTCCCGGCTGCCGCAGGACCAGGCCGAGGCGGTCGTGCTGCGCGTGGTCGTGGGGCTCGACGCGAAGACCGCCGCCGAGACCCTCGGCAAGCGCCCGGGCGCCGTCCGGACGGCGGCACACCGGGGACTGAAGCGGCTCGCGGAGTTGCTCGGCGGCGATCCGGAGGCCGATCCGGAATCGGCCGGGGTGCTCGACGCCCTGCCGCCCCAGAGAGAACCACGCGGTAGTGCCATGACGTCCGCACGTGTGACGCAAAGCGTCGCGCGGACGCAGAAGGATGTGTGATGGCCGACGAGCAGTACAGGTGGCTGGACCGCGAAACAGCGGAGCGCTTGCTGAACGGAGAGCCACTCGAAGCTGTCGACGGCGCAGCCCCTGAAAGGGCCGAACGCCTCGCCAGGACACTCGACGCACTGTCCGCGTCACCACCGCTGACCAGCGAGGAACTCCCGGGTGAGGCCGCCGCGATGGCCGCCTTCCGCAAGGCGAGCGCGGAGCGCGCCGACGCCGCGGGGGCCCGTTCGGGCACCGGCGAACAGACGCGCCGCGACGTCGACGACGCCGGGCTGGTCCGGATCGGGGCCCCACGGGGCTCCGGCTCCGGCGCCGACCGGCGGCCCCGCTGGGCCCGTCCCGCGCGCCTCGCACTCGCCGCCGTGCTGGCCGTCGGCATGGTCGGCGGAGTCGCCGTCGCGGCCGGAACCGGAGTCCTGAAAGCACCGTTCGGCGACGAGCCCCAGCCCGGAGCCTCCGTCTCGGCCGATGTCACTCCGCCCGAACGCCCGCTGATCTCGCCCTCCCCGAGCGACGCCGTGCAGGGCGGGTCCACGCCCGACGACGCGCCGGGCGGCACCTCGACGGGCGGCGCCGGTGGCTCCGGCCGGACCGGGGACCGCGACGACGCGGCCCCGAAGCCCGGCTCCGGCGACAGGGGAGACCGGCCCCGCGACGGCCACGGGAAGGTCGCCACCGCCTGCCGCGACCTGCGCGAAGGCAAGCGGCTGAACGGCGAGCACCGGCGCGCCCTGCGGGACGCGGCGGGCGGCTCCCGGGTGTGGAAGTACTGCAAGGGCGTCCTGGCCGGCGCCGACGGCCGTGCCACCCAGCGCGGCCACGGCGACGCGAACCCGGGCAAGCACGCGAACAACAGCAAGGGCGCCAGCAAGGGCAAGGGCGCGAACCAGGGGCGCAAGCAGGACAAGGCGGAGCGCAAGGCCGAGCGCGAGGCCCAGCGGAAGGCCCAGCAGCGGGCCGAGCGGCAGGGCACCGGCGACGGCCACGCGGACCGCGGCCGGTCCGCACGGTCTGAGTAGCCCCTGTGACCTGCGGTTTTGTACTCCGCGAAAATCTTCTGGCCGAGGGTGTGACGTTTTCGGCCGCCCCGGCGCAGTAATGAGTGAGCCGACTGGTCATCGGCCGTCGCACAGAGCCGGGGTTCCCCCCGTACCTACGGCTCGTGCATCTGAGCGCGGGCGGGACACGTTCCCCCGGTCCCGCCCGCGCCCCAATCTCCCTCCCGCTTCCCTCACCAGGACACGACGACCTTGTCGCCGTTGCGGACCTGCGCGTACAGCCCCGAGATCGCCTGCTCGTCCCGTACGTTGACGCAGCCGTGCGAGGCGCCCGCATAGCCCCGGGCCGCGAAGTCGGCGGAGTAGTGCACGGCCTGGCCGCCGCTGAAGAACATCGCGTAGGGCATGGGCGAGTCGTAGAGCGTCGACACGTGGTCGCGCGACTTCCAGTAGACCGAGAAGACGCCTTCCCGGGTCGGCGTGTACTGCGAGCCGAAGCGCACGGCCATCGTCGACACGGTCCGCCCGTCGATCATCCAGCGCAGTGTCCGGCTGGTCTTGTCGATGCACAGCACCCGGCCGGTCCTGCAGCGCGCGTCCGGCGGGTCGGCCGGCTGGCCGCCCATCAGGTACAGGTCCCACCGGCCCGGCTCGCGCGTCATCCCCAGCAGCCGCTGCCAGGTGACGGCGTCGGTCCGCCCCGTGCGCGGCAGCCCGCGCTTGCCCTGGAAGCCGCTGACCGCCCGCTCCGTCCGGTCGTCGTACGTCCCGGTCGGCCCGTCGAAGAGCCAGGCGACCTGGCGCAGCCGGGCCTGGAGTTCACGGACGTCGCGGCCGGTGTCGCCCCGGGACCACAGCACCCGGGCCGGAGCGGGGGCGGCGCTCGGTTTGTCGTCGCGTGGCGGTGCGGACGCGGTGCCGGGCCCGCCGCCGGCGGGGGTGCGGGCCCCGCCCGGCGTGCGGGCCGGTTCCGGAGTGCGGGCCGGTTCCGGGGTGCCGCTGGGCAGCTCGATGTGCACCGGCGAGCGGCGTTTCCCGTCACCGTCGGCGGGCTGGACGGTACAGCCGGCCAGCACGGCCACCCCGGCGACGGCCACCGCGATCGTTGCTCTCCCCATGCCCGTGGTACGCACACGGCCCCCCGTCGTCTCACCGGTGTGCCCGGATGTCACCTGAGATGTTCCCCGGGCGTGACCCGTCGCGAACCAGGGGGCATGGTGGTGAGCGAGGTCACTGCTCTCCGGGAGGCATCACACCATGGCGCATGAGTCGGAGTCGGGGTTGCCGATCGAGCCGGTCTACGGGCCGGAGGTTCTCCAGGGCTGGGATCCGGCGGAGCGGCTGGGGGAGCCGGGGGCGTATCCGTACACCCGGGGTGTGTACCCGAGCATGTACACGGGGCGGCCGTGGACGATGCGTCAGTACGCGGGGTTCGGTACGGCGTCGGAGTCCAATGCCCGCTACCGGCAGTTGATCGCGCACGGGACGACGGGGTTGTCGGTGGCGTTCGATCTGCCCACCCAGATGGGTCATGACTCGGATGCGGCGATCGCGCACGGTGAGGTGGGCAAGGTGGGGGTGGCGATCGATTCGGTGGAGGACATGCGGGTGCTGTTCGGCGGCATTCCGCTGGAGCAGGTGTCCACGTCGATGACGATCAACGCCCCGGCGGCGCTGCTGCTGCTTCTGTACCAGTTGGTGGCGGAGGAGCAGGGCGTGGCCGCGGAGCGGCTGACGGGGACGATCCAGAACGATGTGCTGAAGGAGTACATCGCCCGGGGGACCTACATTTTTCCGCCGAAGCCGTCGTTGCGGCTGACCGCGGACATCTTCAAGTACTGCCGGGCGGAGATGCCGCGGTGGAACACGATCTCGATCTCGGGCTATCACATGGCCGAGGCGGGCGCGTCGCCGGCGCAGGAGATCGCCTTCACCCTGGCCGACGGTGTGGAGTACGTGCGCACGGCGGTCGCGGCGGGGATGGATGTGGACGACTTCGCGCCGCGGCTTTCGTTCTTCTTCGTGGCGCGGACGACGCTGCTGGAGGAGGTGGCGAAGTTCCGGGCGGCGCGGCGGATCTGGGCGCGGGTGATGCGTGAGGAGTTCGGCGCCAAGAACCCGAAGTCGTTGATGCTGCGTTTCCACACGCAGACGGCTGGGGTGCAGCTGACCGCGCAGCAGCCGGAGGTGAACCTGGTGCGGGTGGCGGTGCAGGGGCTGGCGGCGGTGCTGGGCGGGACGCAGTCGCTGCACACCAACTCCTTCGACGAGGCCATCGCGCTGCCCACCGACAAGAGCGCGCGTCTGGCGCTGCGCACGCAGCAGGTCCTCGCCCACGAAACCGACGTCACCGCCACCGTCGACCCCTTCGCGGGCTCCTATGCGATCGAGAGGATGACCGATGACGTCGAGGCGGCGGCCGTAACCCTGATGGACAGGGTCGAGGAGCTGGGTGGTGCCGTGGCCGCCATCGAGCGGGGTTTCCAGAAGGGCGAGATCGAGCGCAACGCCTACCGGATCGCGCAGGAGACCGATGCCGGGCAGCGGGTCGTGGTCGGCGTCAACCGCTTCCAGCTCGATGAGGAAGAACCGTATGAGCCGCTGCGGGTGGACCCGGCCATCGAGGCGAGGCAGGCGGAACGCCTGGCCGCCCTGCGCGCCGAGCGCGACCAGCCGGCCGTCACCACGGCCCTGGCGGCCCTGAAGAAAGCCGCCGAAGGCGACGACAACGTCCTCTACCCCATGAAAGACGCCCTGCGCGCCCGCGCCACCATCGGCGAGGTCTGCGACACACTCCGCGAGGTGTGGGGCGCGTACGTCCCGTCGGACGTCTTCTGACCGCCGGCCGGGGCGGGGGGAGTGTCACACCCTCGTGCGAGACTCCTTTTCATGTTCGGTGTCATCGATCTGCCCACCTACCTGGCGGGCCTCGTCCTCATCATCCTGCTGCCCGGTCCCAACTCGCTGTACGTGCTGTCCGTGGCCGCCCGCCGTGGTGTGCGTGCCGGGTACACCGCGGCCGGGGGCGTCTGGTGCGGGGACACGGTGTTGATGACGCTGTCCGCAGCGGGTGTCGCCTCGCTGTTGCAGGCGAACGCCGTGCTGTTCGGGATCGTGAAGTACGCGGGTGCCGGTTATCTGACGTGGCTGGCCATAGGCATGCTGCGGGCCGCGTGGGGCATGTGGCGCACCCGTGGTGAGCGGTCCGCCGATGCGGTGCAGGCCCCCGCTCCCGCCGAGGAGCGGCCCTTCCGCCGGGCCTTCGTCGTCAGCCTGTTCAACCCCAAGGCCATCCTGTTCTTCGTCGCCTTCTTCGTGCAGTTCGTCGACCCGGGGTATGCCTATCCGGCCGTGTCCTTCGTCGTCCTCGGCGCCTTCGCGCAGCTCGCCAGCGTGCTCTACCTGAGCGCGCTGATATTCGGCGGCACCCGGCTGGCCGCCGTCTTCCGCCGCCGCAAGCGGCTCTCGGCGGGTGCGACCTCGGCGGCGGGGGCGCTGTTCCTGGGCTTCGCGGTGAAGCTGTCCCTGGCGAGCGCGTAGCCGCAGACGCCCACGCTCCCTAGCACCGGCCGAAGCGGGCGAGGTACTCCGGGAGGCCCGCGGGCGAGTCGCCCGCCCAGCCGATGTAGCCGTCGGGCCGGACGAGGTACAGCCCGGGGCCGTACGTCCCGGGCGCCGCGCCCCGTACGACGCGGACCGGCGCCGTGACGTCCGGAACACGCGCCCCGCCCAGCACCAGCAGCGTCCAGTGGGGTCCGCGGAAGGCGTCGAAGAGCCGGACGCCGTCCACGGTGCCGTCGGGCGCGCGGTCGCCGGCCCGGAGCGGGCCCGGGCCGGGCCGGGTCTCGTGGGTGAGCGACGACGTCCGGTAGCCGAGGCCGAGTTGGCGGGTCGCCCCGCCGCGCCGGGTCTCGCCGCGGTGCACGCTGGTCGACAGCCCCAGCATGTCAGCGGCGACGGGCCTCCGCTCCTCCACGTAGGAGTCGAGGAGGGTCGCGTCCGCGCCGTCGCGGAGCACCGCGCCCAGCTTCCAGCCCAGGTTGTAGGCGTCCTGGACGCTGGTGTTGAGGCCCTGGCCGCCGGCCGGGGAGTGGACGTGCGCCGCGTCGCCGGCGAGGAAGACCCGCCCGGCGCGGAAGCGGTCCGCCAGGGCCGCCCGGGGGCGGAAGTCCGAGGCCCAGCGCAGCTCGGTCACGGCCTCCGGCGCGAGGTGTGAGCGGGCGGCGACGACCTTCCGGATGCCCTCCAGGGACAGGTCCGGGGCCGTCTCGTCAGGGAACCGCGCCACCAGCTGGAAGTCCTCCGTGCCGGTCAGCGGGCAGATCGCGAGGAAACCGTCGCCGTCCCCGACGGGCGGGAAGATGTGCCAGTTGTCCCGGTCCAGGCCGCTGATCCGGACGTCCGCCACGAGCGTCGGGCTGGGGTCGAGGGTCTCGCCCGTCATGCCGATGCCCAGCAGCCCGCGCACGGTCGAGCGGCCGCCGTCCGCCGCGACGGCGTACCGGGCGGTGACGGGCTCACCGGAGCCGAACTCCGCGCGGACCCCGTCCGCGTCCTGCGTCAGGCCGACGACCTCCCGGCCGAAGGCCACCCCGCCTCCCAGCTCCTCCAGCCGTGCCAGCAGGATCTCCTGCGTACGCCACTGGGGCACCATCCACGGCTCGTCGTACGGCGCGTCCTCGCTCGCCTCGGCCGGGTCGAACATCCGGTGTTCGCCCGCGCGCCGGCCGTCCTGCCAGATCATCCCGACCGGGTAGGGGCCGCCCGCCGCGCGGATCGCGCCGAGCACGCCCAGGTCGTCGAAGACCTCCATGGTGCGCGGCTGGATGCCCTTGCCGCGCGAGCCGGGGAACAGCGCCTCAGCCCGCTCGACGACCAGCGCCGCCACGCCCCGCCGGGCGAGATCGATGCCGAGCGCCAGGCCGGTCGGGCCCGCGCCCACCACCAGTACGTCCGTCTCCATGAGAACCCCGCTCCTTAACGTTGTTAAGTGCCGTCGTTCACGAGAGTCGCCTTAACGGTGTTAAGTTGTCAAGCGTGAGTACGGAACGACGTGAGCCCCTGGACCGCCGACGGGTCGCGGACACCGCGCTGCGGCTGCTGAACGAGGTGGGTCTGGACGGTCTGACCCTGCGCGCCATCGCCCGGGAGCTGGACGTGAAGGCGCCCGCCCTCTACTGGCACTTCAAGGACAAGCAGGCGCTGCTGGACGAGATGGCCACGGAGATGTACCGCCGGATGGTGGCCCGGACCGCCCTCGACGCCGCCGACACCTGGCGGGAACGGCTGCTGAAGGCCAACCGGGGGCTGCGCGCGGCCCTGCTCGGGTACCGGGACGGCGCGAAGGTGTTCAGCGGCTCACGGTTCACCGGCATCGAGCACGCCGGGCAGATGGAGGAGAACCTGCGGCTGTTCACGGCCGCCGGCTTCACCCTTCCCCAGGCGGTCCGCGCGCTCACCACGACCTATCTCTACACGCTCGGCTTCGTCACCGAGGAACAGGGCGTGCAGCCCCTGCCCGACGAGCGCCGTGAGGGCTACGACGTACACGAACGCGCCCGCCTGATGGCCGACTTCCCACTGTCGGCCCAGGCGGGCGCGGAGATCTTCGAGGATTACGAACGGCACTTCGAGGAGGGGCTGGCCCTCGTCGTCGAGGGTATCGGGGCGCGCTACGGCGTCTCATGACACGCCTGCGTCAGGAGCGCTTCGCGCGAGCCCGCCGAACGGCCCGGGTGACCACGGGCGGCAGCAGGTCCTTGGCTAGGCGGCGGGCCCGGGACGGGGCGGGCCGGGCCGGGCGCGCCGCGCGGGACTCGGTGACCCGGGCGGCCGGGACGCTCGCCGGCGCGGGCGCCAGGTAGTGCCGGGAGGTCGGGAAGGGCGGCGGCTTCATGCCCCTGGACCGGGCGCGGACCAGCCGGTGCCCCGCCGCCTCCTGCACGCTCAGCCCGCAGTCCGAGCGCTGCCGGAGCATGTCGAGCAGTTCCTCCTGGAGCGGCTCGGGATCGCCCCAGGTGCCGTACAGCTTCTGCGTGCTGAGGCAGATCGGCCGCAGCCCGCGGTTGAGGACCGCCTCCCAGGTGGCGACCGAGACACCCGGCGTGTGCTCGGAACGGAAGTCGTCGAGGACCACGATGCCCTCGGGCAGCAGGATGTCGTGGGCCGCGCCGATGTCGCCGTGCACGTGCTCGTAGAGGTGCGAGGCGTCCACGTGGATGAAGCGGCAGGTGTTCGGGGCCACCTTCTCGGACACCACCGAGCTGGGAGCCGCGAGCACCGTCGGCAGGCTGTCGTGGAAGGAGAGGTAGTTCCGCTCGAAGGCCTGCCGGGTCAGCGAGGCGTAGGACTTCTGCGACTCCGCCTGGTTGGCGCCGTCCGGGGCGTCGCCCTCGAACAGGTCGCAGACCGTGAACTTCTCGCCGGTCTGGAGGTGGTGGCCGAGCAGGATCGCGCTCTTGCCCATGTAGACGCCGAGTTCCAGCAGGTCGCCCTGGATGCCCTGGCTCTGCTGCCGCTCGAGGAACCAGGTGAACAGCATCTGGTCCAGCGCGGGGAACCAGCCGGGGACGTCCGCGAGCTCGCCGGGGTGCTTGTCGGTCGCTTGTGCGTTGGTCATGGGACGAGCCTTCTCCCTCAGCGTTGCCGGAACCGAAGGTTGGCTGAACGGCGCGTGAACAGCCTCAGCGGGCTTTCGTCAGCATCGCCCGCAGCCGTGGCGTCAGCGGCTTCTCCACATACTGGTTCAGCAGCCATGCCAGCAGCAGCATCGAGGCCGCGGTCAGGGCGAAAGTCACCCCGGACGGCAGGTCGAGGCCGCGGTGCAGGGCGTGGATCACCACCCAGCCGAGGTGCTCGTGGACGAGGTAGAACGGGTACGTCAGCGCCCCGGCCACGGTCAGCCAGCGCCAGTTCGCCCACCGCAGCCAGCCCAGCGCGATCGCCGCGACCGCCACGAAGCCGAAGGTCACGACGGCGACGATGCCGAGCGAGGAGCGGTACGAGAAACCGTCCGCGCTGGGCGCGTGCCACAGGCTCTGCACCGCGAAGTGCTGGCCTGTCAGCCAGCTCACGGCGACGATGCCCCAGCCGTAGGCGTCCCGCCGGTCCAGATGGACGAGGTAGAGGCCGACGCCGCCGATGAAGAGCGGGGCGTACTCGGGCATCACGACGATGTCGAGCAGCGGCATGTCCGCGTTCGAGGCCATCACCGCGGCCAGCATCCAGACCGCACAGAACATGATCACCCGGCGGCGGTTCGCCCCGGGGAGCACCACGCACAGCGCGAACAGCGCGTAGAAGCGGATCTCCGCCCACAGCGTCCAGCACACCCCGAGCACCCGGTCCACGCCGAGCGGCATCTGCAGCATGGTCAGGTTCACCAGGGCGTCGCTCGGCGACACCGCCTGGTAGGCCACCACCGGCAGCGCGAACACCGCCGTCACGAGCACGACCGCCACCCAGTAGGCGGGCAGCAGCCGGGAGGCGCGGGAGGCGAAGAACGACTTCAGCGGCCGTCCCCAGCCGCTCATGCAGATCACGAACCCGCTGATCACGAAGAAGACCTGGACGCCGAGGCAGCCGTAGGCGAAGTACTCGTGCAGGGTCGGGAACTGCTCCGTGGGCGAGGTGCCCCACGCCTCGCTGACCTCACCGTCCCGGCCGCCGTAGTGGTACGCCGCCACCATCAGCGCGGCCACCAGCCGCAGCCCGTCCAGGGCGCGCAGCCGGCCGCCGGAGCCCTGCCGGCGCCGCGGGACGGTCGTGGCGCCCGGTGGTTCGACCAGCACGGCGACACCGGGCTGGGGCTTGCGGGTGCTGACGACCGTCTCCGTCACGCTGAAAACCTCTGTAGCTCGTATGTCCTTCACCTGAGCCGCCTGTGGGCGGGCAGGGCGCCGGCAGTCACCCTAGGACGGAGATTGACGCTAGAACGTTCGACAGAGGCAGGCTTCGCCTGACGGTCCCCACGGGTTCATCTGGATGTCGCCGAAGCGGGCCCGCCGGGCGTACCCGGCGGACCCGCTTCAGCGCCGTACCGCCTTGCGCAGCGCCCGCGCCCGGCGCACCACCCTGCGCGCCGCGGAGTTGCGGGGCAGGAACGCCAGCCGCTGCGGAATGCCACCGGGCAGTCCGAGCGCGGTGAGACGCCGCTTCTTGAAGTAGCGCCGGGTGCGCGGACCGAGGTGCCGGGCGAGGAACCGCTCCGCCCGCGGACGCAGGTCCGGGTAGATCTGCGGCTGCATGGTGAACCCGACGGCGGTCACCAGGTCGGACAGCAGTTCGGCCGGCAGGACGTCGCCGTCCCCGCCGCGCTCCAGGTCGGGCAGCAGCGCGTCCGCCAGCGTGGTGGGGATCCGATTGCTGTTCTGGTACGGCGTCAGCCGCTCCAGCAGCAGGTCGGTGCCGATGCGCGCCACGGGCAGGTCGTAGAACGACGAGGCCGTGAACAGGGCGGTCGAGAAGCAGCCGACGACCAGCGCGGGCCGGGCGCGGTCGAACAGCACCTCGGCGAGCACGGGCGTGTCCAGCACGGTGAGGTCCACGCCGAGCTTCTCGGCCTCGGACTCCAGGGCACGGCTGTAGCGGGCCGGTGCGGTCGGGTGCGGTTTGAAGACGACCGTGCGGTGGCCGCGGGCGACGGCGCCCCGCATCATCCGCACGTGCAGGTCCTCTTCCTCCTCGGGGGAGAGGATGTTCAGCGCCGACAGGTACTGCCCCAGCAGCAGCGCCGAGTCACCGGGCAGGTCGGGCAGCTCGGGGACGGTCTCGGTGACCTCGCCCAGCACCTTCAGGAACGCGGGCGTCGGCACCAGGTGCGCCGGCACGTCGAACTCGGTCAGCAGCATCGGAGTGAGGCCCGGCACCAGATCGAGGTGCAGCAGCCGCCGCACGCGTGTGCCGACCAGCGGGTCGAGCTTGTTGCGCGTGGGGCCGTAGCTCATCAGCCCGTCGGCGTAGACGTCGACGGGGGCGTCGGTGAACAGCTGGGCCACCGTGAGCGCGGGCGCGACCTGGATGGACTCCAGGACCAGGCTCACCCGGTCGTCGCCGAGGCCCCACAGCATCCGCAGATAGCGCTCGAAGAGCGGGATGTCGTCGGAGCGCGGCGTCCAGGCACCCGGGTGGAAGGGGCGGATCGCCTCGTTCCAGGACAGCACCTCGTCGAAGTGCTCGCGCAGCGGCGCGAAGCCCGGCATCTCGTCGAGGGCCGGGGTGGTCTCCGGGGTCGCGGAGTTGTTGAACACCAGCAGCACCCGGCGGTCCGGCTCCTCGAAGAGGTCCGAGTCGATCGCGGCGGCCAGGGTGGCGACGCCGTACAGCGTCGAGGCGCAGAAGATCTGTGTGGTCCCGGGCATCAGGCCGCCGCCCCCGCCGTGGTGACCCTGCGCCGCAGCCGCCGCAGCTTGGCCGAGCGGTCCATGTCCATGGCCTCCAGTGCGTCTCCGAGCGCGTCCTGTGGCATGCGCCTGATGGCCGCCGCGCTCATCGACCGCAGCTGCCTGGCCACGGCCGGTTCGAACCTGTCTTCGTTGGAAAGGTGGTGGGCGATGATCGCGCAGTACGTCCGCACCGCCTTGGGGAGCAGCCGGTCCGCCTCGCGGTCCGCGGCCGTCTCCTCGATCACCTGGTCGAAAGCGCGAATGAAGTCGAGCTGGCGGACATCGCCGATCTGGGTCAGGGACGAGGCCACCCCGCGCCGGTAGAACACACCCAGCAGGCTCACCACGGCGAACGACTCCGCCTCGCGGTGCAGCTTCCAGATCCACGGCCGGTCCTCGGCCGTGCGCAGACCGTCGGTGAAGTGCAGCACGCCCTGGTCGAGCAGGCGGCGGTGGTAGGCACCGGCCCACGCGTAGGCGTAGTCGACGGAGGTCGAGCGGTGGGCGGGCAGGATCGCGTCCCGCGGGCTGAACGCCTCCCAACGCCGGCCGACCGGCACCCGGCTCACCGAGCGCGCCCGGGCGGTCGCCTGCACATGGTCGGTGCGGACGAAGTCGCAGCCCAACTCGTCCATGGCGGACACCAGTTCGGCGAGATAGCCGGGGGCCAGCCAGTCGTCCCCGTCCAGGAACGTCAGGTACTCGCCCTGCGCCGCGTCCAGGCCGGTGTTGCGGGCCGTGGCCAGCCCGCCGTTCTGCTCGTGGCGGATGTAACGCACGCGCGCGACATCCGAAAGATCCTCGGCCGCTCGTTCGAGAATGGCCGGGGTCTCATCCTTCGAATGGTCGTCGACCAGGATGAACTCGAAATCGCGGTCGGCATTCAGCCGAAGGCTTCTGAGGGTGTCCGGGGCGTATTGCTGCACGTTGTAGAACGGCACGATCACGGAAAGCTTAGGCACCCGCAAAACGTTAGGAGGCCGTCCGGCTCCGGAACTTTCCGGTGAACATACACTGGGTGAACTCAATGTGTCAGAACGGTGCACCCCGTGTACTTCCCGGTCTCCAGCAGGCCAGTTCGGCTCTCGGTGGGCTGTTGTTAACTTTTCGTTGAGTCGCGGTTCCGCCATACCTAGGAATTGCTTCCTAGCGTCTTCGACGTGCCAGCAAGTACACCGAAGCGCCCGCGAATCGCCGTCCTCGCGGACTCCGACACCCGATGGAAATGGGGTGCGCTGACCGCGCACCGCATCGCCCCGGGACCGTCCATGGAAACCGGACCGGACGAGGACGCGCAAGTGGGTCCTGCCCTCGACGGATTCCTGCTGCGCGGCCGGGCGACGCCCACCCCGCGCCAGCTGGAGGAGGTCGGCGTGCGCGCCGACTCGCTGCGGGAGGTCACCGCCGTCGAGTTCCTGCGCACCATGGCAGAGGAGTCGTACGACATCCTGGTCCTCGCCCTGGTCGGCGGCGGTGTGCAGGCGATGCTGCACGGACTCAAGCGGGCCTGGGAGAACCGGACTTCACGCCCGGTCGTGGTCACCGGCTACGTCGGTGTCGTCTACGAGAAGCTCGCCGACGGCCTGCTGCTGCGGCACGGCGCCGACCTGGTCCTCGCCAACTCCCGCCAGGACGCGGACCGTTTCCGGGCCGTCTACGAAGGAGTGGGCGCCGACGCCACGTCGGTGACCGAGGTGGCCCTGCCCTTCCTCGGCGGCGCGGCCTACGAAGGCGAACACGACCCCTTCACGGTCGTCTTCGCCGCCCAGCCCTCCGTGCCGGAGAACCGCAAGGACCGTACGTACCTGCTGAACCGGCTGGTCCAGCACGCCCGCAAGCACCCCGAACGCGAGGTGCTGCTGAAGCTGCGCTCCAAGCCGGGCGAACACACCACCCACATCGAGGAACTGCCCTACCAGAAGCTGGTGCAGCGCCTTGATCCGCCGGCCAACTTCCAACTGGTGTACGGCAACATGGGCGAGGTCCTCGACCGCACCGACCTGCTGGTCACGGTCAGCTCCACGGCCGCCCTGGAGTCGCTGCACCGCCGCGTCCCGACCGTCGTCCTGACCGACCTCGGCGTCCGTGAGGCGCTCGGCAACCACCACTTCGTCGGCTCCGGCTGCCTTGCCTCCTGGGACCAGCTCGACGCCGGACACCGGCCGGTGCCCGACGAGGAGTGGGTCGCCCGGCAGGGCGTCGCAGCGGAAGGCCCGTACGAGTCCGCCTTCGACGCGGCGCGCGAGCGCATCGCCAAGCTGCTCGGCCGGCCCGCCGGACTGCCGCCGCTGGCCCCGTACTACACACCCGTCACCGCCCCCGGCTATCTGCCCGGGATCCTCGCCCGCCACCACCTCGGCCCGGACGGCACCCCGCTGCCCGGCGCGCCCGCCGCCGACAGGGACCCCGGACCGGTCCGGCAGATCGTGCGCCGGGCGGCGCGCGGCGCCTACCGGCACGGCGTGCAGCGCGTGGCGCCCGTCATCCGGCGGATGGGCGAGCTGTGAGCCGCACGATCCCACGTCAAGGAGCAGAAACCATGTCCAACTCGGAAGCCGGCCAGAGGGCTTCGGTGCGCCGCGTGCTCGCGGTGATCCCCGCGCGCGGCGGCTCCAAGGGCGTGCCCGCGAAGAACCTCCTGCCCGTCGGCGGTGTCCCGCTGGTGTCCCGAGCGGTGCGCGAGTGCCTCGCCTCCCGGCTGGTCACCGACGTCGTCGTCTCCACCGACGACCAGGCCATCGCCGCCGCCGCCCGCGAGGCCGGCGCGGAGATCGTGCTGCGTCCCGCCGCCATCGCCGGGGACACGGCGACCTCCGAGGCCGCGGTGCTGCACGCCATGGACGCCCACGAGGCCCTGCACGGGGCGCAGGTGGACGTGGTCCTGCTGGTGCAGTGCACCAGCCCGTTCATCATCCGCGAGGACGTGGACGGCGTCGTCGAGTCCATCGTGGAGAACGGCGCCGACACCGCGCTGACCGTGGCCCCGTTCCACGGCTTCGTGTGGCGCGACGCCGACGACGAGGTCACGGCCGGGAGCGTCACGGAGGCCGACGCGGCCGTCGGCGGCGGCTACGGCATCAACCACGACAAGTCGTTCCGCCCGCGCCGTCAGGACCGCCCCCAGGACTTCCTGGAGACCGGAGCCGTCTACGGCATGGACGCGCTCGGCTTCCGCAAGCACCAGCACCGCTTCTTCGGCCGCACGGAACTCGTGCGCACCGACCCCGCCCGGGTCCTGGAGATCGACGATCCGCACGACCTGGCCCGCGCCCGGGCCCTCGCGCCGCTCTTCGACGCGGACCGCCCCGGCGCCCTCCCGACCGCCGACGACATCGACGCGGTCGTCCTCGACTTCGACGGCACCCAGACCGACGACCGGGTGCTCGTCGACTCCGACGGACGGGAGTTCGTCTCCGTGCACCGCGGGGACGGACTCGGCATCGCGGCCCTCCGCAGGAGCGGCCTCGACATGCTGATCCTGTCCACGGAACAGAACCCTGTGGTCGCCGCGCGGGCCCGGAAGCTCAAGCTCCCGGTGCTGCACGGCATCGACCGCAAGGACCTCGCGCTGAAGCAGTGGTGCGAGGAGCAGGGCATCGCGCCGGAGCGCGTGCTCTACGTCGGCAACGACGTCAATGACCTCCCGTGCTTCGCCCTCGTGGGCTGGCCCGTGGCGGTCGCGAGCGCCCACGACGTCGTGCGCGGCGCCGCACGCGCGGTCACCACCGTCCCCGGTGGCGACGGCGCGATCCGAGAGATCGCCAGCTGGATCCTCGGCCCCTCTCTCGATTCCCTCACCAAGTAAGGACATCTCTGCCATGAGCACCAACTCCCGTATCCGCCAGTTCGGTTCGCGCGAGGTCGGCCCGGGCCGTCCGGTCTACGTCTGCGGTGAGATCGGCATCAACCACAACGGCGACCTCGAGAACGCCTTCAAGCTGATCGACGCCGCCGCCGAGGCCGGCTGCGACGCCGTCAAGTTCCAGAAGCGCACCCCGGAGATCTGCACCCCGCGCGACCAGTGGGACATCGAGCGCGACACCCCCTGGGGCCGGATGACCTACATCGACTACCGCCACCGCGTGGAGTTCGGTGAGGACGAGTACCGCGCGATCGACGACTACTGCAAGTCGAAGAACATCGACTGGTTCGCCTCCCCGTGGGACACCGAGGCCGTCGCCTTCCTGGAGAAGTTCGACGTCCCCGCCCACAAGGTCGCCTCCGCCTCGCTCACCGACGACGAGCTGCTGCGCGCCCTGCGCGCCACCGGCCGCGCGGTGATCCTCTCCACCGGCATGTCGACCCCGAAGCAGATCCGCCACGCGGTCGAGGTCCTCGGCTCCGACAACATCCTGATGTGCCACGCCACGTCGACCTACCCGGCCAAGGCCGAGGAGCTCAACCTGCGCGTCATCAACACCCTCCAGCAGGAGTACCCGAACGTCCCGATCGGCTACTCCGGCCACGAGACCGGCCTGCAGACCACCCTCGCCGCGGTCGCCCTGGGCGCCACCTTCGTCGAGCGTCACATCACCCTCGACCGCGCCATGTGGGGCTCGGACCAGGCCGCCTCCGTGGAACCGCAGGGCCTCACCCGCCTCGTCCGCGACATCCGCACCATCGAGGCCTCCCTCGGTGACGGCGTGAAGAAGGTCTACGACTCCGAGCTGGCCCCGATGAAGAAGCTGCGCCGCGTCACCGGTGTGGTCGCCGAGGCCGAGATCGCCGACGCGGCGGGCGAGCCGGTCGGCGTCTGAGCGCACAACTCCCCACACCCCCCTTACGACGGGACGGTCGTACGTCGATGAGCCCCCGCGCCGGGAACGCCGGCCCCCACACTCTCGCGTTCGTCGAGAGTCCGGTACAGCTGCTGAACGTGCTGGAGTGGGCGCACGCGCATGCGCCCGGCGTGGGGCTCACCCTCGTGGTGCTGTCACCCGTCGACCCGATGACGCGCGGTCAGCTGCGGCGGATGTCCGACCTGGCCCGTGACGAGGGGCACGAGGTCCGCTGGGAGGAGGCGCGCGGCGGCCCGCTCGCGCCCTTCCAGACCGTCGGCGGCCTCGCGGGTCTGCTCCGCAGGGCGCGCCGGGTGGTGCTGGGGGACCCCTTCTCCCGCTACGTCCAGCTGCTGCTGACCATCACGCGGGCTCGTGACCTGGTCGTCGTCGACGACGGCACGGCCACGATGGAGTTCGTCGGCCAGCTGGCCCGGGGGGAGCGGCTGGTGCGCTGGCACCGCAAGGGCGGGCGCCCCGGCCCACGGGACCTGATCTTCGCGCCGGTGTCCTCCTCGGCCCGTCGCCGGCTGACCCCCGGGGGCAGGCGCCGGGTGGAGGTGTTCTCGTCCATGCCGGTGGAGGAGACCCCGGCGGGCGTCACGGTCACCGCCAACGACTTCGCGTGGACCCGGGCCCGCTTCGGCCCGCCGCGCATCACCAAGGGCGCCGACATGGTCGGTACCTCCCTGGTGGAGACCGGTGTCGTGGACGACGACCACTACCTGGAGGCCGTCCGCGCCCTGGCCGCGGCCCACGGCGCCACCCGCTACTTCGCGCACCGCCGCGAGAGCCCGACGAAGCTGCACCGCCTCGCGGTCGAGACGGGCCTGGAGATCGTGCGCCCCGAACTCCCCCTCGAACTGATCGCCCGCCGCGGCCCCATCGGCCGGACGATCCTCAGCTTCCCGTCCACGGTCGTCCACACCCTGCCGCTGGCCCTGTCCGGCACGGAGGTCCGCGTCGCCGTCTGCGACATCGACCCGTCATGGCTGACCGAACACGCTTCCCCCCGGGCCCAGGGATTCCTGTCCGGGGTCACGGGAACGGCGCGGGACGTACACCGGTTGCCCACGGTGGACTCGCCCCCTCCGGCGTCTCCGGCGGATCCGGAGGGCCTGGCGGGTCCGGGTGGCGGGACGGGCCCGGCGAAGATCACAGGCACGACAAGCACGACAGGCACGACGGGCACGACGGGCCCAGCAGGGACGGCGGGTTCGCCGGGCACGACGACTTCAGCGAGCACGGCCGGGACGGCGGGTCCGCCAGGCACGACTTCGGCGAGCATGGCCGGTCCGGCGGGTGCTGCGGGCGTGGTGGCGGCAGGCTAGGTGTCCCGGTGCCCCCGGGGGCGTGATGGCCGCAGGCCAGGTGTCCCGGTGCCCCCGCGGGCGTGGCGGCCGCAGGCCAAGTGTCCCGTGCCGTTGGTGGACGGCCGCCGGCCACCGGCCGGTCACGAACCCCCTGCGCCCACAGCCGGCCTGCGCGCCAGCAGGAAGGTGCGAGGCCGCTTCTCCCCGTCCACGGCCTCGCGCAGCACGCAGGCGTGCAGCTCCAGCCCGGCCCGCGTGAAGTGGGACGCGACGGTGTCCGGGGTGCGCCAGTAGTAGTCGAGCGAGATCTCCTGCCCGAACCGCTCCGTGAGCCGCTCATGCCCGTCCTCGTCCCCGGACTGGAAGCCGAGCAGCACGGGCGCGCCCGGCACCAGCACGCGGTGGAACTCGGCGAAGGTCGCGGACAACTGGTCGTCCGGCACATGGATGATCGAGTAGAGCGCGACGATGCCGCCGAGCGTCTGGTCCGGCAGGTCCAGGGCCGTCATCGACCCGACGTGGAACCGCAGCTCCGGGTGCTCCCGGCGGGCCAGGGCCACCATGCGCGGCGAGACGTCGATCCCGAACACCGGCAGCCCGAACTCGTGCAGCCGCGCCGTCACGTGCCCGGGACCGCTGCCGACATCGGCGACCGGGGGCTGCTTCGCCGCCCCGGCGGCCCGGACCAGATCCACGAAGGCCGTGAGAAGGGCCCGCTCCAGAGGTCTGCCCGCCAGGCTGTCCGGGAACTCGGCGGCGTAGGCCTCGGCGATGGCGTCGTACGAGGCCTGGGTCGTGTGAAGGAACTCGGGAGAGTCGGCGCGCACGGGCCGCACCCTAGCGGCGCGCGCGTCCGGCAGGCGAACGAACCCGCGTTTCCCCGCGCGGGGCGTGGTATGCGTGGAGGAGGATGGATGGATACCGGAGAGATGGCTGAGGTGTGGTCGATGTCACACTCCGGGAGATGCGGTGATCGACGCAGCCCAAAAGGCAGGCAGCTTACCCATCTCAGTTGATAGCTATGCGCCGGGCGGTCATATTTTCTTCCCCTAACGGGTTGAAGTTTTGTTGATCGAGGGTCAGCCGACCGCCCTGGCGCCCTACCCTTCAGAGGGTGAAGCAATTGATGTCACTGGAGTCCGAGGTCGATCTTCCCGGGGGAGCCGTGCTTCCCGGTGCGCTGCCCGACGCTCTGCGGGCCGAGCTCATCGCGTTCCGACGCGACATGCACATGCACCCGGAGCTGGGCAACCAGGAGTTCCGCACCACAGCCGCGATCAAGGAGCGGCTGGAGAGGGCGGGCCTCAAGCCACGCGTACTCCCCATCGGGACCGGACTCGTCTGTGACATCGGCGTGGCGGGCGAACAGTGGGACGGCGGTCCCAGCATGCTCGCGCTGCGGGCCGACATCGACGGCCTGCCCATCCCCGACACCAAGGCCGACTGCCCGTACCGCTCGACCGTGCCCGACCGCGCCCACGCCTGCGGCCACGACGTGCACACCACGGTCGTCCTCGGTGCCGGCCTCGTCCTCGCCGAACTGCACAAGCAGGGCCTGCTGCCCCGCCCCGTCCGGCTGATCTTCCAGCCCGCCGAGGAGGTGCTGCCGGGCGGCGCCGCCGACGTCATCAAGGGCGGCGCACTGGAAGGGGTCGGCGCGATCATCGCCGTGCACTGCGATCCCCGGGTGGACGCGGGCCAGATCGGACTCCGCGAGGGCCCCATCACCTCCGCCTGCGACCGGCTGGAGATCGCCCTGAACGGCCCGGGCGGCCACACGGCACGCCCCCACCTGACGACCGACCTGGTCACCGCGGCCGCCCGCGTCGTCACCGACGTACCCGCCCTGGTCGGCCGCCGCTTCGACAGCCGGAGCGGACTCGCCATCACCTGGGGCCGCGTCGAGTCGGGGCACGCGCCCAACGTGATCCCGCAGCACGCCGAACTCTCCGGCACCGTGCGGTGCCTCGACATCGAGGCGTGGCGGCAGGCGCCCGACGTCGTGGTGGCCGCGATCGACGAGATCGCCAACCTCTACCGCGCCAAGTCGGAGATCAACTACGTGCGCGGCGTCCCGCCCGTCGTCAACGAACCCGGTGTGACCGAGCTCCTGCGGGACGCCATGATCGCCCGGCGCGGCGTCGACTCCGTGGTGAGCACCGAGCAGAGCCTCGGCGGCGAGGACTTCTCCTGGTACCTGGAACACGTCCCCGGCGCCATGGCCCGCCTCGGCGTGCGCACCCCGGGCGAACTCCATGTGCGCGACCTCCATCAGGGCGACTTCGACGTCGACGAGTCCGCGATCTCGGTCGGAGTGGAACTCTTCACGGCCGCGGCCCTGGTCAACGGCCTCCGCTAGGACCGGTCCCGCTTCCGGGAAGCCCACCTCCCCCCACCCGCTCCGGCTCACGGCCCGGAGCGGGTCGCGCCGTTTCCCCGAGCGCACGCTTTCGCCCCCGTTCGAGCCCGTGGTCCACACCGGCGTGACCGGCCATCGGCACGAATGGATAACGGCCGCTGTCACCCGTTCCCAAGGGGTTTCTACGCGCGTTAATGTGCGCCGCACCGAGCACCCACTGCGGGGCTTTGGAGAATGGGGAACTTCAGATGCGTCGGATTTCCAAGATGACCCGTGTCGCGGTGGGGGTCGCGTCGCTGGGGCTCGTCGCCACGGCCTGTGGCAACACCAGCGGTGAAAGTGGCGACAGTGACAAGAGCGACCGCGGCGTCGCCATCGCGTACGACGTCGGCGGCAAGGGCGACCAGTCGTTCAACGACGCCGCCTACGCCGGTCTGACGAAGGCCAAGGGCGAGTACGGCTACAAGACGGCCGACATCGAGCCCACCGAGGGCGAGACCGACGCCGACAAGGAACAGCGTCTGGCCTCGCTGGCGAAGCAGGGCTACAACCCGGTCGTCGGCATCGGATACGCCTACGGCCCGGCGATGAAGGCCGTCGCCGCCAAGTACCCGAAGACCAGCTTCGGCATCGTGGACTTCGTGGTCGAGAGCAAGAACGTCGCCTCCCTCGTCTTCGCCGAGGAGCAGGCCTCCTACCTGGCCGGTGTCGCCGCCGCCAAGGCCACCAAGTCGAACACCGTCGGCTTCGTCGGCGGTGTCGACATCCCGCTGATCCACAAGTTCGAGGCCGGCTACAAGCAGGGCGTGCAGGACACCAACCCCAAGGTGAAGGTCCTGTCGCAGTACCTGACGCAGACGGCCGAGGAAGGTGGCTTCGCCAGCCCCGACAAGGGCAAGGCCGCCGCCGAGGGCCAGATCGAGAAGAAGGCCGACGTGGTCTACGCGGCCGCCGGTCTGTCCGGCCAGGGCGTCATAGAGGCCGCCGCCAAGGCGAAGGTCTGGGCGATCGGCGTCGACTCCGACCAGTACAAGCAAGCCGCCCTCGCCAAGTACAAGAACTCCATCCTCACCTCCGCTCTCAAGGACGTCGGCGGCGCGGTCTACGCGCTGGCCAAGTCGGTCCACGACGACAAGCCGCTGACCGGCACCCAGACCTTCGACCTGAAGGTCAACGGCGTCGGCCTCTCCGAGTCGAACCCGGAGTACGCCAAGATCCCGGGCCTCGCGGACGCCGTGAAGAAGGCCAAGGAAGGCATCACCGACGGCACCATCAAGGTCAAGACGGAGTAGCGGCGGCGGTCGCACAGCAGGTGAGACGGGCGGACACCCACGGTGTCCGCCCGTCTCGCGTTCCCGGGACCCGGATCACCCAGCGCCACCCCCTGTTCGCGGTCGGCAACGCACCGGCCGGGACGCGGTACTGGCTTGGGCACGGGCGCATAACAAGGTGGACAGAAGGGGTTTTCAGGCAGGTCTACGCGCGTTAATCTGCGGCGAAACCAGCGCCGAAGCTGTCCAGCTGTCCATCCGGCGCTTGTACGACAGGAGCACTCACACATGCGCCGGATTTCCCGGATCACGGTCGCAGGCGCAGCGACCGCTTCCCTGGCCCTCGCCCTCTCCGCCTGCGGCAGCACCTCGACCTCCGGGTCGTCCGACTCGAAGGGGAACAAGGGCCTCGCCATCGCGTACGACGTCGGCGGCAAGGGCGACCAGTCCTTCAATGATGCCGCCTACGCCGGTCTGGAGAAGGCGCAGAAGGAGTTCGGCTACAAGACGGCCGACCTGGAGCCCACCGAGGGCGAGACGGACGCCGACAAGGAGCAGCGCCTGGTCTCGCTGGCGAAGCAGGGCTTCAACCCGGTGATCGGTGTCGGCTACGCGTACGCCGGAGCCGTCAAGGGCGCCGCGGCGAAGTTCCCGGACACCACGTTCGGCATCGTCGACGACGAGACGATCAAGACCAAGAACGTCGCCGACCTGGTCTTCAACGAGGAGCAGGCCTCCTACCTGGCCGGTGTCGCCGCCGCCAAGAGCACCAAGTCGAAGGTCGTCGGCTTCGTCGGCGGTGTGGACATCCCGCTGATCCACAAGTTCCAGGCGGGCTTCGCGCAGGGCGTCAAGGACACCGACCCGAAGGTCAAGGTCCTCTCCCAGTACCTGACGCAGACGGCCGAGGAGGGTGGCTTCGCCAGCCCCGACAAGGGCAAGACGGCCGCCGAGGGCCAGATCGAGAAGAAGGCCGACGTGGTCTACGCGGCCGCCGGTCTGTCCGGGCAGGGCGTGATCGAGGCCGCCGCCGCCAAGAAGGTCTGGGCGATCGGCGTCGACTCCGACCAGTACAAGCAGGAAGCCCTCGCCAAGTACAAGGACTCCATCCTCACCTCGGCGATGAAGGACGTCGCCCAGGCCGTGTACACCCTTGCGAAGTCGGTCAAGGACGGCAAGCCCGAGACCGGTATCGTTCGTGGCGATCTGAAGACCGGCGAGGTGAGCCTGTCGGACTCCAACCCGAAGTTCGCGGCCGACGCCGAGCTCCAGAAAGCCATCAAGACGGCCAAGGAGAAGATCATCAGCGGCGAGATCAAGGTCAAGAGCAGCTGACGAGCGACTGCCTCGAGCAGGTCGTAACCCCGGGGTTGCGTCCGCGCAACGGGGTACGGGGAGGCTGCTCCCCGTACCCCGTTGTCGCGGGGAGCGCCGACCCTTTGCATGCCGTAGGGGCGCTACGCGCGTAGACGACCCCCGTCCCCAGGAGAGTGCGTTATCAACGCGTCCAGCAGCCCTCCGGCCGGAGCGGCGGTCGACACATCGGTGATCGCCGTCGAACTCGCCGGGATCACCAAGCGCTTCCCCGGCGTCGTGGCCAACCGCGACATCCACCTCAGGGTCCGCAAGGGCACCGTCCACGCCCTCGTCGGCGAGAACGGCGCCGGCAAGTCGACCCTGATGAAGATCCTCTACGGCATGCAGAAGCCGGACGAGGGCACCATCGCCGTCGACGGCGAGCAGGTGAGCCTCTCCTCGCCCGCCGACGCCATCACCCGCGGCATCGGCATGGTCCACCAGCACTTCATGCTCGCCGACAACCTCACGGTCCTGGAGAACGTGGTGCTCGGCAGCGAGAAGCTGTACGGCATCGGCGCCAAGGCCCGCCGCAAGATAAAGGAGCTCTCCGACCGCTACGGCCTCGGCGTCGAGCCGGACCTGCTGGTCGAGGAGCTCGGCGTCGCCGCCCGTCAGCGCGTGGAGATCCTCAAGGTCCTCTACCGCGGCGCCACCACCCTCATCCTCGACGAGCCGACCGCCGTGCTGGTGCCGCAGGAGGTCGACGCCCTCTTCGCCAACCTGCGCGAACTGAAGGCCGAGGGCCTGTCGGTCATCTTCATCTCGCACAAGCTCGGCGAAGTGCTGTCCGTCGCCGACGAGATCACCGTCATCCGCCGCGGCACCACCGTCGGTACGGCCGTACCCGCCGAGACCACCCCGCGCCAGCTCGCCGAGATGATGGTCGGCAGCGAACTGCCCACCCCCGAGACGGCCGAGTCCACGGTCACCGACCGCCCGGTCATCACCGTCGACAAGCTCCGCCTCGCCACCCCCGGCGGCAAGGCCCTCCTCGACGACATCAGCTTCACCATCCACGCGGGCGAGGTCCTGGGCATCGCCGGCGTCGAGGGCAACGGCCAGACCGAACTGGTCGACGCGCTCATCGGCCTCAAGCACGCCGACTCCGGCACCATCGCCCTCGCCGGCGAGGAGATCACCGCCTGGCCCACCCGCAGGCGCCGCGAGCAGGGCATCGGCTACATCCCCGAGGACCGGCACCGCCACGGGCTCCTCCTGGAGGCCCCCCTCTGGGAGAACCGCATCCTCGGCCACGTCACCGAGAAGCCCCTCGCCAAGGGCGTCTGGCTGGACCCGAAGGCGGCCCAGGAGGACACCCGCCGCATCGTCGAGGCCTACGACGTGCGCACCCCCGGCATCGACGTCACCGCCGCCTCCCTCTCGGGCGGCAACCAGCAGAAGCTGATCGTCGGCCGCGAGATGAGCCACAAGCCGCGCTTCCTGATCGCCGCCCACCCCACCCGGGGCGTGGACGTCGGCGCCCAGTCCGCCATCTGGGACCTCATCCGCGAGGCCCGCCGCGAGGGCCTGGCCGTGCTGCTGATCTCCGCCGACCTGGACGAGCTGATCGGCCTGTCCGACACCCTGCGCGTCATCTACAACGGCAGGCTGGTCGCGGACGCCGACCCGGCCACCATCACCCCCGAGGAGCTCGGCTCGGCCATGACCGGCGCCGCCACCGGGCACCTCGAGCACGACGAGACCCCCGAGATCTCGAAGGCCGACGCCCCCGAGTCTCCGGAAGACGAGGCCCGCTGATGAAGAAGTTCGACAAGGAGCGCGTGCTCCTCGCGGTGGCCGGACCGGTCATCGCGCTGGCCGTGGCCTTCGTGCTGAGCGCGATCGTGCTGGTCGCGTCGGGCAAGAACCCCGTCGAGCCGTTCACCGTGATGTTCGAGCAGATCGGCTTCTCGGACATTCAGGTGCTGGTCATCAACCAGGCCTCGATGTACTACATCGCGGCGCTCGCGGTGGCCATCGGCTTCCGGATGAACCTGTTCAACATCGGCGTCGACGGCCAGTACCAGCTCGCCGCCATGATGGCCGCCGTAGTCGGTGCCCACGCGAACCTGCCGGCCGTCCTCCAGGTCCCGCTGCTGCTCGTGACCGCCGTCCTGACCGGCGCCTTCTGGTCCGGCATCGCCGGTGTCCTCAAGGTCACCCGCGGCGTCAGCGAGGTCGTCGCCACGATCATGCTCAACGCTATCGCCACCTCCGTGATCGCCTACCTGTGGCTGCCCAACGTCTTCGGCGTGAAGGTCGGCAACAACAACACCACCGGCGAGATGCACGAATCCGGCTGGATCCCCGGCATCAGCATGGGAGCGGCCGGCGAGATCTACGGCCTGGTGCTGCTCGCCGTCCTGCTCGGCATCGGCTACTGGGTCGTCCTCAACCGCACCCGCTTCGGCTTCGACCTGCGCGCCTCCGGCGCCTCGACGACCGCCGCGGCGGCCAGCGGCGTCGACCCCAAGCGCATGGTGCTGACCGCCATGCTGCTCTCCGGCGGCCTCGCGGGCCTCGCCGGCCTGCCGATCCTGCTCGGCGACACCCACACCTACAGCCTGAACTTCCCCACCGGCATCGGCTTCCTCGGCATCGGCATCGCCCTGCTCGGCCGCAACAGCCCCGTGGGCATCGCCTTCGCCTCCCTGCTGTGGGCCTGGCTCGACAAGGCCTCGCCCGAACTGGACTTCCACGGCTACGACAAGGAGATCGCGGTCATCATGCAGGGCCTGATCGTGCTCTCGGTCGTCGTCTCCTACGAGGCCGTCCGCGAGTGGGGCCTGCGCCGCCAGCAGCGCCGGGTCGGCGCCGAACTGGCCGCCGGTCACGTCCTCGGCGCCCACACCAACACCGTGAAGGAGGTGGCTGGCCGATGACGACCGCGACCGACCTCAACCAGCCCACGCTGCAGCCCGCGGCGCCCACCGGCCGCCGTCTGTCGTGGCCCGTCCTGCTGCTGATCATCGCCGGCGGCCTGGCGCTCACCTCGATCGTCCGTCTCGTCACCGGCGCCGACGGCATCACCAACGTCAGCCAGATGTCCACCGCGCTCCAGCTCGCCGTGCCGATCGGCCTCGCCGGTCTCGGCGGCCTGTGGGCCGAGCGCGCGGGCGTGGTCAACATCGGCCTCGAAGGCATGATGATCCTCGGCACCTGGTTCGGCGCCTGGGCCGGCTTCCAGTGGGGCCCGTGGACCGGCGTCCTGGTCGGCATCATCGGCGGCGCGATCGGCGGCCTGCTGCACGCCTTCGTCACCGTCACCTTCAACGTCAACCACATCGTCTCCGGTGTGGCGATCAACATCCTCGCTCTCGGCGCCACCCGCTATCTCGCGCCCCTCGCCTTCGAGGGACACACGGGCGGCTCGGCCAAGCAGTCCCCGGCGGTGGAGTCGCTCGGCCACTTCACGGTGCCGGGCCTGTCCGACGCCCTGCGCGACCTCAACGCCCACGGCTGGTTCCTGGTCTCCGACATCGCCGGACTGCTGGGCGGCCTGGTCACCAACGTCTCCTGGCTGACCCTCCTCGCCGTCGCGCTGGTCCCCGCCACCTGGTGGATCCTGTGGCGCACCGCGTTCGGCCTGCGGCTGCGCTCCTGTGGCGAGAACCCGGTCGCCGCCGAGTCCCTCGGCGTCAACGTCTACAAGTACAAGTACATCGCCGTGGTCATCTCCGGCGGTCTGGCCGGCCTCGGCGGTGTCTTCCTGTCCATCGTCGCCAACCCCTTCTACCTGGAGGGCCAGGTCAGCGGCCGCGGCTACATCGGCCTCGCCGCGATGATCTTCGGCAACTGGATGCCGGGCGGACTCGCCCTCGGCGCGGGCCTGTTCGGCTACACCGACAGCCTCAACCTGCGCGGCGGCTCCGCCAACGTGCACGCCCTGCTGCTGCTCGGCGCGCTCCTGCTGCTCATCGGCGCGATCTGGCTGGTGGTCCGCAAGAAGTACCTCCAGGCCGTGATCACCCTGGTCGTCGGCGCTCTGGTGTTCGCCTGGTACGCGACGACCGACGAGGTCCCGAACCAGGTCGTCTCCGCCACGCCGTACGTCATCACCCTGGTCGTCCTGGCGCTGTCCGCCCAGCGGCTGCGCATGCCGAAGGCGGACGGACTGCCGTACCGGAAGGGGCAGGGCAAGTGAGCGCCGACGGCCCGGTCGTCGACTGGGAGAAGCTGCGCGCCGTGGCCCGGGACGCCATGTCCCGGGCGTACGCCCCGTACTCCGGCTACCCGGTCGGCGTGGCCGCCCTGGTCGACGACGGGCGGATCATCTCCGGCTGCAACGTCGAGAACGCCTCGTACGGACTGGGCCTGTGCGCCGAGTGCGGCCTGGTGTCGGAGCTGCACAACACCGGCGGCGGCCGGCTGACGCACTTCACCTGCGTCGACCGCGACGGTGCCGTGCTCGTCCCGTGCGGCCGCTGCCGCCAGCTGCTCCACGAGTTCGGCGGCCCGGACCTCCTGCTGGAGACCCCGGAGGGCATCGTGCCGCTGTCCCGGATGCTGCCCCAGGCCTTCGGACCCGGCCACCTCAGCAAGTAGTCATTTCCCGTACGGCCCCTCCCACTTACCCAGGAGGGGCCGTGCGGCTTCTGGAACCCTCGGAAGGAAGCCCAAGCCATGGCCATGGACGCCATCTCCGTCATCCGCACCAAGCGGGACCGCGGCGAGCTCAGCGACGAGCAGATCGACTGGGTCATCGACGCGTACACCCGCGGGGAGGTGGCGGACGAGCAGATGTCGGCGCTCGCGATGGCCATCCTGCTCAACGGCATGAACCGCCGTGAGATCGCCCGCTGGACGGCAGCGATGATCGCCTCCGGCGAGCGCATGGACTTCTCGTCCCTGTCCCGCCCGACGGCCGACAAGCACTCCACGGGCGGTGTCGGCGACAAGATCACGCTCCCGCTGGCCCCCCTGGTCGCCGCATGCGGCGCCGCCGTCCCGCAGCTGTCGGGCCGCGGCCTCGGCCACACCGGCGGCACCCTCGACAAGCTGGAGTCGATCCCCGGCTGGCGCGCCCTGCTCTCCAACGAGGAGATGCTGTCGGTCCTGGACGGCACCGGGGCGGTGATCTGCGCGGCGGGCGACGGCCTGGCTCCCGCGGACAAGAAGCTCTACGCACTCCGCGACGTCACGGGCACGGTCGAGGCGATCCCCCTGATCGCCTCGTCCATCATGTCGAAGAAGATCGCCGAGGGCACGGGCTCGCTGGTCCTGGACGTGAAGGTGGGCACGGGCGCCTTCATGAAGACGATCGAGGACGCCCGCGAACTGGCCTCCACCATGGTCGGCCTGGGCACCGACCACGGCGTGAAGACGGTCGCGCTCCTCACCGACATGTCGACCCCGCTCGGCCTCACCGCGGGCAACGCCCTGGAGGTCCGCGAGTCGGTGGAGGTGCTGGCGGGTGGCGGCCCCGCGGACGTCGTGGAACTGACCCTGGCCCTGGCCCGCGAGATGCTCGACGCGGCGGGCATCGCGGACGCCGACCCGGCGAAGGCCCTGGCCGACGGCTCGGCGATGGACGTCTGGCGCCGCATGATCAAGGCCCAGGGCGGCGACCCGGACGCGGAGCTGCCCGTGGCACGCGAGCAGCACGTGATCAAGGCCCCGTCGTCGGGCGTCCTCACCCGCCTCGACGCCTACGACATCGGCGTCGCCGCCTGGCGCCTGGGCGCGGGCCGCGCCCGCAAGGAGGACCCCGTCCAGGCGGGCGCGGGCGTCGAGCTCCACGCCAAGCCGGGCGACACGGTGCGCGAGGGCCAGCCCCTCCTCACCCTCCACACGGACACGCCCGAGCGCTTCGACTACGCGCTCCAGTCGGTCGAGGGCTCCTACGACATCGCCGCCCCGGGCACGGGCTTCACGGCGTCTCCGGTGGTGCTGGGGCGTATCGCCTGAGCAGGGGTTCTCCCATTCGGGTGAACGGGACCGGTGGACCCTCACCGGTCCCGTTCGGCATGCTGGGATCGGTGACGCACTGATTGGAGAACCGCCATGAGCGCACTCACCGTCGACCACTCGACAGCCAACGGCCACGAGTGGGACGACCTCGTTCGGATCTGGCAGGAGACGGACGCGCCCGAGGGCTGCAAGGTGGAGATCATCGAGGGGATCGTCACCGTGGCACCACCGCCGTCCAACGCCCACAACGACATCGCTGACTTGGTTCAGCGAGCCCTGTACGAGGTAATCCCCAAGGACTGGGGCATCTACCAGACTTTGGGTGCGGCGGTCCCGTCGCGTGACGGGCTCTACATCCCTGACCTCGCAGTCGCCCCCAGGCAGGTACTGCGTGACGAGGGCGGCAACTTCGTCCCGGCGGCCGCCGCCGAACTCATCGTCGAGATCACGTCCAAGTCCAATGCGACCCACGACCGCATCAAGAAGGCCGCGGGTTATGCCCAGGCCAGTGTTCCGCTGTACCTGCTTATCGACGGCTGGGCCCCCGGCGGGCCCACCATCACGCTCTATGGAGAACCGCAAGGAGACGTCTACCGGGTTCTGGACGCAGGGAAGTTCGGCGAGCAGATCGAGTTGGCGGAACCCTTCAACCTCAGACTCGACACGGACGAGTTCCTCGCAAGCTGAAGGGCCTCACCCCAGCAACGCCGCCACCACCACAAGCACCGGCACCGCCAGCACCGTCGACAACAGAATCGCCTCCCTCGCCAGCACCTCGCCCACCCGGTAACTGCTCGCGTACGTGAACAGGTTCTGGGCCGCAGGCAGGGCGGACGTCACCACCACGTCGAGCAGCAGCGCCCCGCGCAGGCCGAAGACGAACACCGCGAGGGCCCAGGCGACCAGGGGCTGGACCACGGATTTCAGGGCTACGGCGAGGAGCACCGGGGCCCGTTCCGCGCCGCGCAGCGGGAGTGTGCTGCCGCGCAGGGAGATGCCGAAGGCCAGCAGCACCGCCGGGACCGACATGTTGCCGATGAGGGTCAGCGGATCCATCAGGGGGCCCGGCAGCGTCAGGCCCGACGCCGACACCGCCACGCCCGCCAGCGAGCCCAGGGCGATCGGATTGCGCAGCGGCGTCAGCAGGCGCTGCCACAGCGGGCGCTTCTCCCCACCGCTCGCCAGGTCCAGAACCGTCAGCGCCACCGGCGTCACACCGACCAGCTGGAACAGCAGCACCGGCGCGACCAGCGACGCGTCGCCCAGCACGTACACGGCGATCGGGATACCGAGGTTCCCGGAGTTGACGTAGCTGGAGCACAGGGCGCCGATCGTCGTCCGGCCCACGCCCCAGCGCCGCACGGCCCCCACCACCACGAAGACACCCGCCGCCGCTGCCGTGCTCATGGCCGTGACCAGCAGCCGGTTCGAGAAGATCACCGACAGGTCGGCCTGGGCGAGCGTCGTGAAGAGCAGCGCGGGGGACGCCACATGGAAGGCCAGCTTGGTGAGGACCTCACGGCCGCCGTCACCCAGATAGCCGCGCCGGCCGATCAGATAGCCCACCCCGATGACGACCGCGATGACCGCGAACCCGCTCAGCACTCCCTGCACGACGCCCCCTCACCGGCGAAGCGGGCATCGGGCAGCGCGGGAGGGGCAGATGCATGGAGCATGCAGCTAACACTCGGGGGAAGGTCGTCCCCGGGTCAATGTGATCCTTACGGGGCCGACAGGACGGACAGTCGCGATGAGTTACCGCCGCCCGCGCGGTCTACCGATCGTGGACGCCATGACACCGCCCGTGCTCGTACTGCCCGGCCCCGTCACCCGGGACGAGGTGAGCGGGCTCAGCGACGATGTGCGGGCACTGCTGGAGGGCAGCGGTGCCCGGGTCGTGGTGTGCGATGTCGGAGGCCTGGGGCCGCCGGGCCTCGCCACCGTCGACCTGCTGGCCCGGCTCCAGCTGGCCGCCCGCCGGGCCGGTGGCCGGATACGGCTGCGCGACCCCGACCCGGCCCTACGCGCCCTCCTCGACCTGGTCGGTCTCAGCTTCGAGGTGGAGGGGCAGACCGAAGAGCGGGAACCAGCGCTTGGTGTCGAGGAAACAGTGGAACCCGGTGATCCGGCCGTCTGAGATCTCCAGCACCTGGACCGCCCACGGCGTGAAACCGCCGTCCCCCTCCGGGTCCGGCTTGTACTGGGCGAACCCGGGCAGGCCGTTGACCTGGACGGGCACCAGACGGGAGCCCGCGCAGGGCGCGCCGAGGGTGGTCATGAAGCCGGTGATGTCCCGCACGCCGGTCAGCCACAGGTCGAACGGCGGCATCGTCATGATGGCGTCCTCGTGCAGCAGGGCGGTCAGCGCCGCCATGTCGTAGCCCTCGAAGGCCGCCACATAGCGGTCCAGCAGCTTCTGCTGGTCCTCGTCCAGCGGGTCGGACACGGCCGCCTCGGCGCCCGGCTGCTGCCGCTCGGCCAGGGTGGCGCGGGCCCGCTGGAGGGCGCTGTTGACCGACGCCACGGAGGTGTCCAGCAGCTCGGCGACCTCGCTCGCCTTCCAGGCCAGCACCTCGCGCAGGATCAGCACGGCCCGCTGCTTGGCGGGCAGTTGCTGCAGCGTGGCCATGAAGGCGAGCCGCACCGACTCCTTGGCGACCGCCGCCTCCGCCGGGTCGTCGGTCGTGGGCAGCACACGGGCGTCCGGCATGGGCTCCAGCCAGGTGTTGTCCGGGCGGGGGGAGAGGGCTGCCTGGGCGAGCGGGGTGGACTCGGTCAGGTCCATCGGCCGGGCACGCTTGTTGCCGGCGGTCAGCATGTCCAGGCACACGTTGGTCGCGATGCGGTACAGCCAGGAGCGGAGGCTGGAGCGGCCCTCGAACTTGTCGTAGCTGCGCCAGGCACGGATCATCGTGTCCTGCACCGCGTCCTCGGCCTCGAAGGAGGAGCCGAGCATCCGGTAGCAGTAGCCCGTCAGCTCGGTGCGGTGTGCCTCCAGCCTGGCGTCCAGGTCCGTCGGTGTCGCCGTGCCGTTCGTCATCGCCCACCCACCCCTGCGGAATTTCTGTCACGCGTCTTTGCGCCCAGCACTTCGGAAGCTACCGCAGCCCACTGACAACGGCCCCCCGAGCGCACAAAACGGCAGGTCGGAGGCGCCGCCTCAGACCGGCTGGCTGCACCGAACCCCATGAGAAAACCCCCTGGCCGGGTCCGGGGTGTCGGACTCGGCCAGGGGAACGACCCGGCGTCGGGCTCAGGCGGCCGTGGTCAGCCGCCGCTGCAGGCGGGCCGCCCGCGTTCCGAAGACCGTGATCGTCACGACTCCGAGGACCGCCAGCAGACCGACCCCGACCGTCCCGGCCCAGCCGCCCGAGTGGAAGGCGATCGCGCCGACCGTGCTGCCCGCGCTGGAGCCGATGTAGTACGCGGACTGGTACAGGGCCGAGGCCTGCGCGCGGCCGTGCGCGGCCGTCTTGCTGACCGCCGAGGAGGCCACCGCGTGACCCGCGAAGAAGCCGCCGGTGATCAGCACCAGGCCCAGCAGGACCAGCGGGAGCGACCCCGCCAGGGACACCAGCAGACCCGTGGCCGTCGTACCGCCCGCCGCGTACAGGGCACCCCGGCGGCCCATCCGGCCGACCAGGCGGCCCGCCGTCGACGCCGACACCGTGCCGACCAGGTACACCAGGAAGATCGAGCCGATGATGCCCTGGGGCAGCGAGAACGGGGCCTCGGTGAGGCGGTAGCCGATGACCGTGTACACGCCGCCGAACACCGTCATGAACAGCGCGCCGATCGCGTACAGCCGGCACAGCAGCGGGTTGGACAGGTGGTCACGGACCGTACGGGCCAGCACACGCGGGCGCAGCGACCCCGCCTTGAAGTTCGTCGGTGCCGGGAGCAGCGCCCGGAAGGCCACCGCGCAGGCCACGGCGATCGCGCCGATCACACCGACGGCGACTCGCCAGCCCCACTCCTGCGCAACCCAGCCGGTGATGACCCGGCCGCTCATCCCGCCGACGCTGTTGCCCGCGACGAACAGGCCGATCGCGGTGACCAGCGCCTTGGGAGCGACCTCCTCCGCGAGGTACGCGGTCGCCGAGGCCGGCAGTCCGGCCAGGGCCGCTCCCTGGAGCGCCCGCAGCGCCACCAGGACACCCAGCGACGGGGCGAAGGGCACCAGCAGTCCGAGGGTCACCGCCACGGCCAGCGAGGCCGTCATGACCGTACGTCGTCCGAAGCGCTCCGACAGGGCGCTCATCGGCAGGACGAACAGCGCCAGACCACCCGTCGCGGCGGCCACGGTCCAGCTCGCGTCGCTCGCCGCCACCCCGAACTCGCCGGAGATCAGCGGGAGCAGTGCCTGCGTGGAGTACAGCAGCGCGAAGGTCGCGACACCCGCGAGGAAGAGGGCGAAGCTCATCCGGCGGTAGCCGGGCCCGCCCGGGGACATACGTGCGTCGACAGCAGGGACAGAGGCATCGGCGCCCACGATGGTGGACGCCCCGGTACTGGCGGGAGACATGCCTCGAAATTACGTACGCCACCACTGATCCGTCCAATGCATGGAACTGCCATAATCGTTCCCATGGTGCATCAACCCAGTTCAGCGGCTCGGCTGTCACCATCCAGTGACACAGAAGACACGGCGATGTTGCTGGCGCCCCGCCTCGCGTACTTCGCCGGCGTCGCCCGCACCGAGCACGTCACCCGTGCCGCCCAGGAGATGAACGTCCCCCAGTCGACCCTCTCCCGGTCCATGGCCCGTCTGGAGCAGGACCTGGGCGTCGACCTGTTCGCCCGCCACGGCCGCACCGTGTCCCTCACCCCGGCCGGGCGCACCTTCCTCACCTCCGTCGAGCGCGCCCTGGCCGAGGTCGAGCGCGCCGCCGAGGAGGTACGGGCCGACGCCGACCCCGCCACCGGCAAGGTCGCCTTCGGCTTCCTGCACACCATGGGCGCCGAGACCGTCCCGGGCCTGCTCCAGGCCTTCCGCGCCGACCACCCCCGCGTCCGCTTCAGCCTCGTCCAGAACTACGGCGAGGCCATGCTGGAACGCCTCCGCGCCGGTGAACTCGACCTCTGCCTGACCTCCCCGGTCCCCGACGCCCCCGACCTGGTCGCCCGCCGACTCGACGAGCAGAAGCTCCGCCTGGTCGTCCCCGCCGACCACCCGCTCGCTGGCCGCAGACGCATCCGCCTCGCCGAAGCGGCCGACGAAACCTTCGTCACCCTCGAACCCGGCTACGGCATGCGCCGCATCACCGACGACCTCTGCAAGGAGGCCGGCTTCAAGCCGCGGATCGCCTTCGAGGGGGAGGAGGCGGAAACCCTGCGGGGCCTGGTGGCGGCGGGCCTCGGCGTGGCCCTCCTGCCCCCACCCGCCGTCCCCCGCCCAGGAGTGGTGGAGCTGACGGTCACAGCCCCGAGGGCGGTCCGGGAAATCGGCGTGGCCTGGCTGGAAGGCCACCCGGACACACCCCCGGTAGCAGCCTTCAAAAGGTTCCTGCTGTCAAGAAGGGGCAGCTTGCTGCCTGCCTAGGGGCGCGGGGCTGTAACGATCTGCGGTTCCGCCGCGGGGCGCGACCAGCCACGAACAACCCGCACCCCGAAACCCACAGGCCCCTCAAACGGCGCTACCGCCTCGAAGGACTGAACCCCGCAGCCAACGGCATCCGCAACCCCAGTGGCGGCGGCGCCGCGAACGCGTCCCGCACCGGCCGCGACACGGCCCACCCGAACAACGCCCCCATCACGAAGTCCTCCGCCAACGCCAGCACTTCGTCCCGGTACTGACTCAACCCGTGCCCGTCCGCATGCACTTCGAACCGGCACACCTCCCGGTTCGCCTTCTTCGCCCGCGCCGCCAGCCGGAACGACAACTCCGGATCCGTCCGCCCGTCGTTCGTGCCGTGCACGATCAGCACCTGCCTGCCCACCAGCTGTTTCACCGGTTCGGGTGGTGCCGCCACATCCTCCTCGGGCAGCCAAGGGGCGAGGGCCAGCACGGAGTTGACGCCCTCGTGCCCAGCGGCACGCAACCCGGCCCGGCCGCCCATGCCGATGCCGGCGAGGCAGACGGGGACGTCCCCGTAGCGCCGTGCGACCTCGTCGGCAGCCCAGGCGGCGTCGCGCGCGAGGTTGGCCTCGCTGCCGTTCCAGCCGCGGCAGCGGTAGTGCACGACATGCGTGACGAGGCCCTCGTCCCGGCCCGCGCGGGCCAGGCGGCGCCCGAGGCCGCGTACGGAGGCGGTGGCCAGCAGGGGGGACGGTCTGCGGCCGGAGACCTCGTCACCACCGGGCAGCAGCAGCACCACGCCGCTCACCGCCGTCGGTTCCGGACCGAACGTCCTGCCCAGCCGGGCCCTGCGAACCGGCGTCGCTTGGTGTGCCATCAGGACCTGGCCAGGAGACGCCCCGCTTCAGCGGGGTGAGGAATGGCTTCTCTTGGTTGCGCTGACCTCAACTGGGTGCACGAATCTGCACCGTTCACCTGTGCCGCCTTTCTGCCGCATTAGACCTGCGGCGTGTGTATAGTGCCCACATTGCCGTGAACAGGAAGGTTCGTCGATTCTCCGGCGGCGTGTACGACCTTGGTCTCCACATCGTGTGGTGCCCGAAGTACCGCCGTCCGGTCCTCAGCGGCCGGGTCGCGGAACGACTGGACGAACTGATCCGGCAGAAGGCCGGTGAACGCGGCTGGGAGATCATCGCCCTTGAGGTGATGCCCGACCACGTCCACCTCTTCGTGAAGCACGACCCGAAGTCGTCAGCCTCGTACGTGGCCAACCAGTTCAAGGGCTTCACCTCCCGCGTCCTGCGCGAGGAGTTCCCGCACCTGAAGTCGCGGATGCCGACCTTGTGGTCGTCGTCGTATCTCGCGGCATCGGTCGGTGCCGTGTCGGCGGCGACGGTCGAGAAGTACATCAACACCCAGTGGGAACGCCCGTGGAAGAAGGGGGACAGCTCGTGATCCGCGCGTACAAGTTCCTCCTGCGGCCCACAGCCCGTCAGGCCGTCGCGCTGCGCGAGATGCTGGCCGACCGCTGCTCCCTGTACAACGGCGCTCTGCAAGAGCGCCGGGACGCCTACCGGCACGCCTCGAAGACCACGATCCGCTACGGCGACCAGTCTGCGCAGCTCAAAGAGATCCGCGCGTTCGACCCGGAGCGTCAGGGGCGCTGGTCGTTCTCCTCCCAGCAGGCCACCTTGCGTCGGCTGGACAAGGCATTCCAGGCGTTCTTCCGCCGTGTGAAGGCCAGTCTCACGCCGGGCTACCCCAGGTTCAAGGGTGCCGGGCACTTCGACACCGTGGTCTTCCCGAAGGATGGCGACGGCTGCCGCTGGGACTCCACCCCCGACGACCGGCAGACCCGCGTCCGCCTCCAAGGCGTCGGGCACGTCCGCGTGCACCAGCACCGGCCCGTGCAGGGCCGCGTCAGGACGATCTCGGTGAAACGCGAGGGAAACCGCTGGTACGTCGTCCTCGCCTGCGACAACGTACCCGCCGAGAAACTTTCGCCCACCGGCGCGGTGGTCGGCATCGACATGGGCATCGCCCACTTCCTGACCACCTCCGACGGCGAACACATCGCCAACCCTCGCTTCCTCGACGCGATGGCCGGCGAACTGGCTGAAGCCCAGCAGCACCTCGCGACGTTCCCCAAGCGGGCCCGGCAGCGCACCAGGAAGCATCGCGCCGCGGTCCGGAAGTTCGCCAAGCTGTACGGCAAGATCCGGAGGCAGCGCACCGACTTCCACCACAAGACCGCTCGCGCGCTGGTCCGTGACCACGACGCGATCGCGCACGAGCGGCTGAACACGGCGGGGATGTCCAAGAGTCCCGCCCCCAAGGCCGACCCCGACCAGCCCGGCGGCTTCCTGCCGAACGGTGCTGCCGCGAAGGCCGGGCTCAACCGCAGCCTCCTCGACGCGGGTTGGGCGCAGTTCCTCGGAATCCTGGCGAACAAGGCTGAGAGTGCCGGTCGCCTCGTGGTCCCGGTGGACGCGCGCAACACCTCCCGCACATGCCCGTCCTGCGGGCATGTAGCGAAGGAGAACCGCGTTACCCAAGCGAAGTTCGAATGCACGGCGTGCGGGTTCGCGGCGAATGCGGCCCACGTCGGCGCGACGAACGTCCTCAACAGGGCCGGGCCGGTCCTCTGTGACGTGGCCTAGCCACCGACACAGGAAGCCCGCGCGGTTACGCGTGGGTGGAGTCACGACAGAACAGTGTCAGAAGCGCGGGTGTACTCGACCCGTCCCCGGGGTCACCGTTACGTATCGACGGAAACGTAAAGGTGCCGAGAACGCGCCATCTACGCGCGTAGGAGTTAGAGTGCGGAAATGACGAGCCAGACCATCGCGAACACCCCGACACCGGACCAGATCCGCCGGGCGCCCAAGGTCCTGCTGCACGACCACCTCGACGGCGGCCTGCGCCCCGGCACCATCGTCGAACTCGCCCGCGACAGTCGCTACTCCCAGCTCCCCGAGACCGACCCGGAGAAGCTCGGCATCTGGTTCCGGGAGGCCGCCGACTCCGGTTCCCTGGAGCGGTACTTGGAGACGTTCTCCCACACCGTCGCCGTCATGCAGACCCGCGACGCCCTGGTGCGGGTCGCCGCCGAGTGCGCCGAGGACCTCGCCGAGGACGGCGTCGTCTACGCCGAGGTGCGCTACGCCCCCGAGCAGCACCTGGAGGGCGGCCTGAGCCTCGAAGAGGTCGTCGAGGCCGTCAACGAGGGCTTCCGGGAAGGGGAGCGGCGCGCGAAGGAGAACGGGCACCGCATCCGCGTCGGAGCCCTGCTCACCGCCATGCGGCACGCGGCCCGCGCCCTGGAGATCGCCGAACTCGCCAACCGCTACCGCGACCTGGGCGTGGTGGGTTTCGACATCGCCGGTGCCGAGGCCGGTTACCCGCCCACCCGGCACCTGGACGCCTTCGAGTACCTCAAGCGCGAGAACAACCACTTCACCATCCACGCCGGCGAGGCCTTCGGGCTGCCGTCCATCTGGCAGGCCCTCCAGTGGTGCGGCGCCGACCGGCTGGGCCACGGTGTGCGGATCATCGACGACATCCAGGTCCACGAGGACGGCCGGGTCGAACTCGGGCGGCTCGCCTCGTACGTCCGGGACAAGCGCATCCCGCTGGAGTTGTGCCCCAGCTCCAACCTCCAGACCGGGGCGGCGTCCTCGTACGCCGAGCACCCCATCGGGCTGCTGCGCCGGCTGCATTTCCGTGCCACCGTCAATACGGACAACCGTCTCATGTCCCACACCAGCATGAGCCGGGAATTCGAGCACCTTGTCGATGCATTCGGTTACACGCTCGACGACATGCAGTGGTTCTCAGTCAATGCGATGAAATCAGCGTTCATCCCTTTCGATGAACGACTGGCCATGATCAGTGACGTGATCAAGCCGGGATACGCCGAGCTGAAATCCGAATGGCTGTTCCGGCAGACCGCTTCCACCAGCGGTTCTGTCGATAACGACGGCTGATCCCGGGTTAATCGGCGCACGGGGAATGCGGACGGCTTTCACAAGCCGTCCGCATTTCGATGTTTGCGGCGGGCGGCGTTGAGTGTCTACGGTCGCTGAACCGCTCACACACCCCGTCATTCCATTACGAGGACGCGTTTTCATGAAGCAGTCTGCTGCCAAGTCCCTCGGTGTCGCCGCTCTCGGTGTCGCCTTCGCCGCCGTCGGTGCGGGTGCCGCGGCCGCCGCCCCGGCCGTCCCGGACACCGCTCAGACGCTGGAGACCGCCGGCAAGGCGCTCCCGGCGGAGCAGCTTTCCCAGGCGCTCCCGGGCTCGGCTGAGACGCTGGGTCAGGGCCAGACCCTGGCCGGCGGCGGTCTCGCCGCCGCCCAGCCGGCCGCCAAGGGCGCGCTCGCCCAGGGCCCGACTGGCCCGGCCGGCAAGCTGCTCGGCGGTCTGCCCGCCAAGGGCCTCCCGACGAAGGGCCTGCCCGCCAAGGGCCTGCCCACCAAGGGTCTGCCGACGAAGGGCCTGCCGGTCGTCTGACCCGCTGCCCCTCCCGCCCTGGCGGACACACGCCGATGGGGCGCACCCCTGGACACGGGGTGCGCCCCATCGGCGTTTCCGCGGCGGCCGGTCACCAGGCCGTCTGTGCCTTGTTCTGCACCTTGTTCTCCGAGGGCAGCACGATCCACAGCGCGATGTACAGCAGGAACTGCGGGCCGGGCAGCAGGCACGAGACCAGGAAGATCACCCGCATCGTGGTGGCGGAGGTGCCGAAGCGCTGTGCCAGTGCGGCGCACACTCCGCCGATCATGCGGCCGTGGGTGGGGCGGGCGAGGCGGGACATGTGCGACTCCTTCGTGAGTGTCGGTGTGAGGCCTCGTCTCCGAGTACCCCATCTGCACTCCACGCTACGGAGACGAAGGGGGCAAAGCGTCGCTCCACGGGGCGATCCCGACCCTGGGAATCGTCGGGGTCCGACCCTGAGCCGGCTCCTCCGGGAGGGGCGTACGGGTCAGGCGTGCGCGGCTGCGGCGGCGCAGCCAGGAGCGGCCGGCCGGGACCAGCGCGAGGTGCGCGAGGGACACGCCCGCGGTGTTCAGGAACAGTGAGTCGATGTCGACGACCTGGCCGGGGACACCGGTCTGGAGCAGTTCGATGCCCAGCGACAACAGGGCGCCGGCGGTGACGGTGTTCAGCAGGGACGCCAGCGGCGAGACGATCAGCCTTCCGCTCGCCATGGGCAGCAGCACACCCAGCGGGGCGAGCAGCGCCAGCCCCTCACCGATCCGGCGGGCCGCCTCGGGCCAGCCCAGGGCGAGATCGGCCCGCAGACCGTCGAACGGCCGCAGATTGGCGGGCATCACCCAGGGCACGTCCAGCGGTCGCAGCGTGAACCAGGCGACGAACGCGAGATGTGCGACGAGGAGGACACCTCCTGTCACACGGATGCGGAACGCGGCGCTGCCGCCGATGGAGCCTTGACGCTGCACGCCCCCCTAGACGCGCCCTTCGGCAGGATCGGTTCCGGGAAGCCCCCCGGTACGCCGGTGAGGCATGCGCCACAGCCCGCCCGGAGCCGGCCGCCTCACTCGCCGGCGACGTCCTTGGACGGCGGTTCCTTGCTGCCCGGGCGGGCCCGTACCTCGTCGGTGCACTCGTAGCGGCGCGGGCGCTCGGCGCCGGGGCCGCCCAGGACCACCGAGCCGTCGCCCTCGGCGGCCGCCGAGTCGGAGAACGTGCAGACGATCTGGGCGAGGGCGTACGAGGTGAGGCTGTCCGGGGCCGTGCTGAGCCGCAGCGTGTCCTCCGGGTCGCCGGGCCGGGGCCTGCCGACGGTGATGCCGCCGCGCACGTCGGAGCTGTAGCCGGCCTCCTTCTCGGCGGGCGACGGAGTCCTGGCGAGCTGGTCCAGCAGGCCCTGCGCCACCAGGATGCGCCGCTCGGAGTCGGCGGCGCCGTCCGGCACCCGCACCGTCCGGTCGACGGTCACGAGCGAGGACCCGCACAGCAGGAACACCTGCACCGGCAGCCCCCGCGCGGCCTGCGCCGCCACGTCCGGCTCGGCGAGCGAACACTGAACCCGCGAGGGCGCGGGCCCGAAGTTCGTCGGCACTTCCGTGGCCCGGATACCGCACCCGGCGAGCAGCACGGCGAGCGCGGGAACGGCAGCCAGCCGCCCCAGGGCCACAAGGCGCCCCCGCCGGGCGCCGGCGTCCTCGGAAGACGCGGTCGACGGTCGGCGTGTGGTCATCAGGCGTCCCCCTCGGAGTCCTCGCCCCTGGGCCGGTCGGCGTCCTCCCCGGGCTTCGGCTCGCCACCGGCGGGCTCCTCGCCCGGTTCGGCCGTGTCGCGCGGGAGCCGCAGGGTGAAGACCGCACCCGAGTCGGATGAGTTGGCCGCGGTGATCTCCCCGCCGTGGATGTGGGCGTTCTCCAGGGCGATGGACAGGCCGAGCCCGCTGCCCTCGGAGCGCGGCCGGGAGGCGCTGGCCTTGTAGAAACGGTCGAAGACGTGCGGCAGGACGTCCTCGGGGATGCCCGGACCGTGGTCCTGCACCTCGATGACGAGCCAGTCGTCGTCCTCACGGACGGACACCCGCACCGGGGAGCCGCCGTGCTTGAGCGCGTTGCCGATGAGGTTGGCCAGGATGACGTCCAGCCGGCGCGGATCCAGCCGGGCGTGGAGGCCCCGCTCGGCGTCCAGCTCGACCGCGTCCAGCCAGGCACGGGCGTCGATGCAGGCGGTGATCTGGTCGGCGATGTCGACGTCGTCCAGGACGAGCCGGGCGGTGCCCGCGTCGAAGCGGGTGACCTCCATCAGGTTCTCGACCAGGTCGTTCAGGCGCCTGGTCTCGCTGACCACCAGCCGTACGGCGGGCTCGATCATCGGGTCCATGCTCCCGGTCTCCGCCTCCAGCTCCTCCTCCAGCACCTCCGTCACGGCGGTGATCGCGGTGAGCGGCGTCCGCAGCTCGTGGCTCATGTCCGCCACGAACCGCCGGGAGGACTCGTCCCGCGCTGCCATGTCGGCGACCCGTTTCTCCAGCGCCTCGGCCGCGTTGTTGAACGTCCTGGACAGATCGGCGAGTTCGTCGGTCCCCGAGACCCTGAGCCGGGTGTCCAGCTTCCCCTCGCCGAGCCGCCGCGCGGCGGCCCCGAGTCGCTGCACCGGCTTCAGCACGGTCGTCGCCGCGGCCTGCGCGAGCAGCGCCGAGCCGATCAGCGCGAGCCCCGTGGCGATCCCCAGCGACCAGGCGAGCGAGTTCAGGTCCTTGGCCTCCGGCTCCAGCGACTTGAGCATGTAACCGGTCGGACCGCCGCCGATCACCCGCGTCCCGGCCACCAGGTACGGCGTGTCGTGGTCGACTATGCGCTGCCAGTACAGGTGGTACGGGTGCTTGTTGTTCGCGTCGACCTTCTGCGTCCTGTTCACCGCCGTGCGCAGCGAGGCCGGGACGTCCCGCAGCGAGAAGCCGTTCAGCCCTCCGGAGCTGCCGTAGACGGTCCTGCCGTCGGCGTCGGTGGCGACCAGCAGCACGCTGAAGCGCTGGTCGCTGCCCGCCATCTGGCCCGCGGTGTGCTGCAACTCGTCCTGCGACGGATGCTCGGGCAGCGCGCCCGCCCGGTTCTGCATCTCCTGCTCGAAGTCGCGCAGCACCGCGTCCTGGGCACGCGTCAGCACGGCCTCACGGTTGAGCCAGTACGCGATACCGGACGCGGACACGGCGGCCGTCAGCGCCACCAGGCCGAACACGACGACCAACCGCAGCCGCAGGCTCGTGAAACGCAGCCGCGACCAGACTCCCTTGCGCGTCGCGGCCCAGCCGCGGGTTCCCCCCTGGTGCCCCTGTGTCACTGAGGCGCGTCCAGCCGGTAGCCGACACCCCGCACGGTACGGATCAGCGTCGGGGACGACGGCACGTCCTCGACCTTGGCACGCAGCCGCTGGACACACGCGTCCACGAGACGCGAGTCGCCCAGGTAGTCGTGCTCCCACACCAGCCGCAGCAGCTGCTGCCGGGACAGCGCCTGGCCCGGCCGGCGGCTCAGCTCCAGCAGCAGCCGCAGTTCGGTCGGCGTGAGCTGGAGGTCCTCGCCGTTCTTCGTCACGGTCATCGCCGAGCGGTCGATGACGAGGCTGCCGAACGACGCCGCGTCGTTGGACTCCCGCTCGCCGCGCCGCAGCACGGCCCGGATCCGGGCGTCCAGCACCCGCCCCTGCACCGGTTTGACGACATAGTCGTCGGCGCCGGACTCCAGCCCGACCACCACGTCGATGTCGTCGCTGCGCGCGGTCAGCAGGATGATCGGCAACTGGTCCGTGCGCCGGATGCGCCGGCACACCTCGAACCCGTCGATGCCGGGCAGCATCACGTCCAGCACGATCAGATCCGGCCGCTGCTCACGGAGCAGCTTCAGACCGTCCTCACCACTGGCAGCGGTCGCCACGCGGTGACCCTGGCGCGTCAGAGAGAGCTCCAGGGCCGTCCGGATGGCGTCGTCGTCCTCGATCAGCAACAGGGAAGGCACGGGCTCATTCTGGCCCATGGAGGGGGCGCGGTTCGACCTGTGGGCGGAGATCATGCCCGCGCCTGCCGCCGACGCCTGTGAACGAACCGTGGCCGCACTGTGGCCGACCCCTGTGACAGGTCTGTGACAGTCGACGGACACGGCCATGAAAGTGCCGAGGCAAGCTTTTCGGCACAGGCAAGGAAGCCCGCCCGACCGGCGGGCCGCACACCGGAAGTCCACGACGGGGGGCGCGAGATGAACACGCTGCACGGCACCACCACCAGCGCAGTGATCACGCGTCTGCACGACGTGAACCGGGGTGCCGAGAAGTCCGGTGCCGATGGGGGTCCCTCCCGCGCGAGCGGATTCGAGCGTGGGGGAGGGCGGGGGTGCGCTCGCGGCACCGGGCGTCAGCACACCGGTTACATGACGGTGGTTGACGCTCGTACGGGGGAGAGCAAGGCTCACGGGGGAGCCGCGTACAGGGAGGAATCGGGGGAGCGCTGTTCGCTGTCGGAGGCGGAGTTCACCGCCTACGTCCAGGAGCGCCGCGCCTCCCTGTACGCCACCGCCTACCACCTCACCGGCGACCGCTTCGAGGCCGAGGACCTGCTGCAGAGCGCGCTGTTCTCGACCTACCGGGCGTGGGACCGGATCAGTGACAAGGCGGCGGTCGGCGGATACCTGCGCCGCACCATGACGAACCTGCACATCAGCGCCTGGCGGCGCCGCAAGCTCAACGAGTACCCGACCGAGGAACTGCCGGAGACGCCCGGCGACACGGACGCGATGCGCGGCACCGAGCTGCGCGCGGTCCTGTGGCAGGCGCTCGCCCGGCTCCCCGAACTCCAGCGCACCATGCTGGTCCTGCGCTACTACGAGGGCCGCACGGACCCGGAGATCGCGGACATCCTCGACATCAGTGTCGGCACGGTGAAGTCCAGCATCTGGCGGTCGCTCCGCCGGCTGCGCGAGGACGAGGTCCTCAGCTTCGGCCGTGACGAGGAGGACGCCTTCGGCGAGCTCGTCGCCTGAAGGCTGGGGGGAGCACCACAAGGGGCCACGGGGGAACGGGGCCCGAGCGGGGGACCTGCGAAGACGCTGGGGGGCGTCTGTGCAGGGGAGCGGGGGACACGGGGGAGCGGGACTGGAGGGCCGGGGGGTCCGTCCAGTCCCGCTTTTTTGTGCCCGCTTCTTCGGGCCCGCTTCTTTGGCCCGTTTCTTCGTGCTCTCGTCGCCTAGGCCGCTGTGCGCAGGCTCGCGCACCGGCCCGCCGCCGCGGCCGCCAGCCGGCCCATCGCCTCGTCCCGGTCGCAGGCGTACGCGCCCAGCCCGGTCTGGTGGGCGACGATCGAGCGCTCCTGACGCATCAGGCGCCAGCCGCGGCGCAGCAGGAACGGCACCGACTTGCGGCCCTCCTTGAGATCCCGCAGGAAGCGGCGGCGGAACGTCTTCACCGGGCCGCGGCTCAGGCACAGCGCGTCGGCGAGGACACCGAGTTCCCGGCAGCGCGTGATGATCTCCGCTGCGAAGATGCCCTCCGCGATGAACAGCGGGGTCCGCCCGATGTCGACGGTCTCCTCGCCGGTGCGGGCGCTGCGCGCGATGTCGTAGACGGGGACGTCCGTGCGGCCCGTGCGGCACAGGCGGGTGATCGCGGCGACGGCGGTGTCCGCGTCCCACGAGTGCGGATGGTCCCAGTCGATGTCGGAACTCCCCGCCACCACGGGCAGCGTCGGGTCGTCGCCCTCCTTGTAGAAGTCGTCGAGCCGCAGCACCGGGAGGCCGGAGCGGGCCGCGAGGAGGGACTTGCCGGAGCCGGAGGGGCCGCAGAGCAGCACGACTCGCGTCGGTATGGGCAGTGGGGAACTCACGGGACACCAGTGTGAGGCATCCGGCGGGCGCCGTACGCCCTGCGGGTCGCCTTTGATGCGCGCGTCACATCTCAACTACCCTGTGCTCCGACTCGATTACCCACTGCATCAGAAGGTGGCAACGATGGCCCGACACGTCTCTCCCAAGAAGCCGACCGCCCAGCGGGTCCTGGCCGTCCTCGCGACCGCGGGCGTGGCGCTGGGGGCCGGTACGGCGTCGGCCGCGGCGGGGACCGACTCGGTCGTGAAGACGGTCGGCACCTCGCTCGGCAAGACCGGCCCCGAGTCCGGCCTGCGGACCACCACCGACACCGTCGGCCACGTCACCGCCCCTGCAACCGGCCTCAAGCCCAACCCCCTCGCCGGCACGGGAGTCGACCCGCTGGACAACGGCGTCGGCACCGAGGTCGCCGACTTCAAGCCGGTGGAGTCGAGGGAGGTGACGGGCCCGGTGGCCCAGGCGCCGTCGGTCGGGGACGCCCTGGCGCTGGGCCAGGTCACCAGGCCGGTCTCGGGGAGGTAGTTCAGCGGCTCCGCAGCGGGACCTCCCGGATCAGCCAGGACACCGCGAACGCCACGGCGCACAGCGCGGCCGCGCCGAGCGCGACACCGTGCAGACCGTCCACCACGCCCGTCCGGAAGGCCTGCTGGACCGGATCCGGCAGGTCACGCAGCAGCTCGGGTGTGAGTTCCCGGCCGGTCAGCCGTGCGCCGTCGGTGCCCAGCCGGTCCGTGAAGCCGTCCGTGAGCCGGCCGGTGTAGACCGAGCCGAGGACGGCGACCCCGAGCGAGCCGCCGATGGTGCGCAGCAGGGTCTGGGTGCCGCTGGCCGCCCCCATGTCACGCGGTTCCGCACTGTTCATCGTGATGAGCATCGTCGGCTGCATCAGACAGCCGATGCCCACGCCCAGCACCAGCGTCAGGCCGGAAGCCACCGGCGCCGGCGTGGCCGTGCTCAGCGTCAGCAGGGCCAGCGCCCCCGCCGCGGCCAGCGCGCCGCCCGCGATCGGGTAGCCGCGGTAGCGGCCGCCGTCGCCGACCCGTCGGCCGATGACCAGCTGGGCGCCCATCATGCCCAGCATCAGCGGGAGCAGCAGCAGGCCGCTCCCGGTGGACGACATGCCCCGGACGAACTGCAGGTACTGCGGCAGATAGCTCGCCGCCGCCAGCATGGCCGCACCCGTGACGAAGCTGATGACCTGCGCCACCGAGAAGTTGCGGTCGCGGAACAGCCGGGGCGGGATCACCGGCTCCGGGACGCGCCGCTCGACCCGGACGAAGGCGGCCAGCGCGCCGGCGCAGACCAGGGCGAGCCCGATGATCTGCGGTGACGACCAGGCGTACGTCGTCCCCGCCCAGCTCCCCAGCAGTGTCAGGGCGAGGATCGCGCAGGTCAGCAGCCCGGCACCGGCCAGGTCGATCCGGGCCTCGGCACGCGGGGCGCGGGGCCGCACCCCGAGGCCGATCAGGGCAAGTGCCAGGGCGCCGACCGGGACGTTGACGTAGAAGACCCAGCGCCAGTCCAGCCGGTCCGTCAGGAAACCGCCGACCAGGGGGCCGCCGATCATCGCGGCCGGCAGCAGCACTCCGATCAGGGATTGGGCGCGCCCGGCCTCCGCGGGTGTGAGCAGCGTGCCGATGAGGGCGAGCGCGCCCACGAACAGCCCGCCCGCGCCGATCCCCTGGAGGGCCCGGAAGGCGATCAACTGCCCCATGTCCTGGGCGAGTCCGCACAGCACGGAGCCGACGAGGAAGACGGTGATGGAGGTGAGGTAGGTGCGCTTGTGGCCGTACAGGTCGCCGAGCTTGCCCCAGATGGGCGTGGTGACGGCGGTGGTGAGCAGGTAGGCCGTGATCACCCAGGACAGGTGGTCGAGGCCACCCAGGTCGCCGACGATGGTGGGCAGTGCGGTGCCGACGACGGTTCCGTCGAGCGTGGCGAGCACGATGCCGAGCAGCAGGCCGAGAACGACGATGCGGGAGGGCGGGGCGTCCGGGCCGGGCGGCTGAGCCGTGCCCGTGGGTGCGGCCCGGGTCTCACCGGCGCGGGACTCGTCCGTCATGCGACGTACTCGCGGACGGTCTTGGCGTCCCGCAGGGCGTGCCCCCACCAGGCGAGCTGGTCGAGCAGGGCCTTCGCCGCGGTGTCGGCGGCGGGGTCCGTGCAGGTGCCGTCCGCGTCGAAGCAGCTCCAGGCGTTGTGGAAGCTGACGGTGTTGCGGATGGTCGTGGCGTTCACCTCGGCCATCACGACCCGCAGCTGTTCCACCGCGCGCAGACCGCCGGACAGGCCGCCGTACGAGACGAAGCCGACCGGCTTGCCGTGCCACTGCTCGCCGTGCCAGTCGATCGCGTTCTTCAGGGACGCCGGGAAGCTGTGGTTGTACTCGGGAGTGACCAGGACGAAGGCGTCGGCCGCGGCGAGCCGGGGCGACACGAGGGCCAACTGCTCCTCGGTGCCGGGCGGCAGTTGCCGGCCGAAGGCCGGGAGCACCGTCGGGAGCGGTGTCTCGGCGAGGTCGACGACATCGGCGCGCAGATCGTCACGCTGGTCGAGGTGGCCGGTCAGCCACTTCGTCACGACGGGTGCGAAACGTCCCTCCCGGGTCGAGCCGACGAGGACGGCGACGCGGAGAGGTTCGGTGGCGGCGGGCATGGGTCTCCCCCTGGATGTGTACGGCGTATCTTCGATGCGTACAACGTACACATGGATGTGTACGCCGTCTACTGGAGATACGCTGTACACGACATCGGAGGGCAGGAGAGGAGAGGCCGTGGCGGTCGCGAAGAAGCCGGGCGAGGACAGCGGGGCCGAGACGCCCTCCCTCTGGGAACGCATGGAGCGGCCCGCCCCGGCCCCCCGCACCTCGCTGACCCTGGAGCGGATCGCCGCCGCCGCGGTCGAGATCGCAGACGAAGAGGGCGGTGCCGCCGTCACCATGCGGCGCCTCGCCACCAGGCTCGGCGTCGCTCCGATGGCCGCCTACCGGCACGTGGACGGCAAGGACGACCTCTGGGCCCTCATGATCGACCGGGTCTCCCGGGACCTGGCCGTGCCGGACGGCACGACGGACTGGCGCGAGGTGCTGCGCTCCTACGCCCTGCAGACCCGGGAGCTGATGCTCGCCCACCCGTGGATGGCGGCCATGCCCACTCCGGTGATCATGCTGACGCCGTCGCGGATGGCCGTGGCGGAACGGCAGTTGGCCGCGCTCACCGTATGCGGCCTGGACGCCGACTCGGTGATGGCCGCCTTCCGGGCCGTCACCTCCTTCGTGCACGGCTCGGCCCAGACCGAGATCGCCATGCGCGACTATCAGGAACGCAACGGCTGGACCAGCGGCGACGAGACGCGGCAGGCGCTCGCCCCGCAGATGCGCTACCTGATGAGCACCGGCCGCTACCCCGCCTTCGAGCAGTACGCCCTCAACGCGGCCCGCAAGGACGACCGGGCCTGGGAGTTCGTGTTCGGTCTCGACTGCGTGCTCGACGGCATCGCCCAGCGCCTCGGCATCTGACGGGAGAGCGCCCGCGTACGGGAGAAGCCCCGGCCCTCCTGGACGGAGGAGGGCCGGGGCTTCCGCATCGAGGGCGTGGGCGGGGCTAGTACGAGGAACCCGACGCGCCCAGTGACCCCGTGGGGTGCCAGACCGTTTTCGTCTCCAGGAACGCCGTCATGCGGTCGGTGCCCGGAGTCTCCGCGTAATCCACAGGCTGTGGACGCAGTACGCGCTTGAGGTTGTCGGCCGCCGCGATCTCCAGCTCCTTCGCCAGGATCTCGTCGGCGCCCGCCAGGTCGATCGCGTTGACGTCCTGGTGGGCGGCGAGCGGCGTCGCGATCTCCGCCGTACGGCCCGAGAGGACGTTGACCACGCCGCCCGGGACGTCCGAGGTGGCCAGCACCTCGGCCAGGGACAGGGCGGGGAGAGGGGACTTCTCGCTGGCCACCACGATCGCCGTGTTGCCCGTCGCGATCACCGGGGCGAGCACCGACACCAGGCCCAGGAACGACGACTCCTGCGGGGCCAGCACGGCGACCACGCCCGTCGGCTCGGGGGAGGACAGGTTGAAGAACGGTCCCGCGACCGGGTTGCCGCCGCCGACCACCTGGGCGATCTTGTCGGTCCAGCCCGCGTACCAGACCCAGCGGTCGATCGTCGCGTCCACGACCGCCGCCGCCTTGGACTTCGACAGGCCCTCGGCGTCGGCCACCTCACGCGTGAACTGGTCGCGGCGACCCTCCAGCATCTCCGCGACGCGGTAGAGGATCTGGCCCCGGTTGTACGCCGTCGCGCCGGACCAGGCGCCGAACGCCTTGCGGGCGGCGACCACCGCGTCACGGGCGTCCTTGCGGGACGACTGCGGTGCGTTGGCCAGCCAGTTGCCCTTCGAGTCCGTCACCTCGTACACCCGGCCGCTCTCGGAACGCGGGAACTTCCCGCCGACGTACAGCTTGTAGGTCTTGAAGACGCTCAAACGGTCAGACATCGAGGTACGCCTCCAGGCCGTGGCGGCCGCCCTCGCGGCCGAAGCCCGACTCCTTGTAGCCGCCGAACGGCGAGGTCGGGTCGAACTTGTTGAACGTGTTGGACCAGACGACACCGGCCCGGAGCTTGTTCGCCACCGCGAGGATGCGGGAGCCCTTCTCCGTCCAGATGCCCGCCGACAGGCCGTACGGCGTGTTGTTGGCCTTGGCGACGGCCTCGTCCGGGGTGCGGAAGGTCAGCACCGACAGCACCGGGCCGAAGATCTCGTCACGGGCGATCCGGTGCGCCTGGGTGACGTTCGTGAAGAGCGTCGGGGCGAACCAGTAGCCGGCGGCGGGCAGTTCGCAGGCCGGGGACCAGCGCTCGGCGCCCTCCGCCTCACCCTGCTCGACCAGCGAGGTGATGCGGGTCAGTTGCTCCTCGGAGTTGATCGCGCCGATGTCCGTGTTCTTGTCCAGGGGATCGCCCAGACGGAGCGTGGAGAGCCTGCGCTTCAGGGACTCCAGCAGCTCCTCCTGGATCGACTCCTGGACGAGGAGACGGGAGCCCGCGCAGCAGACCTGGCCCTGGTTGAAGAAGATCCCGTTGACGATCCCCTCCACCGCCTGGTCGATGGGGGCGTCGTCGAAGACGATGTTGGCGCCCTTGCCGCCCAGTTCGAGGGTGAGCTTCTTGCGGGTGCCCGCGACGGTCTTCGCGATCTCCTTGCCGACGGCCGTGGATCCGGTGAAGGCCACCTTGTTCACGTCCGGGTGCGCGACCAGCGCGGCTCCGGCGTCGCCGTAGCCGGGGATGATGTTGACGACGCCCTTCGGCAGGCCCGCCTGGCGGCAGATGTCCGCGAAGAACAGCGCCGAGAGGGGGGTCGTCTCGGCCGGCTTGAGGACGACCGTGTTGCCGGTGGCGAGCGCCGGGGCGATCTTCCACGCCAGCATGAGGAGGGGGAAGTTCCAGGGGATGACCTGGCCCGCGACACCCAGCGGCCTGGGGTTCGCGCCGAAGCCCGCGTGGTCGAGCTTGTCCGCCCAACCCGCGTAGTAGAAGAAGTGCGCGGCCACGAGGGGCAGGTCGGCGTCCCTCGTCTCCTTGATCGGCTTGCCGTTGTCGAGGGTTTCGAGGACGGCCAGCTCGCGGGAGCGCTCCTGGATGATGCGAGCGATGCGGAAGAGGTACTTGGCGCGCTCCGAGCCGGGCAGCGCCGACCACTTCTCGAAGGCCTTGCGGGCGGCCTGAACGGCGCGGTCCACGTCCGCCTCGCCCGCCTGGGCGATCTCGGCGAGGACCTCTTCGGAGGAGGGGCTGACCGTCTTGAAGACCTTGCCGTCGGCCGCCTCGGTGAACTCGCCGTCGACGAACAGGCCGTACGACGGGGCGATGTCGACGATCGCGCGGGACTCGGGGGCCGGGGCGTATTCGAATGCGGGTGCCATGGTGATCAGTCCACCGTCACGTAGTCGGGACCGGAGTAGCGGCCGGTGGCCAGCTTCTGGCGCTGCATCAGCAGATCGTTCAGCAGCGAGGAGGCGCCGAAGCGGAACCAGTGGTTGTCCAGCCAGTCCTCGCCGGCGGTCTCGTTGACCAGGACGAGGAACTTGACGGCGTCCTTGGAGGTGCGGATGCCGCCGGCCGGCTTCACACCGACCTGGATGCCGGTCTGTGCGCGGAAGTCACGCACCGCCTCCAGCATGAGGAGCGTGTTCGCCGGGGTCGCGTTGACGGCGACCTTTCCGGTGGACGTCTTGATGAAGTCCGCACCCGCCAGCATGCCGAGCCAGCTCGCGCGGCGGATGTTGTCGTACGTCGACAGCTCGCCCGTCTCGAAGATGACCTTCAGGCGCGCGGACGTGCCGCAGGCCTCCTTCACGGCCGTGATCTCGTCGTGCACCGCCAGGTACCGGCCCGCGAGGAACGCGCCGCGGTCGATGACCATGTCGATCTCGTCGGCACCCGCGGCGACGGCCTCGCGGACGTCGGCCAGCTTGACGGTCAGCGGGGCGCGGCCCGCCGGGAAGGCGGTGGCCACCGAGGCGACCTTCACCGTGGAACCGGCGACGGCCTCCTTGGCCGTGGCCACCATGTCGGGGTAGACGCAGACCGCGGCCGTGGCGGGCGTCGTACGGTCGGTCGGGTCGGGGTGGACCGCCTTCGCGCCGAGCGCCCGGACCTTGCCCGGGGTGTCCGCGCCTTCCAGCGTCGTCAGGTCGACCATCGAGATGGCGAGGTCGATGGCGTACGCCTTCGCGGTCGTCTTGATCGAACGGGTGCCGAGGGAAGCCGCACGGCCCTCCAGTCCGACCGCGTCGACGCCGGGAAGCCCGTGGAGGAAGCGGCGCAGCGCGCTGTCGGACGAGGTGACGTCCTTGAGGGGGTGAGCTGCGGTGAGTGCAGTACTGGGCATGGTCACCAGACGAGCATATCTACGCGCGTAGCGGCTGTACAGCCCCTGGGCTTCGCCCGTGGAAACAGGGGGTGGAGGCCAGGGCCGGGGCGGGTCCGGCAGAATCGAGGCATGACGAGCCCCGAGCCCCAGTCACCAGCGCCGCAGCCCGAGTCCGAGGACCGGGTGTACCGGTCGGCCCCGGCCATCGCCGGTGGTGTGCTGCTGCTCGCCCTCACCGCGTGGCTCGGCATCGACGCGGTGATCTCGGGGGAGGGCCGCACGCCCTGGCTGGCGCTCGCGCTGATGCTGCTCATCGTGCCGCTGGTCGTCGCCTTCACCCTGCGGCCCGCCGTGTACGCGGGCGATGACCGGCTGCGCGTGCGCAACCCCTTCCGCGTCGTGGTGCTGCCCTGGGGGCAGATCGCCTCGCTGAAGTCCGCCTACTCGAACGAGGCCGTCACCGAGTCCGGCGCCAAGTACCAGCTGTGGGCCGTCCCCGTCTCGCTGCGCGCCCGTAAGAAGGCCGCGCGGCGTGAGATGCGGGCGTCGGCGCAGGCGCGGCGGGCCATGGGGCGGGACGAGGGGCGGGGCAGTGCGCTCGGGATGAGGGCGGGGCTGGGGGCCGGAGCCGGCCATGACCAGGTGTCCGACGGGCCCGCGCGGGCGGAGACCGACCGGATCGTGGACGAGCTGCGCGGGCTGCACGAGGCGCGGCGCGAGGCGGAGACGGCGCAGGGCGAAGTGACCGTGCGGTGGGCGTACGAGGTCTTGGCGCCTGTGGTGGCCGGGGCGGTGCTTGTTGTGGTTCTGCTGCTTGTGGGGTGATGGGGGCCGGAGTCCGCTTCCTGGACTCCGGGGACGCCGAGGAGGACATCCTCGAGGCGACCGAACGGGCCGAGCAGGCGGCGCGGGCGTGGCTCGGCGAGCGCGGGTACGGCTACAAGAACCTCCGGTCGCAGGCCGAGGACCTCTCGCAGGCGCCGTTGGGGAAGCGGCAGCGGCGGGAGGCTGCCCGTAAGGGTGTGTGAGGCCACGGAGGTTCGGTGGGTGCGGGGTGCCCGTGCGTCCGCGTCGGGCACCCCGGTCGGGCTCAGATTCCGGCTGCCGCCGACAGGTCCCGTTTGATCGAGTCCAGGAGGTCCGTCGCCTTCGCGCGGGCCGCCGGGAGGTCGGCGGGGGTCGCGACCGGGATCACGACCTCCAGGTAGCACTTCAGCTTCGGCTCCGTGCCGCTCGGGCGGACGATCACCCGGGCGCCGTCGAGCGTGTAGCGCAGGCCGTCGGTGGGCGGAAGGCTGTCCGTGCCCCGGGTGAGGTCGTCGGTGCGGGTGATCGGCAGGCCGGCGAGCTCGGTCGGGGGCTGTTCGCGCAGGCGGCGCATCGCGGCGGCGATGAGGGACAGGTCCTCGACGCGGACCGACAGCTGGTCCGTCGCGTGCAGGCCGTGGTCCACGGCCAGGTCGTCGAGGAGGTCCGGCAGCGTGCGGCCCTCCTCCTTGAGGACGGAGGCCAGCTCCGTGATCAGGAGCGCGGCCGTGATGCCGTCCTTGTCGCGTACGCCGTCGGGGTCGACGCAGTAGCCGAGCGCCTCCTCGTAGCCGTAGCGCAGGCCCTCGGCGCGGGCGATCCACTTGAAGCCGGTGAGGGTCTCGACGTGCGGGAGGCCCGCCTTCTCGGCGATACGGCCGAGGAGGGAGGACGAGACGATCGACTCGGCGAAGGTGCCGGTTGCTCCGCGGCGGACCAGGTGGGCGGCGAGGAGTGCGCCTACCTCGTCGCCGCGGAGCATGCGCCAGTTGGTGCTGTCGGTGCCGTCGTCGCCGTCTCGTACGGCGACGGCGCAGCGGTCGGCGTCCGGGTCGTTGGCGATGATCAGGTCCGGGGCGGTTTCGCTGCGGCGGGCCGTCGCGAAGGCCAGGTCCATCGCGCCGGGTTCCTCCGGGTTGGGGAACGCGACGGTCGGGAAGTCCGGGTCGGGGTCGGCCTGCTCCGCGACGAGGGTCGGTTCCGGGAAGCCGGCGCGGGCGAAGGCGGCGAGGAGGACGTCCTTGCCGACACCGTGCATCGCTGTGTACACCGTGCGGGCGGTGCGGGGGGAACCCTTGGACAGTACGGCGTCGGTGCGGGCGAGGTAGGCGTCGAGGACGCTGTCGTCGAGGGTGTCCCAGCCGTCGGTGGGGCGGGGGACGGTGGTGAGGGACGGGACCGCTGCGATCTCCGCGGCGATGTCGGCGTCGGCGGGCGGGACGATCTGGGAGCCGTCGCCGAGGTACACCTTGTAGCCGTTGTCGCGGGGCGGGTTGTGGCTGGCGGTGACCTCCACACCGGCGACCGCGCCGAGGTGCCTGATCGCGAAGGCGAGGACGGGGGTGGGGAGGGGGCGGGGGAGAACCGCTGCGCGCAGGCCGGCGCCGGTCATGACGGCGGCGGTGTCTCGGGCGAAGTCGTGTGACTTGTGGCGGGCGTCGTAGCCGATGACGACCAGGCCGTTCTGGTGACCCTGCTTCTTGAGGTACGCGGCTAGGCCGGCGGCGGCGCGGATGACGACCGAGCGGTTCATGCGCATGGGGCCGGCGCCGAGTTCGCCGCGGAGGCCGGCGGTGCCGAACTGGAGGGTGCCGGAGAAGCGGGCGGCGAGTTCGGTGTGGCCCTGGGCGTCGATGAGGCGGGCGAGCTCGGTGCGGGTTTCCGGGTCGGGGTCCTCGGTGAGCCACGCCTGGGCCTGTGCGATGAGTTCGTCGTGCACGGTGGGGTGTCAGCCTCTCCGGTGTCGGGTGGGATGCCTGCGGCGGCCTGTGCTGCTTCGGTGGGGGTGCGCGTAGCGCCTTCCGGGGTGCGGTGGGTCGGGGCCGCGCCGGGGGGTGTCCGTCCTCGGAACGGCGCGATGGACTCGGACACCGACTAACCGTCCGTTGACGCGCCAACCGCTGCGGGCGGACACCCCCCGACACGTCCCCTTCCG